>JAYZQJ010000187.1:0-52996 GCA_036149055.1 Myxococcota bacterium | reverse complement strand
TCGCTCCTCCGAAATGCTGAAGCATTTCGTCGTCGGCCCGCCGCGCTGGACGCGACGTCGCGCTCGCCGATCCATCACGCGCATGTTCGCCGCGCGCTGCTAGCCTGTAGCGGAATGCTGCGACGTTGGATGCCCGCGCTCTGCCTCCTGACCGGGTGTGGGCTCACCCTCGACATCGATCCGCCCGACCCCGTGCCCGACGCGGCGGTGCGCATGGACGCCGCCTCGGCCGACGCGGGCTCGGGCGACGCGGGCTCGGACGACGCGGGCTCGGACGACGCGGGGACCTCGGTGTGCGGCGACGGCGTCGTCGATCCGGGCGAGGACTGCGACGACGCCAACGACTTCGACGGCGACGGGTGCACCGGGGAGTGCCGCTTCACCTGCGCGGACGACGCGGACTGCGGCCCGTCCGACGCCTGCACCCAGAGCACGTGCGACGTCGCCGCCCACGTCTGCGTGCCGAGCGCCATCGTCTGCGCCGAGCCGGCGGAGTGCGAGCGCCTCGTCGGCTGCGACGCCGCCCTCGGGTGCGTCTACGAGCCGCTCGAGGAGCTCTGCGACGGTCTCGACCAGGACTGCGACGGGAACGTCGACGAAGGCGCCGGCACGCTCTGCGCGCAGGACGAGGACGAAGACGGCTTCGGCGACCCGACCCGCGCCGCGACCTTCTGCGACGGCACCTGCCCGGACGGCTGGGTCCTCGACACGGCCGACTGCTGGGATGGACCGCGCACGGCCCCGGGGAGCGGCATCCCGGGGCCCCAGCTCGCGCGGCCCGGGCAGCTCACGTACTTCGTGGAGCCTCGTGGAGACGGCACCGGCAGCTTCGACTGGAGCTGCGACGGCGCCGAGGAGCCCCGCTTCACCAACGTCTTCTCCGCCTGCTCGAGCGCCATGGGCCCGTGCGGCGATCAGTCGGGCTGGGTCGGGGCCGTCGCGCCCTGCGGCGAGCGGCGGGCCTACGTCTACTGCTCGAGCGCGAGCGGCGGCACGTGCGTGGCGTCGATGGGCATGGGCACCCAGGTCTGCCGCTGACTCGCCGGTCGATGAAGGCCGCCCGTCCGTTGTAGCCTCGGGCCGATGACCGAGCCGACCTTCCCCGAGCGCTTCAACATGGCCGACTACTACCTCGACGCGCGGGTGCGCGAGGGGAAGGGCGAGCGCGTCGCCGTGAAGGTGGGCGACCGCGCCTGGACCTACCGCGAGGTGCAGGAGATGGCCGATCGGTGCAGCCACGCGCTGCGGGACCGCGGCATCGACCTCGAGGACCGGGTGCTCCTCCTGCTCTTCGACGGAGTGGAGTTCGCCGCCGGCTTCTTCGGGCTGCTCAAGGCGGGCGCCACCTTCTGCATGGCCAACCCGCTGCTCAACGAGGCCGACTTCGACTACCTGCTCGAGTACACGCGCGCCCGGGCCGTCATCGCCGACACGCAGACCCTCGACCGCCTCGGCCCCGCGCTCGCGAAGCACCCGCGCTGCAAGGCGCGCCTCGCGGTGGGCGACGGGCCGCTCACCGAGGGCTTCGAGCGCTGGGAGGACGCGCTCGCCGCCGCCTCGAGCGAGACCGACAACGCCGACACCCACCGGGACGACGTCGCGGGGTGGCTCTTCACCAGCGGCACCACCGGCAAGCCCAAGGGCGCGGTGCACTTCCACCGCGACTTCCCGTTCAACACCGAGCGCTACGCCAAGGGCGTGCTCGGGCTGAACGAGGACGACGTCTTCGTGAGCGTCTCGCGCCTCTTCTTCGGCTACGCGACGGGCACCAACCTGATGTTCCCCTTCGCGGTCGGCGGCACCGCGGTGCTCTTCCCCGACAAGCCCACGCCCGAGCGCATCTTCGAGCACGTGGAGGCGCACGGGGTCACGGTGCTGACCAACGTGCCGGCGATGATCCGGAAGATGGTGGACCACCCGGACGCGGAGGATCGCAAGATGTCTTCGCTCCGCATGTGTCTCAGCGCGGGGGAGGCGCTGCCGCCCGCGCTCTACGCGCGTTGGCAGGAGCGCTGGGGGCACTGCGAGATCCTCGACGGGATCGGCTCGGCGGAGATGTTCCACATCTACATCACCAACTACCCGGGCGACGTGAAGCCGGGCTCGCTCGGCCGCCTGGTGCCGGGGTACGAGGCGCGCGTGGTCGGGCCCGACGACCAGGACGTGCCCGACGGCGAGATGGGGCGGCTCTGGATCCGCGGCGAGAGCGCCGCGCTCTGCTACTGGCGCGACCAGGAGAAGTCGAACGCCGTCTTCCGCGGCGACTGGGTGGTCAGCGCCGATCTGTTCACCCGGAGGGACGGCTACTACTTCTACGCCGGCCGCGGCGACGACATGCTCAAGGTCCGCGGCATGTTCGTCTCGCCCCTCGAGATGGAGGACTGCCTCTGCCGCCACGAGGCGGTGAAGGAGTGCGCGATCGTCGGGGTGGACGACGGCGCCGGGCTCACGGTGCCGAAGGCCTTCGTCGTGCTCCGCGAGGGGCGGGTCGGCGACGACGACCTGGTGACGGCGCTGCAGCAGCACGCCAAGACGACGCTCGCCCGCTACAAGTTCCCGCACTTCGTCGCCTTCGTGGACGCGCTGCCCCGGAACGACCGCGGCAAGGTCGTGAGGCGGCTCCTCGTCGAGGCCGAGGCGGGGGCGTAGGGTGGGGCCATGCGCCGACTCCCGCTGAAGCTCGCGGAGATGACCTTCGAGGAGGCCGCCGAGGCCGCCGAGCAGGGCGCCATCGGTCTGCTCCCCGCGGGCGCGACCGAGGCCCACGGGCCGCACCTGCCGCTCTCCACCGACGTCGTGATCAGCGAGACCGCGGCGCTCCGGGCGGCCCAGGAGCTCCGCAAGCAGGGCGTCTCCGCGGTCGTGCTGCCCCCGCTGGCCTACGCGGTGACCGAGTTCGCCGCCGACTTCCGCGGCACCATCTCGATCTCGCTCGAGACCGCGACCGCGCTCGTGCGCGACGTGATCCTGGGCGCGCACCGCGCCGGCGTCGCGGGCGTCGTCATCTGCAACGCGCACCTCGAGCCGGGGAACCTGAAGGCGCTGAAGGACGGCGCGGCGCAGGCCAACGAGGGCGGCGCCCGCGCGGTCTTCCCCGACGTGACCCGCAAGCCCCACGCGCTCCGCCTGGGCGACGAGTTCAAGAGCGGCGCCTGTCACGCGGGCAGCTACGAGACGAGCCTGGTGCTCGCGGCCGACCCCTTCCTGGTCAAGACGGACATCGCCGAGGGCCTCGAGCCGAACCCGAGCTCGCTCTCGGTCGCGATCCGGGACGGGAAGAAGAGCTTCCTCGAGGCGGGCGGGCCGCGGGCCTACTTCGGCTACCCGGCGGACGCCTCCGCCGCGGAGGGGGAGCTGCTCTACAAGGAGCTGGCCGACATCTTCGCCGAGGCCGCCCGGCTCCTGAGCGAGGCGTGAATCCGCTTCACGGGTCGGCGTGCCATCGGCACGGGCTCGGGGGGTGAAGCCCGGTCGCGCCGGCCGGCACGGTGGTTGCGCTGTGCGGGGGGCATGCAGACCCTCCGCCTCCTCGCGCTCCTGCTCGCTCTGACCTCCCTCGGCTGCGCCGCCGAGCCCGCCTGCGTGTTCTGCGGCGAGCCCACCGAGGCGTCCCTCACCCTCGAGGGCACCGAGTGGCGCGTCTCCCGGCTCCTCTTCCAGCCAGCCACGCCGCTCGCCCGGGGCGAGCGCCCCGCCGCGCACGGGCTCGACGTCGACGGCTTCGACGCCGGGGACGGCGTCTTCGAGGAGTCGTCGACCTGCCAGGACTCGGCGCCCGACCTCGTCTCGACCCTCGACCCCCGCATCGGCGGCGTCGACAACTCCGGCCAGGAGCTCATCGCCGCGGGGCAGCAGCTGCTCGGCGACGGCTACGAGTTCCAGCGCGCCCTGGACGCGACCCTCGACGAGGGGCGGCTCGCCATCGGGCTGCGTTTCGGTGAGGCCGACCCCGACGGACGCATCCCGGTGGAGCTGTTCGCGCTCGAGGTCGATCCGAGCGCGCTCGACGCCGACCGGCTGCCGCGCGTGACGGGGGAGGGCGAGGTGCTCGCGCGCGCGACGCTTCAGCTCGCCAGCGGGGGCGCCTCGGGCGCGCTGACGCTGAGCGGGCTGCCGGCCGACGAGGGCGCGGTCCGGCTCCTGCCGCTCCGGGAGCTCGAGGTCCGCGCGATCGGGATCAGCGCGCCCGACGCGGAGGGGCGCGCCCGCGGCGAGCTCGGCGGCGCGCTCTCGGTGGAGGCGCTGACCGCCGCCGGCGTGCGCGCGACGGGCATGGAGGGGATCGAGGACACGCTGCGCGGCATCTTCACCTCGTTCGCCGACCTCGATCCCTCCGCGTCCGACCCCGAGACCTGCACCCGCGTGAGCGTGGGGCTCGGCCTCGAGCTCGTCCGCCTGTGATCAGCCGGCGTCCTCTTCGAAGCCGGGCAGGCTCATGAAGCGACGCACGTGCGCGTCCTCGTCGCCGAAGAGCGCGTTCAGCACCCGCATGCGCTTGAAGTAGAGGCTGATGTCGTGCTCGTCGGTGACGCCGATGCCGCCGTGGAGCTGGGTGCCCTGGGCGACGACCTCGAAGCCGTTCCGGGTGAGCGTGGCCTTCGCGGCGCTGACCGCGCGCTGCCGGGCCTCGGCGTCGCTCTCCTCGGCGCGGGCGTTGGCGAGGATGCTCGTGCCCTTGAGCAGCTCGACCTGCACGAACATGTCGACCGCGCGGTGCTGGAGCGCCTGGAAGATGCCGATCGGCACGCCGAACTGCTTGCGCGTCTTCAGGTACTCGACGGTCATCCACAGGACCGCGTTCGCGATCCCGAGGCCCTCGGCGCAGCTCGCGGCCGCCGCCTTGTCGAGCACCCAGCCGAGCGCCGGCGCCGCGGCGCCCTCGTCGCCGAGCAGCTTGCCCTCGGCGCCGTCGAGCAGGACGCGCGCGGCCCGCCCGCCGTCCATCGTCTTGACGGTCTGCACGGTGAGGCCGCCCGCGCCCTTGGGCACCGCGAACAGCGACACGCCGCCGGGGTCGCGGGGGCCGCCGCTGGTGCGCGCGCTGACGATGAGGTGGTCGGCCGCGTGCCCGTTGAGCACCCAGACCTTCTCGCCGCGGAGCACGTAGCCGCCGCCGCTCTTCTCGGCCTTGGTCTCGACGTTCGAGGCGTCGTAGCGGCCCTGTCGCTCCGCCCAGGCGAGCGCGAGCGAGGTCTCGCCCTCGACCATCGGGCCGAGCAGCTCCTTCTGCTGCGCGTCGCTGGCGCCGTGCACGAGCGCCATGCCGCCGAGGATCACGCTGGCGGTGTAGGGCTCGGGCACGAGCGTGCTGCCGAACTGCTCGAGCAGGATCGCGGCGTCGGTCATCGTGCCGCCGAAGCCGCCCACGCTCTCGGGCATCGGCAGGCCGAGCCAGCCGAGCTCGCCCATCTGGGCGTAGACGGCTCGGTCGTAGCCGAGCTCGGTGTCGCGCAGCTTGCGCATGCGCTCGACGGGGCTGTCCTTCTTGACGAAGGAGGCCGCCGTCTCCTGGATCATCTTCTGGTCTTCGGTGAGCTGGAAGTCCACGGCGCGCCTCCTACTTCGACTTCCCGGGCTGCGGGAGCCCGAGGATCATCTTCGCGATGATGTTCTTCTGGATCTCGTTCGAGCCGCCGTAGATGGTGGTGGCCCGCGTGTAGTTGAAGGTGCTGGGCACCGGCTCCTCGTTCTGCGGGACGACGCCGTCCTCGTTGAACCAGGTCAGCGCGTTCTGGCCCATGGCCTCCATCGCCAGCTCCTGCGTGCGCTGGAGGATCTCGGAGCCGCGGAGCTTGAGGATCGAGCTCTCCGGCCCGGGCGCGTGCCCGAGCTGCGCCCCGGCGAGCGCCCGGAAGTTCGCCATCTTCAGCGCCTCGAGCTCGATCTCGAGCTTCGCGATCTTGGCGCGGAAGACGTCGTCCTCCAGCAGCGGCCGGCCGTCCTTCAGCGTCTTCTTGGCGATGCGCTTGACGTGCCCGATCTCGCGGGTCGACTGCCCGACCGCCGCGATCATCGTGCGCTCGTGACCGAGCAGCGCCTTGGCCATCGTCCAGCCCTGGTCGACCTTCCCGACGACGTTCTCCTTCGGCACCTTCACGTTGTCGAAGTAGGTGTCGCAGAAGGCGGGCGTGTGCCCGCTGGTGAGCATCGGCTTCACCGTCACGCCCTCGGCCTTCAGGTCGATGAGCAGGAAGCTGATGCCCGCCTGCTTCTTCACCTCCTGGTTCGTGCGCACCAGGCAGAAGATCCAGTCGGCGTACTGCGCGTAGGTCGTCCAGGTCTTCTGGCCGTTGACCACGAAGTGATCGCCCGCGTCCTCGGCCGTGGTGCGGAGCGACGCCAGGTCGCTGCCCGCGTTCGGCTCCGAGTAGCCCTGACACCAGACCTCCTCACCGCTGAGGATCTTCGGCAGGAAGCGCTCCTTCTGGGCGTCGGTGCCGAACTGGATGATCAGCGGCCCGACCATCACCAGGCCGAAGGGCGAGAGCTGCGGCGTGCCCGCCTTCTCGAGCTCCTCGGTGAAGATGAACCGCTTGGCGGCGTCCCAGCCGGGGCCTCCGACCGCCTCCGGCCAGTGCGGGGCCACCCAGCCCTTCTGGTAGAGGATTTTGTGCCACTCCATGATCTCCGGCATGGAGAAGTTGCCGTCGACCTCGGCCTTGGCGGCGAGGTGGGGCGGCATCGCCGACTTCACCCAGGCGCGCACCTCCTCGCGGAAGGCCTCCTGCTCGGGCGTGAAAGACAGATCCATGTGCTGCGCTCCCGTGCTTCGAAATCGCTGAACCGCGGTTCACATATCACGGCTGGCCGCGTCTCTCCACGGGTTCGGGCGCGAGCTGGGAGGACCGAGCTACGAAGACGGGGCGGCGTCGCGCCACGGTTCCGGCGCCCACGCGCTCTCGTCGACGCCCTCGAGCGGCGGCGCGTCGCTCACCGTCAGGTCGGCGCCGAAGAGCTCGCCGAAGAGCGCCTCGAGCTTCGGCATCACCTCGTCCATCGCCACGTCCCGGTCGAGCTCCCGCTGCAGCGAGGTCACGCCACGGTCGGTGATGCCGCAGGGCACGATGACCCCGAAGTGGTCGAGGTCGGTGGTCACGTTGAAGGCGAAGCCGTGCATGGTGACCCAGCGGCTGATGCGCACGCCGATCGCGCCGATCTTGCGGTCGCCGATCCAGGTCCCGTTGAGCTTCGGCACCCGGCCGGCCTCGAGCCCGTACTCGGCCGCGAGCCGGATCATCAGCTCCTCGAGGTCGGTGACGTAGCGCCGCACGTCCTTGCGGTCCGGGCTCAGGTCGAGGATGGGGTAGCCGACGAGCTGCCCGGGTCCGTGGTAGGTCACGTCGCCGCCCCGCCCGATCTCGGCCACGTCGAAGCCGCGCGCCGCGAGGAGCGCCCGAGAGAGCAAGATGTTCTGCTCCTTGGCCCCGCGCCCCAGGGTCACGACCGGCGGGTGCTCGAGGAGGAGCAGGGTGTCGCCCACCCGGCCCCGGATGCGAGCGCGCTGGAGCCGCTCCTGCAGCTCGAGCGCCTCGGCGTAGCGGACCCGGCCGAGCCGGTGCACGGTGATCTGCCGTCGCATGCGGGGACTCTAGCGCTGGCGGCGCGGGCCGGTAGTCACGGGAAGGCCACCTCGGCCGGGAAGGGGCGGTTGCCCTCCGGCCCCTCGCCGAGCTGGCCGCTCAGGTTGAGCCCCCAGCAGTGCACCCGGTCGTCGAGGCTCAGCGCGCAGCCGTGGCCCGCGCCCACCGCGACGTCTCCGGCGTTCGGGAGCCCCAGGGGCTCGACCGGGTCTCGGCGCTCCTCTTCGGTGCCGTCCCCGAGGCGGCCCGAGCCGGCGAAGCCCCAGCAGCGCACGCGCCGATCCTCGCCGAGCAGGCACGCGTGGTTGTTGGCGCCCTGCTCGATCTCGACCACCTCGCGCGGCAGCGAGGAGGCGTCGACCGGGGTCTCGCGGTCGGGGCCGCCGCCGTCCCCGGCCTGCCCGTGCTCGTTGCCGCCCCAGCACCGGACGCCGAAGGGCCCCGTCGCGCAGGTGGTGGTCCCCCCGGCGAACAGTCCGCGCGCGCCCTCGACGCCCGGCACGCGCCGGGGCTCCGGGCTGGTCTCGCCGCCGTCTCCGCGCTGGCCTCGCTCCCCGCTGCCCCAGCACCAGACGCCGTCGACGCGGAGCGCGCAGCTGTGGCTGTCACCGGAGGCCAGCGCGAGCGCGCCGTCGAGCACCGGAGCGCTCGGCCGGGGCACGGCCCTCACGTCCGGCACCCCGCACTGTCCGCGGGAGTTGCTCCCCCAGCAGTAGACGTCGCCGAACACGTCGCTCGCGCAGGTGTGGAACGCCCCCGCCCGGACCTCGATGATCTCGGTCGCGACGGCGACGACGCGCGTCGGGCGGTCGCGGTTGGCCTCGTCGCCGGTGCCGAGGGCCAGGTTGATGTTGGAGCCCCAGCAGTAGAGCTGCGCCATGTCGTCGACCCCGCAGAGGTGCGAGGCCCCGGCGCTGAGCTGCCGGAAGCGCGCGTCGGTGTCCACGCGCCGCGGGGCGAAGATCTCGGCCTCGCCGCCGCCCACGCCGAGCTGGCCCGAGCCGTTCGAGCCCCAGCACCAGGCGACGCCGTCGAGGGCGAGCGCGCAGCTGAAGTAGTCGCCGGCTTCGATCGCCCGCCAGCGAGGCCGGGACCGAGGCGGCTCGGGGCCCGCGTCGCCCGGCGCCTCGCGTCCGTGGCTCAGCGCGCAGCCCGCGAGCAGCAACGCCCAGGCGAGGCCGGCGCGAGTCATCGGACGAGGAAGAACACCAGGGCGCCCACGATGACGAGGAGGAAGACCGCGAGCACCACGAAGCCCGCCGCGCCGCCGCCGGACTTCGCGGGCGGCGGCACCGAGGTCGCGCTGGGCGGCGGCGTCGAGAAGCTCGGCGCGGGGCGCGGCTTGGGCGCGTTCGAGCGCTGCTGGAACTCGCGGATCTGCTGCTCGAGCAGGTCGTCCTGGACGGTGTCCTCGGCGTCGTCCTCGACGCCGCGGAAGAAGCGGGCGACCTCCATCGCGAGCACGTTCATGTTCCGGTCGCCGCGGAGGCTGACCATCGTGCCGTCCTTGCCCGGGAACCAGAGCGTCGGCTCGGACTCGAGCGGCGGAGGGTCGTCGCCGCTCGCGGGATCCGGCCACCCGCACTTCACCACGAGCTTGGGGTGGCGCCCCGAGGCGGACTGGTCCTCCGCCTTGGCGAGCTTCGCCCGCACCCCGATCCGGCCCAGCTCGTGCGCGAGCCGCCCCAGCCAGACCTCGTCCGGGCCCTCGAGCGCCACCCAGAGCCGAGAGTCCTGCGCCAGGGTCGGCATCTCGACCCAGTCGTCCGCTCCATCCGTCATCCCGGGGACATGATAGAGCAAGGGGCGCCAGAACGTGCCCTGGCGCCCCCTGATGCATCTTTGGCGCGAAAGATCAGCGGTTCATGACGTGCACGGCCTCGCCGAGCGCGTGCTTGAAGCTCTCCATCACCGCCTCGCCCAGGGTGGGGTGGGGGTGGATGGTGAGGTGCACGTCCTCCGCGAAGGCACACATCTCGATGGCGAGCGACGCCTCGCTGATGAGGTCGCTGGCCTCGGGGCCGACGATGGCGACGCCGAGCACCTCGTGGGTCTCCGCGTCGACGATGGTCTTGATGAAGCCCTCCGTGTGACGCACCGCCATCGCGCGGCCGCTCACGCTGAAGGGGAACTTGCCGATCTTCACCTTCTTCCCCTGCTCCTTGGCCTGGGTCTCGGTGATGCCGACGGTCGCGATCTCCGGCTCGGTGAAGATGGCGGCGGGCATCGCGCGCCAGTCGACCGCGGCCTTGTGACCCGCGATGACCTCGGCGACGATCTCGCCCTCCTTGGTGGCCTTGTGCGCCAGGTACGGCGCGCCGATGACGTCGCCGATGGCGTAGACGCCGGAGACGTTCGTCTCGAGCTTCTCGTTGACCTGGATGTGACCGCGCTGGTCCATCTTCACGCCGAGATCCTCGAGGCCGAGGTTCTTGCTGTTCGGCTTGAAGCCGACGGCCATGAGGACCTTGTCGGCGTCGATGGTGAAGCTCTTGCCGTCCTTGGTCGCGACGGTGACGGTGGCCTTGCCGCCCTTCTTCTCGATCTTCTCGACCTTGGCCTCGACGTGCACCTCGCCGCCGGACTTCTCGAAGGCCTTCTGCACGACGCGGACGAGGTCCTTGTCGACGCCGGTGAGCAGCTGCGGGAGCAGCTCCACCACCACGACCTTCATGCCCAGCTTCTGGTAGACCATGCCGAGCTCCATGCCGATCACGCCGCCGCCGACGACGACCATGGTGCCCTCGGCCCGGCGGAGGCTGACCGCCTCGCGCGCGCTGATGATGGTCTCGCCGTCGATCTCCATGCCGGGGATCTGGATGACCTGGGCGCCGGTCGCGATGACGATGCCCTTGCTCGCCTGGTAGACGGTCTTCTTGCCGTCGGCGTCGGTCACCTCGACCTGGTTCTTGCCGACGAGCTTCGCGGTGCCCATCACCGAGTCGGCCTTGTTGGCCTTGAGCAGCCCCTGCACGCCGCCGGTGAGCTTCTTGACGATGCCGTCCTTCCAGTCCTGCAGCTTGCCGACGTCGATCGACACGTCGCCGACGGAGATGCCCATCGTGCCGACGCCCTCCTGCATGTCCTGGTAGGTGTTCGCGGCCGCGATCAGCGCCTTGGACGGGATGCAGCCCCAGTTGAGGCAGACGCCGCCGTAGTACTCCTTCTCGACCACCAGCGTCTTGACGCCGAGCTGGGCCAATCGGATGCCCGCCGGGTAGCCGCCGGGACCGGCGCCGATGACGATCGCCTCGTAGCTCTTCTCAGCCATGTGTCTCTCCTGAGGGTTCTCGTAGGGCGACCCGCGCTCGGCGGGAAGTGCCCGATTCCGTGTCTTCAGTGCCCGCGCGGCGCGTCGGGGAGCCGCGAGAGGGCGTCCCGCTGTTCGTCGAGGTGGGCGGGCGTGTCCGCGTAGACGTCGTCGAAGAGCGTCCCCCGCGGCGGCGGCGGCAGCTCCTCGACCTCGTCGATCGCGGCGGTGATCTCGCGCTCCAGGTCCTCGATGACGGCCTCACGCGAGGCGTCGTCGAGCAGCTCCGCCTTGCGGAGGTAGGCCTCGTAGCGCGCGATCGGGTCCTTCTTGGCCCACGCGTCGACCTCGTCCTGGCTGCGGTAGCGCGTCGGGTCGTCGCTCGAGGAGTGCGGGCCCATGCGGTAGGTCACCGCCTCCACGAAGGTCGGCCCCTCGCCGCGGCGGGCGCGGTCGGCCGCCTCCTTCACCGCCGAGTAGACGGCGAGCACGTCGTTGCCGTCCACGCGGATCCCGGGCATCCCGTAGGCCTTGGCCTTGACCGCGATGGTGGCCGACGCGGTCTGCTTCTCGGTCGGCACGCTGATCGACCAGTGGTTGTTCTGGCAGATCAGCACGACCGGCGCGCGGTCCTTCGCGGCGAAGGTCATCGCGGCGTGGAAGTCGGGCTGGCTGGTGGCGCCGTCGCCCATGAAGCCGACCGACACGGCGTCGTCGCCGCGGCGCTTGGCGGCCATCGCCGCGCCCACCGCCTGCGGGATCTGCGGGCCGATGCAGCTGGACCACGAGACCTGGTTCACCGCGCGGCCGCTCATGTGGCTCGGCATCTGGCGGCCCTTGAGCACGTCGCGCTGGTTCCCGTAGACCTGCGCGAGCCAGTCGGAGAGCGGGAAGCCCCGGCAGAGCATGATCGCGCTCTCGCGGAGCGCGGGGAAGATCCAGTCGCGATCCTCGAGCGCGAAGGCGGTCGCGATCGGCGTGGCCTCCTGGCCGGTGATCGTGCCGAAGAAGCCGACCTTGCCCTGCCGCTGCTTGCCGAGCATGCGCTCGTCGAGGCGCCGGATCTTCAGCAGCTCGCGGTACATCGACCGGAGCGTCTCCTCCGGGAGGAAGGGGTCCGTGTCGGGGTTGGCGGACCCGTCGTCACGGATGACGCGGCGCAGGCCGAGCGTGGGGTCTTGGGCGTCCATGAAGGCGCGCGCATCCTACCGTGAACGCCCCGAGGATCAACGTCACTCGACGATGGGCTCGCAGACCCCCGCGACCTCGATGTCGAAGACCCGCGGCGCGGTCGTGCGGTCGGTGGTCGAGAGCCTCAGCTCCACCTGGAGGAAGCGCCGGCTCGGCACCGGGCCGGGGGCCATCGTGAAGTCGGCCGGGTTGCCCTCCCAGGGCCCGATCCACTCCTCCGCGGCGAGCCCGTCGCGGGTGTCCGCGGCGCGCGCCCAGACCGTCACCGACGTGCCCGCCGGGATCTCCGCGGTGTAGCGGGCGCCCTGCCAGACGTTGGTGCCGGTGGGGCAGCCCTCGAGCACGAAGTGGTAGCGGCCGCGCGGCTCGGCGAAGACGTTGAGGCCGAAGCCGATGAAGTCGCTGTAGGTGTAGGGGTGCAAGCCGACCTGATGCTCGGTCCACACGCCGGTGGCGGGGTCGAGGCGGGCGGCGATGTTGTTGCTGCGGCAGATCGCCCAGACCGAGTTGTCGAAGCTCACCCCGATGCCGATCGGCTGCTGGCCGGTCGGGATGGTGTGCTCGGCGACGAAGCTCAGGTCGCTCAGCCGGTACTGCCGGACCCGGTTGGTCACCCCGCCGGCGAAGGCGTCGCCCGCGTGGCTCAGCGCGGTCCAGAGATAGGTCTCGTCGGCGGCCACCCCGCGCGGCGTCCCGGTGAAGGCGGCCGCGCCCGCGTCGACGCCGGTCCACTCCCCGGTCGACGGGCGGAACCGCCAGAGCGAGGGGTTGCACTGGTTGGCGAGGAAGACGTCGCCGGCTCCGTCGACGGTGATGCCGTAGGGGACGGCGCACTCCGAGCCCGGCATCGCCGCCACCGGGGTGAAGCTCATCGCGATCGGGTCGATGAAGCCGAGCACGTCGCGGCGCGCGCCCGAGCGGTCCGCGGTCCAGATGCGGCCCATCGAGTCGGCGGCCATGCCGTAGGGCCGGAAGTCGGAGATCGGCATGCACGCGACGGTCGCGCCCGAGGCGGGATCGAGGCGGCAGGCCTGGCGCTCGTTGAAGAGCCCGACCCACACGTCGCCCACGAACGCGTCGGGCGGGGCCACGCCGATGGCGAGCGCGCGAGGCACGCCGTTGCCCGCGCCGACCGGCGCCGTCCAGAGGATGCACTCGTCGTCGGGGCCGACGAACTCCGGGGTGCCCATCTCGATCATGCCGTTCGCGTTGAGGTCGCGGCTGGTCTCGATCATCCCGTTGCCGTTCCGGTCGACGCAGTCGGTCTCCCGGTTGGCGTACTTGGTGATGGTGCCCTGGTTGCCGAAGGCGCGGTTGGCGACGTAGGCGTCGAAGTTCTGATCGACCGCGGTGCGCGAGGGGCAGTTGCCGAGGTTCGACCAGTTGCACGCCTCGTTCCACGGGCGCGTGCCCGCCGGCGCGGTGGCGTTCACCGTCGGGTAGCGCGCGACCTCGGCGCCGGTGCGCGAGTCGAGCTTGCTGACGGTGCCCTCGTCCATGTTCGCGACCCAGACCGCGAAGGCCATCGCCATGTTGCGCCCGAGGGTGAGCGCGCCGTCGTCGTCGACGATGACGCCCTCGGAGTTGTCCTCGGTCGGCATCCAGCCGCCCGGCCCGGGGATCTCCTCGGCGCTGCACCCCGGCGTGCAGTCGGCGCAGAGCGTGCTGATGCCCTCGTCGATGGTCCCGTCGCAGTCGTTGTCGATCGCGTCGCAGACCTCGTCGCCGCCCCGCTGCGGGTTGGCGTCGTCGCAGTCGTCGATCGCGCAGCGCCCGTCGCGGTCCTCGTCGACGCAGTCGGGGATGCCGGTGTCGGGGCCGGCGTCGATCGGGGCCTGACAGCGGCCGTCGACGCAGACGCCGTCGGCCTCGCAGTCGTCGTTGCTCTCGCAGGGGCCGCCGCCGCCGATGGAGCCGCCGCAGTCGCAGCCGGCCGCGAGGGCCAGGGAGGCGAAGGCGAAGAGGAGCGCGCGAAGGTGGGGGATTCGAAGGGGGTGCATGGGGGAGACCTCGGGGCCGAGCATAGGCGAGGCGCTCCGCCCGCAAAAGTCGGGCCGCCCCCGACGGTCCGATCGTCACGCACCTGATTCGCCCGGAGCCGCCTGGCCGGGGTGTGCAGACCCCGCACGTCCGACCCAAGGCGGGGTGGGGGTGGAGGGTCCGGACTAGGCGCCGTATGTTGTTGGACAAGTCCGTGACGAGGGTCGTGAGCACATGGTCGGCGGCGGCGCTGATGGCGCTGCTCGGGAGCTGCGGGTCGGCCCCGCTGCCGCCGCCCGCCTGGGCCCGCTCGCTGCCCGCCGATCTCCCCTACGAGGGCGAGCTCGTCGTGCGGCCGGACGCCCGGGACCAGCCGTCCCTCGAGCTGCGCATCCCCTGGGGCAACGCGGAGGCCTCCCTCGGCTACGGCGTGCTCCGGCTCTGGGCGCGCCCCGGCAGCGACCACGTCAGCGTGTCGGCCATCGTCGACGCCCCGGCCGATCGCGCCCGGTGGCGCGGCTGCGAGGCGGTCGAGCTCCACGCGAGCGGCGGCACGCGGCGCATCCGCGGCGACTACATCGGCCGCCCGCTCGCCCGCAGCGGCGTCTACGAAGGCATGCGCCTCCGCACCGACGTCATCGCCATCCGCAAGCTCGCCCTCGCGCCCCACGTCGGGGCGACCTTCTGCGGCGATCGCTTCGTCCCCACCCCCGAGCAGCGAGCCACCCTCCGCCGCTTCGTCGAGTGGTTCGAGCACCTCGCCACCCCCGACCGCACCTACGAGCTCCCCGCCTACCGTGAGGTCGGCCCTCGTCCCGCCATGCCGCTCGATGATCCGGATGCGGGCGAGGACATCGAAGCCTGATCCCGCTCCTCACGTCTCGGTACCTGCGACTCGCAGGAAGCGAGGAAGGTGGGAAGCGAGGAAGGAAGGGGTCGGGGCCCGGCTCGGACGCTCGCCGCTCCGTGGCGATCGCCCGCGCTTCGGCGGCTGTGTATTGCAGGGAGTGGGGAGGTGGGAGGCGAGGAGGAACTGGCCAGGCCGGGCTCGGGCGCTCGCCGCGCGGTGGCGATCGCCCGCGGTTCGGCGGCTGTGTGTTGCAGGGAGTGGGGAGGTGGGAGGCGAGGAGGATTGGCCAGGCCAGGCCGGGCTCGGACGCTCGCCGCGCGGCGGCGATCGCCAGCGGGTCGGCGGCTGTGTCTTGGGGAGTGGGGAGTTGGGAGGCGAGGAGGAATTGGCCAGGCCAGGCCAGGCCGGGCTCGGGCGGCTCGCCGCGCGGTGGCGATCGCCAGCGGGTCGGCGTCTCGGGATCGGACTCTGCGACGGTCTCGGACTCGGCGACGGTCTCGGTCTCGGAGTCGGACTCGGACTCGGACTCGGAATCGGACTCGGAATCGGACTCGGAATCGGATTGGCGGGGCCGGGGCGGACTCGGGTCGAGGGCATGGGGGCGATCTTCCCCATTCCACAACGGGCTCTCCCGACGCCGTCCTCGTGCCAACCCCTTTTCCTCCTCGCCTCCTGCCTCCCTGCTCCCTTCCTTTCGAAAGGGAACGCTGATTCCTGAATCCTCTCGAAAGGGAACGCTGATTCCCGAATCCTTTCGAAAGGAACGCTGATTCCCGAAAAAGAAGGGGTCAGCGGGTGGGGATGCCGTAGGCGTCGAGGAGGGCGCGTACGGCGGGGTCTCCTCGCTGGGCTTCGACGTGCGCGCGGAGGAGGGCGATCACGGCGGCGGCGCGGGAGCCTCCCCAGCGGTGGAGCGCGGCGAGGACGGACATCTGCTCGGCGAGGGGCCAGCCGCGCATCTGGGCCATCAGGGCGTCGAGGCGGGGCGGGGCCTCGGCTTCGAGGCGGTAGACGACGTCGCCGAGCACGAGCTCGTAGACGTGACCGGGCTCGAGCGGCGGGCCATCGTAGTCGATCGCGCGGTCGCCGGAGCCGCGCCACACGGTGCGCCGCTCGGGCTCGAGCTGCCTCACGGTCGCCGTGCGGCCGCAGTCCTCGTCGCAGCGCCAGGCGAGGTCGGGCAGGCGGGCAGACGCGCCCGGGAGGCCCTCGCCGACCCAGACGCGCACCACGCGAGCTTCGCTCGGGGCCGGGCTCAGGAGGATCTCCTCCGGGGGCACCGGGCGGGGCGGCTCGCGCTCGAGCAGCGCCTCGATGGCAGCCGCCTCGGGGGTGGCCACGACGGCCTCGGGCTGGAGCGAGTAGACGTCGAGCTCGCGCGGGCCCTCGACCCGGCTCGGGCGCTCCTTCACCAGGACCACCGCGCGCGCCTCCTCGCCGAGGTGGAGGAGCGTGCCCCGAGGGACCCGGAACGGGACCGGGGGCGCGGGCGCGTCGCCGAGCCGGACGTCGCCGTGGGTGAAGGTCACCAGGGCGGGGGGCGAGTGCGGGTCGCGGGGCGCGTAGCAGTCGTGGCGAGCGCCCTCGGCGCGGCCGGCCGCGATGGCGGCGCGCGGGACCTCGCCGCAGCGGGTGCCCTCCGCGCAGCGGACGCGGTGCAGCGCGCCCTCGTCGCCCTCGGGGCCGAAGGGCGCGCAGTCCTCGAGGGTGCGCTCGTCGACGCAGCGATCCTCGAAGCTCGAGAGATCGCACTCGCCCACCCGCTCGCCCACGCAGGCCGCCTCGTCTTCGCCGTGGGGCGCGCAGGTCGGGGTGGCGCCTTCGCAGGGATGGGCCGCCCACTCGAGGCCGCCGTAGCGGTTGGGCTCGCAGCGTTCGAGCACGCCCTCGTCGGTGCAGCGGGCGGCGCCGCGGGCCTCGCAGCGGCTGTCGTCGCAGCCGGCGAGGGAGAAGAACGCGAGGACGAGGAGGGCGCGGCGCATCGGCCCCTGCTAGCCCGGGGGCCGCGGTCGTGGCAAGCCGGCCGCGTGAGGTGGCTTTCGATCGCGCTCGTCCCGCTCGCGCTGCTCGGCTGCACCGAGGCGCCCTCGGACGACACGCCGTCGGGCGCGGTCCGGCTCTTCCTCGAGTCGATGGCCCGCGCCGAGCACGATCCGAGCGCGGTCGAGGACGCCTACGCGCTCCTCGCCGAGGACAGCCGCCGCGCGCTGGCCGAGCGCGCCCACCTGGCCAGCTCGCTCGGCGGACGGCCGATGGAGCCCTGGGACATGATCGCCCGCGGGCGCTTCCGGCAGACGTTCGCGCCGGCCCGGGGCAGCCGCGGGATGCGAGAGACCGTCGAGGGGAACGAGGCCACGGTCGTGGTCGAGAACGAGGAGCGCGATCGGCGGGCCGAGATCCAGCTGGTCCGCGAGGAGGAGGGCTGGCGGGTCGTGCTCGATCTGCCGCCCGCCCGCGAGGCTACGCCGCCGTCAGCACCGCCAGGGTGATCTCCGGCGGCGCGCCCACCCGGGCCGGAGGCCCGGCGGTGCCGAAGCCGCGGTTCACGTAGAGGCGCGAGCCCTGCTCGACGTAGAGGCCCTCGACGTAGGGCAGGACGAATTCCGCCGGCCGCACGCCGAGGTTCACCTGGCCGCCGTGCGTGTGGCCGCTGAGCTGGAGCGCGACCTCGCCGGCCGCCTCGGGGAAGAACACCGGGTTGTGGCAGAGCAGCACCCGCGGGAGATCGGGGGGAGCGTCCGCGAGGGCGCGCTCGAGGTCGGGGCCGGGCCCGTCGCCGTTGCGGCGCGCCCAGACGTCGTCGACCCCGACGAGCGCGATGTGGCCGTCGCCGATCACGCGGCTCTGGTTGCGCAGCACCGTGCCGCCGCCCTCGCGGGAGACCGAGAGCACCGCCTCCACGCCCGCGTAGTAGTCGTGGTTGCCGGGGATCACGGTCACGCCGTCGCGCGGGCCGAGCTCCGAGAAGGCGCGCACCATGCGGCCGAGCCAGGGCGCGTAGGCGGCGTCGTGGTCCAGCAGATCGCCGGTGAGCACGATGAGGTCCGGGCGGGCCTCCCGCATCAAGGCGACCGCCGAGCGCAGCTCCGGCTCGCCCACGTAGGTGCCGAAGTGCACGTCGCTGATCTGCGCGATGCGGTAACCGTCGAGGCGAGGCGAGAGGCCCGGGATCGGGATCGGGACCTCGGTGATCTCGTAGTCGCGCCGGCCGAAGAGGGCGCCGTAGCCGGCGGCGCCGAAGCCGACCGAGAGGGCGGCGCCGGTGAGGGAGCGGCGGAGGAGGGCGCGGCGGGGGAGGGTGCCCAGGCTCGGCGTCTCGGCGATGGGCTCCGAGACGGAGTCCGAAGCCGAGTCCGAGTCCGAAGCCGAGACCGAAGCCGAGTCCGCGACCGAAGCCGTGTCCGCGACCGACGCCGTGTCCGATGCCGCGACCGTGTGCGTTGCCGCGGGGGCGGTCTTGCCGCGGGCTCGGCGGAGCCAGCGGGCGGCGAGGAAGCCGAGGTCGAGGGTGCCGACGAGCACGGTGGAGATCCACGTGCCGAGCAGCACGGTCGCGCCGACCGCGCCGAGCAGGGCCGCCACGTCACGCGGCAGGAGCGGCTCGAAGCTCCGGGCCGCGATCATCATCACCGGGCCCGAGAAGAGCGCCACCGCGAGCGCCCGCTTGCCGCGGCGGCCGAGGCCGGCGGCGAAGGCGCTGCGGCGCCAGACGTACCAGGTGGTCACGCCCGCGAGCAGGAGCATCGCGAGCACGAAGAGGATCATTCTCAGCCAGAAAGGCACGCCTGCACTCTGGAGACGGCCAGGGAGGGCCGCAACGGCGGGTGGGCGATCCTCACGCTTCTTCACGCGGGGCGGGGAGGGGCGGGCGGGCGCGTCTTCCGGGCTTCGCGGGCACGGGCACGGGCACGGGCAGGGGCACGGGAGCCGGGGGCCTGGCCCCCGGCTAGCGCATCACTGCGGCGGCGCCGAGGGCTCGCTCGTTCAGGTGCGAGGCGACCACCGGGGCCTCGTCGGCCGTCTGGAAAGGCAGCGTGGGCCACCAGCGGGCGACGTCCGGGGGCGAGGACGGGAGCACGCTCTGGCCGGGGCGGGGGATGGCGACGCGCACGCCCTCGCGCTCCGCCGCCAGGCGCAGGCGCTCCGGGGGCTCGGTCCAGGCGTGCAGGGCCAGGTCGAAGGTGCCCCAGTGCACCGGCAGCATGACCTCGCCGCGCAGGTCCACGTGCGCGCGCACCGCCTGCTCGGGGCCGAGGTGCACGTCGCGCCAGAGCTGGTTGTAGGCGCCGACCTCGAGCATCGTCGCGTCGAAGGGGCCGAGGCGCTCGCCGATCTCGCGGAAGCCGTGGAAGTAGCCGGTGTCGCCGCTGAAGTAGACGCGGTGCTCGGGGCCGATCATCGCCCAGCTCGTCCACAGCGTGGCGTCCTTGTCGAAGCCGGTGCGGCCCGAGAAGTGGCGGGCGGGGGTCGAGACGAGCCGCAGGCCGTCGATCTCGACCTCGTCCCACCAGTCGACCTCGGTGATGCGGGCCGGGTCGACGCCCCAGTACTCCAGGTGCGCGCCCACCCCGAGCGGCACGAGGTAGCGAGGCGCGCGGGCCTCGAGCGCCTCGATGGTCGGCGTGTCGAGGTGGTCGTAGTGATCGTGGCTGATCAGCACCGCGGTGAGCTCGGGCAGCTCCTCGAGCGGGAGGGGCGGGGCGTGGAAGCGCTTGGGGCCGAGCCAGCTCGACGGGCTCGAGCGCTCTCCCCAGATCGGGTCGGTCAGGAGGGTGTGCCCGTCGAGCTCGACCAGCATCGTCGAGTGGCCGAGCCAGGTGATGCGGAGGCCGCCCTCGGGCGCGGCCTCGAAGTCGGCCCGGGTGCGCCGCTCGATCGGGGGCGGGGTCTCGGGCGTGCGGTGGTCGCCGCCCTCGAGCCAGCGGGCGGTGGCCTCCATCAGCTCGGGCTCCACCATCGGCATCGGGTTCACGAAGCCCTCGCCGCCCCAGCGGGGCGACTCCTTCATCCGCTCCAGGCGGGCGCCGTCCGCGCTCGTGCCCATCGCGTTCCAGGCGTCCGCGAGCAGCACGCCGCCCACGAGCAGGAGCGCGCCCCCGAGCGCGCCGAGGCCGCGGAGGATGCGGCGGCGCCAGGGCCGGGTCGCGGGTGTCTTCGTCTCGCTCACGACTCCTTCATGCGGTGTTCGCGGTCGGGAGCAAGCGGCCTTCGCACTTCTTCACTGCGTGCGCCCGAGCCCCTCCCGGTCCGTGGAGGGAGGGGCTCGGAGGCCTCGTCAATCGAGGCGGATCAGGTCCTCGGTGTCGTCGTCGTAGCTCCAGAGCATCGGCGTCGCTCCATCCAGGAACCCGAGCCCGTAGTTCGACGTGCCCGAGCCCCAGGTGCCCAGGTTGGCCGTGAACGGGGTGCGACCCGCGCCCAGACCGCAGGTGAACCGCACCCGCTCCTCGGCGTCCTGCCAGTATACGACGTCGGCCACGCCATCCATGTCGTTGTCGTCGACGGCCACGCCGTTGCGCGTCGAGCTCACGCTGGTTCCGTCGAAGAGCTGGGTGACGGCGAGCGTGGACCGGTCGATGCGGATGAGGTCGTCGGAGTCGGCGCACACCGTGTAGAAGAACGAGCCATCGACCGCGAGGCCCGAGCAGGTGTCCTCCGTCGGGATGGTCCCGACCAGCGTCGCCGGGGCCGGGACCACGACGGCGCCGACCGGGACGCTCCAGATCTCGGTCTCCACCGTGTCGTGCGTGATGAGGAAGATGCTGCTCCCGTCCGACGTCGCGCCGCGGAAGTCGTCGTTGGGCGCGGTCGGGAACAGCGCGTAGTCCTCCCCGCCCGCGATCCAGGTGGCGCCTCCGTCCGCGCTGATCCGGATCAGCTTGCCCGTGGTGCCCGTGGTGCTGTCGTTCACCACGAAGATGTCGCTCCCCACGATCAGCATCTCGTAGCCCAGCTCGGACGAGCCGATGCCCGCGGCCGCCTCGACGTCCTCCGCGACCCCGCCGGCCTTGGGGATCCGCCACAGGTCGCTCGTCCCGCCGAAGTAGAGGAACCCGCCGGGGGCGTCGTCCGCCGCCACGTAGTACTCGGTCAGGAACGACAGGCCCGACGGGATGCGCGTGATCGTGTTCCCGACCACGCCGCCGACGCCCGGGAAGCACGGCGCCGCCGTCTCCGTGATGTCGATGGTGAACGGGTTGTCGAGCGGGTCCGCCGAGGAGTCGGTGTCCGCCACGTAGAAGTAGTAGGTCGTGCCGGCGGCGGCGAGGAAGCTGCCGCTGAGCTCGGTGCCGCCGAACTGCGAGTCGCAGGAGATCTCGGGCGTCGCCATGCCGCAGGCGGCGTCACTGACCGACGCCACCCAGCGGACGTTGTTCGGCTTGGTGAGGGTCCACGAGACCTCGCTGTTGGCGGTCGCCGTGTAGCTCAGCACGACGTCCGGGCCGTCCACGTCGAAGCTGGTCGAGAGGCACTCGGGATCGGTCGTCAGGTAGTCGTTGGTCGACGCCACCCAGTTGACCGTGTTCATGCCGGCGGCCAGGACGATCG
Organism: Myxococcota bacterium; assembly: GCA_036149055.1. Taxonomy (GTDB): domain Bacteria; phylum Myxococcota_A; class Polyangia; order Polyangiales; family Sandaracinaceae; genus JAVJQK01. The sequence continues at coordinate 31,596 of JAYZQJ010000187.1, read as the reverse complement.
GGTTCCGACAGTCCTCGCCCGGCGGAGGCATGCAGGCGCCGGTCACGCAGACCTCACCCGACGCGCACATCGTGCCGCAGGTCCCGCAGTTCGCGGCGTCACCGGCGATGTCGGTCTCGCAGCCGTTCGTGGCGTCCATGTCGCAGTCGTCGAAGCCGACGTCGCAGGTCGCGATGACGCAGGCGCCGCTCGTGCACCCGCCCGTCGCGTTGGTGAAGACGCAGGCGCGCCCGCACACGCCGCAGTTCATCGGGTCGGTCGCGATGGGCGTCTCGCACCCGTCGCCACCGGTCGACGACAGGTCGCCGTTGCAGTCGCCCGTCCCCTCGTCGCACACGGTGCGGCACGCGCCCATCACGCAGAGCCCCGAGGCGCCCACGTCGCCCGCGCAGGGCGCGTCGCAGCCGCCGCAGTGATCGGGGGAGGTCATCAGATCCACGCAGGCGCCGCTGCACTCCGTGGTGCCGGCCCCGCACGACGTCGCGCAGGCCCCCGCCATGCAGACCTCGCCCGCTGCGCACGCCATGCCACACCCGCCGCAGTGCGCCGGGTCGCTCATCGTGTCGTGGCAGGTGCCGTCGCACTCCGCCTGCCCGGCCGGGCAAGAGACCTCGCAGCTCCCCGCCGCGCAGATCTCGCCGCTCCCGCACTCGGTCCCGCAGCCGCCGCAGTGCGCGCGGTCGGTGTCGAGGTCGTGGCAGGTGCCGCCGCACGCGGTCTGCCCGGCGGGACACGACAGCTCGCAGCTGCCCGCCGCGCAGACCTCGCCGTCCTCGCACACGTTGCCGCACGCGCCGCAGTGCGCGCGGTCCGTGTCGGTGTCGACGCAGACCCCGTCGCACGCCTCCTGGCCGCCGCTGCACGCGACCGCGCCGTCCGCGCCGCCGTCCGCCGGCGTCTCCCCTCCGTCGCAGCCGGCGAGCCCGACCAGCGCCACCGCCACGATGCCTACGAATCCATACCTCATGCGAGTGCTCCTTCCCCTGTCGGGAAGAAGCCTACACGAAGGTCGGTCACGAGCGCAGGGCCCCAACGAAGGCGGCGCACCCCCCTCGAGTGGGGATGCGCCGCGTGAGGAGCGTTGGCTCTGTCGGTCAGTCGCGGACGAAGAGGCCGGCCGCGCCCATGCCGCCGCCGATGCACATCGTCACGATGGCGCGCTTGCCGCCGCGGCGCTTCAGCTCGTGGAGCGCGGTGGCGGTGAGCTTGGCGCCGGTGCAGCCGAGCGGGTGGCCGAGCGCGATGGCGCCGCCGTGCACGTTCAGCTTCTCGTCCGGGATGCCGAGCTCGCGCTTGCAGTAGAGCGACTGCGACGCGAACGCCTCGTTCATCTCGACGAGGTCGATGTCGTCGATGGTCAGCCCCGTCTTCTCGAGGAGCTTCTTCACCGCCGGGAGCGGGCCGATGCCCATGATCGCCGGGTCGACGCCCACGGTGACGAAGCGCTCGAAGGTGGCGAGCGGGGTCAGGCCGAGCGCCTTCGCCTTCGCGTCGCTCATCACCAGCGCGGCGGCCGCCCCGTCGCTCAGCGGCGACGCGTTGCCCGCGGTGACGCTGCCCTTGACCGAGAACGCCGGGCGGAGGCTCGCGAGCCCCTCCAGCGTGGTCTCGGGCCGCGGCAGCTCGTCGACGGTGAAGTCGCTCTCGACCCGCTCGCCGCCCTTGTACCGGATCGACTTCACCGGGACGATCTCGTCCTGGAACGCGCCGGACTCGAGCGCCTTCTTGGCCTTCATCTGGCTCTCGTAGGCGAACCGGTCCTGGTCCTCGCGGGCGATCTCGAAGCGCTGGGCCACGTTCTCGGCCGTGATGCCCATCGGCGTGTAGACGCTGGCGTACTTCTCCTGCGCCTCCGGCGAGGCGCTGAGCTTGTTGCCGGTCATCGGCACCATGGTCATCGACTCGACGCCGCCCGCGACGGCGACGTCGTGGCTGCCCATGAGGATGTGGCCGGCCGCGTTCGCGATCGCCTGCAGCCCGCTCGAGCAGAAGCGGTTGATGGTGAAGGCGCTGGTCTCCTCGGGCAGACCCCCGAGGAAGCCGGCGACGCGCGCGATGTTGAGGCCCTGCTCGCCCTCCGGCATCGCGCAGCCGAGGACCACGTCCTCGACCAGCTCGGGCTTCACGCCCTCGTTCCGCGCCATCAGCCCGCGGATCACCTGCCCCGCCATCTCGTCGGGGCGCGTGCTCGCGAGCGAACCCTTGTGCGCCCGGCCCACCGCGGACCGGACCGCATCGATGATTACGACCTTCGTCATGTCAGTTCCTCAAGGGCTTGTTGGTGGTCAACATGTGCTGCATGCGCTCGATGCTCTTCTGCTCGCCGCAGAGGCTGACGAACACTTCCTTCTCGAGGTCGAGCATCTCCTGCTCGGTCACCTCGTGGGTGTGGCCGCCGCGGCCGCCGCAGAGCACCACCGCGAGCTTCTTCGCGATGGTCCCGTCGTGCGGCGTCGCGTATCCGCCGGCGAGGAGGGTGTCGACCATCATCTCGAGGGTCGCGATCCCGCTGTCGCCCGGCAGCCGGTAGGCGCGGGGAGCCGGCGGGTGGTAGCCGCTGGTCGCCATGCCGAGGGCCTTCTGCTTGGCCTCGTGGAGCTGCCGCGCGCGATCGAAGCTGACGCCGTCGCTCCAGCGGAAGTAGCCCTTGTGCTGGGCCTCCACCGCGCTGGTGGCGACGCTCGCCATCGCGATGTTCTTGAAGACCTGCGTGACCGCGTCGTAGGTGTTCACGGTCATGCCCTCGGGGAAGCCCTCGAGCGCCCGCCAGAGCATGTTCAGGTTGCCCGCGCCGCCGGGGATGAGGCCGACGCCGACCTCGACGAGGCCGGAGTAGGTCTCGGCCGCCGCCTGCACCGCGTCGCACGCGAAGCAGAGCTCGAGGCCGCCGCCGAGGGTCATGCCGAAGGGCGCGCCGACGACCGGCACCTTCGCGTACTTCAGCCGCTGGGTCGCGCCCTGGTAGCGGTCGACCATCGTCTCGATGTCCGACCACTGCTTGTTCATCGACGCCATGACGACCGAGCCGAGGTTCGCCCCGACGCAGAAGTTCTGGCCCTCGTTGAAGACGACGATGGCCTTCCAGTTCTTCTCCGCCTCCTCGGCCGCCTTCCAGAGGACGTCGATGGAGCCGGTGTCGATGGTGTTGTGCGGCGTCGTGAAGGTGACGCCGAGCACGCCGTCGCCGAGGTCGAACGCCTTGCCGCCGTCGGTCTTCAACACCGGGGTCTGGCCCGCGGTCTTCTGCGTCCAGGTGACCTCGCGCGGGTCCTGCTCGCGGGAGACGTACTCGCCCTTCTGCAGGTCGTAGACGGCGCCGTCCTCGCGGTAGAAGCCGGCCGCGCCGGACTCCTTCATCTTCACCACCGAGGCGGGGAGATCGATGCCGTCCTTCTGCATGCGCTCGACCGTCTCGGCGAAGCCGAGGGCGTCCCAGGTCTCGAACGGGCCGAGCTCCCAGTTGTAGCCCCACTTCATCGCGTCATCGATCGCGTCGACGTCGTCGGTGATCTCGCCGACGCGCCGGGCGGCGTAGGCGAGGCTCTTCGAGAGCACCTTCCAGGCGAAGTCGCCGACCTTGCCTTCGGTGGCCACCAGCTTCTTCACCCGCGCGGCCGGGTCCGGGATCTTGCCGATCGACTTGGCGGTCTTCTTGATGTCCGGATCGCCGCCCTTGTCGCGGTACTCGAGCGTCTCGAGGTCGAGGGTCTGGATGCCCTCCTTGGTCTTCTTGTAGAAGCCGCCGCGGGTCTTGTTCCCGAGCAGCTTCTTCTCGACCATGCCCTCGACGAACGAGGGCACCTCGAAGACGTGCCGCTCTTCGTCGTCCGGCAGCGACTCGACGCAGTTCTTCGCGACGTGCACGAAGGTGTCGAGGCCGACCAGGTCGGCGGTGCGGAACGACGCGCTCTTCGGGTGGCCCATCGGCGGGCCGGTGATCGCGTCGACGTCCTCGGGGAGCAGGCCGTCGGCCACCATCTGATGGATGGTGGTCATCATCGAGTGCACGCCGATGCGGTTGCCGACGAAGTTCGGCGTGTCCTTGCCGACGACGATGCCCTTGCCGAGCTCGTCGCGGCCGAAGCGCGCCACGCGCTCCATGACCGCCGGGTCGGTGTCCGGGCCGGGCACGAGCTCGAGGAGCTTCATGTACCGGACCGGGTTGAAGAAGTGCATGACGAGGAAGTTCTTGCGGAACTTCTCGTCGCGGCCCTCGATCATGTCCGCGATGCGGAGGCCGCTGGTGTTGGAGGCGACGATGGTGTCGTCGTCCACCACCGCGTCCAGCTTCTCGAAGAAGCTGCGCTTGATGTCGAGGCGCTCGATGATGGCCTCGATCACGAGGTCGCAGCCCTCGAGCTTCGCGAGGTCGTCCTCGATGTTGCCGACCGTGACCAGCCGCGCGTTCGACGGGTGGAAGAAGAGCGCGGGCTTCGACTTGACCGTCGCCTTCAGGTTTTCGGCGGCGATGCGGTTGCGCGCTCGGGGATCGTTCTTCTCCTTCTCGCTCAGGTCCCGGGGGACGATGTCGAGCAAGAGCACCTCGAGCCCGGCGTTGGCCATGTGCGCGGCGATGCCGCTGCCCATGACGCCGGACCCGACGACACCCACGCGCCGGATCGGCTTGGTCATCGAGATCCTTCTCCCTGCGTCCGTGACGCCCTGCGTACGTTGTCGTCCCAGCGGCACGCTGGGACGGAGACCTTCGGGGCGAACGACTCCGGCCGCAAGCCCCCGATGAGGGGGCTCGACGCGACGATCTCGGAGCGCTCGCGCTGCATCTACTGGTTCGGCTCGCCGTCGTCGGGGTCGACGGCCTCGGCCGCCCCCTCGACGTTCAGCTCCTCCGCGGCGGCGTCGGGTGCCGGTTCGCCGGAGGACTGCCAGACGAGGAACACCGCGCCCACGATGAGGAGCGCGAGCCCCATCGCCGGGACCCACATGGGAGTGTCCGCGGCCTCGTCCCGGATCTCGGGCGGCTCGCCGGGACGGTCGTGATGCACGTCTGCCATGGCGCGCGGACCCTACCAGAACCGCGGCGCTCGTCCAGGGGCGTCAGACCGAGCCGAGCTGGAAGCGCGCGACCCGGGCCCAGACGTCGTGGAACGCCTCGGTGTCGAAGCCGCTGCCCGAGGGCAGCCAGTCCGACGAGCCCTCGCCGTTGCCGTAGTGCCCGACGAGGTCGAGGTGGTCGGCGGTGGCGGCGGCCACGACCTCGCCCCAGGCCTGGGCCAGGGTCGGCACGATGCCGTCGTGGGCGCTGCTCGGGGGGACCTCGCCGAGCAGCTCGCGGAGCCGCGCCGCCTGGGCGTCGTTCACGGTGATGTCGGTGCGCGTCTGCGAGGCGAGGGCGCTGAGCAGGATGTAGATGAGGTAGGTCGCGTGCCCGTAGACGTCGTGACGGAGCGCGCGGAGCTGCGAGAAGGTCGGCTGGGGAGAGCGCGTGATCACGCAGCCATAGCGGATCTCGTCCGGGTCGCCGGTGGCCGCGTCGAGCAGGTCGACGCCCTCGGGGGTGAGCTGGAAGACGAGCGCCGCGTCCTTCGAGATCTCTCCGAGCAGCTCGACGATGGCCTCCCGCCGCTCCTCGGTCAGGTCGTTCAGGAGCCGCTCGTAGAGCTCGTCGAGCACCGTGCCCTTCAGCCCGATGACGTCGTCGAAGTTCCGCAGCATGTCGCCGAGCTTCACGACCACCGAGACCGGCAGGGTGCCGCGGTCGAGCACGAGGGCGCCGAGCGCGGTGATCGCCCGGAGCAGCGGCTGACCGGCGGCGCTGGCGAAGAAGGTGGCGAGCGGGGAGCCGCCGTGGGGCGTGCTCACGGTGACCAGCGAGGTCACCCGCTCGCGGAGCGCCGCCGGGTCGCCCACGTCCGCGTTCAGGCTGGCGCTGGGCGCGATGGCCAGCCGTCCGTCCAGCCCACCCGTGCTGTGCCCCACCAGGTGGATCGGCCCGGAGCCGGCCTCGGCGAGGTCCTCGAGCGCCTCGAGCACCCGGGCGGCGCGGTCCCGGATCGACGCGGTGGGCAGGGTGCGGACCTCGCGCACGTCCGCCTCCTCGCCTTCGGCCTCGTAGGCGCGGCGCAGGGCGTCGCCGACGCCCTCGAAGTAGCGGAGCTCTCCGACCGCCTCGAAGCCGAAGAAGCCGGAGATGAGGAGCACGCGATGGGTCACGCGCTCGGAGGTAGCCGCTCCTTCAGCCTTCGGAAGGGCGCGACAGGAGCGCGAGCAGCGCGTCGTGGATGTGCCCGTTCGTGGCCACCGCGCCGCCGCCATAGATGGTGTCCTCGCCGCCCAGGGAGGTCAGCCGCCCGCCGGCCTCGCGCACGATGACCGCCGCCGCGCAGATGTCCCAGGGCGCGACCCCGGGATCGATCATCGCGTCGCAGCGCCCGAGCAGCATCTGCCGGTAGCCGTCGAAGTCGGCGAAGCCGCGCTGGGTGTAGGTCTCCTGGCCGAGCCGGGGCAGGAGGTGGCCGAGCTGCAGATCGGTGAACTGGGAGAGGGCCCCGTGAGTGACGGTGGCCTCGGCCACGCTGTCGACCTCGGAGACCGCGAGCGGCCGGCCGTTGCCCCGGGCTCCGTCGCCTTTGACGGCGACGAAGAGATCGTCGGCGGCCGGCATGTAGGCGATGCCCACCACCGGCTCCCCCTCCGCCTCGAGCCCGACCAGGATCGACCAGGTGGGCAGGCCGCGGATGAAGGCCCGGGTGCCGTCGATGGGATCGACGACCCAGCGCATGCCCGAGTCCTCGGGGCCGGAGGCGCCGGTCTCCTCGCCGAGGAAGCCGGCGTCCGGGTAGCGGGCGCGCAGGTGCTTCGAGAGGCGCTTCTCCACCATCTCGTCCGCCTCGGTCACCGGGCTCCGGTCGGGCTTCTTCTTGGTCCGGTTGGCCACGCCCGCGCGGTAGGCCTTCATGGCCTCTTCGCCGGACGCGAGGATGGTGTCGATGAGCTCGACGAGGGCCTTGCGGCCGCCGATGCGGTCGAGGTCGAAGGCGGATGCCGGGTCGCTCATGGCGCGAGGATGACCGCCCGGGGCCGCGGTGGGAAGGGGTGACGCAACCGTCGCCTCCGGGTGACGATGGGCGCGGACATGGAAGAGGCGTTCAACTGCTTCGGGTCCCTCGCGTCGGCGCTCTTCATGCTGGGCGTGGGCGGCTTCTACGTGTGGTTCTACCGCGAGCACCACGCGCGGATGCGAGGCGCCATGCGGATGGCAGCGACCCACGGCTACACCGCGCCCGGCCCCGAAGCCTGGGTGGATCGGGGCGCGGTCGAGCGGCACCTCCGGCCGCTCGCGGAGCGCCTCGGGCTGACCCGACGCGGCGTCGGCTGGTTCGCCGGCGAGCGGGGCGGTCGGCTCTGGGCGATCGGGGTGGGGCGGCCGGGCGCGGTGCGCGCGACCGAGGGCTACGCGCGCGGCCACGAGCTGCTCCTGCGGGTCGAGCTCCAGCCGCCGCTCGGGCTGGGCCTGGCGCCGGGGCAGCCGCACCCGACGCTGACCGGCTGGCTGTCCGAGCCCGAGCTGGCGTGGCTCACGCAGAGCATCGGTCAGGCCGGGGGCCGGGGGCACGTGAGCGACCACGCGGTCGAGGTCACGCTCGAAGGGCTCTTCCCGTCGCACGACGCGACCGCGCACGTGCTCGGGTGGGCGGCGCAGCTCGCCGAGGCGCTCGAGGCCCGGGCGGCCGCGCTGCCGCCCGAGGCGCGACCCCACGCGAACGACGAGGCGACGACGGGTCTCCCGCCGGTCCCGGCGCGGCACGAGGGTCGGTGGGTCGCGCTCGTGATGGCCGACGCCGGAGATCCGGCGACGGCCTACCTGACGCTCGGGGCGCTCCGCCCGCCGTCCACGCGCTTCGTGCTGCACTCGAACGCGAGGGGCGGCGTGCGGGCGGTCGCGGGCACCCTCTACGGGAGCGTCGTCGCGCAGGCGTGGCGGGTGTGTCCCCGCGCGCCCACCTTCTTCGCCGGCCCGGCCTACGAGCCCCGCTTCGTCGTCCAGGGCGCGCCCCCGGACGCGGTCTACGCCGCGCTCGCCCGGCCCGAGGTGGTCGACGCGCTGGCGCGCCTCGATCCGATCGTGACCGACATCATGCGCGACGACGCGGGGCTGTCCTTCGCGCTGGACCGCGCGCCGGCGCCCCACGAGCTGGAGCGCCTGCTCGCCGCCCAGAGCCGGGCGCTCGCGGCCCTCGAGCGCTGACGGTCACTCGCCGATCGGCGGCGTGGCGCCGGCCAGCGCCTGGAGCAGGAAGCGCAGGGCGTCGGCGCGGGGCTGCGGGCTCTCGGTCAAGACGTGGTGCCCGTCGCGCCCGGCCTCGGGCGCGTACTGGCGGAGGCCGACGGTGAAGTCGGTCATCTCGATCGTCACGTTGCCGCTCACCGGCGCCGGGATGGGATCCCCGAGGCCGATGTCGACGAGCTGCGGGCTCACGTGCGGCAAGGTCGCGCTCCGGGCGAACGCCGCCATCGTGCGCTCGGTGCTGAAGCTGTCGCCGAGGCCGTAGGTCTGGAGCACGTGGCGCCCGGTGAGATCGATCGGCTCGCGGTGGTAGTGCCGCCCGTAGTTCACCGCGTCGACCGGCTCGTAGAGCATCTGCACCAGCGCGAGCGCCGGGTGGTTGTCGCCGGCCGCGAGGTTGCCCGCCCGGTCCGGGTCGAGGAGCGCGAGCGGGACCGCGGCGGCGATGTTCACCGGCCGGGTCTTGGTGAGCATCGACTCGGTGAGGTCCCCGCCCAGCCCGCTGAGCACGGTCGCGATCACGCCCGGCTCGTAGGGGATCATCAGCGACGCGTGGCTCGCGCCCTGGCTGTGGCCGAGGATCGCGAAGCGCGCCGGGTCGAAGCGCACGTCGAAGTCGGTCGGCGCGTCGGCCGCCGGCAGCACGAAGCCCTCCGCCCAGTAGACGAGCGCGAAGAGGTCCGCGGCGCCCTGGAGGAAGTTGTCGCGCGCGGCGCGCGGGTTGGCGAAGTTGAAGACCAGCCCGTCGGGGCTGCGGGTGGAGTCGCCGCGGCGGCTGCCGTGCTGGGGCATGTCGATGGCGACGGTGACCGCCTGGGCCACGCCGGCGCCGCCGTCCGCGGTGGCGAGATCCCCGGCGAAGCCGTTGCCGATCGGCGCGGTGAAGGCGCCGCCGGTGCCGTGAGCCCAGAAGACCACCGGGAAGCCGCTCGCGGGCGCCGCCGGCACCTTCGGCACCGTCATCACCAAACACACGTCGTCGGTGCGGGCGACGGTCGGCGCGCCGGAGGCGTCGTAGGCGATGGCGCCGCCGTCCTCCGGGTCCTCGAAGGGCGGCGTGCCCTGCTGGAACTGGGGCAGCGCGATGCGGGCGTGGAGCTCCCAGTAGGCGTCGCTCGCCGGGCCGCAGGCGCGCAGCCCCCCGTCCGCGCAGGGGCTCTCGACCCCGTCGGCGCAGACCGTCACGTCGCTCAGGGTCGGCGCGCTCTGGGCGCGGATCGCCTCGCGCAGCGCCGGCACCGGCGCGGTCGCCGACTGGGTGGTGAACACGGTCGCGTTCAGGATCTCGCTCGCGTCGGGCGTCTCGGCCTGGGCGAGCCAGTCGCGCAGCAGCTGGTAGCGGTCCCAGGCCGCGTCGAGCGGCGCGGCGGGCGCGGTGTCGGCGAGCAGCGCCTCGAGATCGGGGGAGGGCTCGAAGGGCACGTTGCCGCCCTCGGCGTCGGTCCGGATCCCGTCCAGGAGGATCACCGCGTAGGTCGTGCCCGGGCGGAGCGGGGCGCCGTGCCCGCGCCGGACCGAGAGCCAGTTGGGGCAGATGTAGCGCGTGATCGGGCCGGCGGTGGTCAGCCAGCCGCGGCCGAGATCGCGGCCCGCCTCCGGGGAGCCGGGCGTGAGGTCGACGAGGCGCACCCGCTCCCCGGTGACGTCCCCCCACTCGTAGGGGCGCGAGAAGCGGAAGTAGACGACCGGGTTGGTGGCGAAGCCGTCGAGATCCTCCTCGGCGGCGTCGATGACCCGGCCGAGCACGTCCACCGGGAGCGCGTCGTCGGGCCGCGGGTGACCCGAGAGATCGAGCCCGCTGGCGGTGCGCCGCACGTCGTTGGGGAAGGGCAGGCGGTAGAAGTCGCCGTCGCCCTCGCCCCCGCGCGGGACCTCGAAGTAGGCCCGCGGCGGGTCGCTCGCGTCCTCGACGCAGTCGGCGCCGGTCCAGGGCGGCAGGAGCGGCGGGGCGCCCACCCCGCCGTCGCCGCCCGCGATCGGCGCGCTCTGACAGGTGCGCGCGCCGCCGTCGCCGACGGTGCAGGAGAGCCCGGCGAGGCAGTCCACGTCGCTCCCGCACGCGTCGCCCAGGTCGCCGGCCCCGGCCGCGCGGCAGCGGAAGCCGAAGCCCTCCACCGTGCACACGAGGCCCTGCTCGCAGTCGGCGGTGCCCTGGCAGTCCGCGCCGTCCGCGCCGTCCCCGGCCGGCTCGCAGACGCGCCGCGGCCCGCAGAAGAGCCCCTCCATGCAGTCGCCGCTCAGCACGCAGACGGAGCCCTCGGCCCCCTCGCCGGACGGGCCGCAGCGGTTCTCCTCGTCGCAGACCAGCCCCGCCCGGCAGTTGGTGTCGGCGAAGCAGGGATCCCCGACGCCCCCGTTGCGGGGCCCGGCGTCGGCCTCCCCCGAGTCGAAGAAGTCACAGGAGCACCCGGCGGTGAGCAGGCTCACCGCGAGCACGAGAAGCCAAGCGCGCATCGTCCCCTCCGAATTCCAGCCTCCATGGTAGCGGAAGCGGTCGCCGGTTTCTTGACCGGGAGGCCTCCGCCATGGCTGAGAGGTGGTGTGAGGCTATCCTACATCGCCGCTCATGTGCTCCTCGCGCTCACGCTCGCGTCGCCCGTCGCGGCGGACCCGGCCGAGCGGAGCGGGCACCGCCACGATTACTCCCGCTTCAGCGACGGCCCCCGGAACGTGCCGACGCCGCGCGGCGCGTCCTTGCAGCGGGCGCAGGCGCTGGGGCTCGGCACCCGGGAGGCGGCGACGCAGCTCATGCACGGTCAGCCCGAGGCGCGCTGGCTGCGGGCGGCGGCGTGGCGCGAGGCCGCGCCGGACCGGCTGCTCTGGCCGGTCGACGACGGCAACTACGTGCGCGGCTTCGGCTACGTGCGCACCACCCGCCCCGATCTCCGCCACGACGGCGTCGACATCTCGGCGCCGGTGGGCACGGTGGTGCGCGCGGCCGCCGACGGCATCGTCGCCTACTCGGACAACGGCATCCGCGGCTACGGCAACTGCGTGCTCATCCTGCACCCGAACGGCTGGGTCACCCTCTACGCGCACAACTCGCGGACCACGGTGCAGCCCGGCTGGCGCGTCCGGCGCGGCGAGCGGATCGCGCTCGTCGGCTCGACCGGCATCTCGCGCGGGCCGCACGTGCACTTCGAGCTGATCGACGGCGGCCGCGCCACCGACCCGCTCGCGCTCTTCGACGGAGGCCCGGCGTTCGTCCGGCGCGTCGCCGAGCGCGCCCACGCCGCCGGCCGGGTGCCCGAGCCCGAGCGCGTCACCGCCGCCGACCGGCCCACGCCGCCGCCGCTCGCCGACGCGCAGCCCCGCCCCGCGCCCACCGTCGATCGCCGTGCCCTGGTGCGTCGCCTGCTCCGCTTCGCGCCGAGCGAGGCGATGCGCGAGGAGGCGGGCGGCCGGATCTTCAGCAACCTGCTCTGGCCGGCGCGCGGCGGCGCCCTCGCGGCGCACGATCGGCGAGGCGCCCGGATCACCGCCGAGGACGGGACCGCGGTCCGCGCCGCGGCCGACGGACAGATCGTCTACGTCGGCCGGCTGGGCCGGCGCGGGCGGAGCGTGGTCATGCTGCACCGCATGGGCTGGGTCACCGTCTACACCGGCGTCGGCGAGGTCCACGTCGAGCCCGGCCAGCGGGTCGAGCGGGGCGAGTGGATCGCGGCCACCGACGGGCGGCTCGGCTTCGAGGTCCGCGTCGACGGGCGGCCCACCGATCCCTCGACCCTGCTGGTCCACGTCCCGTCCGATTGACCGGCACGGACCCCATCGCGCACAGTCGGCGCATGGGTCCCGGCGACGTCCCCGTCCCGTTCGCGAGCCGCGGCTGGCAGAAGCAGCAGGAGGCGGAGAGCCGCGTCGAGAAGCTGGTGGCCCGCTTCGGCGATCGCATGGTCCGCTTCGCCGAGGACGCGCTCGGCGAGGAGCTCGACGCGCGGATCGCGCGCATCCAGATGCACCCCAACGAGGCGGGCTTCGACCCCTTCGGCTTCGATCCGGGCACCGCGCGCTACGCGCTCGCCCTCGCCGCGTTCCTGCACCGCTTCTACTTCCGGACCGAGGTCTTCGGCGTCGAGCACATCCCCGAGGGGCGGGTGCTGATCATCGCCAACCACTCGGGCCAGATCCCGATGGACGGGCTCATCATCGGCACCTCGCTGATGCTCGACGCCGAGCCGCCGCGCTTCCCGCGCTCGATGGTGGAGCGCTGGTCGGCGGAGCTGCCCTTCGTGAGCGTCTTCTTCCCGCGCTGCGGCCAGGTGGTCGGCTCGCCCGACAACGCGCTCCGGCTGCTCCAGAACGACGAGGCCCTGGTGGTCTTCCCGGAGGGCACGCGCGGGATCAGCAAGACCTTCGACCGCCGCTACAAGCTCGTCGAGTTCGGGCTCGGCTTCATGCGGCTCGCGCTCCAGACGGGCACGCCGATCGTGCCGGTCTCGGTGGTGGGCGGCGAGGAGCAGCTCATCAGCGTCGCCGACCTGAAGGGCGTGGCCAAGCTGCTCGGGATGCCGTCCTTCCCCATCATCCCGCAGCTCTTCCTCGGCGCGCCGTTCCCGCTGCCCACCCGCTACCGGCTCCGCTTCGGGCCGCCGATGCGCTTCGAGGGCGACCCCGACGACGACGACGCGGTCATCGGGGAGAAGGTCGCGGAGGTCCGGAGCACCATCCAGCGCATGGTCGATCGCGGCCTCGAGGAGCGGCGCTCCATCTTCTGGTGACCCGTCCCCTTGACGTGGGGCGGTCCGCGGGCTTCTGTACGGCCGTCATGCGCGCCTTCGTCACCCTCAGCTGTTGTCTCGTCCTCGCCGCCTGCGGTGGGGATCAGGACCGCCGGACCACGCCCGACGAGACGGGCGACCTCGAGGTCACGCCCGGCAGTCGCCGCACCGCGACCATGCCGCCCGGGCTCGACGACAGCCGCTGGCGCTGGGTCGAGGCGCACTGCACCGAGGGCCCGCTCGACCTGCTGTCCCGCGGCTACGCCGCCCACGTGCGGGTGCACCAGGCGGACGACAACCGCCTCCTGCTCCTCCACGATCAGCAGTTCGCGACCGAGAGCTGCCAGCACACCGTGGTCCAGCAGGCGACGCTGCCCGAGGGCGGCGGCGAGAGCTGGCTGATGGAGGAGGTCGTGCGCGTGGCCGTGCCCTCCACCGACGAGTGCTACGGCCGCCCCGAGGAGAACCGACCCGGCGACGTGCGCCTGACCGACGCCGGCCGGCTCGAGGTGCTCGTGCAGCGCTCGCAGTGGTGCAACGGCCTCGAGGTCCGCATGGTCTACGAGCGGGCGCCGGCGCAGCTCCTCGCCGAGGACGAGATCGTGCGGCGCTACGTCGCCCACTTCATGCGCGGCGACGCCGACATGGTGGCCGAGCTCTTCGCCCAGACCGGCTCGCTGCTCGAGCCCTTCACCCGCACCGAGACCGGCGACCCCTACCGGCACGAGGGCCGCGGCCGCGTGCAGCGCTGGTTCGAGCAGAGCTTCTCCAGCGCGCCCTGGCGCGCGATGAAGATCAACGAGGTCACCGAGGGCGAGGCCCAGGGCGGCGCCACCCAGCGCGTGGTCACCTGGGAGTACATGGACCCCCGCCTCGAGGAGCCGATGACCGGCCGGAGCCGCTTCACCATCGCGGCCGGCGAGATCTTCGAGCTGCAGATCGAGCTCACCAGCGAGCCGAGCCTCCGCGAGCCCGCCGAGGGCGAGGCCGCCGAGGAGACCGAAGAGTCGTCCGAATCGTGAGCTTGCCTTTCGCGCGGCCGAGTCGGGATACTCCGAGGCCGTGAGCGGGAATCGTCGCAAGCGACCCTCCGCCCGGCGGGGCAAGCCGCGGTCAGCGCCCGAGGACGTCGGCGCCCAGGCCGCGTCCGCGCCCGAGAAGCCGGCTCGCGCGCGCTCCGAGAGCGGCCGCCCCTCGGCGCGCCGCCAGCGCGAGGTGAGCCCGGCGACGGTGCCGCCGCCCGCGCCGCCGCAGCCCACTAAGCGACCGAGCGCGACCCGCCGCCCCGCGGCCAGCCGCGATCCCGACGCCCAGGCGCGCGAGGGCGCGGTGCTCGTCACCGGCATCTGCGGTCGGCTCGGCCGCCTCCTCGCGCGCAAGCTCCACCGCGACGATCGGGTGGTCGGCATCGACCGGCGCGAGTTCCGCGGGCGCCCCAAGGACATCGTCCACCACCAGATCGATCTGCGCCGCAAGAAGACCCGCGACGTCTTCCGCGCGGGCGACATCCGGGCGGTGGTGCACCTGGGGATCATGCACGACCTCCGGGCGAGCGCGAAGGCGCACCACGCATGGAACGTGGTCGCCTTCCAGAAGCTCCTCGACGCCCTCATCCAGTACGACATCCCCAAGCTGGTCGTGCTCTCGAGCGCGAACGTCTACGGCCCGAGCCCGGACAACCCGCAGTTCCTGACCGAGGAGGCGCCGCTCCTCGGCGCGCAGCACTTCAGCGCGATCCGGGACCTCGTCGAGGTCGACATGCTCGCCCAGAGCTTCTTCTGGCGGCACCCCGACACCGAGACGGTGGTGCTCCGGCCGTGTCACATCCTCGGCGGAGTGCACAACGCGCCGAGCAACTACCTCCGGCTCGAGCGCCCGGTCACCCTGATGGGCTTCGACCCGATGGTGCAGGTGATGCACGAGCGGGATGTGGTCAGCGCGATCCAGCTCGCGCTCGCGCCCGGAGTGCGCGGCATCTTCAACCTCAAGGGCCCGGGCGAGGTCCCGATGAGCCGCGTCTTCAAGATCCTCGGCCGCCGCCCGCGCTCGGTCCCGGCGAGCATGGCGCAGGTCGTGCTCGACCGGATGTGGCGCTACCGGATGACCTCGTTCCCCACCCCCGAGCTCGACCACATCCGCTACGTCTGCATGGTCGACGACACCCGGGCCCGCGAGGTCCTCGGGTTCCGGCCGCGCTTCGGCCTCGAGGAGACGGTGCGGGCGGTCGAGCTGGACGCCTGAACCGGGACTTCTCAGCCGCCCCGGTCGCTCTCATGATGAGGGAGCGGTGGGCGAGGCGACGGGGGAGCAGACGCTGGAGCGGCGGCGGGAGCGGGAGACGCTCTCGTCCGATCCCGGCACGCTTCCCGCCTCGGCCCGCGCGGCGATGGGCGCCGATCCGCTCGTCGGGCAGCTCGCGCTCGGCCGCTACCACGTCGGGCCGGTGCTGGCCGACGGCGGCATGGGCACGGTGTACGAGGCGCTCGACCGGGTGACCGAGGCGCGGGTCGCGATCAAGACGCTGCAGCCGCGCTTCATGGACCGGCCGCGGGTCATCCAGCGCTTCGAGCGCGAGGCCCAGGCGCTCGAGGCGGCCCGCAGCGATCACGTGGTCGACGTGAAGGCGCGCGGCGCGCTGCCCGACGGCCGGCCCTGCTACGTGATGGAGCGGCTCGAGGGGGAGCTCCTCGCCGACGTCATCGAGCGCTCGGCGGCGCCCCTCGACCCGCGCGTCGTCGTCCGGGTCGCGGTGCAGCTGGCCCGCGCGCTCGCGCACGCCCACCAGCTCGGGATCGTGCACCGCGATCTCAAGCCCGAGAACGTCTTCCTCCGCGACGGGCCGGGCGGCCGCAGCGTCGTGAAGCTGCTCGACTTCGGGCTCGCCAAGGCGGTCGACGGCTCGATGGACGTGACCAAGGCGGGCGAGCTGCTCGGCACCCCGACCTACATGGCGCCCGAGCAGATCCGAGGCGATTCGGTCGACGGGCGCACCGACGTCTACGCCTTCGGCGTGATGCTCTACGAGATGCTGACCGGCCGGGTCCCCTTCGTCGGCGACGCCCCGGTGGACGTGATGGTCGCGCACGTCGAGGAGGAGCCGACGCTCCCGTCCCAGCTCGACCCGCCGGTCCGCCTGCCGGTGATGCTCGAGTGGATCGCGATGTGCTGTCTCTACAAGGAGCCCGCGCGCCGCTTCCAGAGCGCGGAGGAGCTGCTCGACGAGCTGAGCAACGCGGCCGGCCTCTATCGCGTCGACGTGTGAGCTGTCACGATCGACGCATGCGATGGCTCGCGGCGATGTTGCTCCTGGCCGCCTGCGACGGCGGCCCGGGCCCGGTGGACGGGAGCGCGCTCGCTGACGGGGGCGGTGGGCCGCCCGGGATCCCGGTGCCGCGCGCGGCGCTCCCGGTCGGCGCGGACGCGGCGCTGCGCCTCGGCCCCGGCGCCGACCTCGACGTGGCGAGCGCGATCACCCAGGACGAGGCCGGGGCGGTCACGCTGGTGTTCGAGAGCTTCGACGAGGGCTTCACCCGCGGAGAGCTCTGGTCGACGACCTCGGCCGATGGCGCGGCCTTCCAGGTCGCGCGCCCGATCGGCTTCACGCCGCACCCCTTCGAGGCCTCGCCGTCGTTCGTCGACGGCGCGCTCGTGTTCGCCGGCGCGGACGACCTCGAGAGCGCGCCGACCCTCTACCTCGGCCGGGTCGGCGCTCCCGAGGCGCTCCCGCCGGTGAGCGGGCTCGCCTCGCTCCTCTCGTGGCCCCGGCTCCAGGCGACGCCGGGCGGGGTCGCGCTGGTCTTCCGCGACGGGGGCGGCGTGCCGCGCCTCGCCACCGGCGCCGACGTGCGCTCCCTCGGGGCGCCTCGCGCGATCGCGACCGAGGCCGCGGCGATGGTGACGCTCGGCGTGTTCGGCGACGGCAGCCTCGCCGCGACCTACCAGCGCCCGGTGGGCGCCGAGCCGATGGTCTCCTTCGTCGTGCGCTCGAGCGACGGCGAGGCGTGGACGGAGCCGGCCCGGGTGACCGACGCGAGCCCCAACGTGCACGACACCACCCTGGTCGGGCGAAGCGACGGCGGCCTCGACCTCTACTACGCGTACCCCGCGAGCGCGGCCGGCTTCGCCCTCTTCCGGCGGCGCCTCGACCCGGACGGCGCCCTCGGGCCCGAGGAGCGGGTCACGGCCGACGAGGTCGGCGAGGCGACGAAGCCCGAGGGCCTCCGCCTCGCGAGCGGCGACGTCCTGGTGGCCACCGCGGTGATCACGCGGCGCGGCCCGAGCGGCGAGCCGACCCGGCAGGAGCTGACGCTGCTGCGGTTGAACGGCGAGGCGCCGTAGCAGGCGGCTCGAAGAGCCGCCTGCTCCCGTGCCCTTGCCCGTGCCCCTGCCCGTGCCCGCGCTGAAAATCAGCCGCCTGCGCCCGTGCCCGCGCTGAAAATCAGCCGCCTGCACCCGTGCCCCTGCCCGTGCCGAAAATCAGCCGCCTGTTCCCGTGCCCGCGGTGAAATCGGCGCTCTGCTCTTCGAGGGTCAGGGCCGCGTTCGTCATCCGCGTTCGAGAGTTGACCACTGATTCTCGGGCAGGGGCACGGGCACGGGCACGGGCATGGGCACGGGTAGCCGGGCGCTGGCGCGCCCGACTATTGCAGCCGGCGATAGTAGATGTCGCCGTTCGCGCAGCTCATGCCGCTGCGCGAGGCGCTCGGGCAGCCGGCGCCCTGGCGATGGTCGACCCAGACCACGTGGGCCGCGGCGCCGCTGACGTACACCTGGGGGCGCTGGCTGTCGCTCGTCCCGAGGGGGGAGCTGTCGAGGCGGTAGTCCTGGGGCTGCCAGCTCGCGCCGCCGTCGAGGCTGAAGTTCGCGTAGACGTCGAGGAAGCCGGCGCGGTCGTCGGCCCAGGCGGCGACCACGAGGCTGCCGTTCGCATCGAGCGAGAGATCGAGGCTCCCGCTCGTGCCCGGGGCGGTCCCGGTGTCGAGGCGGGCCGGCGCGGAGAAGCTGTCGCCGGCGTCGGTGGTGCGGGACGCGAGCACGTCCGGGAAGCCCGAGCGGTAGTCGACCCACGAGACGACGGCCTGCCCCGCCGCCGGGGCGACGACCCGCGGCTCGAGCGAGTCGTGGCTGAAGGGATCGCCGTCGAGCTGCAGGGCCGACGCGCGCCAGGACGAGCCCGCGTTCTGGCTGCGGTTGAGCCAGATGTCGAAGCTGCCCATGTCGCGGTCGTCGACCCACGCGACGTAGACGTTCGAGCCCTGCGCGGCGAGGGTGGGCGAGAAGCTCGAGTTGCTGCCCGCCGCGTCGCCGACGTCGATGCGCACGTCGCCGCCGGTGAAGCTCGAGCCGGAGTTGGTGGAGCGCCGCAGGTAGACGTCGAGGCCGCCGCTCCGGTTGTCGCGCCAGACCACGTAGACGTTGGAGCCCGCGGCGGCGACGTCGGGGGTCGCGGCGACGTAGGTGCTGCCCGAGCCGCTCGAGACCTGGACCGGGGTGCTCCAGCTCGAGCCGCCGTTGGTCGAGCGGCTGAAGAACACCTGACGGCTGCGGTCCGAGACGAACGCCTCGTAGACGACGTAGACGTTCGAGCCGGAGCTCGCGAGCTCCACGTTGAAGCTGTCCGCGGTCGCGGTGGACCCGCTCGCGTTCACCTTGGTGTCGCTCGCGCCGAAGCTCGCGCCCCAGTCGGTGGAGTAGCGGGCGTAGATCTCGCGGTAGCTCGTCCCGCCGCGGAAGTCGGCCCAGACCACGCTCACGTCGTCGGGGGAGGCGAGGGCGATGCGCGGCCCGATCGAGGGCCCGCCCGCGGTGTCGAGGCGCACCGGGCTCGAGAGCCAGCTCGAGCCGCCGTTGGTCGAGCGGTTGAAGTAGGCGCGCGCGTCCCCGAGCCGCAGGTCCATCCACGAGACCCAGACCCGGCTCCCGCCGTCGCCGAGGATCGCCGGCGCCAGGGAGTTGTACTGCGAGGGGCTGTCGCCGAGGTCGAGGCGGGTGTCGCTCCCCACCGGGCCGAGGCATCCCTCGTCCGCGGTGCCGTCGCAGTCGTTGTCGAGCCCGTCGCAGAGGGTCTCGGTTGCCTGGTAGCTCGCCGGCAGGTCGCAGCCCCAGCCGCCCGCGCCGCGGCACGTCGGCGTCCGGCCCGCGCACACGCCGCGCGTCTCGGCGCAGCTGGGCACGGTCGCGCGGGGAGGCGGCGAGAGGCCGTCGTCGGTCGCGCCGTTGCAGTCGTCGTCCACCCCGTTGCAGGTCTCGCCGGTCGGCCCGACGAAGCCGCCGCCGCAGCTCAGGCTCCCGCCGCCGCACACCACGCTGCCGAAGGCGCAGCGGCCCACGTTCGTCGCGCCGCAGCGATCGCCGACGCCGGGGAGGGTGCCCTCGTCGGTGGCGCCGTCGCAGTCCTGGTCGACGCCGTCGCAGGTCTCGGGCTGAGGCCCGCCGCCGCCCACGCAGACGATCGCGCCGCGCTGACAGCTGTTGACGCCCGGCGAGCACGCCCCGGTCGAGGTGCCGCAGCTCGTCCCGACGGTGGGATCGGCCTCGTCGATGCGGCCGTCGCAGTCGTCGTCCACCCCGTCGCAGGCGTCCGCGCGCCCGGTGGGCGAGCACGGGTACTCGCAGCCCGTCGCCGGATTCCCGTCGATGTCGTGGAAGCCCGGCGCGCAGCCGGCGATGCCGCAGACCGCCCCGCCCATGCTCGGCATGCAGGCGCCGGTCGCGTTGGCGAACATGCAGCGGCGGCCGCAGACGCCGCAGTTCATCGCGTCGGTCGTCAGATCGAAGCCCTCGTCGATGCGGCCGTCGCAGTCGTCGTCGACCGCGTTGCAGGTCTCGGCGCCGCCGGCCACGCAGGCGTACTCGCAGCCGTCGGAGGGGTCGCCGTTCAGGTCGACGAAGCCGGTGTTGCAGGCGCCCATCGCGCACGCGCTCGCCTCGCAGCGGGCGGCGGCGTTGGCGAAGCCGCAGGTGTTGCCGCAGGCGCCGCAGTGCTCGAGGTCGGTCGCGAGGTCGAAGTCCTCGTCGGTGGCGCCGTCACAGTCGTTGTCGAGCGCGTCGCAGAGCTCCGCGCCGCTCGGCGGGCACTCGTACTCGCAGCCGTCGGCCGGCGTGTCGTTGAGGTCGTGGTGCCCGATCTCGCAGCGCTCGATCGCGCACGCGCCCTCCATGCAGGCCGGGAACGCGAACGGCAGCACGCACTCGCTCCCGCACGCGCCGCAGTTGCCCGGATCGGTCGCCAGGTCGAAGCCCTCGTCGACGAGCCCGTCGCAGTCGTCGTCGGTCTCGTTGCAGGTCTCCTCCCCGGTCGCGACGCAGCCGTCGGCGGGGCGCGCGTCGGGGCGGCCGGCGTCGCGCGGCCCGGCGTCGACCTCGTCCCCGCAGCCCTCGAAGCAGAAGGGCTCCACGTCGCAGCCGCCGAGGAAGAACACCAGCGCGCTGGCGAGGACCCGCCCGCCGCGCCGGGGGAGCCGCGGGCGCGCCCGCCAGAGCAGCAGCCCCAGCAAGAGCAGCGCCGCCGCGAGGCCGCCGCGCCCGCCGCTCGGGCCGCTCCCGGTGGCGCTGCACTGGCAGCCGCCGCCGCTCGCGATGCCGTAGTCGGGCTCGCGCGGGGGCACGATCTCGTCCTGCACGCACCACCCGCCCTCGGCGCAGGTGGCGCCGTCCGGGCAGCGCACGCCGCGGCAGAGATCGTCCACGCACTGGTCGCCCTCGCAGATCCGCCCGCGGCCGCAGGCCGGCTCGCACGCGTCGGGCGTGCACGCGCCCTCCACGCAGCTCTCGCCGCTCGCGCAGCCGCCGCACGGGGCCGGCACGCAGGCGTCGCCCTGGCAGACCTCGCCCTCGCCGCAGGTGCGCGCGCAGACCGCCTCGCACTCGCCCTCGCGGCAGAACGCGCCGCCCTCGCAGGTCACGCCGGCGCAGGGATCGGCCTCGCAGGCGCCCATGCGGCAGCGCTCGCCGGTCGGGCAGCCGCGGCCGTAGCAGGTGTCCTCCACGCAGGTGCCGCGCACGCAGGCGAAGCCGGCGCCGCACTCGACCCCGGCGCAGAGATCCTCGCACGCGCCGGTGTCCGGGTTGCAGACCTCCTCGTCGCTGCACTCCACGTCGGCGCAGCGGCCGGGCACGCAGTAGCCGATGAGGCCCATCGACGGGTCGGCGAAGCTCCGGTCGCACTCCCGGCCCGGCGGGCAGGGGAACTCGTCGTCGTCGCAGGGCGAGACGCAGCGGCAGTCCACGCAGGCGCCGCCGGGGCAGAGATCGCCGCCGGTGTCCTCGTCGACGTTGCCGTCGCAGTCGTCGTCCATGCAGTTGCAGACCTCGCGGGTCGTGCCGGACGCGCCGCGGCAGCTGAGCTCACCCCCGACGCAGACCACCCGGCCGGCGAGACAGAAGTCGCCGCCGCCGTCCGGCACCCCGCCGTCGGCCTCGCTGAAGCCGCCGTCGTCGAGCGGCAGGCAGGCCGCGCCGCCGCCCGGGTTGCCGTCGTCGATGATGCCGTTGCAGTCGTCGTCGACGTTGTTGCAGACCTCGGGGGTCGGCGTGGGCGCGTCGCAGCCGACGAACGCGCCGGCCACGCAGGTCTCGGTGCCCACCCCGCAGCTCGTCGAGCAGGCGCGGGTCACGCCCTCGTCCACCCGCCCGTCGCAGTCGTCGTCGACGTCGTTGCAGCTCTCGATGGAGCCGCTCGGCGCGGTGCAGCCGACGAAGCTGCCCGAGATGCAGACCTCGGTGCCGGTGCCGCAGGCGCTCGAGCAGGCGCGGGTGAGGCCCTCGTCGGTCCGGCCGTCGCAGTCCTGGTCGGTGTTGTCGCAGGTCTCGGCGCCGGGCGTCGGCGCGGTGCAGCCCGAGAACGTCCCCGCGGTGCAGGTCTCGGTGCCGCTCCCGCAGGCGCTCGAGCAGGCGCGGGTGAGGCCCTCGTCGGTGCGGCCGTCGCAGTCGTCGTCGCCGCCGTTGCAGCTCTCGAGGGTCGGCGTCGGCGCCGAGCAGTCGGCGTACATGCCGCTCCGGCACACCTCGGTGCCGCTGCCGCACGAGTTGGAGCAGGCGCGGGTGAGGCCCTCGTCGATCGCGCCGTCGCAGTCGTCGTCGCCCGCGTCGCAGCGCGTCTCGGTCGGGTCCGGCACCCGGGCCGAGCACGCCCCGAAGGAGCCGGCCGAGCAGGTCCGGGTCCCGGCGCCGCAGGCGGTCGAGCACGCCTGGGTGAGGCCCTCGTCGATCGCGCCGTCGCAGTCCTGGTCGACGTTGTCGCAGGTCTCCGGCTGCGGATCGCAGACCGGGACGAGCCCGGTGGCGCGGCCGAGGAAGTCCTCGAAGTCGTTGTCGCCGCCGCGGAAGAGGTCCTCGAAGCCGAAGTAGAAGGTGTCGGTCCGGGTGACGCTCCGGTAGACGAGGAAGTGGACGTAGTCGCCGTCGTCGTTGAGCGCCGAGCTCGTGAAGTAGATGCGGTTGTTGGTGTCGAACCGGGAGCCGCACGAATCGTTGACGTTCGCCCCGCTCGGCTGGCAGCCGGCGTCGAAGGGGCAGCCGCTCGGGAAGGAGCCGTTCTCGCGCGAGCCGTCGAGCCGCTCGGGGGTCCGCAGCCAGAACCCGATCGGCCGGCCGGGCGAGAAGCCGGGCTGGGTGTCGAAGTCGATGGTGATCGTGCGGGTGGTGGAGCAGGAGCCGCAGGCGCAGGTGCCGTAGGTGCGGCAGCCGAAGATGGGGCGGAGGTTCGCCGGGTTGGAGACGTCGTCGCCCACCCAGAACCAGCCGAAGGTGTTCCGGAAGCCGGCGCCCTCGGCGATGTCGACGAAGCGCACCCGGTAGCGGCCGCTCACCGCGTCGAAGACCGGGCGGTAGGCCTCGGGAATCACGGCCGCGTCGGCGATGGCGTTCAGCGCCCCGGACACCCCCTCGCCGGTGCTCGAGTCGAGGCACTGCTGCAGGTTGGTCGACACGGGCAAGACCGTGCCGTCGACCTGGTTGATGTAGGCGTGGCCGTGGCTCGGCAGGAGCGCGAAGCAAGCGAGGGTGACGGCGAGGCCGATCCCCTGGGTGAAGCGACTGCGGATCATCGCAGTGAGGGTACAGCGGCCGCGGGCGGGTTCAATGGGGATCGTCCCCGACCCGACGGAAGGGCGACGCCCCCCTCGGGGCGAGCCGAGGGGGGCGTCTGTCGAGCAATGGTGAGATGGTGTTGGAGGAGTCGTACGGAAGCTCAGCGCCGGTTGCGGCAGACCGCGTCGAGGCAGTCCTGGCCGGCGTCACAGTCGTCGGCCACGCGGCACTCCGGCATCAGCTCGTTGGTCGCGTTGCAGAGGTACTCGCCGCTGCCGGTGTCCTGACGGCACTCGGGCACCTGCGAGTCGAAGCGGCGGCACTCCTCGTCCGTCATCGACGGGCAGGGGGTGCGGCACACGCCGTCGCGGCAGACGCGGCCGGAGCGGCAGTCGGAGTCCATCGTGCAGAAGGGCTCGGGCTGCCAGTCGGGGCGGCAGAACATGTCGTCGCCGCAGTACTCGTCCATGCCGCAGACCGCGCCGATGGAGCAGTCGTCGAGGCAGCGACCGTCGACGCAGTTCTCGCCGACGCCGCACTGGCTGGAGCGGGTGCACTCGGTGCCGTCGGCCCGGCAGAAGCCGCCCTGGCAGCTCTGGCCGGCGCCGCAGTCGGTGTCCGCGGTGCAGACCCCGGTGCAGTGGTTGTTCAGGCAGACGGTGCCCGGCGCGCACTGACGGTCGAACTGGCAGGCGTCGTCGCGCGCCTCGCAGCGGCCCTCGATGCAGAGCTGGTCGCCGCTGCAGTCGTCGGCGGTGCGGCAGGCGCCGTCCTCGCGCGGCACGCAGGTGTCGCGGAAGTCGCACCAGAAGCCGGCGTCGCAGTCGCCGTCGTCGGCGCAGGTCCCGGAGGGCGCGCACTCGCCGGCCATGCAGTAGTCGCCCGCGGCGCAGTCGCCGTGGGTGCGGCAGGAGCGGTCGGGCGGGCTCTCGCAGAGGCCGCCCTCGCAGAGCATGCCGGCCGGGCAGTCGGTGGCGTCGGTGCAGCGCTGGCCGGGCTGGCAGGCGCCGCCCTCACAGACCTCGCCGCGGTCACAGTCGGCGTCCTCGGCGCAGGTCGGGCCGGGCGGGACGCAGCGGTTCCGGACGCAGGACTCGCCGGTGGGGCAGTCGCCGTCGTCGGAGCAGGCGAAGGGGGGATCGTCGTCACCCGTGTAGATGGGACAGCCGTAGAGCAGGGCTGACATCGGGATCGCGACGGTCAGGGCGCGCAGAATGTTCTTCATCGGGCTCGACTCCTCCATGCGGATGGCCGCACCGAAACTGTTGCCAGGACCATGCCAGGGGACGCTAGGCGCATTGGGAGGGGGATCACGTTCGAGATCGCCCCGAATGTAAACGCGAGTTCACGGCCCCCCGACGCCCGGGCGAGGACGCGACTTCACGCGGGATCACCGGGCGGCGAGGCTCTCGTCGGTCTCGCGCCCGACGAAGTGCGGCAGAGGATCGCGCGGTCGCCCGCCCTGGCGCCACTCGAAGTGGAGGTGGTCGCCGTGGGCGAGCCCGGTGTGGCCGACCTCCCCGATGACCTGCCCGCGCCGCACCCGCTGGCCGGCGAACACGTGGGTCGCCTGGCAGTGCGCGTAGAGGGTCACCGAGCCGTCGCCGTGGAGCAGCACGACCGAGTTCCCGTAGCCCCGCATGCCGTTGTAGCTGTAGAGCACGAGCCCGTCGTTCACCGCGCGGATCGGCGTGCCCGCCTCGGCGCCGATGTCGACCCCGCGGTGAAGCCGGCGTCGTCGCCCCCGGCGCAGCCGACCGCCGCGGCCGCGCCGCAGCTCCCGGTGTCGGCCGAAGCCCCGCCAGAACCGGCCGCCCGGGACCGGCCAGAGCAGCCCGGGGCCCGCGTCGCCGTCCACCGCCTCGAGCCAGCGCTCCTCGGGCGGCCCGTTCAGCGCCAGCCGGCCGACCCGCCGCTCGTCGTCGAGGCCGAGCCGGACCGCCCGGGCCGCCGCCGGGCCGAACGGCTCGGGCACCCGCCGCGGCCCGTCGCAGACCACCCGCCCGTGGTAGCGCTGGCACTGCCGGCCCCGCGACTCGCGCCAGCGGGTGGGCCGCGGCGTCTCGAGGGTGCGGTCCTCGGGCTGATCGGCGATCAGCTCCTCGACGTCCCCGCCGGCCGACGCGTCGCACTCCGCCGCCCCCGCCGCGGCGCCTTCCGCCTCGACCTCGGGGTCCTCCCGGGTCACCTCGGCCTGATCGGCGCCCGCCGGTGGCGAGTCGATCGCGAAGATCAGCGCGCTCAGGAGGAGCGCGAGCGGGAGAGAGCGGCGCACGAGCAGCCACCGAGGCTGCCACGGACCCGAAGCCCTGACCAGCCGGTCGAGGTGCGGCGAGCACTGCCGCAGCTCGCACGCGCGCGAGCGCGTGAGATCGGGAGGGAGCCCGAGCCGGCCTTGCCGGTCGGGCCGGGGCGGCCCAGGCCCGCTCTACCGCGACGACTGACCCGAGGCGACGGCAGGCGACGAGCGCAGCGAGGTCGCCAAACCCTCCAACGAGCTCACCGCATCTCGGTCTGGTCGAGGGCGCCGGATCGCCGGAGCGCCTCGTAGAGCGCGACCGTGACCGCGTTGGACAGGTTCAGCGATCGCACGCCGCCGGCGGTCGGGATGCCCCAGACCCGCGGCTCCTTCGCGACCAGCTCCGGGGGCAGCCCCACCGACTCCTTGCCGAACACCAGGGCGTCGCCGGGGCGGAAGTCCGCCTCGAGGTAGCTGGCGCGCGCGTTGGCGCTGAACAGATGGAGGCGGGCGTCCGGGTGGGCGGCCCGGAAGCCGTCGAGGTCGTCGTGCCGGTGCAGGTCGAGGAGCGGCCAGTAGTCCAGCCCGGCGCGGCGGACGGCGTGCTCGGAGATGTCGAAGCCGAGCTCGCCCACCAGGTGGAGCGCGCTGCCGGTGCCGACGCAGGTCCGGGCGACCGCGCCGGTGTTGGGAGGGATCTCCGGCTCGACGAGCACGACCCGGAAGGGCGTCTCGAGGGGAGGGAAGCGGAGCTTCGGGCCGTCGGGCACGCCGGACCATGCCGCGGCGGCTCGCGGCCGCCAAGAGTTGACGGAAATCGCCTCGGAGCGGTAGCGTCGCGGTCGGAGACGCTTGCCTTGAACCGCCTTCTGCCGAGCGCGCTCGTCGTCGCGACCCTGCTGTCCATCAGCGCGCCGGCCGCGGCGCAGGACATGAACATCGCCGCCTCTCGTCTCCGGACCGCGGGCGTCGACGGCGCGTCGAACTGCGCCGACGACACCGGCGGCGGCGGCATGGGCTTCACCCGCGACGATCCCGCGTGGTGCCGGGTCATGACCCAGTTCGCGGGCTCGATGATCCCGCCGATGCTGACCCCGGCCGGGACCCGCGGGGTGCGCGGCATCTACGTCGGTTTCGAGAGCTGGCTCACCGGCATCGACAACGACGACGGCAACGCGGTCGGCGACGCCTGGTTCCGCGCGGTCGAGGGCGACGGCATGGGCTCGAGCGGCCGCAGCCGCTTCGCCGACTCGGTGCTCGCCTGGGGCCGGATGAACGTGCGCAAGGGCCTGCCGTTCGGCTTCGAGCTCGGCACCAACGTCGGCTACCTCGCGAACACGAGCTACTGGACCCTCGGCCTCGAGGTCCGCTGGGCGCTCTGGGAGGGCTTCCGCGAGGAGGTCGGCTGGATCCCGGATCTCGCGGTGCGCGGCTCGGTGCAGACCCTGATGGGCGACGGCGAGTTCAACGTCACCGTGCCCAGCGTCGACCTGGTGATCAGCGAGCCCTTCATCGTGGGCAACTCGGTCGAGATCATCCCGTCGATCTACGGCCAGGTGGCGTTCGTCTTCGTCGACAGCGAGCTGGTCGACATCACGCCCGAGTCCGACACCTTCAGCGACTGCCGCCCGGACCCGGCGACGCCGCCGCGCGACGACCCGGACTTCGGCACTCCGCCGTACTGCACCGCGGGCGGCGCGGAGCTGAACGACAACGTGGTCTTCCCCTCCCTGCGCTCCACCCGCGTGCGCATCGGCGGCGGCCTCCAGATCCGCTACGAGTGGTTCACCCTGCTCGGCTCGTTCATGTTCGACGCGGCCAAGCCCGGCGAGCTCGACGGCGACCTCCCCAGCGACCTCCCTCGCCAGTGGTCGGTGGCCTTCGGGGCTGGCCTGCAGCTGTAAGCTCACGCTTCGGGCTTCGGTGGCAATTTGTCTCTCGCAGAGGCGCAGAGACGCAGAGATGGGTGGGGTGGCCGCGGGATGGGGGCTCGCCGGGTCTCGGGTTGTCGGCTTCGTTCGTGATGGACGCTTCGGGAGCGAAATTACTCTCGCAAAGGCGCAAAGACGCAAAGGGGTGGGGTGGCTGCGGGATGGGGGCTGGCCACGGTTTGGCGGGCTCTGCGTCCTCGTCACCCAAGGAGCTCGCGATGAACACCGGGGCGGGTGGGCTGGGGCCAGTCGATTCCGATTATCAACTGGGCTCTGGGCTCGAGCGCGAAAATCAGATCGACAACGATTCTGCTCTGCGCTCAGAGAGTTTTCGATTCCGGCTATCAACTGGGCTCTGAGCGCAGAGCTCTGTTTGATATTCGCAATCGAAAAGGGTCTGAGCTCAGAGTCCAGTTGATTCGCGCTATCAACTGGGCTCTGAGGTCAGAGTTCAGTCGATTCCAGTTATCAATTGGGCTCTGAGCTCAGAGCAGATCTCGATACGCGTTACCGAAAACTCTCTGACTTCAGAGTCCAGTTGATTCGCGCTATCAATCAGCTCTCGAATTCGAGAGCAGAACCTCGAACTCGGAGTTTCCGAGCCCGGACGCGAGCTTGAACGCTGAAAACGGAGATCGGCGGCGCTGGGGCCAGCTATTTTCTCCTCGCCTCCATCCTCCCCTCTCCCTCTTCCGCGAAACCCCCGAGCACGGCGGGAACGATGCAGACCTCCATCAAACGGGGCGGTGGATGAGGTAGTGCTCGAGGCGTTTGCCGTACCAGCGGGAGGTGCGGCCGGCGTGGGTCATGCCGCAGCGGCGGGCGACGGCCTCGCTTCGCGTGTTGCCGGGGTCGACGACGGCGTGGAGGGTGTCGACGTCGAGGTGGGCGAAGCCGCGGGCGATGAGGGCGCGGCCGGCCTCGGTGGCGTAGCCGTGGCCCCACCAGGCGCGGGCGAGGTGCCAGCCGACCTCGATGTCGGGGGTGGGCTGGAGGTTGGCGTCGGGGAGCGGCTTGAGCAGGGCGGCGCCAACGAGCGCGGCGTCCTCTTTGCGGAACAGCGGCGCCCAGCAGAAGGGCGCGCCGTAGCCGGCGTAGCGCTTCAGGGCCTCCCTCATCCGGGTCGCCAGGGCGTCGACGTCCGGGACGGTGTCCCCGCCGATGGTCCGGGTGACCTCGGGGTCTCCGTAGATGGCGAAGGCCGCCGGCGCGTGGCGCGGGGGATCCCACACCCCGGCGAGGAGGCGCTCGGTCTCGAAGATCGTCTGCATCACAGGACCGCGTCGTAGCGGTAGCTCACCTTGAGCGTGACGCGCTCCTCGGTCGCCACCACGCCCCCCAGGTAGTCCACGACCTCCCGCCAGACCAGGAAGAGGTCGCTCCCCGGGAGGTAGCGCCAGCGCAGCCGCAGCATGCCGATGAAGCGCTCGGCCACCGTGTTGAGCTGCCCGACGGCGTCGATGACGACGAAGGGGTCGGGGGTGACGCTGAACAGCGAGTTGACGGCGAGGGTCGGCAGGAGCTCGTGATCGCGGAAGTCGAGGAGGGCCCCCGAGGCGCCGACCTCCGCCCGGAAGTGCGCGCCGAACGCGGCCGAGACGCTGACGTCGGCCCGGTAGAGCGAGCCGCCGAAGAACGCGTTCTGCGCCGTCAGGTCCAGGGCGAGCACCGGGTTGCGGCTGTCGGGCGTGGCGAAGCCCGCGTGGGCGCGCACGCCGCGGTACTCGCCGGCCTCGACGTCGATCTGGCCGGCGAGGGTGAACGGCTCTCGCACGACGTCTTGCACGTAGTCGGCGTCGGCCGAGAAGCTGAGGCGCTCGTCGGTCTCGAGCACGATCGACCAGCCGCCCGAGAGCCGCAGCAGCTCCTCGAGGGTGTCGCTCGCCTCCACGCGCCCGGCGAGGCCGAGGGTCAGCGTGCGCAGGCCGCGGGCGGGCTGACGGAGGACCACCGGGCTCGACGCGTTGCCCTGCACGATCGCGGGGCGGCGCACGAAGCCGAGCTCCGGCTCGAAGCCCTCCTGCAGGTAGAGCGCGCTGATCGACGGCATCCACGCCTCGCCCCGCCAGCGCGCCTCGGCCCGGCCGGCGAGGCCCTCGGCCGCCTCCTCGCCCTCGCGGTGCGTGAACGCGCCGAAGCCGTTGAGCTCGAGGCGGCCGTCGAGCGCGCGCACCAAACCGTCGAGGCCGACCGACCAGTGCGGCGCCGGGTCGAGGTCGCCGGGGAGGAGGCCGTCCGGGCCGGAGAGGTTCGCCCGGCTGCCGACGAGCGCGCCGACGTACGAGGCCTCGCCGAGGTTGGCGCGGACCCGCGCCACGCCCCAGTTGGCCGCCGGGGTGGTCTCGGTGGCGCCGGTCGCCACGTCGAGCACGCCGAAGGAGAAGATCCCCTCGCGGCCGTAGGCCTTGAGGCCGCCGTAGATCGGCACCGGGTTGGCGCGGGCGTCGAGGCCGATGCGGCGGGTGAAGAAGAGCTGCGCCTCCTCGAGCGCGCCGAACTGGAAGACGTCGAGGCCGGTGAGGAAGAAGGGGCGGCGCTCGGGGAAGAACAGCGGGAAGCGGTCGAGGTTCACGACCTGCGAGTCGAGGTCGACCTCGGCGAAGTCGGTGAGGAAGGTCAGCTCGCCCCAGATGTCCTCGCCGAGCCGCGTCCGGAGCTCGCCCCCGGCGCGGACCTCGATCGGCATGTTCCACTCGGCGCGCCCCGGCCAGGTGGCGAGCACGTAGGGGTTCACGATCAGCACCCGCCCGCCGCCGAGCCCCGCGAGGCCGCCGAGGTCGCCGTAGTGCATCGCCGACGCGGCGCCGAACTCGGGCGGCAGGTGCGACCAGTCGTAGGTCGCCTGCCGCGCGTTGTGATCGCGGGTCACGTTGAAGCCGAAGATCCGGTGCTCGTCCCCCGGCGGCAGCCGGAGCGCGGCCGAGGGGATGCGGAACTCGGCCACCCAGGCGTCCTCGCGCACGTGGGTCCCCGCCTCCCACACCGCGTCGTACTCGCGCCGGAACGAGCGCCCGTTGTCGAGCGCGACGAAGTCGATCTGCGCGCCCGCCGGGTTCACCGCGAAGCCGACCGTGCTCCGCCGGTCGCGGCGCACGTCGAACTTGATCGTCACCGCGTCGTCGCTCCAGATGCGGAACGAGTCCCGGGTCAGCTCCAGCGCCCGCGGCGTCTCCCCCGGCGCCAGGTAGCTCGTCACCCCGACGTACACCGCGCCGTCGTCCACCAGCACCCGAGCCTCGGTGCGCACCGGCGGCGTCCCGCCCGGATCGGGCACCCGCTCGACGAAGTCGGCGAGGATCGGCGCCCGCTGCCAGTCCGGCTCGTCGAGCCGACCGTCGAGCGCGATCGGTCCCGTGCGCCGCGCCGCGCGCGACAGCGGACGCGCGTCCTGCGCGCGCGAGACCGCGGGCGTCAGAGACGCGAGGAGCAGCAGGAGCCAACAGCGACCACGCACGACAGCCGCGCACCATACCCGCAATCGAGCCTGGTTCCCCATCCCGCTCCTCGTCGACCCCGACACCGAGCGCTTCGTGGTCGGCGCGGTGAGGGAGATGGGAGGCGGGAGGCGAAGAGGAATAGCTGACGACAACGCCGGTCGCGTCGCTCCCGCGCTCTTGGGGAAATGGGGAAGATCGTCCCCGGGCTCCTTCGTCTCGGACTCGGTGTCGGTCTCGGATTCGGTCTCGGACTCGGCGTCGGCCTCGGACTCGGTCTCGGATTCGGCGTCGGTCTCGGAGTCGGATTCGGCGTCGGTCTCGGATTCGGCTTCGGTCTCGGACTCGGTGTCGGTGTCGGTCTCGGATTCGGCGTCGGTCTCGGATTCGGCGTCGGTCTCGGACTCGGCGTCGGTCTCGGAATCGGTCCCGGATTCGGACTCGGTGTCGGTTCCGGATTCGGCGTCGGTCTCGGACTCGGATTCGGCGTCGGTCCCGGATTCGGCGTCGGTTCATCGACCTCTACCGAGCGCGGCGCGAGCCTGGGTCCGACCCCGGCCCCGCTTCCATCCCCCGGGTTCGAACCCTCGGCGGCGGGCGGCCAGCTCGCGCGCAGCGCGAGCGCGAGCCGCAGGGCCCCCAGCGCCCCGCGCTGGGGTCGGGGCCGAGCGGAGCGAGGTCCCGGAGTGGGCAGCGGGGGGCGGGGGCGGACCCGGGCGGACCCGCCCCTGCCCAGAAACTCGAGAGGTGGCAAACCATGGCGCCGGGGCACCCCCGCCGCTTCCACGGCACTGACCCGAGACCACGGCAGGCGACGAGCGCAGCGCGGTCGCCGCACGCGCCACCCCCTGTGTTCGAGCCCGCGGCAGCGGGCGGCCAGCTCGCGCGCAGCGCGCGCGCGAGCCGCAGGGGACCCAGCGCCCCGCGCTGGGGTCGGGGCCGAGCGGAGCGAGGTCCCGGAGTGGGCAGGGGGGGCCCCGCGGAGCCGGTGCAGCGGCGCG
>JAYZQJ010000186.1:0-45949 GCA_036149055.1 Myxococcota bacterium | reverse complement strand
GTCGCCTTCCTCCACCGCCTGCATCATGGCGGCCATCGCTATCGCCAGCATCATCATCCGCGCCCCTTCCTCCGAGGGGGCTCAGATTTTCCGGAATGCGACGGATCAGAGTTTCCGGAACCACCAGGACCTCGATGAGCTGGTTGCCGAGATGCTCGCGGAGGTGCGCGCGGCAACCCCGGCCATTCGCGATCTCGCACGCCAGCAGCCGCTCTTCGAGGGCCACAAAACCATACTCGAATGTGCAATCGAGCGGTTTGAGGCCGAAGACTACGTCAGCGCGACCGGCCTCCTCTATCCTCGCATCGAGGGCGTCCTCCGGACATGGAAGCGGACGGTGGACCCAGGGAACTACAGCGCCGCCGCCCTGGCTCGAGCCGCTGCCACCGACCAGCGAGAGGAGCGCCACCCGTTCAGTCTGCTCCACCCCTATCGGTTCGAGGAGTACTTGCGTCGGGTCTTCTTCAAGAGCTTCGACGCGGATGCGCCCGAGGGGGTGGGCCGTCACTCTGTGAGCCACGGTGTCGCGCCGGAAAACGACTTTGGGCCGAAGAGCGCTATGATCGCGCTTCTCACCTTGGACCAGCTCGCGTTCATGCTGAGGACGTCATGACGACGGGCGCGATGGCTGCGTCGACAGCGGAGCGGCTTCTCGCAGCCAAGCAGGGGCTCATCGACGGCGACGGTCTCAAGACCCGCGGCGATGGCGCGGGGCGCATTCAGGCCGCGCTGTTGATGGACCAGGCGGTGGAGACTGCGCTCAAGGCGGTTCTCTCTCACCATGGCGCTCACGGCGGCGGGTTCCTCAGCTTCCAGAAGTTGGCCAAGAAGACCGCGACCTGGGTGCCGGCGGGCGCGGGCTTCCTGCCGCACCGCGAAGTTCGCAACGCGGCACAGCACGAAGGCGTGGCGCCCACGGTGCCCCAGCTCGGCGCCCTGAGCGCCGCGGCGGAAGAATGCTTGCGTGAGGCGGTCACGGCCTGCGGCGCGGACTACTCGAGAATCACGATGGAGCCTTTCGTCGAGAATCCGGCGACACGAGCGGCGTTGGCGCGGGCCGGTGCGGCTCATGCGTCGATAGGCGAACGCATCCAACATGCCCACCGTGCACTCCTTTGGGTGAGGCATATGGCGAAGCACGTCTTCGCCTCCGCGCGCGGCATCGAGACCTGGGAGCGCTTCGATCCTGAGAGCGCGTTTCGCACTATCACGGCCAACGCCGACGATCGGGGCGAGTTAACCGCGACCCTTCTCGATGGCCTGGTAACGGCGGGTTTGGGGTTCTCGCTCGTAGATGAACTTCAGGTCGCCACCCTGGTCCGAGACGCGGGTGTACGCACGTCGACGGAGGACCTCCACTGGCTGGTGGAATACACATCCCGGCACGCATACCGACTGGAGCAAGCGATTCCCGTCACCCGAACTCTCTCGCCTGAGGAGACAGGGCCGACCGCAAGAATGGCTCAGTGGCTGCCGGTCACAGTGCTTCCGAACGATTCCTGAGCCGGACGTTCCAGGCACCGCCACCTTCAGCTCGCCGCGGCAGCCAGCTCCGTGCCCGTAACGAGGTGAGGCCCCGCTGGAGCGGGTGCTCCGGCGGGGCCTCGGTGAGTGCGAGCTCGATCAGGCCTGGGGGGTCGGCTCGTCGAGCTCGGGCATGGGCTCGTCGAGGTTCACGACGGGCTCGTCGGTGTCGGTGGGCTCCGGCGAGCTGGTGTCGCGGTCACGGCGGTTGCGGGCGCGCTGCGCGTCGATGGGGGACATCGCGCTGAGGAAGCGCTCGCGGCTCTCGGCGTCGGTGCGGTCGAGCTCGCCGGCCATGAGGCGGGCGTACTCGGCGATGGCGAAGGAGAGGTCACCGATCGCCTTGCGGAGGGCGGCGGAGTCCTGGGGCTTGGGGGTGTTGGCGTTCAGGCCGAGGGCGGTGCCGAAGGCCTCGTGCGCGGAGCGGATGTAGGGGAGGACCTCGGGGCCGACCAGCTCGTTGATGGCCTCCTCGAGGTCGCGCTCGGCGATGCGGGTGAGGGCGAGGTCGCTGCCGGCCCACTGGTCGGGGTAGGTGAAGCGCAGGAACTCACCGTCGTTCGGGAAGACCTGGCTGTGGATGGCGGCCGCGCGGTTGCCGGCGTCGGTGCCGACGAGGCGGGCGAGGGCCTCCAGGGCCCCGCGCAGGCAGAGCCACCCCGCGTCGAGGGTGGCGTCGAGTTTGCGCATGTTGCTTGGCGATGATGTCGCTCGTTCGTCGACCGCGAGCCGGAGCTGCTCCCCGGTCTCGCGGATGTAGACGAGCGCGCGGTGGATGCGGTCGCTCGGGTTGGGCGGGGCGGCGTCCAGGAGGGCGCGCGCGATGAAGAGCCCGCGCATGGCGCTGAAGCGGGCGCGGGTGACGTAGGAAGTGACATCGATGTTGTCCATGGTCTGTCCTCCGGCGACGTCCCCAGCTCGACCCCGTGTCGAGGTGTTACGCCGCGCTGACGAGACCTTCATCGTTGTCGGCGGCCCTTGGTTTCCGATGGACTCCAGAAAAATGATTCCCGTAACGATCTCCGTGGGTTCCCGACCGCAGAAGTCTGACGTTTCGCCATTCTGTCAGTTCGCAGGTCCAGAACTTTGGAGTTAGCGTTCTGCGCGAGTTTCCAGCCGGAAATGCTCGATCGTTTGACATTCTGTCAGTTCTTCCGTCCCAGATGACTTGGGTTCACAATCTGCGGAGGCCCGGTCAGAAAAATCGCTCGCGGGTCGGACATTCTGTCAAGGCGCCCTTCGGGAAGGCTCTTTTCCCAGTTTCGCGGGCGTGGGCGCGTTCCGAACCCTTCCGTCGAGGAAAAACGGGCGTCGCGTCGTTCGAGACGGGCCACGACGGCGTGAGCCGAGCGCGGGGCCCCGGCGAGGGCCGATCCCGGTGATGGGCGGCGTCTGGACGAGAGCGGCCCTCTGGGAAGCGAACCTCGCACAAAGCACCTCGTCGTGAGCGTGCGCGCTCCGATAGACGTGCGCTGGCAGGGCTCGATGGACGCATCCGGACGGATCAGGCGCCGCGAGATCGAGAGCCCTGGCCGCCGTCGCTAGCACAAAGGCTGTTCCGTCTTGCTCGCAACTCGGCTATGGTCGGCGCCCGTCCAAAATATGGTCTTGGGCCGCCCGGGGTGAGGGTCTCATCGAGGCGCCTCGGAGGTATCGAGCTCGTGACGGCAATGACCCGGTAGGATCGTGTCCCGTCGCGGGCACGGGGATGTGCGAATGGATGTTTTCGATCTTCGCGACAAAGTTGTCAGAGACTACGGGTCGTACGTCCGTAGTTTCCTGGAGATCCGCGATGACCGGATTCGGGAGTACGTCGAACGGGAAATGGACGGGGGCTATCTCTGGCCCGAGCCCCTGATCCAGCTCAACCCCGCGTTCGAGCCGGGGGAGCCGATGCAGACCCTGGTTGAGGCCGGCGAGTTGCACCCCGAGTGCCTCAAGATCTTCGCCGCCAAAAACGAGGATGGCTCGATGGCGCGGCCGTTCCGGCTGCACCGACACCAGGTCGAGGGGATCCGCGCCGCCCGCGCTGGCGACAACTACGTCCTCACGACCGGCACGGGCTCGGGGAAGAGCCTGAGCTACATCATCCCGATCGTCGACCACGTCCTCC
The DNA here is from genome assembly GCA_036149055.1 of Myxococcota bacterium. Lineage (GTDB taxonomy): Bacteria > Myxococcota_A > Polyangia > Polyangiales > Sandaracinaceae > JAVJQK01. The sequence goes on along the minus strand of JAYZQJ010000186.1, from coordinate 42,312 downwards.
GGCGCGGAAGTGGCAAGGGGGTCCAGGCGATCGTCGTGTATCCGATGAATGCGCTGGCCAACAGTCAGTTGGGTGAGCTGGAGAAGTTCCTCCAGCGTGGCTACCCGCCGGGCAAGCCCCCGGTGACGTTCCGCCGCTACACCGGCCAGGAGAGCAAAGACGAGCGTAACGAGATCATCGCGAACCCTCCGGACATCGTCCTCACCAACTACGTGATGCTGGAGCTCGTGCTGACCCGTCCGTGGGACAGTCAGCTCGTCCAGGCCGCCCAAGGGCTTCGTTTCCTGGTACTCGACGAGCTCCACACGTACCGCGGGCGTCAGGGGGCCGACGTCTCGCTGCTCGTCCGGCGGGTGCGGGATGCATGCAACGCCCCGGACCTCCTCCACGTCGGTACCTCGGCAACGATGGCCAGTGGGGGCACCTGGGCCGACCAGCAGGCCAAGGTTGCTGAGGTCGCGTCCGAGGTTTTCGGGGCCACGCTGCCTCCTGGTCGAATCATCGGGGAGACGCTGCACAGGGTCGCCAAGCCGGCTTCGACCGACGCCGAGACCACAAAGAACGCGCTCCGTGCGGCGATCGAGGCGGAGGACCTCCCCGACGCGACGAACCGTGATGCCTTCCTCGCGCACCCCTTGGTCGTGTGGATCGAGGAGAACTTCGGGCTGCGGTCCGAGCCTGAATCAGGCCGACTGACTCGCCAGCCGCCGAAACCCATGCTCGGCGAACACGGCGCCGTGCGGAAGCTCTGCCTGGACGCGGGGCTGCCCACGGAAATCTGGAAGGAGCGGTGCTCGAGGCTGCTCCAGCGAACGCTGCTATCGGCCTACCACTGCAAGGACGAAAACGACCGCTCGCTGTTCGCGTTCCGACTCCACCAGTTCGTCTCAAAGGGCGATGCGGTTTACGCCTCCCCTGAACCAGCCGCGGACCGGCACATCACCCTCCAGGCCCAGCAGTACGTGCCCGGCTCGGACCGCGAGAAGGTGTTGCTCCCCCTCGCGTTTTGCCGTGAGTGCGGCCAGGAGTACTACGTTGTCCGTCGGGTCACCGGAGAAGGGGTGTTTCGCTTCGAACCGAGGGACATCGGCGACCAGGCCAGCAACGACGACGGAAACCCCGGCTACCTCTGTTTCCTGAGCGATGACAAGCGATGGCCGGACGGTGGGGACGAGCTCATCGAGCGTCTGCCTGACTCCTGGCTCGAGGAGCACCGGGGGCAGCCTCGCATCCGCAAGAGTCGTACGGACCACGTGCCGAAGAACGTCTTCGTCTCGCCGGGCGCTATCGAAGGCGACGGGAGCGTTCGAGCGACGTGGCTCACCGCGCCGTTCCGCTTCTGCCTCCAATGCGGCGTCGAGTACGGCAGCCGCCAGCGCTCCGATTTCGGCAAGCTGGCTACACTCGGCACCGAAGGACGCAGCACCGCGACGACCATCGTTTCGATGAGCGTGCTGCGGAAGCTGCGAAAGGAGACCTCGCTCGACCGCGCGGCGCGGAAGTTGCTGTCGTTCACGGACAATCGACAGGATGCTTCTCTCCAGGCGGGGCACTTCAACGACTTCCTGGAAGTGACCGTGATTCGGTCGGCGCTCTGGAAGGCCGTCGCCGATGGGGGCGACGAGGGGCTGCGGCACGACCGGCTGACAAGCCGCGTCTTCGACGCTCTCGACCTGCCGCTGTCCCTCTACGCCATCAATCCCAATGTGAAGTACGTCGCGCTAGAGGATACGCAGCGCGCCCTGCGTGAGGTGCTTGGGTACTACGTCTACCAGGACCTGCGACGCGGGTGGCGCCTGACTTCGCCAAACCTCGAGCAGTCCGGGCTCCTGCGAATCGACTATCTGTCCCTCACGGAGTTCGTCCACGACAAGGAAGTCTGGCCGTCGCTGCACCCGGCTCTCGCGGATGCAACGGGAGAGGACCGGCTCCACGTCTGCCGGACGCTCCTCGACCATATGCGCCGGGAGCTGGCGGTTCGGGCCCGGCACCTGGATCCGGTCGAGCAGGAGTCCATTCGGCAGCTTTCCGGCCAGTACCTCATCCCGCCTTGGGCGCTCGACCAACTCGACTCTTTGGAGCGGAGCGCCATCGTGCTTCCGCGGTCGAGGGCCAAGGACAGCAAGAAGTATGGCGAGCGCTTCGTCTACCTGTCGTCGCGCGGCGGCCTGGGCATCTGGCTCCGCCGGAACCTCTCGCAATACGCACCCGACGGCCGTCTGCGACTCGAAGACACGGAGCAGATAATCCGCGAGCTCCTCGAAGCGCTCACCGTGCCCGGCATCGTCCACCGCGCTCTCGAACCGCAGAAGGACGGCGACGTCCCTGGCTACCAGGTCAACGCATCCGCGCTGGTGTGGCACGCCGGGAGCGGCGAGGAGGCGTTCCACGATCCGATCCGCGTCCCCAACAAGCCCGAGGAGGGTCTGCGCACGAACCCGTTTTTCGTCGACTACTACCGATCCGACACGGGCGAGATCAAAGACCTGGAGGCGCGAGAGCACACCGCTCAGGTCCCCGGCGACATCCGCGAGGAGCGCGAGGAGCGGTTCAGGCGGGCCGAGCTGCCCGTGCTCTTCTGCTCGCCGACGATGGAGCTCGGGGTCGACATCGCGTCGCTGAACGTCGTCAACATGCGGAACGTCCCGCCGACCCCGGCGAACTACGCCCAGCGCTCGGGCCGGGCGGGGCGGAGCGGGCAGCCCGCCCTCGTGATCACCTACTGCTCGGCGGGCAGCCCGCACGACCAGTACTTCTTCAAGTACCCCGACCGCATGGTCTCCGGTGCGGTGACGGCGCCGCGACTCGACCTCGCGAACGAAGACCTCCTTCGCGCGCACGTTCACGCGGTGTGGCTGGCCGAGTCGAAGCTCGCCCTGGGCAACTCCCTCGCGGAGGTTCTGGACGTCTCCGGCGACGAGCCCACGCTCGAGCTTCTCCCCGACATCAAGGCCGCGCTGGACGATGTGCGATTCCGCGATCGCGCCCGCGCCCGCGCCAGCGTCGCGCTCGCGGAGGCCATCGGCGGGCTGCTTGGGCCAGAGGAGACGGTCGAGACTTGGGTGACGCGGGTGCTCGACCAGCTTCCCCGCAGCTTCGACGAAGCCTGCAACCGATGGCGGACGCTCTACACGTCCGCGCTGAATCAGTCGAAGCGCCAGCAGCGCATCGTGCTCGACGCTTCGCGCGAGCGACGTGACCGCGATAGAGCGGGCCGGCTACGCGCCGAGGCGGAGGCCCAACTCCGGCTGCTGCTGGAGCACACCGAGTCGACGCACTCGGACTTCTACAGCTACCGCTACTTCGCGAGCGAAGGCTTCCTGCCCGGCTACAACTTCCCGCGTCTGCCGCTGTCGGCCTTCCTACCGGGGCGTCGTGGCCCGAGGGGCAGCGACGACTTCGTCAACCGCCCCCGCTTCCTCGCCATCTCGGAGTTCGGGCCGCGGAGCATCATCTATCACGAGGGCTCTCGGTACGTGATCAACAAGGTCATCCTCCCCGTCGACACCGACGGTTCGAGCATGACGCGGCGCGGCGTGCAGTGCGGCGCCTGCGGCTACATCCATCCGCTGAGTGACGAGCCGCCGCCGGACCTCTGCGAGCACTGCGGCGCCGACCTCCCTGCCGCCTGGGAGAACCTCTTCCGCATGCAGAACGTCGCGACCCGACGTCGCGATCGCATCAACTCGGACGAGGAGGAGCGTTTCCGTCTCGGCTACGAGCTCAAGAGCGGCGTGCGCTTCGCCTCACGGGGCGGCGTCGTCTCCGCGCAGGAAGCCGCCGTGCTCGATGCGGAGGGCGCGGCCAGCGCGACGCTCACCTACGGCGGGGCGGCGACACTGTGGCGCATCAACCTGGGCTGGCGGCGCCGCCAGAACAAGGATCAGGTCGGCTTCCTCCTCGACGTGGAGCGGGGGTTCTGGTCTCGCAACCAGGAGATCGACGACGACCCGGACGACCCGCTCTCGAATCGCGTCGAGCGCGTCGTCCCCTACGTCGAGGACCGCCGGAACTGCCTCGTCTTCACCCCGAGCGAGCCTCTCACGCTCGAAGTGATGGCGTCCCTCCAGGCGGCCCTCAAGGCCGCAATTCAGGTGGAGTACCAGCTCGAAGACCGAGAGCTCGTGGCCGAGCCTCTGCCCGATGCGGACGACCGACGGAGCATCCTCTTCTACGAGGCGTCGGAGGGCGGGGCCGGCGTCCTGCGCCAGCTCACCGAGGACCCGAGCGCCCTGGCCGCCGTGGCCACGCGAGCGCTCGAGCTCTGCCACTTCGACCCCGACACGCTGGAGGACCAGGAGAAGGCACCGAATGCGCGCGAGAAGTGCGAGGCGGCCTGCTACGACTGTCTGCTCTCCTATTTCAACCAGCGCGACCATCGGCACCTCGACCGCATGGCGATCCGCGACCTGCTCGAGGACCTCACGCGCGCGACCGTGAAGACCTCCCCGAAGGCCGAGCCGAGGCACGAGCACGTCGCTCGGCTCGCGCGCCTCTGCGACAGCGACCTCGAACGCCGCTGGTTGGATCTCATCGACCGCCGCAGCCTCAAGCTGCCCTCCGATGGCCAGAAGCTCATCGAATCTGCCGGCGTGAAGCCGGACTTCCTCTACGCGAGCGAGGGCGCGGCCATCTTCATCGACGGTCCGCCGCACGACACCGAGGCGCAGAAGGCCAAGGACCACCAGCAGCGGGATGAGCTGGAGGATCTCGGCTACGCGGTCATCCGCTTCCACCACGAGGCGGACTGGCTGGAGATCCTCCGCCGATACCCGAGCGTGTTTGGGACGCTCGGTACCATGCCTCCCCCCGGCAGCACGCCGGCGCCGGCTGCGCCCGCCGCGCTCGACCTCGAGGACTTCGACGACGACTGGCAGCCCCTGGTCGCTGCCCTCGACGAGGTCAACGGAATCACCGTACGCTCGGGTGGCGACGTTGGAGGCCAGTCCGGCGAGGTCTTCGGCTTCTTCCACGCTGAAGTCGAGCGAGATGGCAAGAGCATCAAGCTCCTCGATGTGCGAGAGCAAGGAGCCGAAGCGGCGGTTGCCTTCATCGCCGAGCGCGGCGGCCTCGCCCTCGCCCTCGATCCGACGAGCGCGGGCTCCAAGGACGAGGTCCTCGGGAAACTGGGAGCGTAAGGATGGGCGCCTCGTTCCTCCTCGCCGATAGCTTCCTCCCCGCGGTGGTGAACTTCTCCGCGTCTGAAAAGGCGCGCGTGCTCGACTTCATCAGTCAGTTTCAGAAGAACCCCGCGAACCCCGGAATCAGCCTGGAGCGCGTCAACGGCGCCCGCGCCGACAACGTGTGGTCGGGGCGCGTCTCACGAGACATCCGAGCGATCCTCTTCAAGGACGGCGACACCTGGGTTGCCCTCCACGTCGACCACCACGACCCGGCCTATCGATGGGCTGAACGTCGGGACATCGGCCGACATCCGGTCACAGGCTCGCTCCAGGTCGTCGAGGTCGTCGAGGACGTCCGAGAGGTCCTGCCGGAGCCGGCGCGGACTGCGCCTCGAGCGCTCCTCGCCGATCACTCGGACGAATACCTGTTGAGCCTCGGCACTCCCGAGAGCTGGCTTCCCGTCCTGCGGGAGGTGGCAGACGACGACCAGCTCCTCGACGTGTGCGTGAAGCTCCCGGAGGACGTGGCCGAGCGCCTCTTGCGTGTGGCCGGTGGTGAGCTCGTCACACCTCCTGCGCCGGTGGCCCCGGAGCAGCCCATCACCGAGAGCCCCGAGGTGGGTCACCGCTTCTACGTCGTCGAGGACGAGTCGGACATCCAGTCCGTCTTGAACGCGCCGCTCTCGCGATGGATCGCCTTCCTACATCCGACCCAGCGCAAGATCGTCGAGGGGACGTTCAAGGGCCCGGCGAAGGTCACTGGCTCTGCCGGCACCGGCAAGACCACAGTCGCCATGCACCGGGCGCGGCACCTCGCGCGCCAGGGCCAGAGAGTGCTCCTCACCACGTTCGTGACCACCCTCGCCGACAACCTCCTCCGGCAGATGAAGCTGTTCTGCACGGAGGACGAGCTCAGTCGGATTCGCGTATCTACCGTGCACAGCCGGGGGCTCTCGGTCGCGCGGAAGTCTGATGGCCGAATGACTCCTGCCAACCCGGACGAGATCCATCGCCTGCTCGACCGGCTTCGCTTGCGGCACGCGGCCAAGTTCGACGCCGGCTTCGTTCGCGCGGAGTGGGACGCGGTCATCGAGCCCCACGGCATTCAGAGCTGGAAGGAGTACCGCACGGCTCGTCGCACGGGACGCGGGCGGCCGCTCTCGGTCGCCGACCGCAAGGTGCTCTGGCGTGTGTTCGAGTCCGCGCTCGCCGACCTCGCGAGCCAACACAAGTACAACTGGGCGAGCATCTGCCGGACGGCCACGGCACGCCTCGAAGGAGGCCAGTCCAGATCGGATTTTGACGCGGTGCTCGTGGACGAGGTGCAAGACCTCAAGCCGCCGGCACTGACGTTCCTCGCGGCCCTCACCCGCGAGAACCCCGGCGGGCTCATGCTCTTCGGCGACGCCGGTCAGCGAATCTACCCAGGTGGGTTCAGCCTCGCCGCCCTCGGCATCGAGACGCGTGGTCGGTCGCACATCCTGCGGCTGAACTACCGCACCACCGAGCAGATTCGGAAGGCGGCCGACCGCGTCCTCGGCATCGAGTCCGACGACCTCGATGGAGGCACGCAGACCCGTACGGGGACGCGAAGCCTTCTGCGGGGCCCTGAGCCGGTCTTGAAGGGCTACGAGAGCCGCGAGGTCGAGGCGGACGAGGCGGCGCGGCGAGTCGCACGCTGGCTCGAGCATGGGCTCAGCCCGAACGCCATCGGCATCTTCTCGCGAACCCGCCGGCGAGCGCGCCAGATCCTAGCCGCGCTGAGCGCGCACGACATCAACGCCCACGAGCTCGGGGACGAGGGGCCGACGCCGGACGACGACGTGCAGGTGGGGACGATGCACCGCGCGAAGGGACTCGAGTTCAAGGCGGTGCTGCTTTGTGACTGTTCGGCGAAGACCCTGCCCAGCCCTGGCGCGCTCGCTGCCTATGAGGACCCGCGGGACCTCGCGGCGGCCGAGGACCGCGAGCGGCGTCTGCTCTACGTGGCGATGACGCGGGCCAGAGACGAGCTGGCCATCACCTGGGTCGGAACCCCGAGCCCGTTCCTGACGGCGCTCCTGCCCGACAAGGAGAAAAAGGAAGCATGAGGTTCGAGGTCGGTTCCCTCGTCAATGCGCGAGGTCGCGAATGGGTGGTCCTGCCGGAGTCCGAGCAGGAGGACGAGCTGCTGGTCCTCCGACCTCTTGGCGGCACCGATGACGAAATTGCGGGCATCTACCTGCCGCTGGAGAAGGTGGAACCGGCGAGCTTTCCGCTGCCGGATCCGAGCAAAGACCTCGGCAATCACCTCTCCTGCTCGCTCCTTCGCGATGCGGTCCGTCTAGGCTTCCGGTCCGCGGCCGGTCCCTTCCGTTCGCTCGCCCGGATCAACGTCGAGCCGCGCCCGTACCAGCTCGTGCCGCTCCTGATGGCGCTCCGGCAGGACCCGGTGCGGATGCTCATCGCGGACGACGTCGGGGTGGGGAAGACCATCGAGTCGCTGATGATCGCCCGCGAGCTGCTCGACCGGGGCGAGGTGCAACGCATGGCCGTGCTGTGCCCACCGCACCTGTCCGAGCAGTGGCAACGCGCGATGAAGGAGCAGTTTCACATCGACGCGGCACTGGTCCTTCCAAGCACCGCGCGCCGCCTGGAGCGCGACCTCGGAATCGGCGAGTCGCTCTTCGACCGCCACCCACACGTCGTCGTCTCGCTCGACTACATCAAGTCCCAGCGGCGATTCGAGACCTTCGCCCGGGCCTGCCCGGAGCTCGTCATCGTGGACGAGGCCCATACCTGTACGGACGCGGGCGCAGGCCGGAAGGCCGCCCAGCAGCGTCACGCCCTGCTCCAGAAGCTCACAGAGGACGAGGACCGGCACGTCCTGCTCGTCACCGCCACACCGCACAGCGGCAAGACCGACAACTTCCGCTCGCTACTCGGTCTCCTCGACAGAGACCTCCTGTCACTCCCCGAGGACCTCACGGGGGAGAAGAATCGGAAGCACCGCGAGCGGCTGGCCCGCCATGTCGTGCAACGCCGGCGAGGCGACGTCCGCGCATACCTGGCTGCGTCCACCGAGGACCAGACCGTCTTCCCCGAGCGGGAGCTCGCCGAGGCGAAGTACGAGCTCACGCCGGAGTACGAAGCGTTCTTCAAGAAGGTGATTGGTTTCTGCCGAGAGCGTGTGCTCGATGACTCGCTGGCGAAGCGCCGTCAGCGCGTGCGATGGTGGTCGGCTCTCGCTCTGCTGAGGGCCCTGTCTTCGAGCCCAGCAGCGGCCGCTCAGACCCTGCGGAATCGCGCCGCGAGCGACGCCTCGGAGACGCCCGAGGAGGCCGACGAGCTCGGGCGCCGGGTCGTGATGGACCTCGACGAAGAGTCCACCGAGGGGGCCGACGTCGTCCACGGCTCGCAAGAGGGCGACGAGGCGGACTCCGACGAGGGCAAGGAGCTGCGGGCGCTCGCGGCGGAAGCGGAGGCGCTGGGCGGGAAGGCCGATGGCAAGATGCGCAAGGCCGTCTCGCTCGTGAAGAACATGATCAACGAGGGCTACTCCCCGATCCTCTTCTGCCGCTTCATCCCGACGGTCGAGTACCTGACGTCGGCCCTCCGGGATGCGCTACCAAACAAGGTCACCGTCGAGTCGGTTACGGGCGCGCTGCCACCGGAGGAGCGCGAGCGCCGTGTCGATGAGCTCATCGACCACGAGCCGCGCGTGCTCGTCTGCACGGACTGTCTCAGCGAGGGCATCAACCTCCAGCATGGGTTCGATGCGGTCATCCACTACGACCTGAGCTGGAACCCGACGAAGCACGAGCAGCGGGAGGGTCGGGTCGACCGCTACGGCCAATCCCGCCCTGTGGTCCGCGCCGTGACCTACTACGGCAAGGACAACCCCATCGATCTCATCGTCCGCAAGAAGCTCATCCAGAAGCACCAGGCCATTTACAAGGCGCTCGGCATCTACGTCCCCGTCCCCGAAGAGGCGGACTCGCTGGTCGAGTCGCTCGTCCAGGAGGTCTTCTTCGGGGACGACGCGCAGCTCTCCTTGCAGCTCTCGTTGCCGGCCGTGCCCACGACGCCGGACTACGATCGTGTCGAGCTCGAGTGGGACGCCGCCGTGGAGCGCGAGAGGAAGAGCCGCGCTCTGTTCGCCCAACACGCCATCAAGGTCGACGAGGTGGCCGGAGAGGTACAGGCCAACCGGCGCGCGCTCGGCGGAGAGGCCGACGTCGAGCGCTTCACCCTCACCGGCTTCGCGTCGGTCGGCGCCACCGTGGCGAGCAGCGGTCCCCCGTATGCCATCGATCTACGGGAGACTCCGACCAGCCTGCGGGACGTCATCCCTGATGAAGCGAGCATCAGAGTCCAGTTCAAGGGTCAGCCCCGCGCTGGGGAGCTCCTGCTCGGCCGCACACACCCCGTGGTCGAAGGGCTCGCCACGCACATCCTGGAGACCGCGCTAGATCCCGACCTCGTCGGCGCCGGCAAACGGTGCGGTGTAATCCGCACGGACTTTGTGAGTCGGCGGACGACGCTGCTCCTGCTGCGGCTTCGGTTTCACCTCCTCGCCACCCGACGGGATGGGAACGAGATCCCGCTCCTCGCCGAAGACGTGACGCTCCTAGGCTTCGAGGGGAGCCCGGAGTCACCATCGTGGCTCGACGAGGATCGTGCGGAGGCGCTGCTCGAGGCGCGGCCGTCCGCCAACGTGCCCGCGGACCTAGCGCGGGCGCAGCTCGAACGGGTCGTCGATCGGTTCGACAGTTTGAGGGGCGCCCTCGACGAGCACGCTCGAGCCAGGGGCGAGCAGCTCCTCGATGCCCATCGCCGGGTTCGAACGGCCTCACGAGTGGCGAAGCGCGGTCTGCGAGTCGAACCGCATCTGCCCGGCGACATCCTGGGCGTCTTCGTCTACCTGCCTGCGGGGGCCGCATGAGCCGGGTCACTGCGACAGAGTCGCTCGATGCTGTGCGGAGCGAGGGCGGCCTGCTCCCGCCGGACGTGCTCCAGCGGATCGCGCAGAACGACAAGGAGCTCCCCGGCCTCGAGCCCGACGACTACCACCTCGGCAAGACCGAGACGCTGGCCGAGGCGATCACCCGATCGTGGAATCGACTGATCGGCCTGTGGGCCACCTTCCGTGAGGAGCTGGCGAAGCGGCCGGATGGCGATCCGGCGCAGGGCCTGACGCGCGACCGCTTCCTGCTCCCGCTCTTCCAGGAGCTGGGCTACGGCAGGCTCCCACGCGCAGACGCGGGGAGCTTCGTCATCGACGACCGAGCCTTCCCGATCACGCATATCTATCACCGCTCGCCCATCCACCTCATCGGTGCTGGCGTGGACCTCGACCGACGCACCGCGGGCGTGGCCGGCGCAGCCACCGCATCCCCACACGGCCTCGTCCAGGACTACCTGAATCGATCCGACGACCACCTCTGGGCGTTCCTCGCCAACGGGCGAACCCTCCGTGTGCTCCGGGACCACTACAGCCTCACTCGCCAGGCATATGTCGAGTTCGACCTGGAGAGCATCTTCGAGGGCGAGCTCTTCCACGCCTTCCGCCTGCTGTGGCTGGTCTGCCATCAGAGCAGGGTCGAGAACGAGAAGCCCGAGCACTGCTGGCTGGAGAAGTGGTTCGAGACCGCCCGCGAGGAGGGCGTCCGAGCCCTCGACCACCTCCGTGAGGGCGTGGAAGCGGCCATCGCCGCGTTCGGACGTGGCTTCCTCGCCCACCGCGACAACGGGTCGCTCCGGGACGCGCTCGCCGACGGCGAGCTGTCCGCGCAGGACTACTACCGCGAGCTGCTCCGCCTCGTGTACCGGCTCATCTTCCTCTTCGTCGCCGAGGACCGAGACGTACTACTCGATCCCGACGCACCCCCGGAGGCCCATCGACGCTACGTCGCCTTCTACGCGACGAGGCGCATACGCGAGCTCGCTCGGCGCCGGCGAGGTTCCGCCCACTCGGACCTGTGGGAGGCCCTCAAGCTGGTCATGGGCAAGCTCGGCGAGGGCTACGCACCGCTCGGCCTTCCGGCGCTGGGTAGCTTCTTGTGGAGCGACGAGTGCCTGCCAAACCTAGACCGCTGCGCGCTCACCAACGAGGCCCTGCTCGAAGCGCTCCGGCACCTCTCGACCTTCCGGGACGGTAAGATCCTCTACCCGGTGAACTGGCGAAACGTCGGCTCCGAGGAGCTCGGCAGCGTCTACGAGAGCCTGCTCGAGCTGAGCCCGGAGCTGAGCAAGGACGCGGCGACGTTCGACCTCAGGACCAAGGCGGGGCATGAGCGCAAAACCACGGGCAGCTACTACACCCCCAGCTCGCTGGTGGATTGCCTGCTGGACTCCGCGTTAGACCCGGTCCTCGACGACGCCCTGGGGAGCGACGACCCGGAAGCAGCCCTCCTCGACCTCAAAGTGTGCGATCCCGCCTGCGGCTCGGGTCACTTCCTGGTCGCCGCCGCTCGCCGAATCGCGCACCGGCTCGCGCGCCTTCGCGTTGAGGACGAGGAACCGAGTCCTCCCGCCATGCGCCACGCGCTCCGGGACGTGGTCGGGCGCTGCGTGTTCGGCGTCGACATCAACCCGATGGCCGTCGAGCTGTGCAAGGTGAGCCTGTGGATGGAAGCCGTTGAGCCTGGCAAACCGTTGTCCTTCCTCGACAGCCACATCCAGTGCGGGAACGCCCTGTTTGGCGCCGAGCCCGCACTAATGGCAGAGGGGCCACCGGACGTCGCGTGGACTGCTCTCAAAGGTGAAGACAAGAAGCGTGCAGCTAGCCTGCGGAACACCAATAAGGACTGGCGGCAAACGCGGCTGTTCGATGCTGTTGATGCCCCGTCCCGGGGTGTTGAGCTGCACAGGTTGGCATCACAGATAGAGTCATCCGGCGATGGCTCTATTGATGCGGTGCGCAAGAAGGAAGCGCTCTGGCATAGGTTGAGGACCGGTGATGCCGGTCGCCATGCGATGCTCGTTTCCGACCTATGGTGCGCCAGCTTCGTATGGCCCAAGCATGACCGGGAAGCCGAGGTGGCGGCGCCCGTTCGTGCCGCCTGGGAGGCCGTGAAGAAGGACCCCGCCACACTCCGCTCAGACACGGCCGAGCGGCTAGTTGAGATCAAGCGGCGGTTCCAGTTCTTCCACTGGCACCTCGCGTTCCCCATGGTCATGGAACGCGGCGGCTTCGACCTGGTGCTCGGTAACCCGCCCTGGGACACGCTAAGCCCCGACCGTCGCGAGTACTTCGGCCAACACCACCCCGGTATCCGGTCACTCTCGCCTCGGGAGCAGAAGGCGGTCATCAGCGAGCTTATGACCGATGTGGCGATCGCCACCGGCTGGGAGCGTCACAAGCTCGACCTTTTCGGCCTCGTCCACTTCCTCAAGAAGAGCGGGCGGTACACGCTCTACGCGCCAGGGAACTTGGGCAAGGGCGACTTCAACGTCTACCGAATGTTCGCGGAACTCGCGTTGAAGTACACCCGGCCCGGTGGCTACGCCGCACAGGTTCTGCCCGGGGGGCTTTACGGTGGCGCCAATGCCAGTGCGATCCGGCAGTTCATGCTCGACCGATGCGAGCTGGCGCACTTGTGGGGGCTCAGCAATACCCGGCGCGGGTGGTTCGGCAAGGTCGACATCGATAGGTTCTCCGCCTATGCCGCGATGCGAGGCGGGCGGACATCAATCTTCTTGGCCCACTTCGGACTCATGTCCCCCGCCGATCTAGCTGGCGACCCGATCGAGTTCGACGCCGATTTCATCCGCACCAGCAACCCAGACACCTACACGATCCCCGACATACGATCCGCGACAGACTTGAAGGTCGCCCAGAAGATGTTGGAGGCGTGCCCGGCGTTCGGCGATGAGACTGCTGGCCCTCCGCTTCGGCACTACCAGGCGGAGCTCCACATGGGGAACGACCGGGACCGGTTCACCACAGAGCTCGTGGGGCTGCCAGTGTATGAAGGACGGATGGTCGCGCACTTCGACCATCGGGCAAAGACCTACGCCGGGGGGCACGGCAACAGCTCTCGTTGGATAGAGCGCACCCATGAAGATGCCGAGAAGGCTATCGTGCCTCAGTGGCGTGTTCTGCCGGAGAAGGTGCCGGACAAGCTCGGAACTCGATGCGAGCAGTATCGGCTCGCCTTCTGCGACGTCGCCAACCCACGCAATGAGCGGAGCTTCACCGCTGCGCTAGTACCTCCTGGCGTCATCTGCGGGCACAAGGTGCCGACCATCGTCTTCGAGCCGTTCCCAGACTACGAATGGTCATACTTGCCTTGGCTGGCGGTTGCCAACAGCTTCGTCATGGACTGGCTCACGCGCTCAAAGTTGAGCTCGCCATCCCTGACCTACACGTTGCTGGACAGCCTTCCGTTCCCGCGCCCGGCGATTGACGACCGCTGGGTGCAGGAGACAGCACCGCTGGTCCTGCGGCTAATCTGCACGGCGCCGGAGATGACCGCGTTCTGGAACCGGATGGCGGCGCTGGGCCTCTGCGAGCCCGCCGAGAACGAAACCGTCCCGGCCACCGCGCTGCTCGTGGAGACCGAGCGAGAGCTGGCACGCGCCCACCTCGACGCACTCGTGGCCCACGACGTCTACGGTCTGACCCGCAAGGAGCTCGGCGACGTGCTGGAGACCTTCCCCGTCGTGAAGAAGCGCGACATCAAGGCGCATGGCGACTACCGGACGAAGCTCCTCATTCTCAATGCCTTCGACCGCATGGCCGCGCGAGGTCCCGAAGTCGCAGAGCTCAACCCTCCGCCCGGGGACCCGACGCAGTCGCATTCGCCACGCGCGGCAAGGGAGGAATAGGCGTGGTCGCGCTCCCGCTTCCGCAGGGCTGTACCCATCAGAAACTTGCCGCGGCGATTCACGTCGCACAACACGAGGAAACCGAGACCAAGCGATTTTCGCTTCAGGTGCCACGAGGGGCCTTCATCCACTCCTCGGCGCTCGCGCTGCTTGCCGCTTGGGGGCTGCGCCAGCGCGACCGTGGGGTGACCTTTCGCGCGGTCGGCGACAAGGACACGCTGCGCTACCTGGCACGCATGGACCTGTTCGAGCACCTGGAGATCCCGTTCAAGGAGACCTTCCGGCGCCATCCCGAGACCGGCCGCTTCATCGCCCTCAAGCTCGTTCAGGGAGACGGCTCGGGCGTGAAAGAAGCCGTCGACGCTATCTGCGAGCTGATCCTTCGCCAGTTCGACAACGCCCGCGAGTTCCTTCCCGCCGTCGAATGGGCCGCGAACGAGGTCACGGACAACATCCGCATCCACGCTGCCGCCAAGACCCCAGGCGTCGTGTGCGCCCAGTACTACCCCCAGAAGGCGCGCATCGACATCGGCATCTGTGACATGGGCCGCGGCATCAAGGAGTCCCTCTCCACCCGGTTCGACCTATGGAGCCACGGCGATGCTGTCACCAAGGCGCTCAAAGCCGGCGTCACGCGCGACCCCGACGTCGGTCAGGGCAACGGCCTGGCTGGCTCGTTGGAGATCATCCAGGCGAACAAGGGGGAGTTCCACCTTTGGACGGGCGACGTCGACTACGCCTGCGACCGCGGGAAGGAGAAGGGCTTCACGAAGCTCCCCGAAATCGGTGCCACCGGCGTCATGCTGCGGTTCCGTACCGCGAACCCGGTCGACCTCTTCCGCACCACGATCGTCGGCGAGCGCGACTGGACCTATCTCGACGAGCAGGCCGAGCGCGTCTCAGAGGCCGGCGGCATCGACATCGCCGCTGAGTGCGAGCACACCCGCGGCCGGCTTCCCGCCAAGGCCCTGCGCCGAAGGGTTGAAGCACTCCTGGAATCAATGGAGGAGCCCCTGGTTCTCGACTTCCAGGGAGTTCGCACTCCGAGCAGCAGCTTCCTCGACGAGCTCGTCGCGCGGCTCGTGGTGAAGCTCGGCCGTGCCCGCGCGAAGGAGCTCTTGCAGCTCACCAACATGTCGGACCTCGTGAGAGGCATGACGAGCAAGGTCGTCGAGCAGCGGCTCGGAGACGAGGACCTCTGATCTCAGGGAGAGTGCATGACCGACAGCCCAGCGAATCCAGTCGTCCCCGACTTCCGCAAGTTCATGAACCCGTGCCTCGCTGTGCTCTCCGGAACTTCGGAGGCGCTGACCAACGAGGACCTCGACGCGGCCGTCGCGACGCACATGGGCTTGAGCGATGAGGTCATCGCGGTCCCGCACGACCCGGAGAAGAACCCGAAGCCGGAGGTGTTCTATCGGCTCGCTTGGGCTCGC
Organism: Myxococcota bacterium; assembly: GCA_036149055.1. Taxonomy (GTDB): domain Bacteria; phylum Myxococcota_A; class Polyangia; order Polyangiales; family Sandaracinaceae; genus JAVJQK01. The sequence goes on along the minus strand of JAYZQJ010000186.1, from coordinate 26,942 downwards.
ACCTACCTGAAGAAGGTCGGCCTTATCGACAACCCCGAGCGCGGATCGTGGCAGGCAACGGACAAGGGGCGCGCCTCCGGCCCCGTCGACTCTACGGAGGTCGTGCGACTCGTGACGGGCGGGGCTGACGCCGACTCGCTCTCGGAGGAGATTCCCGACGCGCTTGTGGAGGAGCTGCTCGCCATCTACCCGCGTGCCATCGAAGACCGGAAACACCCGACTGGCGATGCGCTCAGAGCTTGCTACGCGCGCTTCCGCGCGCGCTTTGGACCCGACGCACTCCGCCAGGCCAGCGGCGAGAGCCTCCTGGAGCTCATGCATGGGCGCGGCACGAAGGACAGCCTCGTGTACTGGCTGGAGTTCAAGAACGACGAGGACATGCCCGGCGTGTTTGGCAGCATCGCCGGGGGCAGCGCGCTCAAGTTCGGCATCTACCAGAACACGGAGACCGGCCACTGGATGACCGGGCACCCGATGTCGCAACGCCGTCTCTCGCTGAAGGAAGCCGTTCAGCTCGTCGAGGGGCAGCGCGCTCAGCTCGTCGCGGGAGCCGAAGTCCTCGCCGAGTACGACCCGGAGACGGCGGACTACAAGGAGATGCAGGGGCGGATGGTCGCGGCGGCGCCCGATCTGGCCGAGGGTGCCTGGGGGCACAAGTATTTCTCGCTCCTCTTCCCGGACCTTCTCGACGACTACCACAACGTCGACTACCAGAAGTTCCACCTCATCCGACTGCACAAGCTACCCGCCGAGGGCCGGTACGAGAACGCGCGCTTCTTTGCTGCGATCGCCCGGCAGCTCGGGATACCGATCACGCATCTTGGCACGACGCTCAACATGCGAAACGGCGAGCCGCGCCGCACCTGGCGGGTCGGCACGTCCGTGGGCGACCGGGGCGATTCGGAGTGGCCTCGCATGCGCGCGGGGGGCTTCGCGGCGATCGGTTGGAGCAACACCGGCGACATCAGCGCGGTCGAGCGCAACCGCGCCGGCAAGGACCACGTTCGGGGCCTGATCGAGAAGCACTACCCGAACAAGCCCGGCGTGCTGACGAAGGCGGCGAACCAGCTCTTTGCTTTTGCGACTCGGGTTGTTCCGGGCGACACGATCGTCGCGATGGACGGAGGCCGGGTGCTCGGGATCGGTGAGGCCACCGGCGAGTACTACTTCGAGGCCGGGGACGGACCGTTTGCTCATCGACAGCCGGTGCGGTGGCGCTCCGTGGAGGAGTGGAGGTTGCCGAAGGCGGAAGGCTTGCGAACGACCTTCGTCCCGCTGAAAAGACACGTCGGAAACCTCGTAGAGATCGCACGCCGGCTGGATACGGCAAGCGAGGAGGGGGAGGCGCCGACGACTACGTCGGGGCCAGTTCGGAGCGCACCTGCGCAGGCCCTCCAGGGACTGCTCGGGCGCATCCAGTCGGCGCTCGCTCGCAAAGGACAGGTCATCCTGTACGGCCCCCCCGGCACGGGGAAGACCTACTGGGCCGCGCGCGCGATGAACGAGCTCGCAGCGCGCTCCTGGTACGGCAAGAGCCACCAAGACCTGACCGACGAGGAAGCGCGCCGTCTGGAAGTGGAGGGCGCGATCTCGCATTGCACCTTCCACCCAGCCTACGGGTACGAGGACTTCCTCGTTGGTTATCGGCCGGAGGTCGCCGACGGCAACCTCACGTTCGTCCCCCGTGACGGGATCTTCGCCCAGGTGTGCGCGCGTGCAGAAGCGCAGCCGGAGCGGCACCACTTCGTGCTCGTCGACGAGATCAACCGGGGCGACATCCCACGTATCTTTGGCGAACTGCTCACGGTGCTGGAGAAGGACAAGCGCGGGAGCCCCGTCGTCCTGCCCACCACGGGACGACGTTTCACCGTCCCGCCCAACGTCTTCCTCGTCGGGACGATGAACACCGCCGATCGATCGATCGCGCTGCTCGATGCCGCGCTTCGGCGTCGGTTCGCTTTCATCGAGCTCATGCCGGACGCCCGCGTCCTTCAAGGCGTGAGCATCGAGGGGCTCCCCATCGGGGCGTGGCTCGAAGAGCTCAACCGGCGAGTCGTTCGCCACGCCGGCCGAGATTCGCGAAACCTGCAAGTTGGCCACTCCTACCTGATGTCGGGGGGGCTGCCGATCGCCGACGCCGGGCGCTTCGTTGAGGTCTTGCGGGACGACGTTGTTCCGCTGCTCCAGGAGTACTGCTACGACGACTTCGAGTCGCTGGAGCAGATCCTCGGATCGCGGCTGGTCCGGGTCGAGCGAAAGGCGATCGACGAGACCCTCTTCGAGCCTTCCCGCCGCGCAGACTTGTTCGGCGCGTTGCTCACGGCCTTCGAAGGCATCACCACCACGTCAGCCGCGGCCGACGCTGACGTGGAGGAGGACCTCAGCGGAGACGAGGAGGCCGGCGAGGACGAGGAGGACGACGCGAGTGCCTGACCGGACCGTCGTTCTTCGGGAGTGGGAGACACGAACCCCAAGCCGCGAGCCCGGCCTCGCCGGGTTTCGGTTCGCGGACTCCGACGACCGTGCTCTCGCTAGCCGGCTATCCAAGACGGGGAAGCTGGAGCTCGCGGAGATGCACGACGGGCTACACGCCGGAGCTCGCTCGCATGTCGGGCGGATCCGGCTCGGCGAGATCACGATCACGATCCAGCCCAAGCTCGGGCAGGCCGAGCTCCTCTCGCTGTTTCGCTATGCCTTCGGTCTTCGACACGCGATGCAGTTTGACCGCGTGGGCTACGCGACGTCAGGCGCGCTCTTCGCCGATCTTCTCATCGCACAGCTTCACGCCGAGGTGCGCGAGCTGATCGAGCGCGGGGTGGCTCGGACCTACGTCCGCACCGCCGAGCCGTTGGCGAGTCCGCGCGGGCAGGTGCGGTTCGGCGAGCTCGCGCGGCGTGGCGGCATGATTCGGGCAGACCTCCCCTGTACGCACCATCCTCGGTCGAGCGACAACCTGCTTAACCAGGTGCTCGTCGCGGGGCTGAGCCTCGCGATGTCCATGGCGAGCGACCGCCGGCTCCGTGCGACGCTGGCCCATCAGCACGCCGTCTTCTCCTCGATGGTCTCTCCGGTGCCGCTGTCGGCGAAGCTGCTCCAGCGGGCGGGCAGAAGCATCAATCGACTGACAGACGCCTACACATCGATCCTGCACCTGATCGGGGCGCTCTACGAGGCGACGCTCCTCGACCTTAGCGCGCCCCCGGAGGGTCAAGCGCTGCGCGGCTTCCTCTTCGACATGAACGCGTTCTGGCAACGGGTCCTCGACCGCTTCCTGCGCGAGAACCTGGGACCGATGCGGGTCGAGTCCGAGCACGGCCTCACGTCGATGATGCGCTACGTGCCGGGGCACAACCCGAAGCGACGCCGCGATCCCACCCCCCGACCGGACTATGCCATCCGCGACCACGGCAGGATCGTCGCCCTCCTCGACGCCAAGTATCGCGACCTGTGGGAGCGGTCGCTGCCGCGGGAAATGCTCTACCAGCTCGCGGTGTACGCACTGAGCCAACCCCGCCGGTCAACCGCAGCCATCCTCTTCCCCACCACGGATCGCGGCGCCAAGGCAGCTCGGATCGAGATCCGTGATCCCCTGACCCAAGCGGCCACTGGCTACGTCGCGTTGAGACCCGTCGTCCTCGCACGCCTGGTTGGCCTCCTGGACGACGTAGGGGAGCACGCGCGCATCGCGCGGACCCAGTACGCACGAGAGCTGGCGCTGGGTGACCAGGTCGGGAGGAGGCCGTGAGCACACCTTCGCCCAAGAATCTTCGCGTCCCCTACGAAACGGCCGGCTTCAAGAAGTCGTCCCCGATCCGCAACGGTCCGGGCAGCCTCCCTACGTGCTGGGACGACATCCTCTGGGCAGCGGTGACCGTTGGGCGGCCAAGCCGAGCCTACGTCTTCAAGCACAAGGACGCCTCCGCATACGAAGCGCTCTTCCGATGGTCCGCGGTCAGAATGGCCCTCGAAGGACGAGGGCACGGGGCCAGCCGTCTTCGCCGCACGGCAGCAGTGCGGTCGCTCGACCCGACGGAAAAGGGGGCCATCAGCTACTTCCTCGGCATGACCTTCGCCAAGCTGTTTGCGTCCGAGCTGCTAAAGGTGCCCTGGCTGCTCCACCTTGACGTGTTCAAGGACCAGGTCGCAGCCGTGCTGACGGAGCGGTCACGACCCGACCTCGTTGGCGAAGACGCCGCGGGCCAGTGGATTGCCGTTGAGTGCAAGGGGCGATCTGCGAGGCCCGACACCGAGACAACCGACAAGGCGAAGCGCCAGGCGAAGAGGATCAAGTCCATTGGAGGGAAGAAGCCGCGATATCACATCGCCACCTTCACCTACTTTGCGGACCACTTGCTGCACTTTGCTTGGGAAGATCCGGAGCCGGACGAGAACGAGCCAGAGCCGATCCGGCTGACCGTGCCCGGGGATGCCTGGAAGCAGTACTACGGTCCGGTACTTGGTCTCCTTCGGTCGCGGGAAGGCGCTGTAGACCGAGTCCTCGATGGGGAGCGCGAACCGATCGAGGAAGCAGACGTCCGAGTCGGGGTGCATCCAGAAGTGATGCGTTTGCTTCTTGAGGAGGACTGGGGCGGTGCACGCGAGCTCGCAAACGAGAAGGCCGGGGAGTGGGATTTTCGGGCGGATGGAATCGTCGTCGAAGCGGGCCAAGCCTGGTCCGGCGTGCGCACGGGGTGGTGGGTCGATGGGGGTTAGCTCGCGCGGCCGGTCGCCTCATGGTCCGAGTCCGTGGAGACGAGACCGGTCGGGACAAGACCGATGACCGACCCGGGGCGGACTGACATCGCGCTCGCGCAGCTTGGCGACGACCAGGAGTTCGACAAATACGAACTCCGCCGAGAGCTGCGGTCCCGCATCGGCACCGCGGCCCTACTTGCTGCGCGGTCCGACGAAGAGCTCGTCATTCTCTCGCGCGAGCACTTTGAGACGGATGTGCCAGCAGGGTCAGAGGCCTTTGCAGAGGCGGTCCTCGAACGGCTCGAAACCAACATGGTGGATCCACCTCCGATGCCCCGCAGCCGCCAGTTCGTTCGACGTGTGCTCGGGTTCAAGACGCGGCCCCAGGAGAAGCGTGCCGAGCTCCTCGCGGACGCCCTGAGCGACCTCGAGAAAGTCGAAGAGCTGATCGACTTCTACGAAGCCCTTCCGGCGGTTGCGGCTTGGCTCCGGGGTGAAGGCGTCCGAAGCCACGAAGCGCGGATGCGGGTGGACTTCTACCTTCGCTGCACCAAGGAGCGTGCGTCCATTGCGCGATATGTCACGGGCCGAACCGGGGCCGGCGAAGCTCTCAGCATCGACGACGAGGCTCTCCGTCGATCGGACGACGACGACGTAGTTAGGCGGGCGTTCGCAAGCCTCGTGTCCATCTTCGCCGAGGAGCCTCCTTATCGCTGGCGTTTGCCGCGAGCGGCAGCCTACTTCGACTTCCGGAAGATCAATCGCTGGCGTCACCGCCTACGTCCGCTGCCGATCAAGCGTGGTCGCGAGCTTGGAGAGCTATATGAGACGGGCGACACAGAGGGATTCTATCGGGAGCTTGAGAAGGACAGGCCCCCGGAAGAGCTCTTCGACGGAATCGACAGAGCCTCACGACAGATCCCACGCCTCGGTCAACGGCAGCCGACGTTCACCGAGCTTCGGGCGCTATGGGCCGCACAACATTGGCAGGGCGCATACGCGCTGGCACTTCCCCAGATCGAGGGGCTCTTCGCCGAAATGGGACAGCTCGCGGCGCCGGCACGGAAGAAGCCCCGGCAAGCCCTCCCTGACAAGGTTCGCTTCATCCGGGAGTACGCCGAGGTGCACGAGCAGAATCTCGACTACTTCGAGTACCTCCTACCGATCGAGCGCAACCGCTTCTCACACTCCGGTCGCATCGAAGATCCCGAGCTGCGCTGGAAGGAAGTGCTCCACGACCTCGCTTACGTATCTGAACTCTATACGGAGATATCGACGCCCGTTGTCGAGGTGGCCCGGTTGCTCATCGAGCGAAGCGAGCAGCGTGAGCTGAGGACTTGGGCTCGCGTGTTCGAGCTGGTGGAGGTGATCGAGGCGGCTGACCAATTCGAGGAGATCCGCGAGCCGCTGGAGTCGTTCCTGAACCACCACCTTCCAGACGACGGCACCAAGCGGAAGGTAGCCGCAGAACTCGGAGAGCTCCTCAAGGATGCATCGACCAAGACCCTCGAGATGCTGACTGCCGCCGTTCAGGAGCGGCTCGGGGTCGAGATGGACCTCAGGCTCAAGAAGAAGACACGCGAGATGGTGGAACGGGCCATCGAGATCGTGGATATTCTCGATGAGCTGGATGCTTTGAACTCCGGGCCGTTGGTACCGAGTCAACTGCGGCAGGTGATGCGTGGCATCTCAACCCACGGCAAGCTCCCGCAGGATGCGATGGATGTCGTGGAAGCCGCGGTGGGCGCAGAGGAGACGTGGATGGCCAACCTCGACAGCCTCATCGAGCTCGCAGTGCGGCAGCCGTAGTGCGCGGTCCGGACCGAGACGGGAACCGCTGCAGCCAGCTTTGCCCGCGGAGGTTACTTGGCCGGCCTCGAACGCACGATGAGATCGGCTATCACGCATCCAGATGTGACCGAGCATCGAAGGCGTGGATGCGCGGGCGGAGATGCGTGCCGTGTCGCGGCCCGTGCCGGGCTCGCTTCAACCGGGCTCGCCCATCCCGGAACCTCCGACCGGCAGACTCGCCGAAACGCAGAAGGCCAGGTCCCGGAGGACCTGGCCTTCTGATTTGCGGGGGCCGGATTTGAACCGACGACCTTCGGGTTATGAGCCCGACGAGCTACCAGACTGCTCCACCCCGCGACAGGGTATGTTTCGATTTTCAGGACAGGGATTGCGGGGGCCGGATTTGAACCGACGACCTTCGGGTTATGAGCCCGACGAGCTACCAGACTGCTCCACCCCGCGGCAGAGGAGGCGGACTATACTCAGCGCGATCAGCCTGTCAACCGCGAGCAGAGCCCGCGCCGCGAGCGCGTCTCGAGGGCGCCTCAGTCGGTCTCGTCGGTCAGGGCCGCGCAGGTGGATCGCGTCGGCGGCACGGTGTCGACGACCGAGACGTCGGCGCCGCCGAGCCACGCGACCAGCGCGTCGTGGAAGGACACCTCGGCGCCCGCCTCGGTGACGGTTGCGTCGAAGAACCAGTCGCTGTTCGTCAGGCCGACGTGCTGCTCGCAGCCGGGGCCGTAGACGCCGATAGGGCGCGGTGGAGTCTCGAGGCCTCCGCCGGCGGCGGCGCCGAGGAGCCCGGTCCGGACGCCCTCGGCGAACTCCGTGATGGTGAAGCCCGACTCGAGGTAGCCGGCCCGGATCGCTCGGTCGGCGAGCGCCATGCGGATGAAGAGCGGCGCCTCGGTGATGTGGTTGGCCATCACGTAGCCTCCCCACGCGCAGCGCCACGGGTCGGTGGGGTGCATTGCCACGCAGCTCGCGTCGAGGTTCGGGTTCGCGTGGCGCACGAAGAGCTCGTGGCGGGCCTGCACGGAGGCGAAGTGGGCGTCCAGCGCGGCGCCCGCCGGCAGCCCCTCCTCGGTGGGCCCGAAGTTGGCGTCGCAGACGAGCGCGGGAGCGACGCCCAGGTCGCGCATGCGCACGGCGAAGCGGTCGCCGGTGTTCACCACGCCCAGGCAGCCGCCCGAGGTCCCGGTCCAGAGGGCGGAGCCGCCGCCGCCCAGGCGCGGCATCGTCACCGCGCCGTCGTCGCTGGTGACCCCCGCCTCGAGGGCGGCCAGGGCGGCGTCGACGATCGCGTCGCCGCGGAAGTGGAGCCGGAAGGCGGGGGTGTCGCCCTCGGCCGGGATGACCGCGTCCGCCGCGCGCCCCGCCCAGTTGTCCGAGCTGCAGTAGTAGAGGAACACCTGGTTGGCGTCGCCGAGCCGGTTCCCCGGGTCGCGGCGCATGATGCCGGAGGCCCGCATCGCGTTCGGCGCGCCGCGGGTCGTCATCTTGGCGTTGCGCCCACACCAGCGGGCCGCGCAGTTCGTGCCGCCGCAGCCTCCGCCCCCCTGGAGGTGGAACACCCAGCGGTCCTCCGCGGCCGCGTCGCCCGCGGGGCGCACGTAGATCACCGCAGGGCTGCCGTCGTTGCACACCGCGTCGGGGTCCGTGAGGGTGACCCGCACCAGGTCGGTCCCCTCGTCGACGCCCGAGCTCGGCCCGGGCGAGCAGGGCAACGCCTCGTCGAGCAGCGCGACGACGCCACCGCCGCCGTCCGACCCCGCCGTGGCGTCCACGTCCACCCCCGTGTCCGCGCCCGGCCCGGCGTCGTCGCCCCCCGACGAGTCGCAGGCGGCCAGGAGGAGCGCAACCGAGAACCAAGCCACACGAGCACGCATGCGATCGAGGCTCGGGTAGCCAGGTGGCCGAGGTCAACCCGGGACCTCGGAGACGGCCACCTTCGCGGCGACGACGAGCCCAGGGGGGCGGGGCAACTGAGCTACTGGGACCGCAGGACAACAGCTCGAGGTTCGGGACAACCGGACGAGGGCGCTGCAGGTGCTCGATACCGGGGTGCTGCCGGACGATCATGTCGACCAAGGGGAGGATCACCTGGTGGCGCAGGTGCTGGCGGGCTTGAGCGGGGGGCGCGGCGGAACCGGGTGGTGGCTCTGCAGGTTCTCTGCAGACTCGGGACCGCGAAACCACCGATCCACCACGCGAAGGCGCTTGCTGCCACGCGTGGCGCCTAAGGCGGGGCACGTCCGAGCCCGCTGCGGCGTTCACGCGAGCTCCTGGCAGGCTAGGCCTCCAATCTTCGCGCCAGACGGGCCGGTAGGGGACGGAGTTTTCGTGGATCTCGCGACATGTCGCCGCTGCGATATGTAATTACAGTGAGTTAGGCGAGGTTCTCTTTCAAGGTGTCATGTTTGTTAAGTGTCGTACGTGTCGTTGATGTCCTGATGTGTCGTGTATCGGGGGTTTCTAGGGGGGCGCAGCGAATCTGAGCGCAGTTGACGTCAGCCACAGCGACAGGCATAGTCGTCCCCGTGGGCATGCCATCATCAGGCACGCCCCCGACTCCCCCCGGTTCCATCTGCTGGGGCATACGTGGGGGACCGGCGCCCGTCAGCCTTGGCAAGCAGGGGCGCCGGTCCCCGGGGTCGTCCGACCGGGGACGAAACAATGGCACGCAGATCCACAGGACGCTATTTGAAGCGGCGCGACACGCTCTGGCCGAACGCTGAAGACCTCGTCTTCGACGACAAGGCCGGAGGCTGGGCCCCAATCCCGCGAGTGGTCCCGCTGGTGGCCGGCCTCATCAACAATCTAGACCGCGTCAACGCCGGGCACCTCTATACCGTCCTCTGGGCCAGAAACTTCGGAACTGGCCTGGTGGAGGTCCACGATCCGGTCCTCCTCGCCTTTGAGAGCGGCTACGCCAAGACCGCCGGGCGAGCGGAACGTACCTTCCGGGAGCGCATCGAGGTCTTGTGCGAGCTGCGGTTCATCGAGACCAAACCCCGCGGGACCCGCGCTCACGCCTACGTCCTCCTGCACGACCCCCACCGTGCCGTCCTGCGGCTGCACGAAGAGCGACCGGACAGCTTCCCGAAGGGATGGTTCGAGCACTTCGCGCTCCGTTGCGACGAGATAGGGGTGGACCTAGCGCAGTTCCGCGGGGTTGTAGCGGCCGGCGACGACGAGATGCAGGACGAGCCGCCCGCGACCCGGCGGCGGCGGACCTCACGAACGCGGAAGAAGCCGCGCAGGCGGTCACCCGAGGCGGACTGAATCCCAGAGTCGTTCTGGCGCGAGACCGCGGTGAGGGTCTGACAAGGCCGGTTGATCCCGGTCGCTCGCTCGACGTCCCCAGTCCCCCCCCCTGAAGCAGCCTGAGAGCAGACCGAGAACGACAGGAGAGGCGCCCGGCCCACTTAGCCGGCGCGCCAGACTTGCCGCGCCTGCGACTTGCTCCTCGGCATGGCAGTCCAGGCGCAGGTCGAGCTCCGCTACACGTCATCGAGGGCGCGGTCAGAGCTGTCTGCCGGCGCTGCAGCGACATCTCCACCTTCGGCGCGCCGGCGCGCGCCGTCCCGCCCCCCTAGACCCCGAGAACGAACCACCCACCACAACCCGCGGCTCGCGCCCAGAACCCCCCGACTCCTGCCCTCGCTCGCCGTCCTGAGCTCCGGAAGGCACGCACGCAACAACGCCGTCCTCGGGTAGCCAAGGACGGCGTGTCGACAGTGCGTTTTGCGGGGGCCGGATTTGAACCGACGACCTTCGGGTTATGAGCCCGACGAGCTACCAGACTGCTCCACCCCGCGTCAGGGAGGCCGAACTATAGTGACCTCGGTCGCGTCGTCAAGGATGAATTGGCGAGTCAGTTCAACAGGTCTCGGCGGGTCTCGCCGCCGGCGTTTCCGGGCGCGTCGAGGAGCCACTCGGTCCACTCCTCGTCGTCGTTCACGTCGACGCCCTCGGCCTCGGCCTGGGCCTCGAGGAGGCGGCGGAGGCTCCGGTAGAAGCCGTTCTCGCCGAGCTCGGGGTGCTCCTGGAAGTGCTCGCCGAGCACGCGGTAGATGACCTTCAAGTCGTCGAGCGAGGCTTCGAGGCTCGGGTTCATCTCGTCGATCATCGGTCACCTCCTCCGCCCTTCGGTCCCTTGCGGGGACCCCGGGGCTTGCGGCTCGCGCCGCCGCGGCGCTTGGTGCCTCCGCGGCGCGCGGGCTTGCTCCGCTGGCGCGACGGGGCCGCGACGGGCATGCCCGCCTCCTCGTCCGCCTGCTGACGCGCGGCCGACTTCTGCTTGCGGGCCGGGGTCAGGTAGGTCTTCACGAGCTTCTCGAGCTCGCGCTTGTTCAGGGGGCGGATCTCCCCGGGGCGCAGGTCCTCGGTGGTGAGGCCGGCGAAGCTGGTCCGCGCCAGGCGCTGCACCGGGTGGCCGATGGCGTCGGCCATGCGGTGGATCTGCCGGTTCTTGCCCTCGGTCAGGGTGATCTGCACCCAGGTGTTCTTGGTCTCTTCGCGCAGGACGAAGACCTCGGCCGGCTTCGTCTTGTAGCCGTCGTCGAGGGTGACGCCGTTGCGGAGCTGGTCGAGCTCCGGGACGCCGAGGTGACCCTTCAGCTTGGCGGCGTAGACCTTCGGGACGTTTCGCGCGGGGTTCAAGAGCGCATCCGTGAGCTCGCCGTCGTTCGTGACCAGCAGCGCGCCGCTGGTGTGGTAGTCGAGCCTCCCTACGGGGTACACCCGCTCGGGCACCTTCGCCAACAGCTGACCGAGGTTCTCGCGGCCCTCCGGGTCGCTGAGCGTGGTCACCATCTCGCGGGGCTTGTGCACCAGGTAGTGCACCGGCTTCTCGAGCACGACCCGCTTTCCGTCGACCTCGATCTTGTCTTTGTGGGCGTCGGCCTTGGTGCCGAGCTCGGTCACCACCCGGCCGTTGACCCGCACGTGGCCGTCGGCGATGAGCTTTTCCGCGGCGCGGCGGGACGCGATGCCGGCGTGGGCGAGGATCTTCTGGAGTCGTTCGGCGGCCATGGGGACCGGGCGGTGTAGCAGGGTCCGGCCCGACGGCTACTCGCCCACGTCGTCGTCCTCGCCCCCGTCGTCGGGCGTCGCGGCGCCGTCGTCGCCGCCGGTGGTGTGGGTCTCCCAGGTGGCCTCGGCCTCGGGCTCCCCCGCGCCGCCGCCGCAGGCGCCGAGCACGAGGAGGGACAGGAGCAGCAAGGTGCGCATGCCCGATAGTAACGTCCGGCGCGCCTCCGCGGTCTGAAGACGCCGGAAGTGGGGGCGGGTAGGGTGCCGGCATGGGGCAGCGCGCGAACCTGTGGCTGCGGACCGGCGAGGGCGACTCGCTGTTCTACACCCACGACCGGGCCAACGCGCTCGACGCCGAGCTCTTCTGGGGGCCCGACGCGGCGATGCGGTTCGCGCGCACGCTCCCGCGGGCCGAGGGCTGGCTGGACGAGGTCTGGGCGGAGGGCGGCGCGGTGATCGACGCGGTGGAGCGCGTGCTGCTCTGGTTCGGCGGGGAGGACGTGCTGCTCGACGTGCCGCTCCGGCGGGTGTGCCTGGGGGTGATGCGCGAGCTCTGGCCCGGGTGGGAGATCCGCTGGGCGCACGACCACGTGCTCGATCTGGTGCGGTACGGGGGCGGCGACGTGAGCGGGTTGCTCCGCGAGGATGAGCCGGCCGGCGAGGTCGTCCTCTCGGTCCAGCGACCCGAGTGGGCCGATACGGCGCTGTCGATGCGGTGCGCCGACGGGACCTGGAAGCTGCACACCCTCGCGGCGTCGCCAGAGCTGCTCTTCGCCGGCCCCGCGCTCGCCGAGGCGCTGGCCCGGACGCCGCTGCCCGACACGCTGGCCTGGCGGACCGAGACGTTCCCCTTCGGCGGGGCGCACGTGGACGAGGCGGCGCGGCGGGTCGACGCGTGGGCCGCCCGGCCGGTGGCGGACGGCGAACGGCGGCTGCGCGACGCGTGGCCCGGCTGGGACGCGCGCTGGCACCGTGACCGCTTCGAGGCGGTGGCCGAGCGGGTGGGGCGGCGGCTGACGCTGCCGCACGCGTCCGAGGCCGATCACGTCGCGCTCCTGCGCGGCCTGGTGGGCGCCGACGGCGAGGTCGGCGCTCGGTTCGACGAGGCCCTCGCGCGGTGGCGGCGTCGGCGGTAGCCGGCGCGGGGGTGGTATCGTGGGCCGTGTCCGGTCCGAGCGCGTCGAGCGCCATCCTTCGCATCCTCATCCGCTCCACGGGCTACTCTCTGGAGGAGATCGCGCACGTCGCCGGGCTCTCGCCCGACCGGCTCTCGGGGGCCTCGATCTCGTACGGGGACGGCCTCCGGGTGTGGGAGGGGGTGGCGGAGCTGGTCGGCGATCCGGTGCTCGGTCACTCGGTCGGCTGCGGCCTGAGGCTTCACCACGTCGGCGTGTTCGGGCCGCTCGTGGCGCACGCGGAGGACGTGCGGCAGGGGCTCCTCGCGACCTGCCGCGCGCTGTCGCTCGCGCTGCCCGAGGGCGGGCTCACGACGTCGGAGACGGAGGACTCGCTCACCATCCGGTACGTGCGGCCGGACTTCCCGGTGCGCGTGCGACACGGCGTGGAGTCGCTCTTCGCGACGCTGGTGTCGCTCGCGCGAGAGGCGTCCGGGCAGCGGGTCTCGCCAGAGCGGGTGTCGTTCACCTCGGCGCCGCCGCCGGACCGCGCGGTGTTCGACGACTACTACGACGCGGCGGTGGAGTTCGAGGCGGCGGTGGACGAGCTGTTCTTCCGCGGGCCGCTGCTCGCGCACCGGATGATCGGCGACGAGCCGGCGCTGCTCCGGGTGCTCGAGGAGCGGGCGACCGAGGTCCTCGCGGCGAGCGGCGTCGAGGAGCGCGCCATCCGCGCCTGCCGCGAGCTGTTCGACGCGGGCCGGGAGGTGACGCTCGAGGCGGCGGCCCGGCAGCTCGGCGCGAGCGCCCGCACGCTGCAGCGCAAGCTCTCGGGGGAGGGCCGCTCGTTCCGGCAGGTGCGGGACGCCGCCGCCCGGGCCATCGCCGAGGAGCTGCTGCGAGAGGGCCGCGCGAGCGTGGACGAGATCGCCGGGCGCGTGGGGTACGCCAGCCGGTCGGCGTTCGAGCGCGCGTTCACCCGCTGGACCGGGATCACCCCCTCGCGCTGGCGTCGGGAGCGGTGAGGAGGCGTCGGCCTGACTCGGGGCCTCGGATGAGGTACAGACGTCGGGTCACGCTCGCGAGGTAGCCGTATCATGCGTCATTCCGTCGTCTTTCTTCTCTGCTCCATCCTCTCGGTCGGTTGCGACACCGGGGGGCGCATCCCCACCCCCGACGGGTCGACGCCCGTGGACTCCGGGCCGGTCGACTCCGGGGTGATCCGGGACTCCGGCCCGCCCGTCGACGCGGGAGGCCGGCTCGACGACGTGCTCATCTACGCGCACTCGGAGGACACCCTCTACGAGTTCTCGCCGTTCTCGAACACGGTGACCGAGCTCGGCGTGTTCGACGTGGAGGACGGCAGCCGGCCCAACATGCTCGACCTCGCGGTCGACGCGGACGGGCTGATCGTGACCGTCGGCTTCAACGAGATCTACGTGGTGGACCCGGAGACGATGGAGACGCTGATCTCCTTCACCTACCGCGAGGACCGCGACCCGGACGTGGACCCGCTCTTCGGGCTGAGCTTCATCCCCTCCGATCTCTCGCCCAGCGGCCAGGAGATCCTCATCGGCGCGACCAACAGCGGCGACCTCTTCGAGGTGGACCTCCGCACCGCGCGCCTGACCCCGCGCGGCCGCTACCCCGACAACTGGGGCTCGTCGGGCGACATCACCGCCGTCTCGGGCCTGGGCGTGTTCGCGACCCTGCGCCAGCGCGACGCGGACGGCCGGCCGATCGAGGGCGAGCCCGACGCGGTCGCCGAGATCACCATCCCCGCCTCCGGCAACGCCACCGTCCGCATCATCGGCACCACCCGCACCGAGAGCGGCGAGACGTTCACCAAGCTCTTCGGCCTCGGCTACTGGGGCCGCAACCTCTTCGGCTTCACCTCCGAGGGCCAGCTCCTCCGCATCGACCGCGAGACCGCGATCAGCACCGTGGTCAGCAGCACCACCGGCGCCATGCAGTTCTACGGCGCCGGCGTGACCACGAAGGTGCCCTTCCTGGAGTAGCGCGGCTCGAACCGCGGTAGGCTCGGGCATGCGTTTCTTGCACTGGGGGCTGGTCGCAGCGATGACGCTCGCGGCCGGGTGCGGCACAGAAACCGTCACCGACGCGGGCTCGGCGTCGGACTCGGGCTCGGCGTCGGACTCGGGCTCGGCGTCGGACTCGGGCGCGGCGTCGGACTCGGGCGCGGCGTCGGACTCGGGCGCGGCGTCGGATTCGGGCGCGGCGTCGGACTCGGGGACGGGCTGCCCCACCCGGATCGACGACGCGGTGGCCGGCGCCTGCGACGGGCGCGGCATGGCCATCTGCGCGATGTGGGCGGAGGACAACGGCGGGAGCCAGGCGGTGGCGACCTGCACGCGCCCGGACGGCCGCTGCGCCCGGGCGGACACCTGCGACGCCGCCGGCTGCCGCTGCGGCGACGGGCCGGAGTGCGGCGACAGCGAGATGTGCGTCAGCGGATTTGCCGGCTACACCTGCGTGTGCATCCCATGAGCCGAGACGACTTCATCACCATTCGCCAGGTCCCCGACTTCATCGAAGCGGAGATGCTCATCGATCTGCTCGAGCAGGAGGGCATCACCGCGATGGCCCCCGGCAAGGAGCACGACGCCATGGTGGGCGGGCTCCTGCGCGGGGCGCTGCACGTGCCGCTCAAGGTGCGCGCGTCGCAGGCGGAGCGGGCGCTCGAGATCCTCGACGCGCTCGAGCACCACGAGGTCGACCCGGAGGACGCGCCGCCGCAGGCGCCGGACATGGACGAGCGCGACGGGCCCTACCGCGGGGGCCCGGAGACCATCGGGCCGGCCCCGCGCAAGAAGAGCGTGGCCGTGGCGGCGTCGCTGCTGCTGCCGATGGTGCTCGCGGCGTTCGGCGCCGGTCACTTCTACGCGCGCTCGATGGGCCGGGGCTTCGCGCTCCTCGCCACCGCCTGGACGCTCATCCTGCTCGGCGCGGGCGGGCGGCCGATGCTGCTCGCCGGGCTGCCGCTGGTCGTGCTCATCGACGCGGTCGGCGCCTGCGCGGTGATCGGCGCCCGCGCGAAGGCCGGCTGAGCCCGGCCACGGATGGAGCACCTGCTGGCGATCGATCTCGGGCTGCGGACCGGCCTCGCGGTGTTCGGGGCCGACGGTCGGCTGGTCAGCCACCGCTCGCAGAACTTCGGCACGGTGACCCGGCTCAAGCGCGCGGCCTGGGGAGAGGTCGGCGCGGTCGAGGATCTCGTCGCGCTGGCGGTGGAGGGTGACGCGGCGCTCGCCAGGGTGTGGGGCAAGGCGGCGGAGAAGCGCGGCGCGCGGGTCTTCGCCATCCAGGCGCACACCTGGCGGGAGGCGCTGCTCGCCCCGCGCGATCGCCGGAGCGGGGCCGACGCCAAGCGCGCCGCGATCGAGCTCGCCCGCCGCGTCGTGCGCGAGAGCGGGCTGCCGCGGCCGACGTCGATGCGGCACGACGCCGCCGAGGCCATCTGCGTGGGCCTCTGGGCGTGCGGGCAGCTCGGCTGGCGCTAATCGAGCGCGGTGAGCACCTGCTCGGCGAACAGGGCGTGAGCGCGCGCGTTGGGGTGGTGGTCGGCCGGGTGCACCCAGAGGGTCGAGGCGGTCTCGCCGACGAAGCCGCCGAGCGCGTCGTGGATCTCGACGCCGCGGTCCCGCAGCGCGCGGCCGATCACCCGGTGGGACTCGGTGAAGGGGTAGCCCTCGTCGAGCGCGCTGAGCAGCGGCCAGAGCACGACGACCAGCCGGACGCCTCGCTCGCGAGCCCGCGCGTCGACCGCGGCGATGGACCGGAGGGTCTCCTTCCAGCCCTCGCGGTTGGGCGCGCCGACCATGTCCCGGTACCACGCCGGCGTGCGGGCCTCGATCGGCGCGCCCTCGAGGCGCTCGCGGAGCAGCGCGAAGAGCCAGGGCGGCCACGCGGGCGCGGGGCGGCCGGCGTCGGTGGCGCGCGCGGCGCTCTGCCGCCGCAGCCAGGAGCGCATGCGCGGGCGCTGACGGGCGAAGGCGGCCGAGCGCACGGGATCGTTGAGCACCATCGCGTAGACGATGACGTCGGGCGCGAGCGAGAGCGCCAGCTCGAACCGCGAGCGGAGCCGCGGGAAGTCGAAGCTGCGGCGGCCGCAGTTGATC
This sequence comes from Myxococcota bacterium, assembly GCA_036149055.1. GTDB lineage: Bacteria > Myxococcota_A > Polyangia > Polyangiales > Sandaracinaceae > JAVJQK01. The sequence continues at coordinate 10,165 of JAYZQJ010000186.1, read as the reverse complement.
ACCTCGAGGTCGGGGCGCCGCCGCGAGAGCACGCCGGCGAACGTCTCGGGCTCGACCACCCCGAGCCCCTCGGTGAACGAGTCGCCCACCAGGACGACGCGGGGGCGGGCGCCGCGCGGGGGGATGTCCGGGCCCCGGCAGAGCTCCTCCGAGTAGCGCGAGGGGACCGCGAAGGGCGTGCTCTCCCAGCGGCCGGCCAGGCTCGGGATGCGCGCGATCCAGCGGCGGCGGGTCTCCGGATCGCGGAGGTCGAGGGGGAACGCGCCGTCCGGGTCGGTGGGGAAGAGGTCGAGGGCCCGCCGCTTGTTCGGCGCCTCGACGCCGTGAGGGCTCGCGTACCGCGCCGGCGCGAGGCCGACCAGGCGCAGGGCGCCCTCGGCGAGCGCCAGCGAGACCAGCGCCGCGACCAGGGTGAGCGCGGCCCGTCGCGCTCCGGGTGCACCCGGCGTGAGCACGGTCGCACCCTAGCAGGGCGCGGCGAATACGCGCGTGATGGATCGGCGAGCGACGGGCGCCGTCGCGAGTGACGTCACCGCGACGCCTGACGGGAGGCGCGAGGCGGGTTCCTTGCCGAGCGCGTCGTCGGAACGCCGCTTGCTGGTCGCTCGCTGGCGTGGGCCGGTCGGCCGCGCGCGAAAGGAGCAGTGAAGATGCGAAACCTCGGATGGGTGCTCGGAGCGGTCCTCGGGCTGGGGGCTTGCAGCGGCCCGTGCGATCAGGCGCGGGAGAAGGCGCAGGCCTGCTACGACACGGTGTGCGCCGAGGGAGGGGAGGGCCACCGTCTCTGCGACGCGCCGCTCCCCGAGATCACGGCGTGTGAGGGCACGGCGCAGAACGCGGCGCAGCGCCTGGTGGACGACGACCCGAGCGAGTGCCGCAGGGTCCTGAACATGTACTCGAACGCGCTGTCGTTTCAGTAGCGGTCCGGCGACCCCGTCGGGTTCGTGATATGCGCGGGCGATGATCGACCGCATCCTCACGCACCCCGGCGGGGCCCACAAAGACGATCTGCTCGCGGTCTGCGTGCTCATCGCGAAGCACGGCGCGCCGGTGGTGCGGCGCGATCCGACGCCCGAAGACCTCGACGATCCGTCGGTCGCGGTGGTCGACATCGGCGGCAGCCACGACCCGGCCCGCGCGAACTTCGATCACCACCACTTCCCGCGCGAGCACCCGCCGACCTGCGCGCTCAGCCTGGTGCTCGACGACCTCGGGCTCTACGAGGACGCGAAGAAGTTCTGCGACTGGCTCGAGCCGGCCGAGTGGTTCGACTCGCGCGGGCCGAACAAGACCGCCGCGCACCTCGGCATCCCCCGCCGCGCGGTCGCGCAGCTGCACTCGCCGATCGACGTGACCCTGCTCCGCCGCTTCGCCCGGACGTCCGAGCTGAGCGCCGGCGACCCGCTCTACGAGTTCATGCGCTTCGTCGGTCAGGACCTGCTCGACTACCTCGCCGAGATCCGCGCGCGCATCGCCGCGGTGTCGGACCTGGTGGAGCGCTGGTCACTCGACGCGGACGGCGGGCCGATCGAGGCCGTGTTCCTCCCCCGCACCGATCCGCCGCCGGCCGAGCCGAGCGCCGCGGTGGCGAGCTACGTGCGCGCCAAGGGGCTCGAGCGCGAGGTCGCGGCCATCGTCTACCCGGACCGGCGCGGCGACGGCTACGGCATCGCGCGCTACGAGGACCACCCGAAGCTCGACTTCTCCCGGGTGGAGGGCGAGCCGGACGTGCACTTCGCCCACAAGAGCGGCTTCATGCTCAAGACAACCGCGACCGAGCCGGCGCGGCTGCAGGCGCTCATCCGCGGCGCCTGGCGCGAGCCAGGCTGACTCCGGCGACGGCGAGCAGGCCGAGCGCCGTCCACGGGAGGCGGGACTCGCCCGGCGACGCCGCGCAGCCGCCGGAGGGGGGAGCGACTCCGGCGCCGCCGTCCATGCCGGTGCCCCCCTCGGGGCCCGGCCCGCCGCCGTCCAGATCGTCGCAGACGACCAGCCAGTCGCCGCAGAGCAGCATGGTCTCGCAGCCCGGGCCCCCGTCGGGCGCGTCCCCGAGCGCGCAGCGGCACGCGCCGCCGTCGCACGTCTCCCCGCCGGGGCACGAGCTCCCGCACGCGCAGCGCCCGTCGACGTCGCAGAGCTGGCCGCTCGGGCAGTCGGCGTGGCTGTCGCACTCGATCCACGCGGCGCCGCCGTCGTTGCACTCGGCGTTGCGGGGGCCGGCGTCCGAGCAGGCGAGGGCAGGGGCGGGGAGGAGGAGCAGGAGCGAAGCGAAGGCGAGAGAAGACCGCATGGTCGGAGGATGGTCGAGCTGCCTTGCGGCTTCCAGCCGTGGGACGTAGCCTGGTCGACATGAGCTTTGCAAGAGTCGTGACCGCCGCGTGCGCCCTCTGGATGATCGCCTGCAGCTCCGAGGCTCCCGGCGTCGACGCCTCGACCGACGTCGACGGCGGGGTCGCCGACGACGCCGCGGCCGACGCGGGGGGCGCGCTCGCCTCCGAGACCGAGTGCGAGCTCGACGGCACGCTGGTGGTCTGCTCGCGCCGGTTCGACCCGCGCCCCGACTGGTCCGACGACGAGCAGGCCCAGGTGCTCCAGCTGGAGCTCGAGGCGCTGCCGACCGAGCCGCTCTCCTTCGACGGCGAGATCGATCTCGTCTGGACCGGCCGCCCGTTCTTCCGGGGCGACGGCGCGGACCCGATGCTGGTGGGTTTCGTGCCGGCCGGGGTGTTCGTGTCCGCGCAGATCCGGCGCAACTGGCTCGAGACCGAGCCGCAGCGCTACGAGCGCGCCGGCTTCGCCGGGACCCTGACGCCCCGCGCGGACGGATGCGTGGAGGTGAGCGCGCAGCAGGCGGAGCTCGGCTCGTGGATCACCGCGCCCTGGTCGGGCGTGGCCTGCCCCTGACGAGGCCGAGCAGGGGCCCTGGCGCGGCGTCCGCCGCATGTCACATTGGCGCATCCCTTACCCAAGAGGTGTGCCTTGTCGTTGCGTACGTGCGTTCGGTTGGGCGTTCTGGCGGTGGCGGTGATGGCGACGGCCTGCGGGGGCGGCGACGCCCTGGAAGACGCAGGCCTCGGGGAGGACGCGCGGGTCGACCCGCCGGATGACGCCGGGCTCGACGGCGGCCCGGACGACGCGGGCGGCGAGGTCGACGCGAGCGTGGCCGAGGACGCGGGGCCGGCCCCGGTGCGCGACGTCGAGTGGACGATCGAGCCCGAGCCGATGACCATCGACGGCGACATCGCGCTCGACTTCTTCTACCCCTACGTGCTCGTCAACGAGGAGCGCCCGCTCGACTACCTGCTGACCCTCGACCGCTGCATGCAGCTCGCCGACCGCGAGGAGAGCTGCGAGACGATGACCCGCGACAACCTCCCCGGCGAGAGCGGCGTCCGCTGGGGCATCGACCCCGGCAGCTATGCGGTGGGCGAGAACCGCTACCGTTTCCACCTGAAGCTCATCGACGCCGCCGGAGTGACCGTAGATGAGGACGAGATCGTGATGGTCCTGACCGTCACGAGCTGCTCGAGCTGCGTCGGGTCGTGATTTTTCGGACGCGCGCCTCGATTTTTGGCGAGATCGAGGCGCGCGCGCCCGTAACTCTGGAGGCATGACAAAGCGCGCACGTCTCTGGCTCCTCGCCCTCGGCCCCATCCTCTGGCTCGGCTGCCTCTATCCCGCCGACGACGACTACGCCGAGTCGTCCGACTACCTGGTCGAGGACGCGTGGCTCAGCGGGGACCTGCCCGACGTCGGCCGCTTCGACGCCGACGCCTACGAGGTGGAGCTCGGCTGGGACGAGGTCACCCTGCACGCCGGCCGCGACGGCGGCGACGACTTCGGCTGGGCGATGACCCGGCTGGCGCTCTCGGTGGACGAGCTCGCCGAGATGGAGGGCACCCAGGACGGCGGCTGGGCGACCGGCTGCAGCGGGCCGCGCCACGGGAGCTGGGACTGGGACGACTCGACCTCCGACGTGCAGGTCACCGTCAGCCCCGGCCCGGCGGCGGGGGAGCGCCTCGTGCACTTCGTCGCGGACTTCGGCGGCGGCCAGCGCAGCGAGGGCGGCTTCATCTTGCGTCCCCGCTGATCGGGACGCGAGGGCACACCACTCCGAGCTTCGCCAGCCCGCGGATCACGAGGCCCACGGGATCCACCTCGAACCACCGGCTCGCGGTGCTGGTGTGCATGGGGTACTTGTGGTGGTTGTTCTGCATCATGTCGCCGAGCACCACGAAGTCGACGGGGAGCACGTTCTTCGAGACGTCCCGAGTGTCGTGGTTGCGGTAGCCGTAGCGGTGGCCGCACCAGTTCACGAGCATCCCGTGCACGAGCGCCATGAAGACGTGCACCGGGATGAGCAACCAGAACCACACGCTCGGCGCGAAGACGATGTAGACGAGGGCGTACGCGACGGCCCAGGCCACCTGACCTGGGGCCCACCACCCGAGCCGGTCGAGGGCGGGCCACTCGGGATAGCCGCCGGCGAAGCGCCGCTCCACCTCGACCCGGCGGTGCGCGAGGTCGTCGAAGCTCCGCCGCGTGGCCAGGATCATCCCGAGCGGCGTGCGGTAGTTCTCGGGGGAGTGAGGATCTCGCACCGTGTCGCTGTACGCGTGATGCATGCGATGCAGCACCGCGTACGCGTAGGGCGGTAGGTAGCTCGAGCCGAGGACCAGGTAGGTCATCACGTAGAAGAAGCGCTCGGCGCGCTTCGACATCGTGAACTGTCGATGCGCCGCGTAGCGGTGCAGGAAGAAGACCTGAACGAACGCGGCGAGGACCCAGTGGGTGCCCAAGAAGACCAGGATCACGGTCACGGTGGCTCCAGTAGGGAGGGCGCGTCCGGAGCGTCGAGCTGCGGACGGCGCACCACCCGCAGCTACACCTGCGACCGCTCCCGAAGGTCGCCAGTCCCATGACGCAACGATGACAGAGTTGCCCCGCGCGAGTCTGGCGATTCGGCGCTCGGCGTGTCACCCTGGGGTACGTCGGACGCGGTCCATTCTGGCCTCAGTCGTCGAGACGGGAGGCGTCATGATCAGGCTCCACGTTCGCAATGTTCCTTCCGGTGTCACCGAGGTCGAGCTGCAGGCTGTGTGTCTCGAGCTGGGGTTGCGAGGCGAGGTGCTCCTCGTTCGCGACGGCGGCTCCGGTTGCTACCTCGGCGAGGCCTTCCTGGCGATCGCCGACGAGGGCGAGGCCGAGCGCGCGGTCGAGCGCCTCCAGGACTACGACCTCGAGGGGACCAAGCTCGAGGTGGAGATCGTGGAGGGCTCGTCGTTCTTCGACAAGGACGGGCTGTTCGCGGACGGCGCCGCCTCGATGTCCCGCAAAGACGGCGAGGGCGCATGACCGTCCCGTCCGTCGTCGCGGGCTCGAATCCGACGGCGGTCGCGACCTGCTCGGTGGACGACGCGGTGGCGGTGCAGGTAGGCGTCGCTCGGGCCGCTCGTCTCGCGTGAGCCCGGGCCACTCGCGCTCACGCGTTCATCCCGCGGGCGCGGTCGCACTCGCCGCAGGTGCCCTCCGGGCAGAGGAAGACCCAGGGATCGCGCGCGAGGGCGGCGCGCGCCACCTCGACGACGTCCCGGGCGCGGACGAGGCGCGCCTCCGCGTGACCCACGTGACCGACCTTCTGCCGGCCGGCGAGCCAGGCGTCCATCCGGCGGAAGCCGACGCAGCAGTGATCGTGCTCGGGCACCTCGACCGTGACGCCCGGCGCGATCACCAGCGGGTGGTGGATCGCGTAGGGGGCGTCGGCGAGGGCCTCCGCGAGGTGCATGGTCGTGCTCTCGGAGTGATGCACGCCGAGGAGCAGCACCTGCCCGTCGAGGTCGTGCACGCGGCCCACCGGGCTGTCGGGGCCGTGCGGCGGCGCGAGGGCCTGCTCGGCGCAGATGCGCTCGGCGTGCGGCCCCGCGGCGGCGAACGAGGCGCCCGGGTGGGTGCTCCGCCGCACGCCCGGGAGCCGCCAGAAGGTCTCCGCGACCACGCCCATGTCGACGGTCGGGGTGCGGCGCGGATCGAACACGCTCGCGCCGTCGGTCATCGTCGGCATGACCAGCGTGCCCTCGGGCCCGACCGCGTCCCGTAGCGCCTCGATCAGCCCGAGCGGCCCGCCCTCGACGGGGCGCGCCGCCCGGAAGGAGGTGTGCACGAGCAGGACCCCGCCCTCGGTCACGCCGAGCGCTCGCAGCTGATCCCGGATGGCGGCCCGCCGCATGGACGTCAGCGTAGCGCGATCAGAACAGCTCGAGCCCGAGCGACAGGCTGGGCCACGCCCGGACCTGATCCGAGATGGCGTGCACCAGGACGGGGCCCGCGAGCTCCGGGGCGGCCCGAGGGGCGTAGTGGATCGCGTAGCCCACCCCGCCGATCAGCCGCAGCCCGTCGGTGAGCGCGCCCGCGAGCAGCACCCGCGGCTCCACCAGCAGCTCCACCGGCAGCTCGGGCCCGTCCCGCATGCCCTCGCCGAGCAGGATCCGGGACAGCCCCTCGAACGAGAGGGTGAGCCCGTCCACGAGCGCGACGTGCGCCCCGAGGCCGAGCCCGAGCGCGGCCCGGGGGCGCTGGAGGAAGGGCGCGGCGCCGGCGGTGGCGACCATGTGCGTGAAGCGTCCGCCGTGCACGAGCTCCACGCCGAGCACCCCGGTCGTGTCGCCCATCGCACGGAGCCGCGTCCAGCCCTCGCCCTGCACCCCGACGAGCCCGATCTGCGCGTCGGCCCGCGAGGCGACGTTGATGACGCCGATCTGGGCGCCCTCGACCCGGCCGCCGACGTTGATGACGCCGAGCTGCGCGCCGTGCACGTCGCCGGCCACGTTGACCACCCCGAGCTGCGCCCCGTGCACCGCGCCGGCCGCCACGTCGACGACCCCGATCTGCGCTCCGTTCACCGGCCCCGCGGCCACGTCGACCACCCCGAGTTGCAGCCCCGAGACCCCGCCGGCCGCGACGTCGATCACCCCGAGCTGCGCGCCGCTCACCGGCCCGCCGCTGATCGAGAGCACGCCGCCCTGCACCCCGCGCACCTCGCCGGCCACCGCGAGCACCCCCGCGAGCTGCACCCCGGACACGTCCCCGAGCGCGAGGTCCATCACCCCCGAGAGCGCCACCCCGTCGACGCCCCCCGACAGCGCCCCGACCACCCCCAGCGAGACCCGCCGCCGCACCCGCCCCAGCTCCCCCGTCGACCACCCGACCAGCGGCAAGAAGTCGATCCCCAGCGGGGAGGTCGGGCGCACGGATTCGGCTTCGGCTTCGGCTTCGGCTTCGGACTCGGACTCGGACTCGGACTCGGACTCGGACTCGGCTTCGGACTCGGACTCGGACTCGGACTCGGACTCGGACTCGGACTCGGACTCGGGCTCGGACTCGGACTCGGCTTCGGTCTCGGACTCGGACTCGGCGAGATCCGCCGGCGCCTCGAGAGCCCCCGCCTCGGCCACCCTGGCGCGCAGCAGCGCCAGCAGCTCCCCCGACTCGTCTCGATACAAGCTCGCCGCGATCAGCGCGACCGCCCGGGTCGTCTCGTCCACGTCGGGCAGCGGCGTCATCGCGCGCACCCGGTCGGCGGCCCCGAGCGCGCGCAGCCGGACCACCACCAGGTCTCCTTCGGCGCGCAGATGCAGCCGGGCGTGCTCCGGCGCGGTCGCCTCGGTGCCGACCCCGAGGTCGTCCTCCAGCGCGCGACGCAGGAGGGCCTCGCTCACCGGCGTCCCGTCCTCGACGTGCACGCTCAGGGTCTGCGCCCGCGCCACCCCGGGCGCGAGCAGGAGCGCCAGCCACAGCCACTTCACGGCGTCGCCTCCGGCATGGCGTCCAGCAGCGCGCGCGCCTCCTCGGCCCGGTGTCCGCGTCGCGCGCTCGCCCGCAGCCCCTCGCGCGCCTCCTCGAGCCGGCCGAGCCGGATGTGAGTGAGGGCGCGATGCCAGCGCGCCTCTCGCGCGTAGCGGCCGGTGGGGTAGGCGCGGAGGTAGTCGTCCCAGGCGGCCAGCACCTCGCCCTGGGGCGCGCCGGCGAAGTGCGCCTGGTACGCCCGCTGGTAGCGAGCCCGCTCGATCCGCGCGGCCTCTCCGGGCCCTTCGACGGACGGCTCGTTCTCCTCTTCGGGCGCTTCGAGGGCAATTCGTCTCTCGCAGAGGCGCAGAGGCGCAGAGACGGGGCGGGGGGGTGGCGGCTCGCCGGCGGTCGGTGGGTCGCCTCGCTGGTCTTCGGGGGCTTCGGCAGCCAGGTGGCTCTCGTCGAGGCGCGAAGGCGCAATGGAGGGGGGCGGCGCCGGTCGGGTGGAGCGTGCCGTGGAGGGCGCCGGTTCGGGGGAGGGCGCAGCGGGTGCCGGGTCGAGCAGCGCCCGCACCCAGTCTCCCGTCCACGCCCAGGCGGTCGGCGCCGCGGCCACCGCCAGGAGCGCGGCCGCGGCCGCCGCCAGCCAGGTGCGCCGGTGCGCGCGGCGGCTCCGGCGCGCCTCCAGGCTCGAGAGCACCCGCGCGAGGGACGCGTCGTCGGCCGGCGGGGTGGTCTCCTCGGCCAGCGCCGCGCAGGCCCGCTCCAGGAGATCGTCGCTCATGACAGGCCCTCCGCCTCGAGGAACGCGCGCAGCTTCTTCTTGGCGTGGAAGAGCCGGGTGCGGACGGTGCCCTCGGGCACGCCGAGCAGCTCGGCCACCTCCGGGCTCGGCCGCTCCTCGACCGCGCAGAGCACGAAGGCCTCGCGCTGGGCCAGGGGGAGGGTCTCGAGGCCGCGCTGCAGCGCCGCGGCGAGCCGCCTCCGGCCGGTCTCGGCCTCGGGCGTCGCCGGCGGCTCGGGCACCTCGCGCTCCTCCATGCGGCCGAGCGCGCGCCGCTTGCGGACCGAGCTGCGGATCCGGCGCCGGCAGAGGTTCAGCGCGATCCCGATGAGGAACGTCCGCAGCGAGGCCCCCTCGCGGAAACGGCCGGCGGCGTCGGGGAGGGCGACGAAGGCGTCGTGGGTCACGTCCCGCGCCGCCTCGGCGTCCCCGAGCATGCGGCGGGCGAACGCCTCGACCGCCTGGTGGTGGGCTCGGTAGGCGCGCGCGACCGCCTCCGGATCGGCGCGCCGGAGGGCGTCGAGCTCGATCGCGTCGCGTCGGGCGCGGGCGAAGGGGATCACGTCGGCCAGCGAGGGCACGGCGCTTCGTGCCCGCTCGAGCGTGGAGCGTTCAACGGCGAGGCTGTTCATCGGCAGAGGCCATCGATGCAGTGCCGGCTGGGCTCGCAGTCGGCGCGGGTGACGCACTCCGGGTTCGACTCGGCGCGCGTGTAGCAGAGGTGCAGTCCGGGCTCGGGCGCCTCGCATTGCACGAGCTGGGCGTCCCACCGGCGACACTCGTCGTCTTCGCCGCTCGGGCAGGGCGTCCGGCAGACGCCGGAGACGCACAGATGCCCCGGGGCGCAGTCGGCGTCGGTTACGCAGAACGGCCGCGGGGCGACGTCGGGGCGACAGTGTCCCTCCACGCAGCGCCCGTCCGGGCCGCACGCGGCGTCGTCCGCGCAGCCGGCGAGGCAGCGGCGCTCCACGCAGGCTTCGCCGGCGTCGCAGTCCGCCGCCTCTTGGCAGCGCGCGTCGGGCAGGCACAGCCCGCGGTCGCAGGCGGTCCCGTGCGCGCAGTCCTCGTCCCCGGCGCAGGCGGGCCGGCACGCGTTGTCGACGCAGGCGCGGCCCGGGCCGCAGTCCACCGCGTGTCGGCAGACGTCGTCGAGCGGCGCGCAGGCGCCCTCGACGCAGACCGCGTCGTCTCCGCAGCCGCCGCCGCAGGGCTCCGCGTCCGAGCGCGGCGCTCCTGCGTCGTCGAGGCGCGGGCCGTCGTCGCGTTCGTCGTCCGGGCACCAGCCGTGCGGGCTGTCGTAGTAGTTGCAGCCGCTCAGGACGGAGAGCAGCGCCACGGCGATCCATCGTCGTTCCATCGTTCCTCCGGGCGAGGCAGCGCCAGCGGAGTGGCGTCTGCGCGGGGTACGGACCTCGGTGCCCGGTGCCGCGCGCGTCGTTCATCGGGATCGTGCGCCCCGAGCGCCGACTGCTAGTGCGAGATCCATCCCGGTAGAAGGGGACCTGGCTTGTCCCGACGCTCCAGGGCGGCGTTGCTCCTCCTCGCCGATGCGGGGCATCGACTCGTCGTCGCGCCTTGCCCTGAAACGCCGGTCCG
>JAYZQJ010000185.1:0-43904 GCA_036149055.1 Myxococcota bacterium | reverse complement strand
CGAGCCGTGTCCGCCGCCGCCGCCGCCGGCGTCGTCGTTGCCCGAGCCGTCGGATCCGCCGCCGCCGCCGCCGGGCCCGCCGCCGCCGCTCCGGTCGCCGCCGCCCCCGTCGCCGCCGGGCCCGCCGCCCTGGCCGTCGGTGCTGACGTCGACCCGGCCGTCGAGGACCGCGTCGTCGCTCACCAGGAGCACCAGCGCGCGAGCCCCGACGCCGCGCAGCGTGGTGCCCGAGGCGAGCGACAGCGAGCGCATCACGAACACCCCGAGGGGCGCCCCGGTCGGCGCGCTCGGGTCGAGGCGGGCGTAGTAGATGCCCGAGTCGGGGTCCCGCCCTTCGCCGTCGGAGGCCTCGCGGATCACGGTGGCGCCCTGTACGATCGAGCCGTCGCCGGTGTCGAAGACCACCGGGTCGGGGCCAGCGAGCGAGACCACCGCGTCTCCGGCGTCCATCGCGACCCGGGCGCCGACGTTGCTGGGCAGGAGTACGCGGCAGGCGCCGGACGCGCAGCCGAGGCGACAGGTGGTGCGCACGACCGCGCCCATCTCGCAGGCGATGCGGTCGTCACCCGCGCAGCTCGGCGGGCTCGGGAGGCAGCTGATGCCGGAGTCGCCGCCCCCGTCGAGGCCGCCGTCCTCGGGCCCCGCGTCGCCGCCCGCGTCCATCGTGCCCGCGTCGCCCGTGCCGCCGTCGAGCAGACCGGCGTCGTCCGCGCCGCCGTCGACCTGGGCGTCGGGGCGCCCGCCGTCCGGGCGCATCATCGCGCCGTCGGGCCTCTCCCCGGCGTCGCGTCCTCCGCCGTCGAAGCGCCCCGCGTCCAGGCGATCGCCCGCGTCGGCGCCCGTCGCCCGCAGGCCGCTCCGGTCGAGGGTGCAGCCGAGGGCCAGGAGGGCCACGCAGGCGAGGACGGACGCGGATCGCATGGCCCGACTCTTAGACGAGATGAGCCGCGGTTCAACGCCCGCGGCCGTGACCCGGCCGGGACGTCCCCTTCAGCGGCGCGGCCGCTGCTTCTTTCGGTCGCGTTTGATCGAGCGGCCGCTCTTGCCGAGCAGCTGGTCCTCGAGGAGCCGGACCTCGTCGCGCAGCTCGGCCGCGCGCTCGAACTCGAGGTTCTCGGCGGCGAGCAGCATGCGCGAGCGGAGCTCCTCGATCTTGTCCGGGATCTCCTCCGGCGCGAGGGCCTCCTCGGGCAGCTTGGCCTTCGGCACCGACGACCAGTCCGCGCCACCGCTCGCCGCGTCCATCTGGAAGAGCGACTTCTTCACCGTCTCCGGGGTGATGCCGTGCTCCTCGTTGTACTGCCGCTGGAGCACCCGCCGCCGCTCGGTCTCGTCGATGGCGTACTGCATCGCCTCGGTGACCTTGTCGGCGTACATGATGACCTCGCCCCGCGAGTTCCGGGCGGCCCGGCCGATCGTCTGGATGAGCGAGCGCGGGCTCCGCAGGAAGCCCTCCTTGTCGGCGTCGAGGATGGCGACGAGCGACACCTCGGGCAGGTCGAGGCCCTCGCGCAGCAGGTTGATGCCCACGAGCACGTCGAACTCGCCGCGACGAAGGTCGCGGAGGATCTCGATGCGCTCGAGCGTGTCGACGTCGCTGTGCAGGTAGCGGCAGCGCACGTCGAGCTCGCCGAAGTACTCGGTGAGGTCCTCGGCCATGCGCTTGGTCAGGGTGGTCACCAGCACCCGCTCGTCGCGCGCCACCCGCGCCCGGATCTCCTCGAGCAGGTCGTCCACCTGATGAGACACCGGCTTCACGTGGATGATCGGATCCATGAGCCCGGTCGGCCGGATCACCTGCTCCACGAGCACGCCCTCGGCCTTGTCGACCTCCCACTCGCCGGGCGTCGCCGACACGTGCACCGTCTGGTAGATGCGCTCCCAGAGCTCCTCGAACTGCAGCGGGCGGTTGTCCATCGCGCTCGGCAGCCGGAAGCCGTGCTCGACGAGGGTCTTCTTGCGGGCCTGGTCGCCGCGGTACATCGCGGAGAGCTGCGGCACCGTCTGGTGCGACTCGTCGAGCACGAGCAAGAAGTCGTTCGGGAAGTAATCGACGAGGACCGGGGGAGGCTCGCCGGGCGCGCGCTGGCTGAAGTGCCGCGAGTAGTTCTCGATGCCGTGGCAGAAGCCCATCTGCTCGAGCATCTCGAGGTCGTACATCGTGCGCTGCTCGAGTCGCTGCGCCTCGAGGATCTTGCCCTCCTGGCGCAGCTCGACGAGGCGCTCCGACAGCTCCTGTCGGATGGCGCCCACCGCGCGCTCGCGCACCTCGGCCGGCGTCACGTAGTGAGAGCCCGGGTAGATCGCGTAGGCCGGGAGATCGCGCAGCACCTTGCCGCGGAGCGGATCGATCTCGGAGAGGCGATCGATCTCGTCGCCCCAGAACTCGATCCGGATCGCGCGGTCCTCGGCGTCGACCGGGAAGATCTCGACCACGTCGCCGCGCACCCGGAAGGTGCCGCGGTGGAAGTCGACGTCGTTGCGCTGGTACTGGACGTCGACGAGCTGTCGCAGCAGGTGATCGCGCCGGAAGCTCTCGCCGGTCTTCAGCTGGATGAGCATCTGCCCGTACGCCTCGCGCGAGCCGATGCCGTAGATGCAGGAGACGCTGGCGACGATGATGACGTCGCGCCGGCTCAGGAGCGCGCGGGTGGCCGCGTGCCGCATCCGGTCGATGCGATCGTTGATGATCGCGTCTTTCTCGATGTAGGTGTCCGAGGTCGGGACGTAGGCCTCGGGCTGGTAGTAGTCGTAGTAGGAGACGAAGTACTCGACCGCGTTGTGCGGGAAGAGCTCCTTCATCTCGCCCCAGAGCTGCGCCGCGAGCGTCTTGTTGGGCGCGATGATCAGGGTCGGCCGCTGCGTCCTCGCGATGACGTTGGCCATCGTGAAGGTCTTGCCGCTGCCGGTGATGCCGAGCAGGACCTGGTGGGCGTCGCCCGCCTCGAGGCCCTCGACCAGCTTCTCGATCGCCTGGGGCTGATCGCCCTTGGGGCTCAGGTGAGTGACCAGCTCGAAGCGCTCTTCCACCGGGCTGACTTAGCGCCGCGCGTGGGGGCGCGCACCCGGTCTCCTGACAGCGTCCTGGCGGCATCCGGCGCTCGGGGTATGGTCGCGGGCGATGCGCGCGAAGGCCCTGCTGCTGCGGATGCTCCGCCTGCTCACGGTGGCGGCGGCGGCCTACCTCGGCTTCCGCTGGCTCGAGCCCCAGGGCCTCGGCTGGGTGGTCTTCCTGGTGGCCGGGCTCGGGGTCGCGGCGTGGATCGGCTTCCGGGCGGTGCGCATCCGGCGGGCCCGGGCCGAGGACGCGCGGGCCGATCGCTGGGCCGAGGCGCTGCTGGTGCCAGAGAAGCGGCCGGAGGCGATGCGCGAGATCGAGGCGGAGCGCGCGCTTCGTCAGCCCGAGAACCCGAAGCACGCCGAAGATCACGCGCGGCTGACGCTGGTGCTCGCGGAGCTGCTCGAGGCGGAGGGCGAGACCGACCGGGCGCTCGAGGCGCTCTCCGAGGTGGCGCTCGCCCGGCTGCCGGACGCGCTCCGCGGGGCGACGCTGCACGCCCGAGCCATCGCGCACCTGAGCGCGGGGGATCCGGACGGAGCGGCCGACGCGCTCGACGCGATCGGCGGGGCGACCGGGGTTCGCGACGTGGATCTGCGGGTCCGGCTCGCGCGCGGTCTGGTCCACGTCGAGCGCGGCGAGCGCGAAGAGGCGCTGATCGTGGCCGACGAGGTGCGCCAGGAGAGCGACGGCGACCGCCACCTCGAGCTCGAGGCCCGGGTGCTGAAGGCGGTGGCCCTCGCGGAGACCGACCGCGCGGCGGCGCTGAAGGCGATGGCCGCGATCGACGACGAGATGCTCGAGGTCCTGGTCGTGCTCGGGCTGCCCCGGGTGCGCGCGCTGGCCGACGACGCGCTCGGCGCGCGCGACGCTTGAGGCCTTCCGGAGGCCTCGGCGGGGGCTGTATTCACGGGGTGACCGACACCTGGGTGATCGCCAACCCGCGGGCTGGGAGCGCGGACGCGGGGGACGAGCTGCGCGCGGCGGCGGAGGGACGAGGCTGGCGCTGGCTGGCCTGTGAGGACGCGGCCGACGGGGTGCGCTTCGCGAAGGAGGCGTGCGCGCGGGGCGCGGAGCGAGTGCTGGCCGCGGGCGGGGACGGAACCGTGCACACGGTGGCGCGGGGGCTCCTCGAGGCCGGCGGCGGGCCGGTGCTCGGGGTGCTGCCGATGGGGACGGGCAACGATCTGGCGCGCTCGCTCGGGCTGGGCGTGGATCCGATGGCGGCGCTGGAGGCGATCGAAGGCGGGCGGGTGCGCCGCATCGACGTCGGCCGGTTCACGAGCGAGTCGGCGGCCCGGTGGATGATCAACGTGTCCGCCTGGGGCTTCGCCGGCGAGGTCGACCGGGTGCTCGAGGACGAGGCGAAGCGGACCTGGGGCACGCTCGCCTACGTGGGCGGCGCGCTCGAGGTGCTCTCGGACCTGCCACTCCACGACGTGCAGCTCTTCGTGGCCGGCTCGCTGGTCGCCCGGTCGCGCTGCGTCGGGGTGACGGTGGCCAACGCGCGGACCTGCGGCGGCGGCGTGGTGGTGGCGCCGACCGCGGACCTGGAGGACGGGCTGCTGGACGTCACCTTCGTGGAGGAGGGCAGCCCGGTGCAGCTGGCGACGACCGCGGCGCGGCTGCGGAGCGGGCAGACGCTGTCGGATCCGAGGGTGCGGCATCACCTCGGGTCCGACCTGGCGCTGCGAGTGGATCCGCCGATGCTCGCCAACGTCGACGGGGAGCTGCTCGGGCGGTTCGCGGAGGCGCGGTTCGAGGTGCGTCGGGCGGCGCTGCCGGTCTTCGTCGGGGAGGGCTACCGCCGCGAGCCGGTGCCGGTGTTCGACGGCTGGACGAGTCAGCAGTGATAGGGGTCAGCGGCGGGCAGGCTTTGTAGGTCGACGGCCTACGTAAGTTCGCAAGTTCACTCCGTCCCCCCCTCCTAGCTGGCGGCCTCCTAGCTCGCGGCCAGGTGGAGGCGGGACTTGGCGAAGCGGGCGGTGACGCCGACGATGCCGGGGGTCTCGGCGACCTTCTCGAGGACGGCGAGGGCTTCGTCGAAGGTGAGGGCGGGTCGGCGGGAGAGGCCGATTTCGTTGGCGGCGCTGCGCACCGCCAGCTCGGCCTTCTCCTGTCCCACGGTATGGGACAGGAGCTTCCAGAGTCGGTCGATGTCGATGGTGGTGTCGCTCAAAGCTGCCTCGATCTCCCCCCGCGGAAGATCGTCGTCGATCCAGGTGAGTCCCCCCGACGGCCCGTCAACCGGGGAAGGCCAGGACCACGGTCGTGGTGTTGTGGAAGCCGGAGAGGTCGCCGGCGTCGAGCGCGATCTCGCCGTAGGTCTCGAAGCCGGCGAGCGGCACGCCGCCCAGCTCCTCCGAGATGCCCGCGACCGCCTGCTCGAAGCGCTCGCTGAGGATGAGGTTCCGGCAGATGCAGTCGAAGACGATGGCCCCCGCCGCGTCGGTGCCGAGCTGGGCCCGGGCGCGCTTGGCCGCGGTGCGCGCGCTCTCGATCTGACGCTCGGGCACGCTCTCGGTGATCCGGATCCGGGCGCCCTGCGGGATGCCGCAGGCCATGCCCAGCGAGCCGTCCGGGTTCCGGCTCAGCGGCGCACGGATCTTGTACTCGTCGCCGCTCGCCAGCCCCGCCTCGTAGCGGAGCAGGAAGCCCCCGACCTCGTCTTCGCCGAGGGTATCGGGATCGAGGCCGACCGCGGCCGCGGCCTCTCGGGTGTGCTCGGCCCAGATCTCCCACGCCGGGCGGCCCTCGACCTCGTGCACGACCCCGCCCTCGGCGCGGGTCACCTCGAGGGGCTCGCTGATCGGCCGGTGGCCGTGGCAGACGCCGACGCCGAGCGGCGCCTTGCTGAACACGACCGCGGCGACGATGGCGTCGTCCTCCGCCCGGGCGCCGTAGCTCACGACGGTGCGCTTCATCGCGAGGTCGTCGCCGGCCGCGCCCCCGGCGAGCCGGATGTCGTCTCCGAGGTAGGCGGCGGTGATGAGGGTCGCCTCCTCCCCGTTGCCGGCGAGCGGGTCGAGCAGGAGCAGCCCCGTGCGGTGCGGGTAGCCCTCGACCGTGGCCGGGATGCCCTCGACCGCCGCCTTCACGGCCTCGTCGGCGCTCGCCGCGAGCGCGGTCCCGAGGCCCCCGTGCACGACGAAGTCGCCGGCCACCGCCACCGCCACCACCGAGCGCTTCGCGTCGCCGCGCTCGGTGAACTCGCCGGCGGTGGAGCTGCCGAGCACCGCCGCGTCGGCGAACGCCTCGGTGAGCGCGGGCGCCAGCGCTTCCACCGGCTGATCGGTCGAGGCGAAGAACATCACCAGGGCCGGTGACGCGCCGTCGAGCTGGCTCCGGAGCGAGTCGACGAGGGTGGCCGCGGCCTGGGCGGCGTCGCCCTGGGCGTGGGCGGTGACGAGGCGGGTTGTCATGGGTCCTCCGGGGAGGACTCGACTCTACATATACTGCGAGATGCCGTCAAATGTGGAAAGTTGCCGCGGCTCACCCGTGATTCTTCGCGAACGCGCGCATGAAGTCCACGAGGCGCTCGATCCAGGCCTGCTCCACCGCGTTGTACATGCTGATCCGGATGCCGCCGACCTTGCGGTGGCCCTTCACGCCCAGCATTCCGGCCTCGGCGGCCTCGGCGACGAAGCGCTTCTCGAGCGCCTCGCTCGGCAGCCGGAAGACCGCGTTCATGATCGAGCGCGACCCCTCCTCGACCGGGCATCGGTAGAAGTCCGACAGCGAATCGACGGTCCCGTACACGAGGTCCGCTTTCCGCTGGTTACGTTCCGCGAGGCCGGCCGCGCCGCCCCACTCCTTCAGCACCGCGAGCGTGTTTCGCATCATGTAGATGGGGAAGGTCGGGGGCGTGTTCCAGAGCGAGTCCTTCTCGGCGTGGGACGCCCAGCGGAAGACGGCGGGGATGTCCTCGCGCGCGCCGTCCACGAGGTCCTTGCGCACCACGACCACCGTCACCCCGGCCGGGCCGACGTTCTTCTGAGCCCCCGCGTAGAAGGCGCCGAAGCGGCTCGGGTCGATCGGGCGGCTCAGCAGGTCGCTCGTCATGTCCGCGATCAGCGGCACGTCGCCGGTGTCCGGGTAGCGGTGCCACTGCGTCCCGTAGAGCGTGTTGTTGCTGGTGATGTGCACGTAGGCGGCGTCGGGGTCGAGCTCCAGCTCGTCCTGCGCCGGGACCCGCACGAAGGTGCCGTCCGCCTCGGTGTCCGCGGCGGCGCGGGCCTGGCCGACGAGCTTCGCCTCGGACAGGGCCTGCTTCGCCCAGTTGCCGGTCACGACGTAGTCCGCGCTCCGCCCGGCGCGGAGGAGGTTCATCGGGATCATGGCGAACTGCTGCCGCGCGCCGCCCTGGAGCAGCAGCACGTGGAACTCGTCGCCGATGCCGACGAGCTCGCGGAGGAGCGCGATGGCCTCCTGATGCACCGCCTCGTAGGCCGGGCCCCGGTGGCTGTGCTCCATGATGGACATGCCCGTGCCCTGGAAGTCGGTCAGCTCGCGCTGGGCGCGCTCGAGGGCCGCGAGGGGGAGGGCCGCGGGGCCTGCGTAGAAGTTCATCGTCCGGTTGGCCATGGGCCGCACTCTAGCCTGCTTCGAGGGAGGACGGATGGGGCCCCGCGTGCCATGCTCCGCCCCCGTCATGGAAGACCACGACAAGAGCGACGACCGGCTCCACCGCATCCGCCACAGCCTCGCGCACGTGCTCGCGCAGGCGGTCCTCGAGCTGCGCCCCGGATCGACCTTGGGCTTCGGCCCGCCGATCGACGACGGCTTCTACTACGACTTCATCCTCTCCGAGCCGCTGACGGAAGACGACTTCCCCGCGCTCGAGAAGAAGATGAAGCAGATCATCAAGTCGGGGCAGAAGTTCGAGCGCGAGGAGCTCGCGAAGGACGAGGCCCTGGCGCGCATCGACGAGATGGGCGAGCCCTACAAGCGCGAGTACGCGCAGGAGCTCGTCGACAAGAAGGGCCTCGACACCCTCACGTTCTACCGGAACGGGCCCTTCCTCGACATGTGCGACGGGCCGCACGTCGAGAGCACCCGCCAGCTGCCGAAGGGCGCGTTCAAGCTGCGCAGCGTCGCCGGAGCCTACTGGCGAGGCGACAGCGACAACGCGATGATGACCCGCATCTACGCGTGGGCGTTCGAGAGCAAGGAGGAGCTCGAGACGCACGTGAAGGCCTACAAGGAGGCCCTCGCGCGCGACCACAAGAAGCTCAACCGCGAGCTCGACTACTTCGTCATCGACGACGTCATCGGCAAGGGCCTGCCGCTCTGGCTCCCCAACGGCACCGTGCTGCGCGACGAGCTCGAGAAGTACCTGCGCGAGCTCGAGTTCCAGGACGGCTACGACCGGGTCGCGACCCCGCAGCTCGCCAAGACCGAGCTCTACTACCAGACCGGTCACCTGCCGCTCTACGGCGAGCACATGTACCCGTTCCTCGAGCTCAAGGAGAAGGTCGAGGACGAGTCGGGCGCACACGAGGAGGTCCGCGAGACCTACGCGCTCCGCCCGATGAACTGCCCGCACCATCACCGGGTGTTCGGCGCCCAGCTGCGCAGCTACCGCGATCTCCCGCTCCGGCTCGCCGAGTACGGGCAGGTCTACCGCTACGAGGACTCGGGTGCGCTCAGCGGCCTGCTCCGGGTGCGCGGCTTCTGCATGAACGACGCGCACATCTACTGCACCGAGGAGCAGATCGAGGAGGAGTTCCTCAAGGTGATGCGCATGATCGAGCGGCTCTACGAGACGCTCGGCCTCACCGACTACTACTTCCGCTTCTCGACCTGGGACCCCGAGGACCCGAAGGGCAAGCAGAAGTACGTCGACAACCCCGAGGCGTGGGCGGTGAGCGAGCGCCACATGCGCGCGGCCATGGAGAAGAGCGGCCTGCCCTTCGTCGAGGTGAAGGGCGAGGCGGCGTTCTACGGCCCGAAGATCGACGTGCAGCTCAAGACGGTGACCGGCCGCGAAGAGACGGTGAGCACCAACCAGCTCGACTTCGCGGTGCCGCAGCGCCTCGGCCTCGTGTACCGCGGCGCCGACAACGCCGAGCACCACCCGTTCTGCATCCACCGCGCGCCGGCGAGCACCCACGAGCGCATGGTCGCGTTCCTCATCGAGCACTTCGGGGGCGCGTTCCCCACCTGGCTCGCGCCGACCCAGGTGCAGGTGCTGACGGTCAGCGATCAGTTCCGCGCCTACGGCGAGGACATCGTGGCCCGGCTGCGCCGCCACTTCGTGCGCGCGGTCTTCGACGAGTCCAGCGAGACGATGGGCAAGAAGATCCGCAACGCGGTCACGCGCAAGATCCCCAACGTGCTCGTCGTCGGCGAGCGCGAGCAGGAGGACGGCACCGTCACCGTGCGCCGCTACGGCTCGCGGGATCAGGTGACCGTGTCGCTCGACGAGTTCGAGAAGGATCTGCTCGAGCGGATCCGGACCCGCGCCCTCGACCGGGTGGACTGGGCGTCCTCAGATTCGTGAGGCCACCGCCCGGCGGAAGCGGAACGCCGGGTCCGAGACCCAGAAGCGGGCGAGGTCGCTCGCGGTGTTGTCCGGGCCGAGGTCCTCGCCGAGGGCCTCGATCGCGGCGAGCAGATCGTCGCAGACCAGGAGCGCGGCCCGGGCGGCCATGCGGCGCGCGCTCGTCGCCCACGCCCGGAGGTCGCGCGTCGGGTCGGCGGCGAACGAGGTCGCCGCGTCCTGGATGCGGCCGCGGCTGAAGAAGCCGATCGCCTTGCCGACGCGCTTGGTCTCCACGTCGAGCAGAGACTCGTCGAGCCCGGCGACGACGAAGGTCGGATCGAACTGCCGGGCCGTGCCGACCAGCAGGTGGGTGGTCGTGTCGTCCGGCACCGCGTCGAGCGGGTGGAGGTGCCGGCTCAGGAGCGCGAGCGGGCGGGCGAGGTGGAAGGCCAGCACCGGGTCGCGCGCGTTGGCCACCCGGGCCGGCACGAGGAGCGCCGGGGGGCTGCCCGCGAGCACGGTCGCGCGGTCGAGCCGGCTGTCGTCGACCTCGTAGACGTCGACCTCGGGGACGCCGAAGATCGCGCCGACGCGATCGACGTAGGCGCGCAGCGGGTGGCCATCGCCCTGACGGAGCCGGTCGCGCTTGCTCACGCCCCAGCGCTCGAGGTCGACGCCTTCGAGCTTGCCGAAGACGTCGTCGAGCGCCGCGAGGAGCTGCGCCGCCGTCGTCCGGAGGACCGCGCCGTCGGCGAGCTGCTCCAGCCCCTGCTCGCCGAGGATGCCCGGCGGCGCGACCGCGACCCGGAGCTGGCGCGAGGTGACGGTGCGGGTCTCGTCGTCGGTCGCCTCGCTCATCGCCACCAGCGGCGCGAGCACCACCGCGGCGCCGTCGGGCTCGCCGTTCTTGCGCACCGCGTCCGCCATCGCGCGCCACGCCCGCGGGCGCCGCACGTTCACCGCGAGGATGCGCCGCAGCTCGGCGATCGCCTTGTCGGTCGCGTCGACGCCCTGCAGCGCGCGCACGAGGGTGAGCGCCACCGCCTCGTCGTCGGGGCAGGCCTCCACGCCCTCGCGGAGGATGTTGATCGCGCGGTCGGGCCGGTTGAGCGCCTCGCCCTGGACCTTCGCGATCTCGAGGTAGGTCGCGGCGACGTCGCCGCCGAGGGCCCGGGCCGACTCGAGGTAGCCCATGAGCGCGGTCGCGTAGTGATCCCAGCTCGCGTGCTCGGGCGCGTCGGCGACCAGGCCCTTGTAGACGCGCGCGCCGGCGCCGTTCGGGCCCTGGATGCCGACCGCGCCCATCGCGTGGGCGGCCGCGGCGGCTCCCTCCCCGCGCGCCCGCTCGAGCTCGGCCAGCTCGGCGAGGGTCTCGGCCTTCCGGTTGGGATCGGAGACGACCGAGATGAGCTTCTTGGCGAGGCGCAGCGCCTCCTCGTCCCGGCCCTTCGCCCGCTCGAGGCGGACCAGCGCGGCCAGGGCCTCCTCGCTCTCCTCGTCCCGGGCGAGCACCGCGCGCAGCGATCGGATGGCCCGGTCGGCGTCGCCGAGGCGCTTCTCCGCGATGCGGGCGAGGCGGAGGTGCGCGTCGACCAGGGCGCTCTCCTTCGCCTTGGCGATGACCCGCTCGAGCGCGGCCGCCGCCTCCTCCCACTGCCCGTTCTGCTCGAGATGAAGGGCGAGCTGGGCCTGGGCCCGCTGATCGTTCGGCACCGCGTCGAGGGCGCGCTGCGCGGCGGCGACGGCGGCGGGCAGATCGCGCCTCGCCTCCGCCTGAAGCCGCGCGACCTCGAGGTGCAGGGCCGCGATCCGGCTCGGGTCCTTCGCCGCGTGGGCCGCCCGGGTCAGCAGCTCGACCAGCCGCTCGAACTGCTGGAGGCCGATCAACATCGACACCAGCCCGGCGGCCGCGTCGACGTTCTCCGGGTCGATGGCGAGCGCCCGCTCGAAGTCGGCGGCCGAGGCCTCTCCTTCGCCCGACTCGTGGGCGATGCGCGCCGCCTCGAGCAGGAGGCCCACGGCGAGGTCGCGGTCGCGGGTGATCTCGGACTCGTGCTTGGCGGCGGCCCGCAGCGCCTCGGCGCTCTGCGCGAGCCGGGCCGCGCGGGTCAGCCCGCGTGCGGCGGTGAGGCTCTGCGGGTCGAGCGCGAGGGCGGCGCGGAAGGCGGCGAGGGCGCCCTGGGCGTCGCCCTCGTCGAGCAGCATCGCGCCCACCCGGCTCTGGTGATGCGCGCCGACCCGCGGGTCGCTCGAGGTGGAGGCGAGCCGCGCCTGCATGGCGAGGGCGGTGTCCTTCTCGCCCGCCTTCTCGGCGGCCTCGGCGAGCGCCTCGAGCGCGGCCGCGTCGTCGCCCGCGAGCTTCAGGATCCGGCGGCGGACCGAGGTGACCTCCTGGTCGGTGGCGGCCCGCACGCGCGCGAGCTCCGACAGGGCGGCGAGCTTCGCCTTCGGATCGGCGAGCACCTCGGCCATCTTCTCGTAGGTCGCCGCGAGCCCGGCGTCGTCGCGGGTGCGCGCGTAGATCTCCTCGACGGCGAGGAGGGCGCCGACGTGCTCCGGCTTCTTGGCGAAGACCGGCCGGAAGGCGTCGAGCGCCGCGTTGGCCGCGCCCTGCTCCGAGAGCAGGAGCGCCGCGCGCAGGGCGGCTTGCGATTCGAGGAACGGATCGTCGAGGCGCTCGGCCTCCTCGCCCAGCACCTGCGCCAGCCGCGTCGGCTCGCCGGCGTCGGTGAGGAGCCGCTCGCGGGCGTCGAGCGCGGGGCGGTGCAGCGGCATCGCCTCGAGCGCCTTCTCGTACGCCTCGAGCGCGCCGTCGCGGTCGCCCTGCCGCTCCTCGCGGAGCTCCCCGAGCTCGGTCCAGGCGCGGGCGCGCTCGCCGGCCTCGGTGAGGCGCCCGATGCGCTCGAGCAGGGCGGCGGAGAGATCGCTCCAGCGCTCGGCCCGGGTGAGGGCGGCGATGCGCGCCTCCCGCGCCGCGTCGCAGTCGGGGTCGAGCTGGAGCGCCTCGGCGTAGGCGTCGATGGCGCCGCCGTCGTCGCCCAGCTGGGTCTCGCGGAGGTCGCCGCGGCGGAGGTGGAGGCGCACCTGCTCGCGCGCCGATCCCACCAGCGGCAGGAGGCGGCCGTACACGCGGTCGAGCGCGTCCCACTGCCCGCCGTCGGCGTAGAGGCGGGCGAGCGTCTCGAGGCTCGGGAGGTGGTCGGGGCTCTGCTCGGTCAGCGCCTCGAGCGCGCGGCTGGCCGCGGAGGCGTCCCCGAGCGCGTCCGCGGTGAGGGTGGCGGCGCGGTGGAGGAGGGCGGCGCGCCGGGGTCCGGGCGCGGCGAGCGAGGCTTGCTTCTCCAGCACCTCGACCGCGCGGGCCGGCTGCCCGGCGCGCTCGGCGGCGCGGGCGCTCGCGTGGAGCGCGCCGAGGTGATCGCCGTCGCGCTCCAGGATCCGCGCGTAGGCGGCGAGCGCGCCCTCGGCGTCGTCGAGGCGGTCCTCGAGCACGCCGCCGAGCCGGAAGAGCCAGGCGATCGCCTCGGCGTCGTTCGCGGCGCGGTCGATCGCGCGCTCGTAGAGCTCGGCCAGCTCGCGCCACCGGCCGGCGCTCGCGTGGAGGCGCGCGAGATCCTCGAAGGCGTCGTGGTGATCGGGCGCGAGCCCGAGCGCGCGGGCGTGGTGGGCGGCGGCCTCCTCGGGCTGCTCGAGCTCGCGCTCCAGCAGGGCGCCGATCCGGTGGTGCAGCTCGGCGCGCTCCCGCGGCGCGGTCAGCGCCTCGGCCCGGGCCTGCAGCACGCCGATCGCGTCCGTCCAGCGCTCGCGGGCCTCGTGGAGGCGGAAGAGGGCGAGGGCGGCGGCGCGGTGATCGGGCTCGGCCTCGAGCGCGCGCTGGTACCACGGGGCCGCGCGATCGCCGTCCCCGAGCATCTGGTCGTGCAGCTGCGCGGTGCGGTGCGCGACCCGGGCGCGCTCACCCCGCTCGTCCACCAGCTCGTAGAGGCGGGTGAGGGCGCCGATCTCGGCCGCGTGCCTCCCGGCCGCGCGGTGGAGGCGCACCAGCTCGCGCAGGAGCGCGGCCTCGCCCGGGCTGCCGTCGATCGCCGCCTCGAGGGTGTCCACCGCGGCGTCCGCGTCCCCCAGGCGGCGCTCGCGGATCCGGGCGATCGTGGCGAGGATCGCGAGCTTGGTCTGCGCGTCGGTGGTGAGCGCGTGCTCGCGGGTGAGCGCGTCGACCAGCTGCGGCCAGCGCTTCTGCGCGGTCCCGAGGCGCTTCACGTTGGCGAGCGCGGCGGTGGCGTGCGGGTCGGCCTCGAGCGCGGCCTCGTAGAGCGCGGCCGCCTGCACCGGATCGCCGAGCTTGGTCTCGGTGAGCTGCGCGCGCACTGCGGTCCACGCGGCCTTGAGCGCGGCGTCCTCGACCGCGTTGGTCAGCTGCTCGTAGACCGCCGCGAGCTCGGCCCACGCCTTGTCGCGGCGCAGCGCCCGCTCGATCGCCTTGAGGATGACGAGGTTGCCGGGGTCGAGCTCGAGCGCGGCGCGGTACGCCGCGAGGGCGGGGCCGGTCTGCCGGAGGTGCTCCTCCATCACCCGCGCCTTCGCGTAGACGAGCCGCGCGCGGGCGGTGGGCTCGCGGGTGATGGCGGCCTCGGCGTCGTAGAGCGCGGGGAGGGCGGGGTGGCGGCCGAGCCGGGCGAGGGTGCGCCGGGCGCCGCGCAGGGCCGCGGCGTGATCGGGCGCGTGCCGGAGCGTGGCCTGGTAGTGCTCGGCCGCCTTGCCGTCGTCGCGCAGGTCGGCCTCGTAGATGCGGCCGAGCTCGTACGAGAGGCGCGCCTTGCGCTCGGGATCGCGCTCGGTGCGCAGCTGCTCTTCGCAGAGGCGCCGCAGCTCCTCCGCGGACGCGTCGATCGGCGCGGGCTCGGGCGGCGCGGGCGCCTCGAGCTCGGCGGGGGCGTCGGCGGGCGGCGCGGACGGCCGGGGCGCGGGAGGCGGGCTGGGGTTCTTCGCCGCCGCCTTCTTCTTCCGCTTGTTCCTGGGCGGCGGGGGCGGCGCGCTCGGCGTGGCGGGGACCGCGCCGGGGAGGGTGGTCGTCGCCTGCACCGCCTTCGGCTTCGGCGGGCGGCCGAGCCCGGGGCGCGGCACCGGCGGTGGATCGTCGTCGATCTCCTCGAGCATCTCGATCTCGTCGGTCGGCGGGTCGAACAGCTCGATCTCGCCCAGCGAGAGCTCGGCGGTCTCGTCCGTCCGCTCTCCCTCGGTGTCTCTGCTCCGATCAGCCATTCTCGGGATCCTCCGTGACGCCAGGGTACCCCGATCGGCCCCCGAATCGGTGTCGGGCATCACCCCCCGCCCCCCAGGGGGGTTCAGCGGGCGCCCATCCGGCCGATTGCCGCCCCGGAGGCCGTGTGGCCTCGTCAGCCCGGAGGGTGGGGACCCTTGGACGTCAGCGTGCATTCGAACGAACCCTCGAGCGGGCCGAACCTCGAGGGCTTCATGGAGCTGTCCCTCGACCTGTTCTGCGTCGCGGGCGTCGACGGCGTGTTCCGTTGGCTGTCGCCCCGATGGACCGAGGTCCTCGGTTGGTCGGTGGCCGAGCTCTGCGCCTCGCCCTTCGTCGAGTTCGTGCATCCTCAGGATCGCGCGGCGACGCTCGACGAGCTGAGCCGGCTGAACGCGGGGGCGACGACCCTCTGCTTCGAGAACCGCTACCGCTGTCGAGACGGCTCGTATCGCTGGCTCGAGTGGAGCGCGCGGCCGCACGGCGAGCTCGTCTACGCGACCGCGAGGGACGTGACCTCGCTGCGGGAGCGGCGTGAGGAGCGCGACGAGCGCGCTCGCTTCCTGGAGCTCGCCGAAGAGCTGGCCCACGTCGGGCACTGGCGGGTCGACCTCGAAGAGGAGAGCGTCTTCTGGTCCGACGAGGTCTACCGGATCCACGGCCGCGCGCCGGGGTCGTTCGTGCCGTCGCTCGGCGAGGGCGTCGAGGCGTATCATCCGGAGGATCGCGAGGCGGTCTGGGAGGCGGTCGCCGCGGCGGTGGAGCGAGGCGAGAGCTTCGACATCGTGCGCCGGCTCATCCGCGACGACGGGGAGCTCCGTTACATCCGCTCGGTCGGCCGGCCGGAGCACGCGCCGGACGGAAAGATCGTGGCGATCTTCGGGGTCTTCCAGGACGTGACCGAGGCCCACGTGCTGCAGGAGCGGCTGCTCCAGTCGGAGCGCATGGCGTCGGTGGGCACGCTCGCCGGCGGCGTCGCCCACGAGATCAACAACCCGCTCGCGTTCGTGATGGCGAACCTCGAGGTGATCGAGGAGGAGCTGCTCGATCTCGACGCGACCGCCGACGTGCGGGAGCTGGTGCAGGCGGTCCGCGAGGCGCGCTCCGGGGCGGCGCGGGTGCGTCGCATCGTGCGCGGGCTCAAGTCCTTCTCGCGCGTCGAGCCGCCCAAGACCGAGCCGGTGAACGTGGCGCAGGTGCTCAAGAGCGCCATCGAGATGGCCCACAACGAGATCCGCCACCGCGCGACGCTCATCCGCGAGATCGGCTCGATGCCGCGGGTGGTGGGCGACGACCAGCGCCTCTCGCAGGCGCTCCTCAACGTCCTGGTGAACGCGGCTCAGGCCTTGCCGGAGGGTGGGGCCCAGGACGGGCGCATCGCCATCCGCGCCGGCGCGGTCCCCGGGGGCGTCTCGATCGAGGTGAGCGACAACGGATGTGGCATGAGTCGAGACGTGGCGCGCCGCGCGCTCGAGCCCTTCTTCACCACCCGCCCGGTCGGGCTGGGGAGCGGGCTCGGCCTCTCGATCGCGCACGGCATCGTCGAGTCCTTCGGCGGGCGGATCGAGCTCGATTCCGTCGAAGGCGGCGGCACGACCGTCTCGATCTGGCTGCCCGCGGTCGAGGTCGCGACCTCGAAGGGCGCGGGGCGAAGCGAGCACGAGGCGCTCGCGCGGGTGCTCGTGGTCGACGACGAGGAGTTCGTCCGCGAGGCGGTGCGCCGGCTGCTGCGCAAGGTGGCGTCGGTCGTCGCGGTCGAGAGCGGGATCGCCGCGCTCGACCTCCTCGAGAGCGACGCCGACTTCGACGTGGTGCTCTGTGACCTGATGATGCCGCGCATGAGCGGCATGGATCTCGAGCGAGAGCTCCGGCTCCGCCACGCCGAGCTCGCCGAGCGCATGGTCTTCATCTCGGGCGGGGCCTTCAGCGACGGCGCGGCCACCTTCCTCGACGAGACCGAGCAGCCGGTGCTCGAGAAGCCGTTCGACGGCGCGTCCCTGCGCGAGCTCGTCGCCGACGTCGCCCGCCGGAGCTGAGGTCTGGGCGAAACGCGAAAAGGCCACCCGATTGGGTGGCCTTCTTGCGTTTCCGAGTGGAGCTGAGGGGGATCGAACCCCTGACCTCTAGAGTGCGATTCTAGCGCTCTCCCAACTGAGCTACAGCCCCGAGGAGCGCGGAGTATACACATGGCCGAGGGGGTGGCAAGGGGTGAGGGAACGCCTGGCGAAGGTCGGTGATCGCCCTCATTTTCCGGCTCCGAAGAAGGAGCAGAGATGGCGTTCAGCGGAGTGGACTACTACGGCCTCGACGAGGAGCTCACCGACGAGGAGCGGCTGGTGCGGGACAACGTGCGCCGCTTCGTCGACAAGGAGGTCGTGCCCGTCATCGGCGAGCACTACCAGGCGGGCACCTTCCCGATGGACCTGGTGCCGAAGTTCGCCGACCTCGGGCTGCTCGGCGCCAACCTCGAGGGCTACGGCTGCGCGGGCATGGGCGACATCGCCTACGGGCTCGCGATGCAGGAGCTCGAGCGGGGCGACTCGGGCGTCCGCTCCTTCTGCTCCGTGCAGGGCTCGCTCTGCATGTACCCGATCCACGCCTTCGGCTCCGAGGCGCAGAAGGAGCGCTGGCTCCCGGGCATGGCGGCCGGCGAGCTGATCGGCTGCTTCGGGCTCACCGAGCCGGACTTCGGCTCGAACCCGTCCGGCATGATCACCAAGGCCGAGACGCTGCCGGGCGGCGGCTTCCGCATCAACGGCACCAAGCGCTGGATCACCAACGGTGACCTCGCCGACGTCGCCATCGTCTGGGCGAAGCTCGACGGCGGCAAGGTGCGCGGCTTCCTCGTGCCCAAGGGCACCCCCGGGTACTCGACCCGCAAGATCGACGACAAGTTCAGCCTGCGCGCGTCGGTGACCAGCGAGCTCTTCTTCGAGGACTGCGAGGTCGGCGAGGACGCCATCCTCCCCGGCGTGGTGGGGATGCGCGGACCTCTTTCGTGTTTGTCTCAAGCGCGATACGGGATCTGCTTCGGCGCGATTGGCGCGGCGATGAGCTGCTACGAGACGGCGCTCGAGTACGCGAAGGACCGCAAGCAGTTCTCGCGTCCCATCGCCGGCTACCAGCTCGTGCAGCAGAAGCTGGTGCACATGCTCAGCGAGATCACCAAGGCGCAGTGCCTGACCCTCCGGCTCGGCCGGCTCAAGGAGTCCGGCAAGATCAAGCCGCCGCACATCTCGCTCGCCAAGCGGAACAACGTGTCGATGGCGCTCGAGATCGCGCGCATGGCGCGGGACGTCCTCGGCGCCAACGGCATCATGTACGAGTACCCGGTGGGTCGGCACATGATGAACCTGGAGACCGTCTACACCTACGAGGGCACCCACGACATCCACACCCTGATCGTGGGTCAGGACATTACGGGGCTGGCCGCCTTCGAGTGAGCCCGAGCGGGGCGAGGAGCGGCTCGGCGGCCCGCGCCAGGTCGCTCTCGTCTCGCGGAGTGAAGGCGAGCACCGGGACGTCGAGGCGACGCGCGAGCAAGGCGCGGTTCGATCCCGCGTCGTCTTCGACCCGGTTCCCGGTCATCACCACCGCGCGCGGCGTGATGCCGCGCCGAGCGCAGCTCTCCACCGCGGTCAGGGTGTGGGACAGGGTCCCGAGCGCGTCGGCCGCCGCGAGCACGAGGGGCAGCGCCAGGTCTCGCACCAGGTCGAGGATGTCGTGCTCCTCGTCCAGCGGGACGAGCACGCCCCCCGCGCCTTCGACCAGGTGCACGCCTGCGTGCTCGGCGAGCAAAGCGCGGGTGCTCGAGACGACCCGCGGGTGGTCGTAAGGCGCGTCGCCGCGCAGGGTGGCCGCCCAGGGGCTGAGGGGAAGCCTCCCGCGGTGGAGACCTGGGGCGTCGGCGAGCTCCGGGCGGCCGCACGCCTCGGCGAGCGCCACCGCGTCGAGGGGCTCGGGGTCGCAGCCGGTCTCGATGGGCTTGAGGGCGATGACCGGGGCGCCGTGGGCCCGGAGCGCGCTCGCGAGCCCGCGGGTCAGCCAGGTCTTTCCGATCCCCGTCCCGGTGGCGGTGACGAACAGGCCGCGAGCCGTTTCACGTGACATGGAGTCCGTCGAACGCCTCGAGGAGGGCGTCGATGTCGGCGGCCCGATGCGCCGCGGTCGGCACGATCCGGAGCCGGCTCGTGCCCTGGGGCACCGTGGGGGGACGGATGCCCTGCACGAAGACGCCGCGGTCGAGGAGGGCCGCGGAGAGCCTCATGGTCTCCGCGCTCTCGCCGACGTGCACCGGGATGATCGGGGACTCGCCCTCCGGCACGTTCCATCCCCGCGCCCGGAGGTGGGAGCGGATGCGGGTGGCGTGCTGGGCGAGGCGAGCCCTGGCGTCGGCCGCGTGCCGGACGCGCTGAACCGAGGCGGTGATCACGGCGGCGAGGAACGGAGGGATCGCGGTGGAGAACACGAAGCTCCGGGCGCGGTTCTCGAGCAGGGCGCGCAGCGGCGCGCTGCCGGCGACGAAGGCACCCGAGAGCCCGGTCGCCTTGCCCAGGGTCCCCACGACCACGTCGGGTCGAACGCCGAGCTCCCGGCAGAGCCCTTCGCCGGCGCCGATCACGCCGAGCGTGTGCGCCTCGTCGACGTAGAGGGCGGCGTCGTGGGCGTCGGCGCGCTCCCTCAGGGCCTCCACCGGGGCGACGTCGCCGTCCATGGAGAACAGGGTGTCGGAGACGACGAATGCTCGGTCGCCTTCCGGGCGATGGCGGCGGAGAAGCCACTCGAGGTGGTCGACGTCGCCATGGCCGTAGATGTGGACCTTCGCCCGGCTGGCCCGGAGCCCGTCGATGAGCGACGCGTGGTTGAGGCGGTCGCTGAAGGCGACGTCGCCTTTGCGGAGCAATGTGCTCAGCGCGCCGACGTTGGCGGCGTAGCCGGAGGAGAAGAGGAGGGCGGCGTCGGCTCCCACCCAAGCGGCGAGGGCGCGTTCGGCGTCTCGGTGGGCGGTGCGGGTCCCGGAGACTAGTCGCGAGGCGCCGCCACCGAGGCCGTGCTCTCCCAGGGCGTCACGCGCGGCTTCGATCAGCGCGGGATCGTCCGCGAGGCCCAGGTAGTCGTTGGAGCAGAAGACCAGGAGGGGCCGATCTCCCAGCGCGAACTGCCCGTCGGACAGGCGGGTGAGGGTAGGGGGCTCGCGCAGGAGGCCGGCGTCTCGCAGCGCCCCCAGCTCGGCGCGGAGCTCGTGGTCGAGGTCCATCGGCGGGAGCATGGGTCGGAGCCGCGGGATGGTCAAAGCCGACCGTGTTTCACGTGACACAGGTCGGGGACACGTCCTTCGCCGCCCTCCGAGTGCGGGCCTCCGAAGGCTCCAGAATGGGCTCTCGCCGAGCCGCCAAGCCCCGAAGGGACGGCCAGGCGACGGGATGGAGCCTCGCCAACGGCTCCCCCGTCACCGCGGCGCGTCGTCCTCGGAGTGCGGGGCTCCGAAGGCTCCAGAATGGGCTCTCGCCAAGCCGCAAAGCCGCCAAGGGACGACCACGGCGACGCCATCGCGTCCCCATCAGCGCGGCGCGCCCCCGCTGGACTCTCAGTCTCTGCGAGTGACCCCAGCTCGTCGAGCTCGGGGCCAGCGACCGCCACACCCCGGCGTCCCTCCATCGCGCGGCCCTCCATCGCGCGGCCGTTTGCGTGAGTAATTGCCGTCCTCGGAGTCCAGGGCTCCGAAGGCTCCAGAATGGGCTCTCGCCAAGCCGCAAAGCCGCCAAGGGACGAGCAGGGCGACGGGATGGAGCCGCGCCATCGCGTCCCCCAGCTCGGCGCGCCCCCACGAGCCCCTCTGCGTCTCTGCGCCTCTGCGAGAGCCCCCACGTCCAGACATCGAGGTCGGTGGCGCCCGCCACACCCCGGCGTCCCTCCATCCCGCGGCCCCCCATCCCCTTTGCGTCTTTGCGTCTTTGCGTGAGTAATTGTCGTTCTTCCGAGTCTAGGGCTCCGAAGGCTCCAGAGTTGGCTCGCGCCAAGCCGCCAAGCCGCCAAGCCGCAGAGGGACGAGCAGCCCAGGGGATGGAGCCTCGCCATTGCGTCCCACGGGCGGCACGCCCCACGAGCGTCTCTGCGGCTCTGCGTCTCTGCGCCTCTGCGAGAGCCCCCACGTCCTGACATTGAGGGCGGTGGCGACCACCACACCCCGGCGTCCCTCCATCCTGCGGCCCCCCAGCCCCGTTGCGTCTTCGCGTCTTTGCGTGAGTAAGTATTTGTCGTTCTCCGCGTCCCGCGACCGAAGGCTCCAGGGTTGGCTCGCGCCAAGCCGCCAAGCCGCAAAGGGACGAGCAGGCGAGGAGATGGAGGCTCGCCACGCGGAGCCATCAGTAAGGAGGTGGGTGGCGACCGCCACACCCCGGCGTCCCCTCCACCCCGTCGCCCCCCACCCCCTTTGCGGCTTGGCGGCTTTGCGAGAGCAAATTGTCCCCCGTGCCTACCCGATCGCTGACAGGTTCGAGGAGAGATGGATCAGAGGGATCGGGCGTGAGAGGTTGTGCGCATGACTCCCCAGGCTTCCAGCGTTTCACGTGAAACGTCACGCCATCGCCAGCCATGGTTTCACGTGAAACGTCACGTCATGTGTGGTCACGCCACGACGGTCACCTGGGCCGCCTTGCTCTGCCTCACGCTTGCGGTGACGTCGTGCGATGAGCCCGAAGCCGCCTCCACACCCCCCGAGCCGACGCCAGCCGCCGAAGTCCGTGTCAGCCGCGAGGCCCTCATCGCGGCCGCCGACCGGCGAATCGATGAGCCCCTCCGGGACGCCCTCTCGAGCTCCGACCCAGGGATCCGTCGTGAGGCCCTGCTCGGCCTCGCGAGGAACCGGAGCCGAGATCTCCCCCTTCTGGGGCGGTTCCTCCGTGACACCGATCCCACGGTCCGGGAGGCCGCGTCGCTCGCCGTCGCCAGCTCCGGAGGCGAAGCCGCGACCGCGCTCCTCGCCGGCGCCCTCGCGGCTGAGCGCGACCCCACGCACCGAGCGATCCTGATACGCGACCTGGGCCGCACCCATCATCCGAACGCGCTGCCAGCGATCCGCGCCGCGTCCGACGCCGAGAGCCCCCTGGAGCGAGAGGCCGCCTGTCTCGCTTCCGCCGAGTGGGGGCTGGCGGGGGAGCCGAGCCCCGTCGGATTGAGACCCCGGCTCGCCGTGCTCCTCGACCCGGACCAGCCGGAGCCCGTTCGACGAGCCTGCGCTTACGCCCTGGGACGTCTCACCCCCGGGCCCCGGGAGGAGGGAGTGGCCGCCTCCCTCGGCCTGGCCCTCGCCGACCCCAGCGCCGACGTCCGGGCGTTCGCGTACCGCGCGGCGGCGAGCGAGCCGGGAATCACCCTCGAGGTCCTCCAGCCAGGCGTCCTCGACGAAGACTGGCGGGTCGCGGTCCAGGCCCTCCGGGCGCTCGGCCAGCGCGCCCCCGGCGTCGACGACGGGCCCACGGCGATCGCCCGCGCGCTCCGCGCCACCGTGAGCGCGGTGATCGTGGACGGAGCCCTCGAAGCCGGCGGACCGACCCACCGTCTCCTCACCGCCTTCGCGGCCGCGGGCGGGGTCGCCCGAAGCGGCCCGGTCCACGACCTCGCGGCCGAGCTCCACCGGGAGCTGGAGCAGCTCGAGGGCGGCCACCCCAGAGACCGCGCCCTGGCGCACTGCGCCGCCGCCGAGCTCGTCGACCGGGGCCGCGGGTGGCCGAGCCGGGTGGAGCGCTGCGGCGGAGACGTGATCGACGACACCGCGAGACGGGTCCGGGCCGCCCACGTGCTCCGGGACCTCGACGGAGCCCACGCCCAGCGCGTGGTGTTCCTCAGGCGGCTGTTCGAGACCGGCGAGCCTCGGGTCCAGCAAGCCGCCGTCGAGGCGGCGGCCGCCATCCCGCTCTCCGAGGCGACCTCCCTCGTCCTGGAGGCGTTTCACGTGAACGACGCCGGGGTTCGGGCGAGCGCTGCGTCCACGCTCGCCCGGATCGCCAGACGCCCCATCGATCCCGAGGTCGTGCCTCCGCCCCTGCCCATGGAGGAGGTGCGCGCCGCCCTGCGCGCCATGGCCGAGCAGACCCCGGAGGACGAGCTCGAGACCTGGGTGAGCTGGATCGACGCCCTGGAGGCGACCGACGCCCGGGCCCTCGCCGACCGGCTGCTTCCGCTGGCGACCCACCCGAGTCACGGGGTCCGCCAACCGGCGCGGGAGCTCCTCACCCAGTGGGACCAGGACCTCCCCGGCGATTGGCGGCCGGTCCCCGACGGTGCAGCGCCAGACAGCGTTCCCGACGCCGCCGCGAGGCCCCGGCTCCGGTTCGAGACCAGCCGCGGCCCGTTCGTCGTCGAGCTGCGCCCGGACGCCGCCCCGGTGACCGTGCGGCGAATCTCGAGCCTGGCCGCCGACGGGTTCTACGACGGGCTGAGCTTTCACCGCGTCGTCCCCGCCTTCGTCGTGCAGGGCGGCGATCCCCGCGGCGACGGCTACGGAGGCCCCGGGTGGTGGCAGCGCTGCGAGGACAACCGGCTGAGCTACACCCGGGGAACCGTGGGCATGGCGCTCGCGGGCCGGGACACCGGCGGCAGCCAGTTCTTCGTCACCCACACCCCCCAGCCCCATCTGGAGGGCCGGTACACCGCATTCGGCCAGGTGGTCGAAGGCATCGACGTGATCGACCAGCTCCAGGAGGGGGACGTCATCGCCTCTGTATCTCAGTAGATACTGCCTGGGCCAAACGAGCCAACCACGCCTCGCTGCGGCTCGCCTCCACCCAGCGACCGTTCACGCGCGCCTGCTTGAAGGCCCCCTCGGCCGGTGATAGCTCGGCATCGTGCCCCTTTTGGACCTTCGGCGTCTCCCCAAGCACGTGGCCATCATCATGGATGGCAACGGGCGCTGGGCTCAGAAGCAGGGCTTCCTGCGCACCCTCGGCCACCGCGAAGGGAGCGAGTCGGTGCGGCGCACGGTGCGCTCGGCGCGACGGCTCGGCCTCGACGCCCTGACGCTCTACGCGTTCAGCGAGCAGAACTGGGATCGTCCGCGCTTCGAGGTCGACGCGCTCATGACTCTGCTCGAGGACTTCCTGATCTCGGAGCGGGACGAGCTCATCCGCAACGGGATCCGCCTCCGCATGATCGGGCGCCGCGAGCGGCTCCCCGACCGGGTGGGCGACGTGCTCGACCGGATCGTGGCCGAGACCTCCGAGCTGGACCGGATGACCCTGACCCTCGCGCTCTCCTACGGCGGCCGCGAGGAGATCGCCGACGCCGCGCGCGAGATCGCCCGCCGCGCCGCCTCCGGCGAGCTCGACCCCGAGGCGGTGGACGAGCGCTTCATGGGCGCCGTGCTTCCGTCGATGGAGGTCGGTCCCGTCGACCTGCTCATCCGCACCAGCGGCGAGCAGCGGGTCAGCAACTTCCTCCTCTGGGCGACGGCCTACGCCGAGATGGTCTTCACCGACACGCTGTGGCCGGACTTCTCGGAAGAGGACTTCTACGCCGCCATCGCCGCTTATCAGGCGCGCGATCGGCGCTTCGGCCGTGTAGCATGCGCCGCGACGGAGGGTACGCTGGGTGACCCGGCGACCGTCGTCGCGAGCGGCGTGCATGCCTGAAGCGAACCAAGAAGCAGAGAAGAAGAGCGGCGAGCCCGAGGCGAAGAAGGGCCCGTCCAACCTCGCCATCCGTCTGCTCACCGCGGCGGTGGGCATCCCCATCATCCTGTGGATGCTCTATCTGGCGCCTCCCTGGGTCTTCTCGATCTTCGGCGTCTGCGCGTCGGGCATCGCCGCCCAGGAGCTCGCCGCGATGACCCAGAAGGAGTCTCGCGCGCTGCGGGTCTGGCTGATCCTCGCCAGCCTGACGGTGACCGGGGTGCTGGTGTTCCTGCCCACGGTCGAGGCGCTCTCGACGCTGCTCTTCGGCGTCTTCGTCACCGGAGCGCTGGCGCTGCTCGTGCGCCCCGACCCGATGGAGACCGCGGCCCGGCGCATGGGCTGGCTGATCGCGGGCCCCATCTACGTCGGCGGAGCGGTCGCCGCGATCGCGAAGCTCCATCACCTCCCCAACGGCGGCACCTGGGTGGTGCTCAGCATGGCCCTCGCGTGGGGCAGCGACACGGGCGGCTACTTCGCCGGCCGCGCCTTCGGCAAGCACAAGCTCTACGCGAAGATCTCGCCGAAGAAGACCATCGAGGGCGCCATCGGCGGGCTCGCGGCGGTGGTCGGCTTCGCGGTGGTCATCCACTACCTCTGGCTGCCCGCCCTCTCGGTCCTCCACGCGGTCGTGCTCGCGCTCGTGGCCGGCGCGATCGGGCAGGCGGGCGACCTCTGCATCTCGGTGATCAAGCGCAGCACCGGGGTCAAGGACAGCGGGTTCATCATCCCGGGCCACGGCGGGCTGCTCGATCGGATCGACGCCCTGATGTTCACGGCGACGGTCACGCTCCTCTACACCCACTGGGTCCTGGAGCTCCCGACGACCGTCCCCGTCTTCTGGGAGTGAGGCTTCACACGAGGCCGCGGAGGCCAGCCGGTCGATTCCGCGGAGATTTCGCCGTTATTTGACGCGTGGGGTGACGCGTCGCGTCGTTGACGCCTCGCCGGCGCGGGCTATCACGGCCTCGACTTCCCCACCCTTCAGGAGGCGCATGTCCAGCGACTACAAGTTCTTCAAGGTCGTCCAGGGTTACCTGGAAGAGGCCGGCCGCGTCATCGACCTGCCCGACCACGTGGCGACCATCCTCGCCCAGCCGAAGAACGAGATCATCGTCCACTTCCCCGTGAAGATGGACAACGGCCAGACCCGGGTCTTCAAGGGCTACCGCGTCCAGCACAACAACTTGCTCGGGCCGTACAAGGGCGGGCTCCGCTTCCACGAGAGCGTGAGCCTCGACGACCTGAAGGCGCTGGCCTCGATGATGACGTGGAAGTGCGCCCTCATGGAGATCCCGTTCGGGGGTGGCAAAGGCGGCGTCAAGATGAACCCGCACACGATGACGCACGAGGAGCTTCGTCGCGTCACCCGCCGGTTCACCCACGCGCTCGGCGCCAACATCGGCCCCGAGTACGACATCCCGGCGCCCGACGTCGGCACCAACGCGCAGACGATGGTGTGGGTGATGGACACCTACATGAACACCGTCGGCCACGCGATGAAGAACGCGCAGATGCGCATCGTCACCGGCAAGACGCTGACCTGCGGCGGCTCGCACGGTCGCGACAAGGCGACCTCGCAGGGCCTCGTGCACTGCGTCACCGAGTGGGCGAAGGAGAACAGCTTCGACCTCGCCGGCAAGACCGCCATCATCCAGGGCTTCGGCAACGTCGGCAGCCACGCCGCGCTGCTCCTCAACAAGCTCGGCGTCAGCACCGTCGCGACCGGCGATCACTCGGGCTACCTCTACAACCCCGAGGGCTTCAACCCGCACAAGCTCGCCGACTACGTGAAGCACAACGGCTCCATCGCCGGCTACAGCGCGGGCTCGGAGATCTCGCGCGAGGACTTCTTCGGGATCAAGGCCGACCTCTTCATCCCGGCGGCCCTCGAGAACCAGGTGGGCGCGGCCGAGGCCGAGGCGCTCGACGTGAAGCTCATCGCCGAGGGCGCCAACGGCCCGCTCAACCCCGAGGGCGAGGCCATCCTCGCCGACAAGGGCATCCCGGTGATCCCGGACGTGCTCGCCAACTCGGGCGGCGTGACCGTCAGCTACTTCGAGTGGATCCAGAACAAGCGCAGCGAGACCTGGGACCTCGAGGAGGTCGACGAGAAGCTCGAGCGCAAGATGAAGAAGGCCTACCACCGCGTGGTCTCCTTCTCCCGCGAGCGCGGCGTGAACATGCGCATCGCCGCGTACTCCCTGGCCCTCGAGGCCATCAAGACCGCGTACCACGAGCGCGGCATCTTCCCGTAGAACGCACCGCGAGGGCCCCGTGCCCCTGCCCGTGCCCCCGCCCGTGCCCGACCCGAGTCGGCGCGGGCTTTCTTCTTTCTCCCGCAGCGCCCCGTGAACCTTGCGGCCTCGGCGGCTGCAATTTGCTCTCGCCAAGGCGCCAAGCCGCCAAGGGGCTGAGTGGCCGCGAGATGGCGGCTGGCCTGGCCGTGGCAGGTCGCTCTGGTGTGGGCGACCGCCCTTTTGCTCTCGCCAAACCGCCACGGGGCTGGGCGGCGGCGGGGTGGCGACTGGCCGGGCTGTGGCGGGTCGCGCTGGTGTGGGCGGCTGCATTTTGCTCTCGCCAAGGCGCCAAGCCGCCAAGGGGCTGAGTGGCCGCGGGATGGCGGCTGGCCGGGCCGCGGCGAGTCGCTGCGGTCTCGGCCGCTGCGTTTTTTCTCGCAAAGACGCAAAGACGCCAAGGGGCTGGGTGGCGGCGGGACGGCGGCTGGCCGGGCTGTGGCCGGTCGCGCTGGTGTGGGCGCCAGTGGTTTTTCTCGCGCAGAGGCGCAGAGCGGGCGGGGTGGACCGGGCGAGCGGTGACGGGGTCGTGGGGCACGTGCCGAGCTCTGGCGAGGTCGCGGTGGTGAGGTGACGGGCGCGGTCGGGGGCGGTCGGGCGCGGCCTGCGACCGTCCCGCTGCCCGACCCCTCTTTGCGGCCTTGCGGCTTTGCGAGAGCCCACTCCTTGCCGAGCGGAGCGTGAGCGGACGGCCGCGGTCCGGCGTGGCCGGCAGCTATCCCGAAGCCAGTCCCCCTCTTCTCTGCGCCTCTGCGTCTCTGCGCGAGATAATTTGTCCCCCGGTCGTCGGCCAAGAGCTCACCGTCGAGAGGGTGGCCTGTGACCATCCCGCTGCCTGTCCTCTCTTTGCGGCTTCGCGGCTTTGCGCGGGCCCACTCCTTCCCGGAGAGTCTCGAGAGCGCCCGCTCTTTCCGAACGAGCGTGAGTCGTGGTCGGGCGTGGCCGGCGATCATCGCGCGGCCTGCTGGCTCTTCTCTGCGTCTCTGCGCGAGATTATTGGTCCCCCGGTCGTCAGCGAGGGACGGCGAGGACGCGGTCGATGCGGCAGGCGGCGCGGGCTTCGGCGCTGGCGTCGCGGGCGGCGTCGCGGGAGGGGCGGATCGCGGGAGACACGGGGGCCGTCTCGGCGCGGTCGGCGGCGCGGTCGCCTTCTCGTACGCCCGCCGCGTAGGCTTCGGCGGCGCGGCGCGAGCGTCGGGCGAGGTCTCGGGCGGCGTCCCGGGCGCGACGCTCCTCGCCGCTGCCGGGGCGGGCTTCGTCGAGCACCGACTCGAGGGCCAGGATGGCGCCCTGGGTCGCGCGGACCGCGCCCTGCTCGCTGCGATCGGTGAGCAGCGCCTCCGCCGCGTCGTCGGCGCGCTCGCGCACCGACGTCGGCAGGTCGGCGCCGACCTCGTCGATGCCGTCCATGACCGCGCGGGACAGCGCCATCGCCTCTTCGCCGTCGACCTCGCGGGGCGCCTCGCGGAGCGCGGCGAGGTGATCTTGCAGGCGATCGAGCGCGGTCTCCGCCGCCAGTGGATCGCGGTCGGGGGGCGCCGCCTCGGCCTCGGCCGCGGTCGCCACCGCGTCCCAGCGGGTGGCCGCCTCGCCTCGCGCGGCCTCGCACTCGGGGCCGGGGCCGGTCTGCGCGCCGGTCGCCGGGCCTCCGCACGCCGCGGAGGAGAGGACGAGGAGGAGGCCGAAGGTCGTTTCTCGCAGATTCATCGCTGGTCGCGCCGGCCCCGGAGCCTGCATGATCGCCGACCCCATGGCCACCCTGGACGACCTCGCCTCCCGGCTGCGCGGCCTCGAACGACGCGGCTACCCCGCCTACAAGTCGATCCGGGGCGCGTGGGAGGGAGACGGCTTCACCCTCTTCGTGGACCACGTGCAGGGCGACCCCTTCGCCACGCCCTCGAGCCTGCGCATCCGCATCCCGCACGAGCGGCACGGCATCCCGCCCGAGTGGTTCTCGTCGCCGGTGCGGCGGACCGCGCTGGCGGATCTGCTGCTGGACGTGTTCGCGGAGGAGACGGCCGAGCTGTCCGCGGGCGGCAGCGGCGGCTCCGGGCGGGTGAAGGTGGACGCGGGAGGGGCCCAGATCCTCGCCCGCACCGGGTGCCTGATCTTCGACGCGTGCCTCGAGCTCCGCTTCCGCGTCGGCCTGCCGGCCCGCGGGCGCTCGATCCTCGGCCACGCCGCCGCGCGCCTGCTCACCGAGGATCTCCCGGCCGCGGCTGGCGTCATCGCCTGGGACGCCCTCGACCCGGACGAGGTGAAGGCCCAGGTCGAGCTCGTCGAGGACCACCGTCACCTGCAGGGACAGCTCGCCGAGCGCGGCCTCGTCGCCTTCGTGCGGGACGGCGCCGTGCTGCCGCGCGCGAGCGGGGTGTCGTCGTCGCCGCTCGAGGGCGCGGTCCCGTTCCGCAGCCCCGAGCGCCTGCGGGTGCGCTTGCCCACCCTGCACCACGGAGAGGTGGAGGGCATGGGCGTGCCCGAAGGCGTCACCCTGCTGGTCGGCGGCGGCTTCCACGGCAAGACGACCCTGCTCGAGGCGCTCCAGCTCGGGGTCTACCCGCACGTGCCCGGCGACGGTCGCGAGTGGGTGGTCACGAGGCCCGACGCGGTGAAGGTGCGGAGCGAGGACGGGCGCAGCGTGGTGGGCGTCGACCTCCGGCCGTTCATCCGTGACCTCCCCCGGGGCCGCGACACCGCGCGCTTCTCGACCCCGGACGCCTCGGGCTCGACCTCGCTCGCGGCGGCGATCCTGGAGGCGGTCGACCTCGGCGCGCGCGCGCTCCTCCTGGACGAGGACACCTGCGCGACCAACCTGCTGGTGCGCGACGCGCGCATGCAGGCGCTCGTGGCCCACGAGCCGATCGTTCCGCTCATCGATCGCGCCCGGGAGCTCCACGAGGCGCACGGGGTCTCGACGGTGCTCGCGCTCGGCGGGAGCGGCG
Source organism: Myxococcota bacterium (assembly GCA_036149055.1). Classification (GTDB taxonomy): domain Bacteria; phylum Myxococcota_A; class Polyangia; order Polyangiales; family Sandaracinaceae; genus JAVJQK01. The sequence goes on along the minus strand of JAYZQJ010000185.1, from coordinate 14,198 downwards.
ACTACCTCGACGTGGCCACCACCGTGATCCGCATGGAGGCCTACGTGCCGGAGGAGGTGACCGAGGAGGCGCGCGCGGTCGCCGAGCGAGTGCCGACCCGGCGGCGACCCGAGCCCGCGCTGCCGCCGATGACCTTCGCGAGCCGCAGACCCCAGGGCCGCTCGTTCGACGCGCGCGTCGGCAAGCGCAAGCGCGTGAAGTCTCGCGGGGTCCGGGAGCTCACCCTCGGGCACGAGGTGGTGGAGCTGTCGGCGGTCGAGCAGCTGGTGCACGACTCGCAGGTGCGCGCGATCGGCGCGATGCTCGAGCGCGCCGAGGGGATCGCCGATGGGACCCTCACGGTGAGCGCGCTCGTGGACGCGCTGATGGCGCGGGTCGAAGACGAGACGCTGCTCGCGGTGCGTGACGCCCCGGAGCTCGCGATGCCCCGCCGCTTCGAGGTGGGCGCCGCCATCGACCGGCTCCGGGGGCTGAAGCTGGCGGAGTGATCTTGCCGGCGCGCGACCGCATGGGCGACAATCGCGCGCCTATGTCGTCCCCGCCTCCGTCGCGCGGTCAGATCCCCGAAGGCGGGGCGATCGATCTGCTGCGCGAGCTCGAGACCAACCGGGTCACCGGGGTCCTGCGCTACGAGTCGGACGGCAAGTCGGGCGAGATCCTGCTGTTCGGTGGCGAGATCGCGGTCGACCAGAAGCCGCGGTCCGACGGCGACGACCCGGTGGACGCGTTCCTGTCGGCCGGTGAGCTCCGCTACGAGATCCGTCAGGAGCTGCCCGAGCTGCCGGTGTCCCGCGGCGACGGTCGGACCAAGCAGGGATCACTCGCGGTGCACGTGCCCGCCGATCTCATGAACTGGTGCGAGCACGCGGGCCTGACGGGCGTGCTGGAGCTGACCCACGAGGGGCGGCGCGCGGAGGCGTTCTACGAGCGCGGGGAGCTGCTCGCGATCGAGCTCGACGGAAGCGACGCCGCCGACCTGCACGAGGTCTTCGGCTGGGAGCAAGGTCGCTTTCGGGTGCGGCTCGACGAAGAGGCGATCGCTCGGTTCCACCGCGACCACGCCGAGCCGCCCGAGGCGGAGGCCTGGGCGCCGGCGCCGCCCGCCAAGCGCGAGGACACCCGTCAGTTCCTGCGGGTCGTGGAGATGGCGCTCGCCGAGGTGGTCGACACCAGCGAGAAGGCGCGCAGCCCGACCCGCACCAGCCCTCCGCTGCCGCCGCCCCCGAAGAAGCGACCGCGCCCCGACTCGATGCCGCCGCCTCGCACGCGCCGCCGCGACGAGCAGACGGTGCGGCTGATCTATCTCTCCGGCGACCCGCCGCCGCCTCAGGAAGAGGACGCGAGCACCCGCCACGTGCGCGGTGACGTCACCGCCGAATTCGCGCTGACCGAGGCGCAGCCCGAGCGGCGCGCCCGGATCGAAGAAAGCCCCCCGATGGCCAAGAAGAAGACCCCGAAGAAGCCGCAGCCCGCTCCCGAGCCGGAGGCGCCCCAGGAAGAACGGGTGACCGAGGCGAGCGAGGCCGAGGAGGCCGCCGCGCCGGAGCCGACCCCGAAGAAGGAGAGCGCCGAGCCGGCGCCGCCCGAGACGCCGTCGCCGCCGCCCGGCGGGCTGGCGGGCGCGGCGGGCTGGACGCTCGGGACGGTCGCGCTCGGCGTGGCCATCCTCGCGCTGCTCGCGCTGCTGCCCCCGGTGAGCTGTCCGCCGGGGCGCGAGGTCTGCGGCTGGTCGAGCGGCTGCGTCGATCTGTCGAGCGACGCGGAGAACTGCGGGGCCTGCGGCCAGAGCTGCGGCGCGGGCACCTGTCAGTTCGGCGAGTGCACCGAGTAGACCGGCCGCGCTACGCTGCGCGCGGCCGCATGGCGCGCGACACGATACCTGTCCTCTCGGCGGCGCTGCTGGCGCTGGTGATGGGGGTGTCCACGGGGGCCGCGCAGGCGCCGGTGGAGGGGGCCGTCGACGAGACGGAGCCCGTCGCCGACCCCGCGGCCGAGTCCGAGACTGACGCCGAGTCCGAGACCGAGGCCGAGTCCGAGACCGAAGCCGAGGCCGAGCCGGAAGCCGAGGCCGAAGCCGAGACCGAATCCGAGGCCGAGGCCGAGGCCGAGGCCGAAGCCGAGTCCGAGACCGAATCCGTCGCCGAGTCCGCGGCCGAGACCGTCGCCGAGTCCGAGTCGTCGGCGGAGACCGAGCCCGGCTCGGGCGGCGGGCCCGAGGCCGGGGACGCGGGGGGAGCGCCGGCGGGGCCGAGTCGGTTCGTGCTCGAGCGGGTGGAGGTGCGGGGGAACGGGAGGACGGACTCGGGGATCATCCGGGCTTACGTGCCGCTGCGCGACGGGGAGGCGCTCGACGCGCGGGACCCGCGGCTGGAGGCGGTGCGCTGGCGGCTGCTCTCGACCGGGTGGTTCGAGTCGGTGCGGGTGTCGATCGAGCGGGGATCCGAGCGGCCGCTGGTGGTGCTCGTGGTGCAGGTGCAGGAGCGCACCACGTTCGTCGTGCAGAACCTCGCGTTCGGGGTCTCCGAGGGGCTGCTCGCGAGCGACGATCCGAACACGCAGGTGGAGCCCTACTTCGGGCTCAGCCTCGCCGAGGGGAACCTCTTCGGGACCGGCGTGGGGCTGGAGCTGGCCACGCTGCTCTCGCTGCCTCAGCAGGGCGTGCGGCTGCGGGCCGGGCGCGCCGGCGTCGGCGGCAGCGACTGGGGGCTGACTGGCTCGCTCTTCTTCAACAACGGGCGCGAGTTCTTCGGCAACGACGACGTGGTGGTGGCCCTCGACGAGTGCCCGGACGACCCGAGCATGCCGTGCGAGATGTCCCGCAACGCCGTCGTCGTCTACCGGCGCTACGGCGGCTCGATCGGGACCGGCGTCGACCTCGGCACCACCCTCCGGCTCGGCATCGAGTGGCACTTCGAGGCGGTGGAGCTGGTGGACCGGCCGGAGGCGGCGAGCCACCGGCGCGGCAGCGAGATCGTGCCCATCGACTTCCACGTGCACGACGGGCTGAGCTTCGTCTCGGCGCTCATGCTCGGGCTCGAGCACGACGAGCGCGACCAGCCCGGGCTGCCGACCTCGGGGCGCCACGTCTTCCTCAACGCGGACCTCAGCGCGCGGCTGATCGGGTCGAGCTACGACTTCGTCCGGGTGCAGGGCGGCTGGCGCGAGTGGTTCCGGCTGCCCGAGGCCAAGCACACCCTCCGGCTCGGCGCGTACGCGGGCGCGGCGGTGGGCGACACCCCGTTCTTCTATCGCTTCTACGTCGCCGACCTCAGCGACCTGATCCCCTCGCGCATGCTCGAGCTCAACCTCGACCGGCGCGCGCCGCCCAACCTCCTGGGCACCTCGGTCGCGGAGATGCGCGCGCAGGAGCTCGCCGGGCGGATCGACGTCGAGTACTCGCTCTGGGTCTGGGAGAACGAAGGCGACGTGCGCGGGCTCGTGATCTACGGGCTCGTCGGCGCCTACACCCTGCTCGACGGCGAGGACCTGCGGGTGGCCATCCCCGGCTACGAGGGCTTCTCCCGCGCGCCGATCGACCTGACCTTCGACGTCGGCGTGCGCCTCGACACGGTCGTCGGCGTGTTCGAGGTCGGGTTCTCCACCTTGCTGGGGTTCGTGCAGCTATGAGGCGCGGGCTCGTCGTCGCCGCCGCGCTCTCGCTGATCGCCTCGGTGGCGCTCGCGCAGCAGGTGCCTCGCCGCCGGGTCGGGGTGAACTGGCGCGAGGGCGTGCCGCAGCTCGACTTCCGGGCGACCGACCTCGCCGACGCCGAGGTGCGCGAGATCTTGCGCTTCGGTCCCGAGCAGCGGCTCGTGATGCGGGTCTACGCCTACCGGGCGAACGGTGAGCCGATCACGCTGGCGATCCGCCAGTGCAACGTCTCCTTCGATCCGTGGCTGCGCACCTACCACGTGCAGGTCCAGGACGAGCGCCGCGACGCGACCGTCGCGCTCGGGACCGAGGAGGCGATGCTCGACCGGTGCCTCGTGGCGCGGCAGCTGCCCCTCGGCCGCGCCTCCGACTGGCGCGAGGTGCGGGGAGAGAGCGTCTACTTCGCCGCCGTCATCGAGCTCAACCCGATCTCACCGGCCGAGGTGCAGCGCATCCGCCGCTGGCTCGCGCGGCCGGTCGGCGGCGGCCGGGTGGGCGGCACCGCGTTCTTCGGCTCGTTCGTCAGCCTCTTCGTCAACCGCCGCATCGGTGAAGCCGATCGCACCCTGCGCTTCCGCTCGCAGTCGGTGAGGGTCCGGTGAGGCTGGGGCGCTTCGAGCGGCGCATCATCGCCGCCATCGCGCTCGTCGCGGCGGTGACCCTCGGCGGCGCCCTCTGGTTCGGGCAGACGGCAGTGACCGAGGCCTACGAGGTCGGGGTCAACGACCGCGTGCTCCATCAGCTCGAGGGCTCGCTCGACGTCTACCGCGACTACTTCCGCGCGGTGCGGGACCACGCCGACCGGACGGCGGACTCGGTGGCCTTCGACCGCCGGGGGGACGCGGCGCTCTCGGCCGATGGCGCGGCCCTGGCGCGCTTCCTCGACGACACCCTCGACCGCTACGACAACGTCGCGCGGGTCGTGGTGGAGTCGGCCTCGGGCGAGGTCCTCGCGAGCGCCGAGCGCCCCGACCGCCTGGACACCGAGCGGAGCCGCCTGCTGACCCTGCAGCGTCCCGCGGCGGACGGCGCGCGCTTCCTGATCACCGTCACCACCCCGATCGCGCCCTTCCGCGAGTTCGAGCGCGCCGACGAGCTGACCACCGTGTACGCGCGCCTCCACGGCGGCGCGAGCTACGTGACCGGCTTCTACCTCGCCGTCTACATCGCGTTCCTGCTCAGCGTGATCGTGGTCGCGCTCGCGGTCGGCATCGTGATCAGCCGGCGCGTCACCCGGCGCGTGGCCGTGCTCGCGGAGGCCACCGAGCGCGTCGGTCGCGGCGACCTGGGCGTGCAGGTCCCGCTCGACGGGCAGGACGAGGTGGCGGAGCTGACCCGGGCGTTCAACGCGATGGTGCGCGACATCCGCGAGAGCCGGGACCGGATCGAGTACCTGCAGCGGATCGGCGCGTGGCAGGAGTTCGCCCGGCGCCTCGCGCACGAGATCAAGAACCCGCTGACCCCGATCCAGCTCGCCGTGCAGCAGGTGCACCGGACCTACCGCGGGGAGGACGCGCGCTTCCGCCGGACGCTCGACGACGCGAGCGCGATCGTCGAGGAGGAGGTGGCCACGCTGCGGCGGCTCGTGGGTGAGTTCAGCGAGTTCGCGCGGCTGCCGGTCGCGGCCCTCGAGCCGGCCGATCTCGGCGCGTTCGTGCGCGAGGCGATGCGCGGGGTGGACGCGGCCGCGCTCCTGCCGCCGTCGCTCGAAGGCGCGGAGAGCCCGGAGATCGCGCTCGAGGTGGCGTCCGGCCCGATGTCGGTGAAGATCGACGCTCAGATGCTGCGGCGCGCCCTCGACAACCTGGTCCGGAACGCGGTGCAGGCGGTGGCCCACGCGGCCCCCGAAGGCGGCGGCCGGGTGGTGGTCGCGGCGCGACCCGAAGGAGACGACGTGGTGCTCGAGGTGAGGGACGACGGACCGGGCATCGCCCCGGAGGCGCGGGAGCGGGTCTTCGACCCCTACTTCACCACCAAGCAGGAGGGCACCGGGCTGGGTCTCGCCATCGTGAAGAAGGTGGCGCTCGAGCACGGCGGGGCGATCAGCTGCCACGAGGCGCCGGAGGGTGGCGCGGCGTTCCGGGTGCGCCTGCCTGTGGACGAGGAGAATCGATCATGAGCCGTGGGCGCGACCGCATCGGTTGGTACATCGGCGGCTTCGCGGTGCTCACGATCGCGATGCTGGCGCTCCGCTTCTTCGGCGGGTCGGACGCGCCGACGTCGCGGCTCGTGGGTCTGGAGGCGCCGGACTTCACGCTCCCCGTCGTCGCCGGGCAGGGGGCCTCCGAGGGAGAGAGGGTGTCGCTGGCTGCCCTCCGCGGGGAGGTGGTGGTGCTCGACTTCTGGGCGAGCTGGTGCCAGCCCTGCCGCTACTCGATCCCGGTGATGAACGAGATTCATGAGCGATACGGAGAGCGGGCTCGCGTCTACGGGGTGAACGTCGAGGAGGGCGTCCCGCTCCGGGTCGTCGAGCGCGGCTACCGCGACTTCGGCATGGAATTCCCGTCGCTCCGGGACCAGAGCGGGGTCGCCCAGGTCAGCTACGAGGTCCAGAGCATCCCGACGGTGGTGGTCATCGGGAGGGACGGCGCGGTGCGGTGGGTGCACCACGGGGTGCCGTCCGAAGACGACCTGGCCGACGCGCTCGACGAGGCCCTGGCCGAGGGCCCGACGCCACGGGATTGATCCAGCCGGGAAAGATGAGTAAACTTCGCGGCCCCGGGGGCCGTCGTGGTCGAGGCTCCCGGCAACGAGGTCGGAGGGAGTCCGGGGTGCAGGCGCAGCGTTTGGACAAGCGGTTGAACGTCCTCCATCGCAAGATGGAGGACGCAGACGAGGAGTCGCTCACGAGCTACAACAAGATGCTCGAGCTCTCCTGGATCTTCCATGACAGCGCGCTCGAGGGCGTCGTCTACAACATGGACGAGCTGCGGCAAGCGCTCGACGACGAGGTCACGACCGACACGTCCCTCATCCCGGTCTACGACGAGATCCGCCAGAACAAGGCGGCCATCGAGCTGATCCGCGAGCTGTCCCAGAAGAAGCGGCTCAACATCTCGCTCGAGGTCATCAAGAAGATCTACGCGACCCTCGCGCCGGAAGAGGTCGAGGGGAAGAACCCGCCGAAGTACCGCAAGGACATGCCCTTGCACCGCATGTACTTCCACGAGATCGCGCCGCCGGAGAAGATCTCCTACAAGATGCGGCAGCTCGTGCAGTGGATGAACTCCTCCGAGACCAAGCGCGCGACGCACACCCTGCGCCTGGCGGCCAAGGCCCACCATCAGCTGCTCCACATCTACCCGTTCCCCAAGATGAGCGGGAAGGTGGCGCGCCTGCTGATGAACCTGATCCTGCTCCGGGGGAACTACCCGCCGGCCATCCTGCACGCGACGGAGCGTCAGCGATACTACGACGCGCTGAAGACCTCCGACAACGCGACCGCCAAGGTGGTGACCGAGGCGCTGATCGCCTCGATGGACAGCGCGATCCGCTTCTTCGAAGAGGAAGAGAAGGCGCGCGAAGGTCGCCGCGCCCGCTCGGCCTGATCAGTCTTCGAGGTCCCCGCCGGGGAGCAGATCGATCATGTGCCGGGCGACGCGGTCGCCGACCAGCGCGATCCGCGGCGCGGTGTCGAAGTCCACGACCACCAGCACCTTGCCGCCGGCGTCCGACAGGATCGTGTAGCGGCAGCTGGCCTCGGTGCGGGGCAGGTGCTCGCCGCTGCGCGTGACCGTCGCGTGCCCCCGCCGCTCGAGCCGGACCCGCCGACCCGCGATCGGCAGGGCCTCCGGCACCGCCCCGTCCGGCACCTCGTCGGTCTCCTCGAGGGTGGCCAGGTCGCTCGCCTCGTCGTCGAGCTGCGCCACCCAGCCGGCGGAGGTGCCCCCCGGGGTCGGGAAGAGGCGGGCCACGAAGCCCTCCTCGTCGAGCTCGATCGCGCCGGCGAGCCACAGCTCCCCCGCGCCGTGGAGGAGCACGTCCCCGACCCGCAGGCCTCGCGGGCCCTCGCGCAGCGGCGCTCTCCGGCGCTTCGGCGGCGCGTCGTCCGCCTCGGGCTCGGCGTCGGGCTGCCCCTCCTCGGCGTCGAGCTCGCCGCGGCGCATGAGCATCCGAGCGGCGGCCGCCCCCGCCATCACGAGCCCGGCGCCGACGATCAGCTCGACGATCACGTGGACCCTCCGAGCGCGGCGTGCATCGCGCGGGCGGCCTGCTCCGGGTCGGGTGCCCGGCAGACGGCGCCGATCGCGGCTCCCCAGCGCGCCCCCGCCTTCGCCACCGCCGCCGCGCGCTCGGGGTCCAGCCCGCCGATCGCGACCACCGGGAGCGGGGAGCCGGCGCAGACCGCGGCCAGGCGCTCGAGGCCCACCACCGGGTCGGGCGCGGACTTGCCGGAGGTGTCGAAGACCGGGCCGAACGCGATCAGGTCCGCGCCGTCGGCGACCGCGGCCCGAGCCTGCGCCTCGTCGTGGGTCGAGCGCCCGATCGGCGTCGACAGGAGCCGCCGCGCCTCCGCCACCGGAAGATCGTCCTGGCCGAGGTGGAGCCACGCGCCGGTCAGCGCCGCGAGGTCGGCGCGATCGTTGATCACGAACGGCACGCTCGCGGCCCGGCAGCGCGCGGCGAGGCGTCGGGCGAGGGCGAGGTGCGGAGCGTCGGGACCCTGCTTGTGCCGCAGCTGGAGGAGCGCGCAGCCGCCGCGCAGGATCGCGTCGGTCACCACCTCCGGGTCGCGACCGTCGCAGGCCGCCGGATCGACGATCGCGTAGAGGCCCGCGTCCGGGAGCATGGCGCGGAGGGTACGCCGCGGCGTGGACGGGTCAACGGCTTCCGTCCTCAAGTCGGCCCCGGACCGGCCGTTGTCCCAGAACGAGCCACCTCTCGAAGCTGGAGCCCCGCCTCATGAGCGCCGTCGTCGTCGGTCGATTCACCCCCGAGCAATCCGATTCCATTCGCATGGCGCTGTCTCGCGCCGGGATGGAGGTCCGGCCGGTCGCGGATGGTCCCGGCGCCCGCCGGCTGCTCTCGGACACGAGCGCCACGCCGCGCCTCATCCTGGTGGACGCGGCGATGATCGAGCTCGAGCCGCTCCTGACCTGGATCCGGAGCCAGGCTCGCCTCTTCGGCGCCATGGTGGTCTCGATCGTGCCCGCGCCGAGCGACCGCGCCTTCGCCGAGGCCTGCGCGGCCGGCTGCGACGACGTCATCGTGCAGGGCGACCTCGGCGCCATCACGCGCCGGGCCGCGGTGCTGACCCACTACGACCCGACCGCGCGACCGCCGACCACCCAGGGCGGCGCGATCGTCGCGCATCCCAACGAGCACCGCCGCCGGATCCTGGGGCGCACGCTGCGGCTCGCCGGCTTCGACGTCCGGTTCGCGGAGGACGCGGCCGAGCTCGAGCGGGTCTGCCGTCAGGGCTCCGAGCCGACCATGTTCGTGACCGCCGACTCGCTCCCGCCGGACGGAGGCCTCCGCTCGGTGATCGCGGCCCGGCGGGCCACCGGCCTCGGCTCGCTCCCGAGCATCGTGGTGGGCACCGAGCGGGAGCTGCGGGAGCTGGCCGCCGACGAGCTCAACCGGGTGGCGATGGTGCACGAGCACGCGCCGCCGGATCACCTGCTCTTCGTCGCGAACGAGCTGCTGCGCCCCGGCGTCAAGAACCTTCGCGCCTCTCAGCGCGTGATCTGGGACGCGATGTGCGCCTTCCGGCCCGCCGGACAGCTGCACCCGGTGCTCGGGCTGACCTACAACCTGAGCCGCGAGGGCCTCTACGTGCGCACCCTCGACCCGCCCCGGAGCGGCACCAAGCTCTGGTTCGAGCTGCGCCCGCCCCACTCGAGCGACGCGGTGCACCTCCGCGGCACCGTGGTCTGGGTGCGCAGCGTGGAGCGCGGCCCGGGCGGCGCGGCGCCCCCCGGCTTCGGCGTGCGCCTCGACGCGGACGCGTGCCCGCCGCTCGACCTGCGGCGCTACCAGGACCACTACCAGCAGCTGGTGACGAACCTCCGAATGGTCGCCTGACGCCGGCCTGCTACCATCGCGCGCCTTGACCCCTGCCAGGGACAGCGAGGCGCGCCGCCGGCGGCTCGACCGGCCCGTCCTCGGGCTGACCGCGGCGATGGCCGTGCTCTTCGCCGCGCTCGGCCTGGCGCGGTTCCGCACCTTTCACAACGAGACCTTCGATCTCGCGTTCTACGTGCGGATCGCCTGGGGGCTCGTGAACCAGAACTGGTGGGAGCCGATGGTGGACGCCCACTTCTACGGGCTCCACCTCTCCCCCGTGCTCGCGCCGCTCGGGGCCATCGGGGCGCTGACCGGCTCGATCGCGACCGCGCTCATCGTGGCCCAGGCGCTCGCGCTCGCCCTCGCCGCTTTCCCGCTGGCGCGGATCGGAGAGCGACACCTCGGGCCGATGGGGCGCTTCGTCGGCGCGTTCGTGTGGCTGCTGTACCCGAACCTCGGTCACGTCGCGGGCTACGAGTTCCACCCGGGCTCGCTCGCCGTGCTCCCCCTGGCGTGGATGGCCTACGCGATCGACCGCGGCCACGCGCGGGCGCTCGCGCTCTCGACCCTGGGCGTCCTGCTCTGCCGGGAGGATCTGGCGCTGGTCACCGCGGCCGGCGCGACGCTCTTCGCGCTCGAGCATCGAGGGAAGCGCCCGGCGGCGGCCCTCGTCGGCGGCGTCTCGCTCGCCTACGCGCTGCTCTTCTTCCTCGCCATCCAGCCCGCCTACGCGCCCGCGCAGGGATCGCTCTCGCTCCACTTCGGGAAGTTCGGGGGCAGCGTGCCGGCGGTGGCGCTGCACCTGATCACGCACCCGGGGGAGCTCGCCGCGCACCTCGCGACCCCGGAGCGGCTCACCTATCTGCCGAAGGTGCTCGCGCCGCTCGCGCTGCTGCCGCTGCTGAGGGCGAAGTGGCTGATCCCGACCGCGCCGATCCTGGCGATCAACCTGATCAGCGAGTGGCCCACGACGACCGATCTCGACGTCCACTACCTCACGCCGGCGCTGCCGTTCCTGGTCGCGGGCGGCCTGGCGGGCGCGGGCCGGGTCGCGGGCAAGGCGCCGTTCGCGATTCAGATCGTGCCGCTCGTGGCGATCTTCGTCGGGCACGTGATCGCCGGCGGGACGCCGCTCTCGACCGACTTCGACGCCGGCGCCTACCGCCCCGACGCCCGCTCCGCCGCCGCGGCCGAGATCGTGCGCGCCATCCCCCACGACGCGAGCGTGCAGGCGCCCTACCCGCTCCTGCCGCACCTCGCCGAGCGCGCGATCCTCCATCGGACGAGCTCGCCCGAGGCGAACGACGACTACTACGTGCTCGACGTCTGGCACCGGCGTCGGTACGCGGGGCAGGAGGACCTGATCCGCACCGTCGAGGAGCCGCCGGTGCGCGACTGGCTGGCGCGGGAGGATCACCGGCTCGCGCTGGCGCGCGGGGACTTCCTCCTGCTCGAGCGCGGGGCGCACCCGCGCGATGGGCTCGGCGGGCGGGCGATCGTCGGCCGCGCGATCCCGCAGTCGGGGCAGGCGCTGACCGATTGCCTCGCGGTGCGCGGGGCGACGCTCGAGGACACCCTGCTCACGCTGGAGCTGGTGGCCCGGGGCCCGTGTCCGCACGACCTCGCGCTCCGGATCGGCGTCGCCGACCGACCGCGCCGCGTCGACCTGCCGTTCGCCGGGTGGCTCAGCCCCGCGCATCTGCGTCGCGGCGACCGGCTCGAGAGCAAGCATCGGCTCACACCGGCTCAACGGGACGCGATCCGGACGCGCGGGCTTCGGGTGGGCGCGATAAGGCAGAGCGGCGCGCGCCCGGAGCCCGACGATCCGAACTCGGTGCGGGTGGAGCTCTGAGGTCAGCCGCCGGCGCCGTCGGCGCCGAGGAGCACGTCGTAGAGATCGGGGCGGCGATCGCGGAAGAAGCCCCACGAGGCGCGTCGGCGGGAGAGCGCCTTCCGGTCGAAGGTGTGCACGAGGAAGCCCTGCTCCTCGCGGCCGAGCTCCGCGACCTTCTCGCCGCGCGGATCGGCGATGAACGACGCGCCGTAGAAGACCTGACCGCCCTCGTCGCCGATCCGGTTGGCCGCGCAGACCGGCATCGAGTTGGCGACCGCGTGGCCGACCATGCAGCGCTGCCACGGATCCTTGGTCTCCTCTCCGCTCTTCGGCTCGGAGCCGATCGCGGTCGGGTACATGAGCGCCTCGGCGCCCATCAGCGCCATCGCGCGGGCGCACTCGGGGAACCACTGATCCCAGCAGATGCCGACGCCGATGCGGCCGTGCGCCGTGTTCCAGACGCGGAAGCCGGTGTCGCCCTGGCGGAAGTAGTACTTCTCCTCGTAGCCCGGTCCGTCGGGGATGTGCGACTTGCGGTAGACACCCATGAGGGAGCCGTCCGCGTCGAGCATGGCGAGGCTGTTGTAGAAGGTCTGGCCGGCGCGCTCGAACCAGGAGTACGGGATCACCACGCCGAGCTCCTTCGCGAGGTCGGAGAGGCGGGAGAGCGTCTTGTTGTCCTTCAGCGGGCGCGCCCACTCGAAGAAGTCCTCGTCTTCGGTGCGCGGGAAGTACGGGCCCTCGAAGAGCTCCGGGGGGAGGATCACCTTCGCGCCGGCGTCGGCGGCCTCGTGGATGAGGCCCACGACGCGCGCCACGTTGAGCTCACGCGCCTCGGCGAGGGGACACTGGAGAACGGAGAGGCTCAGCTCGTCGTCGTTGGCCATCAGCTTCGGGCTCCCAGGGGCTGCTGCTGTGTGATGCAGTGGAAGGCGCCGCCGCCGGCGAGGATCGCCCGCGCCGAGCACCCCACGACCTTTCGTCCCGGAAAGAGGGAGGACAAGGCCTCGACCGCCTCGTCGTCGTACGGCGAGCCATACGTGGGGACGACGACGGTCGTGTTCGCGATGTAGAAGTTGACGTAGCTCGCGGGCATCAGGAGGCCCTCGTCGTCTTCGATGCGGCCCGGCGACGGGACGCGCTCCACCTGGAGCTTGCGGCCGCGCGCGTCGGTCATCTCGGCGAGATCCGCGGCGATCCGATCGAGCACCTCCCGGTTCGGATCGTCCTCGTCGCGCGCCTCCATGCAGACCACGGTCGTCTCGTCGACGAAGCGAGCGAGGGTGTCGACGTGCCCGTCGGTGTGGTCGTTGAGGAGGCCCTCGTCGAGCCAGAGCACCTTCTCGGCGCCGAGGGAGTCGGCGAGCCCGCTCTCGATCCGCGCCAGGTCCATGCCCGGGTTGCGGTTGGGGTTGAGCAGGCACTGGCGGGTGGTGAGCAGCGTGCCGTCGCCGTTGGGCTCGATGGCGCCGCCCTCGAGGACCCAGCCGAACGCGTAGAGCTCCCCGCCGGCCAGCTCGCCCACCCGCCCGGCGACCAGATCGTCGCCGTCGAGGATGTACTTGCCGCCCCAGCCGTTGAAGGCGAAGCAGACCGGGGAGACGTCGCCGTCCTCGTTGCGCACGAAGATCGGCGCGATGTCGCGCATCCAGATGTCGCCGAAGGGGACGCGGTGGAAGCGGGCGCCGGTGCCCTCGAGGGCGGCCCGCGCCTCGATCTCGCGCATCGCGTCCGGCACCAGGACGTGCAGGGACTCGCCGCGCGGCCGACCATCCTCGTCGACGTCGGCGATCGCGCGACAGAGCGCCTCGTGCTCGCGCTGTGCGTCGGGCAGGAGCTGGGCCCAGAGCTCGTCGTGGCTCGGCCAGGCCAGCCAGACCGCCTGGTGCGGCTCCCACTCGGCGGGTTGCCGGTAGCCGCCGGCGCGGGGATGAAGCGGTCGTTCCATTCGGAGCCGCCGATCATAAGTCGTCGCCGCGCGGGCACCACTCCGAATCGAGACGGATTTGGGGGACGCGCCCGGCCGTGTCATCTTCTCCGGCGGTGATGGGACCCGTGGTGACGGTCGTGAGCGACGACCTCGCGCTGCGAAGCGGCGTGGAGGAGGGGCTGCGATCCCGCGGCTTCGAGGTCCTGCCGCTCCCCGAGGGCGAGGACTGGAGCCGCCCGCCCCTCGCGCGGAAGCCCAGCGCCCTCTTGCTCGACGCCACGGTCGACCCCTACGGCGCCACCGAGCTCGCGGAGCAGCTCCGGGCGTGGCTCGACGCCCGCTGTCCCGCGCTCGTGTGTCTCGGTGAGCCGGCCGAGCCAGCGCCCGAGGGCGTCTTCGACGCGCGGGTCACCTGCGGGGAGGGCCTCGTCGCCGAGCTCGCGCAGCTCCTCCCGCGCCTCACCGCGGCCAGCGGCGTCGCCCTGCGCGGCGACGTGCGAGACGCCCTCGACGACGAAGCCGCCGGGCAGTAGCTCGCTCGGACCCCCCTCGCGCCCGGCGGCCGCCACCCCTCCGCCCGCCACCCCCGCCGAACCGTCGCTGCAAGTACGCGGAATCACGTGCGCGGTGACCGGCACGTCGGGTGCGCCGTCGTGGCGGCGTGCCCACGAACCCTCGCTACATCGAGCCCAAGTCGGTCTACTTCATCACCCGCTGCATCGAGGGCCGTCGCTTCTTGCTGAGGCCGGACCGTCCGCTGTCGTCGGTCTTCCAGTA
>JAYZQJ010000184.1:0-41862 GCA_036149055.1 Myxococcota bacterium | reverse complement strand
GGGGGGGGGGGGGGGGGGGGGGAGGGCCGGCGGGGGCCGGGCTGGCGGGCGGCTCGGCGAGCGCGATTTTGTCCCGCGCAGCGGCGCAGCGGCGCAGAGGGCCGCGGGATGGCGGGGGGCCGGCGGGTTTCGGCTGGGTGCGGCTCGGCGAGCGCAACCAGCTTCACGGGAAGCACGTGGCGAGAGGCGACGTGGGCGGGGAGTCGCCGAGGGGAGGCGGAGCCCGTGGCCGACGTCGACCGGAGCGTCGCTGGTCCTGGCCCCCCGGGCGATCTCTGCGCCTCTGCGCCTCTGCGTGAAAACGAGAAGCCCCGCAGATCTCCGATGAAGGAGGTGGGACGAGGGAGCGAGGCGGACGGGTACGGGGCTGTGGTCAGCTCTCGAGAGCTCCGCGGCCGCCGAGCTCGCGCGAGAGAGACGGGTTGCCCCCGCGCACCTTCCAGATGAAGCCGTCCAAGAGGTAGTGGGTGGCCTGGGGCACCGCGAGGAGCGGGACCAGCAAGAGGAGCACGGCGTCCGAGGTCTCGAGGCCCTCGCCGAAGAGCCACGGGCGGTCGTGCCAGACGTAGCGGTCCCAGAGCGCCTCCTCGGCGAAGGCGACGATCACCACGAAGGCGAGGAAGGCCAGCGCGCCGCCGCGCAGGATCACGGCGAGGAGACCGCCGGGGCGCTCGGCGGCGCGGGCTCGGCCGTAGCGGTAGGTCAGCGCGAGGTAGGGGACGCCGTGAATGATCACGTTGGTCACCGTGAACGCGAAGTCCCCGTCGAAGACCATGATGCCGAGCCACCAGCAGAGCCAGGTCGTGAAGACGACGAGCGCCTTGCCCGGGTTGAGCGTGCCGCGGCGCCAGCGCCAGAGCTGCCGCGCCGCGAACGCGATCATCACGCCCCAGTAGACGGGCGCCAAAAGGGTGGCGACCGGCGCGGCGAGGCCGACCACGAAGTCGCCCTGGAGGAACCACACGAAGCCGCGCGGCAGGTGCGCGTGCCACCAGATGAGCGGGTAGACGGTGGCCGCGTAGACGGCGGCCATGTCGAGCCAGCGATCGCGCGTCTCGCCGGCGCGGCGACGGTAGAGCGCGACCCAGCCCCACTGCTGACGCACGAAGTGGAAGACGGCGGCGTAGGCGAGCGCGCGCCAGAAGGTCATGGGGCCGAAGGCGTAGAGCATCACCCCGAGCCCCCAGCACAGGAGCGGCGCGCCCACGTAGAGGAGGGGCCGGCGGCGCACCTCGGCGGGGTCGAGGTAGACCCGGAACACCGTCGACCACACGTGGGCGACGTCGATGGCGAGCACGCAGGCGATCCAGGTCCAGCCCGGCGACTCGCCGTCGAGCAGACCGAGCGCCCCGCCGACCGCGAGCAGCCCGAGCGCGGCGAGCGCGCTGCCGCCGAAGACGGCGAGGTCGGTGCGCTTGCCGAAGAGCCACGGCCCCTCGCTGCGGGGCGCGAAGACGGCGCGCACCGCGGCGCTCACGTCGCCTCCTCGGAGAGCGCGTCGGCCACCTCGTCGGCCGCGCGCAGGCCGTGATCGAAGGCCTCCTCGAAGAGCGCGAGGCCGCTGAGATCGGAGTGGGCGAAGTGCACCTTGCCCACCGGCAGCGCGGCGCGGCGGCGGGCCTCGCTCCGGCGCACCCCGACCCGCGGCTGCGCCATCGCGTGCCCCCAGCGCCAGACGTCGACCCGCCGGAGCTGGCGTCGCAGATCCGGGTGCGCGCGTGAGAGATCGGCGACGATGGCGTCCGTCCACGCCGACCAGCCGTGGTCGAGCAGGCGCCGCCGCGCCTCGGTGGGGTCGGAGTCCACCAGGGGAAAGTAGTACGTCCAGACGGTCGGGCCGAAGTCGCGCCCGCGCTGGTGGGTCGCGGTCACGTAGCCGAGGCTCGGGCTGTCGTAGAGCACGTTGTCCCACGCGGGCGGGAAGCCGCGCTCGCCCGGGCGGTCGGCGAGGTGCAGGTTGGCGACCATCCACGCGCCCCAGTGGCCGTCGTCCGAAGGCGGCGCGCCTTCGACCAGGCGCGAGGCGACGAAGCGGGGGGTCGCGCAGATCACCCGCCGCGCGCGGATCCGGAGCGGGCGCCGCGTCGCCGCCTCGATCACGTCGAGGGTTCCGTCGGGGGCGATCCGCGCGGCGAGGTGCCCGGTGTGCACGCGCCGGCCGCGGGCCAGGTGACGGACGAGCGCGCCGTTGCCGGCCGGCCAGGTGAGGAAGTCGGCGCTCTCCTCCTCCGGGTCCTCCACCCGCGCGCAGTGATAGAAGAGCAGCGACCACGCGCTCGCGTCCTCGAGGGTCAGGCCGTGGTCGTCGCGGGTGCCGTACTCGAGCCACCAGAGGAGGCGCGGCGACGTGAAGCCCTGGCGGCGGCACCACTCGGCGGCGCTGATCCGGTCGAGCGCCAGCACCTCCGCGTCGTCCGAGCAGAGCCGCGAGGGGATCGTGAAGGCGCGCCGCCCCTGCCCGTCGCGGAAACGCACCCAGCGGGCGACGATGCGCTCGAAGCGCTCGCGCTGCGCCGCGTCGTGCGCGGTCATGGAGGCGGTGGGGTAGAGGCCGCGGTACCAGTAGCCGCGGTAGAAGACGCGCTCGTCGGGCGCGCGCACGAGGAGGTGCTCGCGGGGCTCGCCGGCGTCGTCGAGCGCGTCCATCTCGCCGAGCAGCGCGCGCAGCTCGGGCTGACCGTCGCCCGGCACCGGGAGGTAGTGCGCGCCCCAGGGATAGGCGGTGACCTCGCTCCGGCCCGAGGCGCTGGTGCCGCCGGGGTGGGGCTCGAGCTCGAACAGCTCCACGCCCTCGATGCCGCGGCGGGCGAGCTGCCACGCCGCCGAGAGCCCCGCCGGGCCCGCGCCGACGATGGCCACGTTCAGGTCGCGGGTCTCGACGTCGCCGCGCGCGAAGGCGGCGCGGAGGTCCTCGTCGCGGAGCAGGTGGCCGACCTCGTGGCTCTGGCCGAGGAGCTCGCCCTCGACCGAAGGCGGCGTCTCCTCGTCGTCGCAGGCGAGGGCGAGGGGCGCGCCGAGGAGGGCGGCCAGCACGTCGCGGCGCCGCACCTCAGCGCTCCAGGCGCGACCATTCCTGGTCGTAGTATTGCACGAGCGCCTGCGTATCGAGGCGGTTGGTCTCCACGTCGTCCGGGCGCTGCATGTCGCGCCCGAAGACGAACATCGCCTGCATCGCCTCGTCGTTCAGGAACCGCAGGCCCTCGACGTCTGGCACCTCGCGGGGCGGATCGAAGGGGCGGGTCATCGCGAGCACGTAGCCCCACTCGCCGAAGGACGGCACGAGCGTGTGGAAGGCGGCGGTGTGCAGGCCCGCGGCGGCCATCGTGCGCTCGACGCACCAGAAGGAGCGCCGCGCGTAGAGCGGCGAGGTGGCCTGCACGATGACCGCGGTGCCCGGGTGCATGACCCGCTGGAGCAGCCCGTAGAAGCGGCTCGTGTAGAGCTTGCCGAGCGAGAAGTTGTTGGGGTCGGGGAAGTCGATGATGACGACGTCGTAGGCCTCGACCGAGTCGCCGTTCTCGTCGAGCCACACCATCGCGTCGTCGTTGATCACCGTGACCCGCGGGTCGTCGAGGCTCTCCTCGTTCAGCTCGCGCATCACCGAGACGCGGCGCGCCATGTCGGTCATCGCGGGATCGAGGTCGACGAGGGTCACGGTCTCGACGTCGGGGTAGCGGAGGATCTCCCGCACCGCGAGCCCGTCTCCGCCGCCGAGCACCAGGGCGCGGCGGGCGTGCGGCGCGAGGGCGAAGGCGGGGTGCACGAGGGCCTCGTGGTAGCGGTACTCGTCGTGCGAGGCGAACTGCAGGTTCCCGTTGAGGAAGAGCTGCACGCCGAGCGCCCCGTGGGTGAGCACGACCCGCTGGTAGCGGCTCTGCTCGGCGAAGATCACGCGGTCGTCGTAGAGCTCGCGCTCGGCGAAGCGCGTCAGCTTGTCGGAGCCCACGAAGGCGACGGCGAGCGCGACGAGGAGCAGCACGCCCTTGGCCCGCAGGCGCCAGCGGATGGGCCGGTAGATCAGGTCGCCGAGCACCCAGGTGGTCATCAGGGCGACGGCGCCGTTGAGCATGCCGAAGAGCAGCGAGGTGCGGACGAGCCCCAGCGTCGGCATGAGCACGATGGCGAAGAGCAGCGAGCCGAGCAGCGCCCCGAGGTAGTCGAAGGTCAGCACCTTCGCGACCAGCTCCTTGAAGTCGAGCTCCTTCTCGAGGATGCGCATCAGGAGCGGCAGCTCGATGCCCACCAGGGCGCCGATCACCACCACGGTGCCGTAGAGCAGCACCCGGAAGGCGTCGGCGTACGCGAAGACGTAGAACAGGAAGGGCGCGCTGAAGCCGCCGATCAGCGCCGCCGCCAGCTCGATCTCGACGAAGCGGATCACGACCTTCTCTACGATGAAGCGCGAGAGGTAGGCGCCGAGGCCCATCGCCGAGAGGTAGACCCCGATGATGGTCGAGAACTGGAAGACGGAGTCGCCGAGCACGTAGCTCGCCAGCGTCCCGGCGATCAATTCGTAGACGAGGCCCGCCGTCGCGATGACGAGGACCGTCAGGAAGAGCAGCGGGACCTTGCGCTTGGCGAAGGCCGTGGTGGCGGGCTCGGTCAAGCGGGTCGGTCGCTACCCGTGGAGGGCAGCCGAGACGATCAGCGCGACGCCGATGATCACCGAGCCGATCACGATGCCGAGCGCGGTGTTCTGGTCCTCCTCGATCTCCTTGCGGACCGAGAACGGCGCCACCTTCGTGATGATCCAGAAGGCGAGGCCGAAGAAGACGAGGCCGATGAGGACGAAGACCACGGTCGAGATGATGTGGACTCCGATGGTGACGAGTTGATCGAGCATGCCGAGGCCCTCCGAGCTCATTTGCCGCCGGCGTAGCCGCCGTACCAGAAGATGGGGGCGACGGCGAAGCCGCCTCCCGGTCGCCGCGTGCCGGGCGGCATGGCCCGCGTGTCGACGCTGGTGGCGCCGAGATCGCGGCCGGTGAAGACGTAGAAGCCGTACCCGCCGAGGAGCGAGAGGCCGAAGATCGGGTAGATGAGGAATCTCAGGAGACGCATCGCTTCACCTCACCAGAGGTTGGAATTCTCCCACCGCTTCTTCTCGAAGGCGGCGCGCCGGAAGATGGAGATGGGCACCGGGAGCAGCAGGAGGAAGAAGGTGAGCAGGCAGCACCAGGGGCTCCGGCTCCCCTGGGTGACCTCGATCGAGGCGCTCGGCGGCGAGGCCGCGGTGCCGACGTTGAAGAGCCCCGGCGTCCAGTGGTTCCACTGCGGGTCCATGCGCAGCACGTAGCGGCCCTCGGGCACCCGGTCGACGTAGACCGTCGAGTCCCGGCTCCCCTCGGACCACGACTCGCCGCCGGTGACGCCGTGGTAGTAGCCGGCGTCGACGTAGAACTCGCGGACCTTGCCGGTCTCCTCGTCGATGAGCGCGCACGCGACCCCGACGTAGTCGTTGTTGGACGACGTCTCCAGCTCCACCGAGAGCACGGCCGGGCCGTCGGTCACGGTGAAGGGCGGGGTGTAGGACGCCGTGTCCTGCTGCGGCGCGCTCACGGGGTTGCCGCGCTGCTGGGTCGCCGGGAGCGTCAGCGGACCGGTCACCAGCACCCGGTGCTTGCCGCCGATGTCGGCGCCGATGGCGATGCCGAGGAAGAGGAGCAGGAGCACCGCGAAGGTGCCGAGGGTGGGCCAGAGCGCGTGCGGGTTCGGCTGAGCGGTGCCCACGCCGGACCGGCTGGGAGGAGACGCCCCGAGGCCGAACGCCTTCTGGATCTCCTTGCCCTCGACGTACTCGCCCGCCGACCAGACGAGCTCGTTCGAGCTGCGCTCCTCGCTGACGATGTGCGGCGGGGCGATGTAGTCGCAGGTGGTGGTCTGCTCGCCGACCCGGACCTGCCAGTAGAACTCGCCGATGACGAAGCGCACCGAGGCGTTGTTCGTCGAGAAGCGCTTGAGCTTGTGCTTCTCGTAGCGGACCTCGGCGCCCACCACCTGCACGTCGCCCGCGCTGATCGGCTTCATCCACATCCAGTGGCCGGAGTCCTCCATCAGCCAGCGGTAGCCCTGCTCGGTGTAGAGCAGGTACTCGCGCCAGCTGTAGGTGACCCCGTGGACCACCGTGTAGCGCTCCATGAAGCCGATGACCTTGCACTTCTCGCCCTTCAGCTGTCCGTCGGTGCCGAGGGGGATGTAGGGCTCGATGCGCGGCTGCTCGAGCTGCTCGAGGACCTGCAGGTTCCCCGACTGGACGTCGAGCAGGGAGTAGCAGTACGCGCAGGCGGCGCGCTCGGTGCTCTCCGACGTGATCTCGACCGGCGCGCCGCACGTGGGGCAGCTGACCTTGCCGATCTGCACCTTCTCCTCGGGCCGCGCGCCCCAGGCGGTCTGCGCGACCTGCAGCTCGTCCGGGCCGAGCTCGCGGCCGGCGAAGAGCATCGGCGCGTGCGAGCCGTCGCCGTAGTCGATGGTGCCGAAGGCGCCGTCCGGGCCCGCGAGGTCGATGTACCAGCCGCGCTGCCCCGGGACGACGGGGAAGGGCAGCTCGCCCTCGCCGGACAGGAGCGTGCTCTGCCCCTGCTCCTGCACCGTCCAGAGGGTCTGCCCCGTGCCCTGGAAGCTGCCCTGCTGACCGGGCTGGAGGCTCTGGTAGGCGGGCACGCCGGTCGCGTCCGCCGGGTGCGTGAGGTACCAGCGCCCCTGCGCCCGCGCGAGCCAGCCCCAGCCGCCCTCGTCGAAGCCGAGGTACCACTCGTCCCAGGGGCCGCGCCCGTGGTCGAGCTGCAGCCGGCCGGCGACCCGGAAGCCCTTGCCGCCGATCGTGCCGGAGTCGCCCACCGCGATCGGCGGGGCGGTGGGCACGAGGTCCGCGACGCGGCCGATCGCCCGCAGATCCTTGTCGGTGCGGACGACGCTGTAGCGGCAGTGCGGGCACACCAGCGCCGCCGACGAGCCGAGCCCGAACTCGATCGGTCCGCCGCAGTTCGGACAGTTGGCCGTGCGCGCTCCCAGCACGGCGCTCTTCTACCACATCGGGGAGGATCAGATGTTCTTGAGGAACAGGTCGGGCGATCCGCCGAGGGCGACGACCTCGGAGAGCAGCGAGTCGAGCATCGCCGACTGGCCGACCGCGACGACCGCGGCGTTCGCGAGGTCGGGGCGCCGCTCGTGCAGCGCGTCCTGCACGGTCGTCCCGGTGAGCGACCCGTCCGACGCGAGGCGCGAGTAGACGAGGCGCACGTCGACCCCGGCCGCCTCCCACCGCGCGAGGTCGTCGCCGATCGCGAGGTGCTCGGCGCTGCGCAGCCCGTGGTCGAGCGAGATCGCGCCGTAGGCGTCGCGCTCCTTCAGCACCGCCTCGATCGCGGCCCGGATCGGGGCCACGCCGGTGCCGGTGGCGAAGAAGAGCAGGTCCTTGCCGCGGGCGCGCTCGAGGTCGAAGCCGCCTCCCGCCGGGAGGGTCATGTCGACGTGCGTCCCGGCCGGGAGCCGCACGAGCGCGTCGGCCGCCTCGCCGCCCTCGGCGTTGTTGGTGCGCACCAGGAAGCGCGCCGTGTCGTCGCCCGGCGCCGAGAACATCGCGAAGATCCCCTCGGCCTCGCCGATGCGCATCTTGCAGAACTGGCCCGCGCGGGCGTAGCCGTCGACGAAGCCGCCGCGGGGGCGGAGCTCGACGAACGCCTGGTCGGCCGCCGCCTCGCGCACCGAGAGGAGCTCGGCGGACGCGTACTCGCTGAAGTCGGGGAGCTGCATGAAGGGGCTCTAGAGCCGGACGTCGATCACGGCCGCGCGGCGCAGCTCCGACAGGAGCAGCTCCTCCTGCTGGGCCATCGCCTGCTCCATCATCTGCTGGTAGATGGGCATGCGCATCTCCTCGTACGGCTCGACGTCGGCCGAGGACTGCTGCCGGTCGATCAGCAAGAAGACGTGGAAGCCGGCCGGGCCGCGCACGACCTCGCCGATCTCGCCGACGTCGAGGGAGAGCAGGGCCTCCTCGAGGGCCTCGGGGAGCTCGCCCTGGTTCAGGACCCCGAGCCGCATGCCGCCCTCGGCCCAGAAGTCGTCGGCGGCGCCGATGTCGTCGCGGGCGGCCTCGGCCTCGGCCCGGATGCGCGCGACCTCGGTCGCCGTGGCGCCGCTCGGGACCTCGAAGAAGAGCTGCGCCGCCTCGAACTGGGCGGTGCGGCGGCCGCGCGCGACCTGCATCTCGTAGCGCTCGCGGACCTGCTCCTCGGTGATGTTCACCCGGCCGCGGGCCCGGAAGTTGAGCACCTTCAGGCGCAGGAGCTGACGGCGGACGTCGCTGCGGTACTGGGCCTCGCTGAAGCCCTGGCCGCGCACCGCCTGCCAGAAGGTCGCGTCGTCGAGCCCGCTCTGGCGCTGCACGTTGGCGATCGCGCGGTCGACCTCGGCCCGGCTGACCGAGACCTGCATCTCGTCGGCCGCCTGGAGGAAGAGCTCCTCCTGGATCATCCGGTCGAGCACCTCGCGGTAGAGCTGCTCGATCGCCTCCATGCGCTGGGCCTGGGTCGGCATCGAGAGCGGGCCCTCGAGCATCGGCGCGGCGCGGCGGCGGAGCTCCGAGAGGAAGATCGCGTCGTCGTTGATGGTGGCGACCACGCGCTCGATCACCTCGGCGCGGGCGGCGCCGGGGGTGAGGGGGGCGGCGAGGAGGGCGAGCAGCAAGGCGGCCGCGGTGAGGCTCTTCTTCATCGCTCGTCCTCTCCCGTCGGGGCCGGCGCGGTCGGCCGGAGCGCGCCGGAGGGCGCCGCCTCGAGCTGCGGGTTCTGCACGGTGGGCGAGTCGCCCTCGGGCAGGTCGATCTGGACCTCGCTCAGCAGGTCGAGGTTCTCCTCGACGTCGGCCGCCGAGCGGAGCTCGGAGATGAGATCTTCGATCGCCTGCTCGCGCCGCTCGCGGTGGAGGCGGGCCCGGATCGGCCGCTCGGCCTCCTCGAGGCTGCGCCGCATCGCCGCGCGCCGCCCGGTGAGCTTGACGACGTGCCAGCCGTCGTCGCTGCGCACGACCTCGGGGTGCATGCCGCCGATCTGCTCGATCTGGAAGGCCGCCTCGGCCACCGCGTCGGGCACCTCGGGCTCGTTCTCGGTGCGCTCCGACGGGCGCGAGAAGAAGCGGAGATCGCCGAAGCGGTCGCGGGTGTCGGCGTCCTGGTTGTGCTGCTCGGCGAGGCGGCGATAGAGGCGGAGGTCGGACGGGTTGGCCGACAGCTCGCGCAGCACCCGCTGCGCCGTGGCGCGGTCGCGCACCTGGATGTGGCTCGCTCGCACCTGCGCCGGGGTGTTGAACTCGCTCTCGTGCGACTCGTAGAAGGCGCGCACGTCCTCGTCCGAGATCGACTCGGGGGTGATGTCCGCGAAGCGCTCCTCGAGGAAGCGGCGGATCATCATCTGCTTGCGGGTCCGCGCGACCTCGGGCAGCTCGTGGTAGCCGCGGCGGCGCGCCTCCTGGGCGAGCAGCTCGAAGCGGATCATCTGGTCGAGGAACTCGCGGCGCCGCTCGGGGCTCGCGTAGCGGGTGCGGAGGAACGAGCCCTTGGAGGCCAGCTCCTCGGCCAGCTCACCGACCGTGATCCGGCGCTCGCCGATCTTCGCCAGGGTGGCCGCGCGCTGCTCGGCGCTCAGGCCGTGCACCAGCTCGCCGTCCTGTCCCTCCGGGTTCCCGTTCGGCTCGGGATCGGGGTCGTCTTCGCCGCAGCCCACCGCGCCGAGCGCGAAGGCTCCGGAGACCAGGAGAGACGCGAACATCAGGGGAAAGAGTCGTCGCCGCATGTCGCTCAGACGCACGTACCACACCCGCAAATTGGAGGCCAGGAGCGGCCTCGGCGGTCATACTCCCGCCGTGCTTCGCCTGCTCTGCATCACCCTGCTGCTGTGCGTCGGCTGCGACGACGGCCCCGCCCCCGACCCCGACGACGGGGGCGTCGACGCCGAGATCGACGCGGGCGGCTCCGGTCGGGCCCCCTGCGCTCGGGACGCCGGCCCGACCGACGCCGGCCTCGCCCGCGGCCTCACCAACACCTGCACCGACGGCTTCCTGCTCAGCGGCCTCGGCCTCCGCTGGGAGGACGGCTCGCACCGCCTCGCGCGCTGGTCGGTCTTCCCGCGGACCGTCTTCCCGGAGGGCTGCCCGCCGTCCAGCGAGCTGCGCGGCGCCTCGGTGGTGACCGAGCTCGAGGGGGAGGTCGACGGTCTCGACGCCCCCGGCGGCGAGGTGATGGTGTCCTACACCGCCATCGGCCCCTTCGGCGGCACGAGCCCGCCCGACGCGGGCATGACCTGGCGAGGCGTCCGGATCGCGCGCGGCACCACGACCGTGGACCTGCCCGAGGACGAGGGCGAGGCCTCCGCGCTGTTCGACCTCGAGGCGGCCGGCATGGCGGACGCGCCCTCGGTGGTGGTGGTGCTCGACGGGCTGCAGCTGACCAGCGACGTGACCCAGCCGGCGGCGTTCCCCCGCGACCTCGACCCCTCCGACGGCTTCGCGACCCGCGGCATCGGCGCGTGGATCGACGGAGTCGAGCGCGACGGGACCACGCTGCGCTTCCGGGCCGGGGCGCGCTTCGCGGTCGGCCGCTCGGGCGATCCGACCCTCGACCGCGGCTTCGGCGCGACCCGGACCCGGGCGATCGTGCGCTGGGCGGTGGTGGCGCTCCCGAACGAGCCCGCCGTCGGGGCGGTGAGCTACCGGGAGAGCCACCTCGGCACGCACCGCCGCGAGGTCTCGCTGTGCCGGCCGAACGCGGAGACCACCGCGCTGACGATCGACGGACCGGCGGCCGCGCACGCCGCCCCCGCGCTGACGTCGTTCCGGATCTCCCTCTTCCCGGACCGCGAGGAGCAGGGCGACGTGGTCCGCGAGCTGTCGCTCCTGGTGCACGGCTTCGCCCACGATCCCGCGAGCGGCCGGGCGACCATGCAGGTCGAGGGCTACGCCACCAACGAGGCGCCGCCCGCCTCTCGCCAGCCGATGGTCTACGACGTCGAGGCCTCGGTCGCCCTGCTGACCTGGGACGGCGGCGACCCGGTCCAGCATCTCCGCTTCACCGCGCCGATCGCGCCGGGGCGCAGCGAGGTCGAGCTCCCCCTGACCCGGGATTGAGCGGAGGGGCTCGCGTCAGCGGCGGCGGCGGCGCCAGCGTCGTCGTCGGCGCGGGGCGGCGCGGCCGGCGTCCTCGGGGCCGGCGTCCTCGAGGCCGGCGTCGGGCGGGCCGGCGTCCACCTCCATCGCCCGCAGGACGAAGCGGGCCTCGCCGACCGTCGCCGACACCTCGCGCTCCTGCGCGATGAAGCCGTCCCGCGAGAGGCGCATCCAGACCTGGCGGGTGCCGGCCGGGAGCTCGACGTCGAGCGGGGTGGCGCCCTCCTGCAGCTCTCCGTCGATCTGCACGCGGGCGCCCACCGGCTCGCTGACGACCCGCAGGGTGGTGGGGCCCGGGGCGCCGGCGTCGGACGGCGCGGCGGCGGCCGGGACCGCGTCGAGGGTGCGCTCGGGGCCGTCGCCCGGAAGCAGCGTCCGGAGCGCGAAGAAGGCGCCCGCGCCGACCGCCAGGAGCAGCACGCCCGCGACCCCGGCGGCGACGGCGAGCGGGAAGCGGCGACGCCGGGGCGGCGGCGGCACGTAGGTCTCCTCGTGGAAGCTCATGCCGCCGGGCGGCGCGCTGATGCGGGGCGAGTCCGCGAGGCTCATCAGCCGGGTCGGCGCCTCCTCCTCCTCGTCCTCGTGCAGCTCCGCGCCGGGCTCGGGGAGCGAGAGCATCGCCTCGGTCCCGAGCAGCGCGTCGCTCCCGCTCGCGAGGGTCAGCGGCTCGTCGTCCAGATCCTCCGGCCACGGGGACGCGGGCGGCTGGCTCGGGCGGGCGATGGCGGTCTTCTGGGTGCCGTCGGGGCGGTCGCCGGGCAGCGAGAGCCGCCGGGTGCTCGGCGCCTCGCCGAACGGGCGCCGCGACATCATCGGCTGGGTGAGCTGCTTCAGCGGCTTCGGCCCCGCGTCGTCCGGGACCAGCTCCCGCGTCAGGCTCGCCAGCGCGGTCTGGGTGGGCACCATGCCCTGCTCGCCGAGGTGCCGCGCGAGCGCCTCGATCAGCACGCCGACGTCGGCCGGGCGCCCCTCGGGGTGGGGCGTGAGGCAGCTGGCGATCAGGCGGTCCAGATCGCGCGGGATGTCGGTCTGCACGTCTCGGGGCCGGCGGTAGCGGGCCTCGAGGATGCGATCGATCAGGTTGGGCTCGTCGCTGACGTCGAAGGGGTGCGCGCCGACGCACATCTCGTAGAGCAGGATGCCGAGCGCGAAGACGTCCGCCCGGCGGTCCACCTTCGCCTCGCCGATCAGCTGCTCG
Source organism: Myxococcota bacterium (assembly GCA_036149055.1). Classification (GTDB taxonomy): domain Bacteria; phylum Myxococcota_A; class Polyangia; order Polyangiales; family Sandaracinaceae; genus JAVJQK01. The sequence goes on along the minus strand of JAYZQJ010000184.1, from coordinate 29,504 downwards.
GGCGCGATGTAACCGTAGGTGCCCTTGATGACCCCGCTGCGCGTCTCGTAGACCTTCGTCGCCGCCTTCGCGATGCCGAAGTCGATGAGCTTCACCGCGCCGTCGTAGCTGACGAGCACGTTCGCGGGGTTCAGATCGCGGTGCACGATGTCGAGCGAGCGGCCGACCTCGTCGCGGCGCTCGTGCACGTAGTGGAGCGCCTCGGCGATCGCGAGGCCGATGCCGAGGGCCTCGCGCCGGGGCAGCCGCTCCCCCCGCGCGCGCGCGCCGGCCAGGAGCTTCCCGAGCGTCGGCCCCCGCACGTACTCCATGGTCAGGTAGTAGGTGCCCTGGACCTGTCCGAGGTCGAACACCTGGGCGATGTGCGGGTGACTCAGCGCGGCGAGCAGCCGGGCCTCGTCGAGGAACATCGTGATGAACTCCGCGTCGTCCGCCCGCGCCTCGAGGATGCGCTTGAGGATGACGTCGCGCTCCAGGCCCTCCATGCCTCGCTGGCGCGCGAGATAGATCTCGGCCATGCCGCCCGTCGCGATCCTCTCGACGATGCGGTAGGGGCCGAAATCCTGGAGTGTTTCCGTACGCATGCGCGAGCGGCTGCGGAGCATACCACCCCCGGGTGCGCTCGCTTGTGGGGGGAAAGCCCGTGAAGTACCCTGACCCGAGGTGTTTCGGGCATGACCACGGGCTCCAAGAAGCACGCGGCTCCCGCGGCCGGTGTGCCGAAACCTGGCGGCGACACCGCGGGGGGCGAGGCCTTCATGGACCGCCTCGAGGATCGGCTCAGCAAGGAGACCGATCTCCCCGCAGAGGAGAAGCCGGCGCCGGTCGTGGTGCCTCCCCCACCGGGACGAAGTTTTCCCGCGATGCACGAGACGAGCGACATCCGGACCCTCCCGAGCTCGGGCGGCCTGCCGAGCCTGGAAGACGACGCGCTCGACGTGCCGCCTCCGCCGGCGCCGCCCGACTCGGCCGACGCGTTCGCGGAGTTCGAGGACGAGCTCGAGGGCGAGACCACCCGCATCGACGACAGCCACCTCCTCGCCGAGGCGAGCACCGCCATCCTCGAGGAGCCGCCCGGGCAGCCCTTCTTGCTGGTCGAGAAGGGCAACGACGAGGGGCGCGAGTTCGTGCTCCAGGAGGGCGAGAACGGCGTCGGTCGCGGCATCGACAATGACGTGATCCTCGCCGACGTGGCCGTCTCCCGGCGCCACCTCCGCATCATCCGGCAGGCCGGCGAGCTCATCCTCAAGGACCTCGGCAGCGGCAACGGCACCCAGCTCAACGGCAAGAAGGTCAGCACCGCCACGCTCGCCGAGGGAGACCGCATCGAGCTCGGCGAGACCACCCTGGTCGTGCGCACGCCGGGGGCCGCGTTCGCCGCCGTCGACACGCTCGACGCCCGGGGCGCCGACGCCAACACCGACGAGAGCCACATCGGGGGCAGCCTCCCGCCGCCCGCGCCGATGGGCACGCCCGCCGATCCCTTCGCGATCCCCAACGGGCCGGGCTACAGCCCGGAGCTCACCCCGTCGGACACGCTGTCGCCGCACACGCGCCGCACGCCGGCGAAGACGGGGGCCATCACGCTGCCCCGGCCGGTGTTCCTCGCCATCCTGCTCGCCGGCGCGCTGCTCCTCGCGATGTTCGGGGCCGCGGTGGCGCTGCTCGCGCTGCGGGCCGGGAGCGACGACGAGCCCGAGGCGGTCACGCTGGTGGACGCCGACGCCCCCTACGACCGCGGGGTGCGCGCCTACCAGGCGCATCAATGGGACGAGGCCGAGGCCGCGTTCCGCGAGGCGGTGGAGGAGGGCGAGAACCCCCGGGCCACCGACTACCTCGGGCGGATCGCGCAGGCGCGGACCCACGCGCAGTCGATCGCGCAGGCCCGGGCGGCGCTCGAGGCGGGCGACGACAACCGCGCGATCAGCCTCGCCACCTCGGTGCCGGAGGGCAGCCCGCTCGCCAGCGAGGCGCGCGGCGTCGCGCAGCGGGCGCGCACGGCGCAGGTGCGCACCCACATCGAGGCGGGGCGCCGGGCGCTGATGGAGGGGAACCTCGACGACGCCCGCGATCACCTCGGACAGGCCCGGAACATCGACGCCGAGAGCGCGCTCGTCCGGGCCTTCGAGAACGAGATCCAGATGCGCACCGGCGAGGACGTCGCGGCCGAGGCCGAGGAAGAGTCGGACGAGGCGGAGAGCGACGAGACCGACGACGAGGCCGAGGCCGACGAGGCCGACGCCGACGCAGCGGGGGCGGTGTCGCGGGGCCGGCGCCGGGGGCCGCGGCGGGGGCGATCGCGCGGCCGGTCGCGGGACCGCAGCGCGGTCATCACCCCGTACCTCGCCGGCGACTTCTCCCGGGCGGCGGCCGCGGCGCGCTCGATGGCCACGTCGGCGTCGGGCCGCGAGCGGAGCGACCTGACCGCGCTCGCCGGCCGGATCGATCGCTTCGGGTCGCTCTGGCGCCGCGTCTCGGGCGCGCGCTTCGCCGCGAGCGTGCGGCCGCAGATGGAGCAGGCGATGGCGCTGGACCGGCAGATCGCGCGGAGCGGTCAGTACCGCGACCGCATGCGCCCGCACGTGGTCCGCGCCTACCTCGCCGACGCCCGCCGGCAGCGATCGAACCCGGTGGCCTCGTGCTCGGCCGTCCGGCAGGCGCTGCGCGTCGAGTCGGGCAACGCCGAGGCCCGGCAGATGGCGTCGGGCTGCGAGGCGCAGGCGCGCGGCATGATGATCGAGGCCCGGGGCGCGCCGCCGAGCCGCGCGATGTCGGTCTATGGGCGCGTGCTCCTGATGGTGCCGCCCACCAGCTCCGTCTACCGGGAGGCGAGTCAGCGCCGGGCGCAGCTCGGCCGTCGGACGGCGGTCGACGAAGACGAGTGATGGCCCCATCACGCGCCCATTGACACCGGGGCCCGGCGGCGGCGACCATGGCGCCGCCTTTCGAGGGAGCGCTTCACATGAGTCAGAACCTGTCGGAGAAGACCGTCCTCGTGGCGGATGACGACGTCGAGATCCTCGGCCTCGTCACGCGCCACCTGAAGACGCACGACATGAAGATCCTCGAGGCCTCCGATGGCGAGGAGGCGCTGAAGATCGCGCGCCGGGAGAAGCCGGACCTGGTGATCCTGGACGTCATGATGCCCGGCATGACCGGCTGGGAGGTCTGCCGCGCGATCCGCGAGGACGACGGCCTCTCGAGCACCGCGGTCATCATGCTCACCGGCATCGGCGAGCGGCTCAACGAGATGACCTCGCCGCTCTACGGCGCGGACGAGTACCTCGACAAGCCCTTCGAGTTCCACGACCTCGACGATCGCATCCGCAAGGTGCTCTCGAAGTAGCGCGCCCGCAGGCGCGCTACTTCGACCCGTGCCCCTGCCCGTGCCCGTGCCCCTGCCCGAGAACCGGAGGAACCCTTCCGTCTCGGGCGCGCCCGTGCTTCTGGGCCTTCATGGGCGCGAGGAAACGCCGACGTCTTGCTTCGGGACGCGAGGCGCTGAGTGCTCGACGCTCGACATCGGGCACGGGCAGGGGCAGGGGCACGGGCACGGGGTCAGGCCCACGGCCGCTCATCGGCCGGAGGGCCTGACGGGCCCGATACGAGAGGCCTCCGCCCAGCCTTCGCCGACGCTCGGCACCCGGACGAGCACCCAGCCGTCCTCGCCGTCGTCGAGGATCCACGCGCGCTGACCCTCGCGGGCGACGTGGCGCTCCGAGGCCTCGGCCTCCGGGCCCTCGCGCAGCGGGACGCGCTCCTGGAGCACGACGCCCGGGTCGCCCTCCTCGAGCCAGCCGTTGCGGATCACCATGCCGGCGCCGCTCACCAGCAGCACGATGCCGACGAGCGGGGCGGCGATGCCGAGGCCGAGGCGCACGCTCTCGCGGCGCACGAAGAGCAGCGCGGTCAGCGCGCCGAAGAGGCCGAGCGACGACAGGAGCGTCAGGAGCGCGAGCAGGTCGCGCGACGTGCCGCCGAAGAGCGCCTCGCCCAGCGGAGGCTCCTCGGCGACCTCGGCCTCGCCCTGGGCGTTGGCCCGCCGGGCGCCGACCGCGGCCCGCGCCGCCTCGAGGCCGGCCCGCGCGTCCTCGTCGCCGGGGCGCAGCCAGAGCGCCTGCTCGAAGTACTGGATCGCCGCGCCGTAGCGGCCGCGGCGCGCCTCGGCGGTCGCCAGGTTGAAGGCGACGTCGGGGTCGACGACGCCGAGCGCGAGGAGCTCGCGGTAGCCGTCGGCGGCGCCGTCGTGGTCGCCCTGGAAGTAGGCGTGGTTGGCGCGGTCCCAGATCTCCTCGAGGCTGTCCGCCCGGGCGGTCAGCGGCAGGGCGAGGAGCGCGAGCACGAGCAGCGAGCGCCTCACGCCTCGTCCTCCGCGGTGGGGGTGAAGCGGTCGAGCTTGGCGAGCAGCGCGCGCGCGCGGGTCAGGCACTCGTCCATCTCGGCGCGCTCGACCCCGGCCGCGCTGAAGCGCGCGAAGTCGCAGCCCTCGAGCTCCTCGACCACCGCCCGCGCCAGCTCCGGCTCCATGCCGCGGCGGGTCAGCAGGGCCGACAGCTCCGGGTGGGTGAGGCTCCCGACCGGCTGGCCGAGCCGCGCCTGGAGCACGTCCTTCAGCGCCGCCCCGATGGCGGCGTAGAAGGCGCGGGGCTCGCCTCCGGCGGCGTGCGCCTGCGCCTCGGCGAGCCGCTTGCGCGCGGCCTTCCGGGCGCGCCGCGGGGCGCGCGCGGGATCGTCCGAGGCCGCGCGGCGTCGCCACGCCCGCGCGACCAGGCCGAGCAGGAGCATCAGCGGCCCGAGCGCGAGCAGCCCCCGGTACCAGCCGCGATCCACCATCGTCGCGTAGCTCCGGGTGAGCTCGCTCTCCCGGTGGATCGGGCCGAAGCTCGGGGCGTCGGGGGCCGGCCCGCTGGGGGCCTCGAGCTCCGCGGGCTCGGGCTCGGCGGCGGCGGCGGCCGCGTTGCCGGCCGCGGTGAGGGTCAGCGCCGGGGCGCGGGCGACCGTGTAGCGCTCCGCCTCCGGGTCGAAGACCGGCACCTCGAACGGCCCGAGCGTGTAGGTGCCCGGTCGCTCGGGCACGATGAGCCATCGATAGACGCGGTCGCCCCGCACCACGCCGCCCGGCGTGCTCACGGTGTCCCGGATCTCCGGCTGGAGGACGCGCAGGCCGTCGGCCGACGGGCTGGGGATGCGGATCTGCTCGATGGCCCCGCGCCCCTCCGCGCGCACGGTGAGGGTCACCGCGTCGCCGGTCCCGACCTGCGCCCGATCGAGCTCCGAGGTCACCGTCAGCTCGCCCACGTGCACGTCGCCGTCGGGCCGCCCCTCGGACGGGAGCGGGCGCACGTTCACGGTGACCGGGACGCCCTCGAGCCGGAGCGGCTCGTTGCCGCCGCCGCCGAGCAGCCCCCAGAGGCCGCTGTTGCGGACCTCCATCGCCGGCGCGCCGATCGTCTGCTCGCCGGCCTGGAGCGGGAACGCGGCCACGTGGCGCAGGGTGTAGACCTGGAACGTCATGTTCTGGAGCGTCTGGGTGCGGGCGTCGAGGGACCGGCTCGGGGGCAGCAGGTCCCGGGTCCAGAAGCCGTCGGTGGTCGCCTCGCGGGTGATCGCCGGCGACGCGCGAAGCGGCCCGCGGAGGTAGAGGTACACGGTCACGTCGACCTGCTGGCCCACGTAGGGCTCGGCGTCGGTCACCCAGGTGCGGAGGAAGCCGCGCGGGTCGAACGCCATCCCGTCCGCGTGGTGCGCAGGCGGGAGATCCGGGGCGCCTCCCTGCGCGGCCGGCTGACCCGCCTGGATGCCGCCGCCGACCGTGATCTGGAGCACGTTGGAGTCGATGGTCGTGCCGCCGCCGAAGTCGATGCGGGCCGGACCGAGCTGGAACGCGCCCGGCTGGCGCGCGCGCAGCTGCATCGTCTGGGTGAGGCGCGACTCGCGGGTGAAGCCGCGCATCACCGAGCCGCTGGAGACCGAGCGGCTGAGCACGTCGAACGCGGCGAGGTCCGGCGGCTGGAGCTGGGCCTGGCCGCCCTGGACGGTGGCGGTGATCCGGAGCTGGAAGATGCCGCCGACCTCCACCTGGTTGCGGTCGACGCTCATCTCGACCTCGCCGTCCGGCGCCTGCGCGGAGGCGGAGCTCGCGAGGATCGAGAGGAGCGCGATCGCGATCGAGAGGCGCGGCTTCACCAGTCCTGCTCCACGCGCCGCCGCTCCTGGGCCGCCCGGCTCCGCGCTCGGTGGCGCTCGAGGTTGTCCTCACCGTCCTGCAGCGCGTCGAGCACGCGGCGGTGCTCCTCGGGCATGGCCTCGCGGGTCCCCTCGGTCGACGGCTGCGGCTCGGGCGGCTGCTGACCGTCGCCCTCCTGCGGCTGGCCCTCGCCCTGGTCGGACGAGTCGTCGGAGGGCTGCTCGTCGTCGCTCTCCTCGGAGCCGCCCTCGTCCTCCTGGGGCTCGCCTTCGTCGCCCTCCGAGTCCTGAGGCTGCTCGTCCTGACCCTGCTGATCCTGCGGCTGCTCGTCCTCGCCCTGCTGATCTTGCTGTTGCTGATCCTGGTCCTGCTGCTGCTGATCCTGGCCCTGCTGGTCCTGGTTCTGCTGCTGCTGATCCTGGTTCTGCTCCTGCTGCTCTTGCTCCTCTTGCTCTTGCTGCTCCTGCGCCTCCTCCTCCTCGTGGAGCCGGCGGAGCGCGAGCTCGAGGTTCCAGCCGGCGTCGGCGTTGCCGGGCCGCTGACGGAGCGACTGGCGGAAGCGCTCGGCGGCCTCGCGGAAGAGGCGCTGCGCCTCCTGGTGGTCCTCCTCGGCCGCGGCCGCGTCGCCCTGCTGGTAGTAGACGAGGCCCATGTCGTAGTAGGCGTCGGCGCGGATCTCGCGCGGGCCGCCGGGCTCCGCCGCCACCTCGAACGCCTCGAGCGCCCGGTCGAGCTCGCCCGCGTCGAGGAGGGCGAGGCCGCGGTTGAGGTGCACGCCCGGCTCGTTCGGGAGCTGCCGCGCGGCCTGCTCGTAGTGATGCAAGGCGCCCGACGGATCTTCGTCTGCCATGCGCGCGTTGCCGTCCTCGACGTGATCGTTCGGCACCAGGAACGGGTCCCACGCGGAGGCGCTCGCCGGGGCGAGCAGGACGAGCAGGAGGGTGACGACGCGGCTCATCGACGACCTCGCTTTCTCCGCCGGCTCTCCGGCGGGGGGGCGGCGCGTCGCCGCCCGATCCAGGCGTCGGGCAGGAGCGCCTCGAGCAGCAGCAGCAGGAAGGCCGGGAAGAGGATCAGCGCGAAGCGCGCCTCGTGCACGGTGACCCGGCGGGCCTCGTTCTCGTGCTGCTGCATCGAGCGCAGCTGGCGGCGGATCTGGTCGACCCCGACCTGGCCGCGCGGCGCCCGGAAGTAGCGCCCCCCGGTGGCCTCCGCGACCTCGGTGAGCTGCTGCTCGTTGTCCTCGGTGAGCGCGCTGAGCACCACGTTGCCCTCGGCGTCGCGGAGGTGGCCGGTGAACGTCCCGTCCGGCGCGTAGGTCGGGATGGGCTCGCCGCTGCGGGAGCCGATGCCGACGGTGAACACGGTGATGCCCGCGTCGGCGAGCTCGCGCGCCGCCTCGACCGGGTCGCCCTCGTGGTCCTCGCCGTCGGTCATCAGGATCACCACCCGCGACCGGCTCGCCTCGTCGTCCGGCGCGGTCTGTCGGCTGGCGTCCGCCCGCTCGAGCAGGCGCTTGCTGGTGATGAGCGCGCGCGCGATCGCGGTGCCGCCGACCGGCATGTCGTAGGGCCCGAGGTCGCGGAAGAAGAGCGACAGCGCCCGGTAGTCGGTGGTCATCGGGAACTCCATCGACTCGCCGGCGAACGCCACCACGCCGACCCGATCTCCGTCGAGCTCCGAGAGGAGCCGCACGATCTCCGCCTTGGCGCGCTCGATGCGGCTCGGGCTCACGTCGCGCGCGAGCATGCTCTTGGAGAAGTCGAGCGCGATGACGACGTCGATGCCGCGCTTGCGCAGGATGCGCGTCCGGCTGCCGTACTGGGGCCCGGCGAGCGCGACCACGGTCAGCGCGATCGCGATCACGAAGAGCACCGCGCGGGTGGCGCGCCAGGGCCCGCTGCGGCCGGCGGTCAGGCTGCGCAGGACCTCGCGATCGCCGAAGCGCGCGGTCGCGTGGCGCCGTCGCCACCAGGCGAAGAGGGGGAGGGCGGCGAGCGCGGGGACCGCGAGCAGGAGCCAGAGCAGGTCGGGGTGCTGCCAGGTCACGGCCACCTCCGGAGCACGAGCGTCGACAGGAGCAGCTCGAGGAGCAGCAGGGCGAGCGCCGGCCAGACGAGCGCGGGGAAGAGCTCGCCGTAGACCCGGCCGGCGTCTTCGATCTCGGTCCGCTCGAGGCGGTCGAGGATGGCGTGGAAGGAGCGCTCGAGCCCCTCGCGGTCGCTGACCGTGAAGTGCTCGCCGCCGGTCGTCTCCGCCATCTCCTGCAGCAGCTCGGGGTTGATCGGGAAGTTGCCGGTGTCCCAGATCGGCTGGCCGAAGATGTCCTGGCCGCGCTGGGTGCGCGCGTCCTCGGTGCGCCCCATGAGGATGGTGTAGATCTTGACGCCCTGGCGCTCCTCCCCGTCGGGCCCCTCGTTGCCGAGCGGGTGGGGCAGGGTGCGCGCGATGTCCGCCGCCTGCTCGGGCGAGACGTTGCCGCTGTTGGAGTCGCCGTCGGTCAGGAGGATGACGACCCGGCTCGCCGCCTCGCTATCGCGGAGCCGGTTGAGGGCGGTGCCCACCGCGTTGCCGATCGCGGTGCCGCGCCCGTCGATCATGCCGAGGTCGAGCTCCGAGATCGCGCCGCGCAGCGCCTCCTTGTCGGTGGTCAGCGGCATCAAGGTGTAGGCGTCCCGCCCGAAGACCACCGCGCCGATGCGGTCGTTGGGCCGCCGCTGCAGGAACTCGTCGACCACCTGCTTGGTCGCCTCGAAGCGGTTGGGCCGGATGTCGCTCGCCTGCATCGAGAGCGAGAGGTCGAGGGTGAGCACGATGTCGATGCCCTCGACGTCGGCGGTGTCGCGCGCGTGAATGCTCTGCGGACCCATCAGCGCGAGCGCGAGCAGCCCGACCGCGGTGACCCGCAGGCCGGTGGGCGCGTGCTTGATCCAGGTGCGCCAGCCGGCGCGCCCGATCAGCGCGAGGTCGTGCACCCGAGAGAGCTTGAGCCGGGGCCCGCGCCGCTCGTGCAGGTACCCCCGCGCCGCGAGGACGAGCAGCGCGGCCGGCAGCAGGGTCCAGGCCCAGGGCCGCTCGAAGCGGAAGCTCTCCGCCGCGATCGGCACCTCGTACCGCGCCTCGATCAGCCAGACCACGACGTAGGCGGTCGGCACGAGGAAGAGCATCGTCCAGCCGGCCGGCAGGAGCGCGCGGAGGAAGCGGTTCACGCCTCACCTCCCGGCCAACCCGCCGGCTCGAAGCCGCTCCGCCGCACCCGCACCGGCGCCTCGAAGAGCGGCGCCTCGCCGAGCTCCCCGCGCACCCGCCGCAGATCGCGCTCGGTCCGATCGGTCCCCTCGCGCACCACGACGAGCGCGCCCTCCTCGTTGGGGATCGCGAGCCAGCTCTCCCCATCCGGCACCAGCTCCGGCAGCACCAGCAGCGCGGCCACCCCGCCATCGAGGTACCCCGGCGCGCGCCCCGGCGCGAACCCCGCCGGCACCCGCCGCCGCACCTGGGCCAGCGCCGCGTCGTGCAGCCCGCCCCGCGACGTCTTCAGCCCCTGCAGCGCGTCCGGCCCGAGCAACACGAGCCCCGCCTCGCCCTCGAGCCGATACGCGACCGGCACCGGCAGCCCGGTCACCCACCGCAGGATCGGCTCCACGTCCGAAGGCGCCGCCAACAGCACCGGGGTCACCCGAGAGAGAGCCTCGGGGAACGCGGTGTCGAGAACACGAACGCCCAGCCCACCCCCCGTGCCCCTGCCCGTGCCCGTGCCCGTGCCCGTGCCCGCGGATCCACCCAAAGCCTCCCCGAACCCGGCAGGCAGCGTCCGAGCCCCGCGAGTCGCAACCGTCCCCGCGGGAGTCTCCGCTACCGCCTCCGCAGCCGGGCCCGCCTCCGCAGCCCGGGCCGCCCCCGCAGCCGGGCCCGCCTCCGCTGCCGGGCCCGCCTCCGCTGCCGGGCTCGCCTCCGCTGCCGGGCCCGCCTCCGCGCCCGCTTCCGCTGCCGTGCCCGCTGCCGCGCCCGCTGCCGCTGCCGGGACCGCTGCCGCTCCCGGGACCGCTGCCGCTGCCGTGCCCGTTGCCGCTGCCGGGACCGCTGCCGCCGCCGAGTCCGAGACCGACTCCGAGTCCGACTCCGAGTCCGAATCCGAGTCCGAGACCGAGTCCGATTCCGAGTCCGAGTCCGAGCCCGAGCCCGCAGAGCCGCTCTCGGACGCGCCCGCCTGTTCCGCCTCTGCGTCTCCGCGCCTCTGCGAGAGATCCTCTCCCTCCCGTTCAGAGCCCCGCTCGGACGCGCCCGCCCGTTCCCCCTCTGCGTCTCCGCGCCTCTGCGAGAGATCTTCTCCCTCCCGATCAGAGCCGCGCTCCTCCCGATCGGAAGAAGAAGACAACGAGCGCTCCTCCACCCGGAGCCCGTCGTCGTCGATCACCGTCACCCGGGCCGGCTCGCCCCGCTCGGCGGCCTCGTAGAGGCGCTGATGATAGTGCTCGAGGATCAGCTGCACCGGCTTGCCGCTCGTCGTCTTCAGCTGATCGAGCTCCGTCGCCAGCTGCTCGTGCACCTGGAGCAGCGCGCGGTCGACCTCCTCGCTCGGGCGGAGCTCGCTCGAGAGGGCCACCCGGATCACGCCGTTCCAGCTCGCGTCCTTCGCGTCGCGCGCCGTCGCGCCCACCGCGGCGCCGATCTCCTGCTGGGCCTCGGCCACCGTGCGGACCGAGAGCGGGAGCGTCACCTCGCCGCCCTTCGTGTCGATGCGGGCGCCGCCGGTCGGGGCGTCGCGCACCGCCTTCGGGGCCCCGGCCAGGCCCATCTCGCCCGCGCGCGGGGTGGTCGCGGTCACGATGTGGCGCGCGCCCTTCAGCATCTCGTCGCACTGCCCGGCCTCCGGCACGAAGCCGGCGAACTTCACGAGATCGCTGTCGGCGAGCAGCGCGCTCACCTCGCTCAGCTTCAGGCGGCGCAGCTTGATCTTCTCCAGCCGCGCCACCACCTCGTCGCTCGTGCTCTCGAGGCCGTTGAAGTCGTAGCGGTTGCCCAGGTACTCGCGCACCACGTCGCTCACCCGGTCGACCAGCTCGGCCTGACGGCTCTCGGCGATGAGCGCGGTCTTCTCCCGCGTGATCGCGTCGAGCTTCTCGTTGGCGACGTCCCACGGCGGGCGCGGCGGAGGCGGCGGGGCGGCCTTCTTGGGGCGGCGCGACCACCAGCGACCGACGAAGAAGGCGACGATCGCGATCACCAGGAGCGCGCCGAGCACCCCGAGGACCCACGCGAGCGTGTAGTCCTCCTCCATCACCACCACCGGCTCGGTGCGCGGCCGCGGCTGCGCGTCCGGCTCGTTGGCGATGTGGCTCCCGACCGTGATCGTGCGCGGCTCGGTGCGCACGTCGCCGACCTCGCCGTCGGCGGTGATCACCCGCAGACGCAGCGCCGGCAGCTCCACCTCGCCCGGCTCGAGGGCGAGCAGCTCGAGGGTGAAGGTGTAGCGCCGCCGCCCGCCGCCGGCGTCCTCGGAGGTCATCGACTGATCGAAGAGCTCGAGCCCCCCGAACCCCTGCTCGGGCACGGTGACGTCGTCGCCCTCGGGCACGACGGCGGTGAGCGTGACGGTGACGAGGTCCCCCGTCCGTGCCTCGCCCTCCGAGAGCGACATGGTCAGCTCCGGCTCGTGCCCCTCCGGCAACCGCCCCGGCTCGACCCCGGCGCCGTCCCCGCCTTCCGCCTCGACTTCGGGCTCGGTCTCGGTCTCGGTCTCGGCTCCGGCCGCGGCTCCGGCCGCGGCTCCGGACTCGGCTTCGGCCGCGGTCTCGGCTTCGGACTCGGCTTCGGACTCGGCTGCGGCTTCGGACTCGGCTGCGGCTTCGGACTCGGCTTCGGACTCGGCTGCGGCTTCGGCTGCGGCTGCGGCTGCGGCTTCGCCCTCGCCCCGAACCGAAGCGGGCTCCTCTTCGGGCGGCTGCGCCGCCGCCACCGCGCACGACAGCGCGATCCAAGCGGCCAGCCCGATCCTGAAGGTCCGCACCCGGCTCACCCGTAGCCCTTCATCCGGCGGGCCCGCCGGCGGAAGAGATCCGTCAGCGGCCGCACGTAGTCGCGGTCCGTCTGCACCGTGATGTGGTCGACGCTCAGCTTGCGGAACATCTCTTCCCGCTTCTGGCGGTGCCGCGCCACCCGGCGGCGGTAGGCCTTGCGCACCCTCGGGTCGCCGGTGTCGACCTCGATCACGTCACCGCTCTCGAGGTCCTCGAAGAGCGCGAGCCCCACGTCGGGAAGCTCCTCCTCGCGCGGGTCGACCACCTGGATCGGGATCAGATCGTGGCGCGCCGACGCGATGCGCAGCGGCTTCTCGTACTGGTCGGCGATGAAGTCGCTCACCAGGAACGCGACCGCGCGCCGCCGGGCCACGTGGCCCAGGTGATCGAGGGCCACCGAGAGATCGGTGCCCTCGCCGGTGGGGCGCGCGTTGAGGATCTCGGTCACCACGCGCATCACGTGGGCCTTGCCCTTTTTGGGCGGGATCGTCTTCTCGACCCGGTCGGTGAAGAGCACCAGGCCGACCCGGTCGTTGTTCTTGATCGCGCTGAAGGCGAGCAGCGCGCTCACCTCCGCCACCGTCTCCACCTTCGGCCGGGCGACCGAGCCGAAGCGCTCCGAGCCGCTGAGATCGACGAGCAGCATCACCGTCATCTCGCGCTCTTCGGTGAAGACCTTCACGTAGGTCTCGTTCATGCGCGCGCTGACGTTCCAGTCGATGAAGCGCACGTCGTCGCCGGGCTGGTACGGGCGCACCTCGCTGAAGGCCATGCCGCGGCCCTTGAACACGGAGTGGTACCCGCCGGCGAGCTGCTCGTTGGCCAGCCGGCTCGTCCGGATCTCGATCTTCCGGAGCTTCTTGATGAGCTCTTTGGGGATCATGGGACTTCGACGGTGTCGAACACCCGGCGGACGATCGCCTCGCTCGTGAGCTCCTCGGCCTCCGCCTCGTAGGTCAGCAGGATCCGGTGGCGCAGCACGTCGGGCCCGACCGCCTTCACGTCCTCGGGCGTCACGTACCCGCGGTGCTTGATGAACGCGTGGGCGCGGGCCGCCAGGTTGAGCGCGATCGAGGCGCGCGGAGAGGCGCCGTGCGCGACCATGTCGGTCAGATCCTTCATGCCCGCCTTGCGCGGATCGCGGGTCGCGATGACCACGTCGAGGATGTAGTCGTTGATCTTCTCGTCGACGATGATGTGCCCGATCGCGTCGCGCGCCGCGAGCACCTGCGCCGGATCCGCGACCGCCTTCACTCCACCGCCGTCGGCGTCCGCGCCCTTGCCCAGGTCCTTCAGCTTGGCCTGGGTCATGCGCTTCATGATCTCGCGCTCCTCGTCCCGGCCCGGGTAGCCGACGACGACGTGCATCATGAAGCGGTCGACCTGCGCCTCGGCGAGCGGGTAGGTGCCCTCCTGCTCGACCGGGTTCTGGGTCGCCATGACCATGAACGGCCGCTCGAGCGGGTGGGTCGTGTCGCCGATCGTGACCTGGCGCTCCTGCATCGCCTCGAGCAGCGCCGCCTGGACCTTGGCCGGGGCGCGGTTGATCTCGTCGGCGAGCACGAGGTTGGCGAAGATCGGGCCCTTCTTCGCCGTGAAGTCGCCCCGCTGCTGGTTGTAGATGACCGTGCCGACGACGTCGGCCGGCAGCATGTCCGGGGTGAACTGGATGCGGCTGAAGCGGGCGTGGATCGTGTCGCAGACCGTCTTGACGGTCAGCGTCTTCGCCAGGCCGGGGACGCCCTCGAGGAGGACGTGGCCGCCGGTGAGGAGCCCGATCAGGATCCGCTCGATCATCGCGTCCTGACCGACGATGACCTTGCGGACCTCCTCGAGGATCGGGTCGATGAAGGCGCTCTCGCGCTGGACCATGTCGTTGATGGCGCGCACGTCGTTGTACATGGGGCTGCTCTTCTCGGAGGTTCGGAAGGGCCCGCGGAGGGCCCGGACGTCGCTGTTCGGCATGCCGGGTAGCACCCTTTTCGGCCGGGAGGCAAACGCCGCTGGGCCCGCGATATTCCCCCGGTTTCGGGCGTGAGCTGTCGCCTTGAACGCCGGGCCGCGCGGCCCCACCCTCCGGCCGCATGGGAGACACCGTTTCCAGAGCGCTCTTCGAGAAGGCCCGCGAGTGGATGCCGGGCGGGGTCAGCTCCCCCGTCCGCGCCTTCAAGGCGGTCGGCGAGCACCCGATCTTCGTGGAGCGGGCCGAGGGCCCCTACCTCTACGGCGCCGACGGCACCCGCTACGTCGACTACGTCGGCAGCTGGGGCCCCATGATCCTGGGGCACGCCCACCCGCAGGTGGTGAAGGCGGTGCAGGACGCGGCCGCCAAGGGCGCGAGCTACGGCGCCCCGACCGCCCAGGAGACGGAGCTCGCGGAGCTCGTCCACGGCTTCTTCCCCTCGATCGAGATGGTCCGCTTCGTCTCGAGCGGCACCGAGGCGGTGATGGGGGCGCTCCGGGTGGCCCGCGGCTTCACCGGGCGCGATCTCGTCGTGAAGTGCGAGGGCAACTACCACGGCGGGGCCGACTACCTGCTCGTGAAGGCGGGGAGCGGCGCGGCCACCTTCGGGGTGCCGACCAGCGCCGGGGTGCCCGAGGCGATCGCCTCGACCACCATCGTCGAGCCCTACAACGACCTCGAGGCGATCCGGGCGCGCTTCGAGGCCCAGGGCGACGAGATCGCCGCCATCATCATCGAGCCGGTGGCCGGGAACATGGGCTGCGTGCCCCCCGAGCCCGGCTACCTCGAGGGGCTGCGCGAGCTGTGCACGAAGCACGGCGTGGTCCTCGTGTTCGACGAGGTCATGACCGGCTTCCGGGTCGCGGCCGGCGGCGCCCAGGCCCGCTTCGGCGTCACCCCCGACCTGACGTGCCTCGGCAAGATCATCGGCGGCGGGCTGCCGATGGGCGCCTACGGGGGCAAGCGCGAGATCATGAAGAAGGTCGCGCCCGACGGCCCCGTCTACCAGGCCGGCACCCTCAGCGGGAACCCGCTCGCGGTCGCCGCCGGGCTCACCACCCTGCGTTTGCTCCAGAAGGAGGGCGTCTACGAGACGCTCGAGGCGTCGGGGGCCCGGCTCGAGGAGAGCTTCCGCTCCGCGGCGAAGGACGCCGGCAAGGCGGTGACGGTGCAGCGCGTGGGATCGATGATCACCCCCTACTTCGGGGACTTCCCCGTCCGGCGATGGGACGACGCCGCGAAGGCGGACACCCAGGCGTTCGGGCGATGGCACGCCGGCATGCTCGAAGCGGGCGTGCACTGGCCGCCGGCGCAGTACGAAGCCGGGTTCCTCTCGGTGACCCACGACGACGCGGCGCTGAGCGCCACGGAGGACGCCTTTCGGGCGGCCCTGAAGGCCGTCTAGACGGTTGAAATCTATTCGGTTTTTGCTCGGGCCGAGGTGCCCTCGGGGCCGCTTGACCCCCCCTGGGGCCCATGCTAAATGGCCGCCGCGCTCCGGGTGTAACCGCCCCTTGGCGAACGGAAAGTAGCGATGTTGCTCGGCCCGGAGGGACGCAAACAGCTGAAGCTGGCCACCCGCGTGAGCGCGGTGGGCATCGAGATGGTCCTGGCGGTCTGCCTCGGCTATTTCGGCGGACGCTGGCTCGACGGACGCCTCGACACCGCACCCTACCTCGCCTACTTGGGACTCGCTCTGGGCATGCTCGCCGGCTTCCGTGGCCTGTGGTATGCGGCCCGCCGGTTCGACCCGAACCGCATCGAGACCGACTGAGATGGACCTCCGCGACACACTCCGACGCATCACCCTCTACGTCCTGGGCGCCTCCGCGCTCCTGACGGTGGTGACGTTCGTGGCGTTGGGGCTCACCAGCGGGTTCGGCGCGGCGGTCGGCGGCGTGCTGGGCAGCGCGAACTGGATGGCGATGCGCTGGGTCGGCAAGAAGCTCGTCGTCGCGAATGATCGCGGGCGCCTCGTCTGGGGTGGCCTGCTCGCAGTCAAGATGCTCGCGATGCTCGTCGTCGCCTGGGCGGTCTTGGCGACCGGGGTCGTCGACCCCATCGGATTCACCATCGGCCTGAGCGGACTCGTGCTCGGGATCCTGGCGGGGGGCTTCCACACCGCGGCGGCCACGCCTGCCGACCCCGATGCCACAGACATGGCGGAGGAGAGCTGAGATGTCCGAGGGCAGCTACACCTGGTCGGAAGGGTTGCTCCACCCGATCTACGAGAACTCGCAGAACGCCATGCACCTCATGGGCTGGCCGTTCAACGACGAGGGCAAGACCTGGGGCCTGCTGGGCTCCCCGGTCGACATCGCGCACAACCCGGGGCACGGCAGCCAGGCGTTGATTCACGTCGGCTTCGTGGTCCTGATCCTCGGCGCCCTCGCCGCGCTCGCGTACCCCAAGCTGAAGAAGGCGAGCGTCGTCCCCGACGACAAGCTCACCCTGCGGACGGGCATCGAGCTGTTCGTGGGCACCGTCTACTCCATGATGGGCGACATCATGGGCAAGAAGGCGGCGCGCTTCTTCCTCCCGCTCATCGGGACCTGCGCCTTCTTCATCCTGTGCTCGAACGGGATGGGCCTGGTGCCGGGCTTCCTGCCGCCGACGAGCTCGCTGAGCGTCACGCTCGCTTGCGCGATCATCATCTTCTTCGCCACCCACATCTTCGGGGTGAAGGAGCACGGGCTCGCGTACTTCAAGCACTTCTTCGGCCCGATCATCAAGTGGTACGCGCTGCCCCTGATGATCCTGATGCTCATCGTCGAGACCATCAGCCACCTGGTGCGGCCCGCGTCGCTCGCGGTGCGCCTGATGGCGAACATGTTCGCCGATCACCTCGTGCTCGGCGTCTTCATCGGGCTGGTGCCGTTCCTCGTGCCCGTCCCGATCCTGCTGCTCGGCTCCCTCGTGGTCGTCGTGCAGTGCCTGGTCTTCTGCATCCTGTCCACCGTGTACATCGCGATGGCCATCGAGCACTCCGAAGACCACTGAGAACCGTGTTCCGGGGCCGAGGGCCCCGCCCTAGTCCCCCAATCCAACAAGTGTTTCGTAGGGTCCGGCGGCCGGAGGCCGTCAGCTCAACCAGAGGTCCACAGGAGGCTCTCCCATGAAGAAGAAGATTCTTGCTCTGCTGTCGGGTTTCTCGACGCTCGCGCTCGCGTCCACCGCGTTCGCCCAGGATGCGTCGTCCAACCAGATGGACGCCAACATGTTCTACGCCCTCGCGGCCGCGCTCAGCATCGGCGTGGCGGCGTTCGGTGGCGCTCTCGCTCAGGGCCGCGCCTCGGCGGCGGCGCTCGAGGGCATCGCCCGCAACCCCAACGCGTCGGGCAAGATCTTCGTCCCGATGATCCTCGGCCTGGCGCTCATCGAGTCGCTGGTCATCTACGCGCTCATCATCAGCTTCCAGCTGCTGGGCGCCATCGGCAGCTGAGCCGACAGGCTCTTCGCAAGCCGGACCGAGGGACCCGGGCGCTTTGGCGTCCGGGTCTTTCTCTTTCCGTCCCGCCCCTTTCCTCCGCGGCCCAGCGGCGCCATAATTCGCCCGTCATGGACGACGACGAGCTTGCCGAGGAGCTGCGCCGCGACGACGGCGGCGCGGAGGAAGAGTCCCCCGAGCCGGTCGCCGCGAGGCCCGCGAGGCCGTCGGCGCGCAAGGAGGGCGGCATCCCCGCGTGGGCGAAGATCGGCGCGGTGTTCGTCCTGCTGGGCGGCGGCGTCGCCGTCCTGCTCTTCGGCACCTCCGCCTCCGACGCGTTCGTCTACAGCAAGCTCGTGAACGAGGTCATGAGCGAGCCCGACCGCTACGTCGGTCGCGAGCTCCGGGTCGAGGGGCAGCTCGAGCAGGGCTCGGTCCAGTTCGAGGACGAGCCCAGCTGCGAGCACCGCTTCGTGCTCGAGCGCGAGGGGCACGCCATGTCGGTGCGCTTCCCCCGCTGCGTCGTGCCCGACACCTTCCGCGACGACATGCCGATGGACGTCGTCGTCCAGGGCCAGCTCCAGACGGACGGCACCTTCCTCGCCAACCAGGTGATCCCGCGCTGCCCGTCCAAGTACGAGATGCGCGAGCGCCAGCAGAACGGCGAGCAGATGCCCCACGCCGCCGTGCCCGGCGGCGAGACCTCCTGAGCCGCGTACAGCTAATCCGTACGAGTTTGATGTAGCCGTATCGCTCGGTTACCCTCGTGCCGCTTTCGCCTGGGGCGAAGAGCTACGAGGGAGGACGAGTGAGGACATCGAGCGAGTACGAGTGGATGCGCGCGCTGACGTTGATCGGCGCTCTGGCCATGTCCGCGTGCGGCGGGGGGACGACCGACCCGGACGCGGGGACCACGCCCATGGATGGTGGGACATGTGCCGACACGCTGTGCGGTGACGAGTGCGTGGACACCGACGACGACGTCGATCACTGCGGCGCCTGCGGGAACGTCTGCGGCGCCGGTGAAGTCTGCTCGATGGGCAGCTGCGCGCTCACCTGCAGCGGCGGCACCACGCTCTGCGAAGGCGCCTGCGTCGACACCGCCAACGACCCCGCCCACTGCGGCGCCTGCAACGGGGCCTGCGGCGCCGGCGAGGTGTGCTCGATGGGGAGCTGCGGGCTGAGCTGCACCGGCGGGACCACCGAGTGCGATGGCGCGTGCGTGGACACCGACGTGGATCCCGGTCACTGCGGCGGCTGCGGCGTGACCTGCGCCGCCGGCGAGGTCTGCTCCGGGGGGAGCTGCGGTGTGAGCTGCGGCGGCGGGACCACCGAGTGCGATGGCGCGTGCGTGGACACCGACCTGGATCCCGCCCACTGCGGGGGCTGCGGGGTGACCTGCGCCGCCGGCGAGGTCTGCTCGGCCGGCGTCTGTGGCGTCAGCTGTGGCGGAGGGACCAGCCTCTGCGGAACCACCTGCGTCGCCACCGACACCGACCCGGCGAACTGCGGCGCGTGTGGCAACGCGTGCGCGGCCGGTGAGGTCTGCTCGGCGGGCACGTGCGCGCTCACCTGCGCGGGGGGCTCGACCGAGTGCGGCGGCGCCTGCGTGGACACGAGCCTCGACCCGTCGAACTGCGGGGCGTGCGGCGCCACCTGCGCCAGCGGCGAGGTCTGCTCCGGCGGCACCTGCGGTCTGCGCTGCAGCGGCGGCACCACCCTGTGTGGTGGGGCGTGCGTGGACACCGCGGCCGACGCCGCGAACTGCGGCGGCTGCGGCACCGTCTGCGGCAGCGGCGAGCGCTGCGTCGCCGGCTCGTGCACGCTCAGCTGCGGCGGCGGGACGACCGAGTGCGCCGGGGCGTGCGTCGACACCGGCACGGACCCCGCGAACTGCGGCGGGTGCGGCGTGGCCTGCGCGGCCGGTGAGGTCTGCCAGGCGGGGGCGTGCACGCTCTCGTGCGTGGGTGGCTCCACGCTGTGCGGCGGGGCCTGTGTCGACACGGACACCGATCCCGCGAACTGCGGCGGCTGCGGCACGGCCTGCGGGGCGGGCGAGGTCTGCTCGATGGGGACGTGCGGCGCCTCCTGCGGCACGGGCATCACCCTCTGCTCGGGGAGCTGCGTGGACACCGACAACGACCCCGCCCACTGCGGGGGCTGCGGCGCGGCCTGCGGAGCGACCCAGGCGTGCGTCGGCGGCGCGTGTCGCGACCTGGCGAGCCTGCGCGTGCTCGTGCACCACTACACCTACGGGGGTGGCAGCGGCGGGCCGGCGGTGCGGGCCCTCGACATCCTCGGCTGGCCGTACGTGGAGACGACGACGTCGGCCGACTTCGCCACCAACTACGACGCCGGCGGCTGGGACATCGTTGTGGTCGAGACGCCCAGCAGCGGATACGACGCCACCGTCGAGAGCCGTGTCCTCGACCGGGTGTCGGCCGGTGGGCGGCTGATCTTCAGCTACTGGAACCTCGACGCCGCCCCGGCGCTGCTCTCTGCCTTCGGGGTGACCACCACCTCGTACGGCTCGCCTCAGGACCTGTATCCGGCGACCGGCGCGTCGGTGAACCTCTTCGCCGCGGCTGAGAGCTTCCCGGCCCCCCTGACTCCCTCCAACACCAGCTGGGGCGACAACGGGGACTTCCTCACCCTCGACGGGACGGGCGGCACCGGTGAGGTGCTCATCGCGGCGGGGAGCGGCGGAGGCAACGCGGTCGGCGTTCTCACCAACAACAACCGCACCGCCCTGTTGGGCTTCCTGCTCGACAACTTCCAGACGACCGACGCGGACACCGACATGACGCCGGACATCGACGAGCTGATGGTCAACCTGTATCGGCGCTTCCTGATCCTCTGAGGCTGAGGCGAGGCCGCCGGGGACGAGTCTCCGGCGGCCCGCGTCAGGCCTCGAGCAGGCGCACGCCGCGGAGGTCCTTCGCGGTCCGGGCGCCGGTGCAGAAGCAGATGACCCGCAGCTCGTAGATCAGCGTCTCGAGCACCTGCACCGTCTCGTCCTCGCCCTGCATCGCCGCGGCGAGGAGCGGGGCGGCGAGGGCGGCGGCGTCGGCGCCGAGGGCCAGGGCCACCGCGACGTCCATGCCGGTGCGCACGCCGCCGGAGCCGATCACGACCCGGTCGCCCATCGCGCGGCGGCAGTGGAGGATCGAGTCCGCGGTCCGGACCCCGAAGCCGGCGAGCCGGCGGCCGACCTCGGCCTGCGCGCTCTCGGTGTCGCCGCGGAAGCTCTCGACCTTGGCCCAGCTGGTCCCGCCGGTCCCCGCGGTCTCGACCCCGTCCACCGGCAGGTCGGCGATCTTGGCCGCGGTGCGCTGGCTGATGCCCGAGCCGACCTCCTTGAGGAGCACCGGCACGTCGAGCGTCTGGGCGACCTCGGCGATCTTGTCGAGGAGCCCGGCGAAGCGGGTGTCGCCCTCGGGCTGCACCGCCTCCTGCAGCGGGTTCAGGTGGAAGTTGAGCGCGTCCGCGCCCACCGCCTCGAGGGCGGCCTCGATCTGCGCGGCGTCGACGCCGTAGTTGAGCTGCACCGCGCCCACGTTGCCGAAGAGCAGCGGCAGCTCGGGGGCCGCCTCCTTCACCGCGAAGCTCGGGGCGAGCTCCGGCTTGACGATCATCGCGCGCTGCGAGCCGAGCGCCATGCCCACGCCGACCCGCGCCGCCGCCCGGGCGAGCGTGCGGTTCACCTCGCCGGCCCGGTCGGTCCCCCCGGTCATCGCGCCCACCAGGATCGGCGCCCGCAGCGTCTTGCCGCAGAGCTCCGTGGTCAGGTCGACGTCGTCGAGGTCCAGCTCGGGCAGCGCGTCCATCTCGAGCGTGTACCGCCCGAGCCCGATCGCGGCCCCGCCGGAGCCGACCTCCTCGTTCAACACCACGTCGAGGTGGTGGTCCTTACGGCGTTCCAGGAGAGGTGCTTCTTCGCTCACCGCGCGGACCTTGCTTCTCCCTCGGTCGCTCCGCAAGCGATCCGGGGCGCCACGGCCTCGGCTGACGCGACTCGCGGGAAACGAGGAAGGGTGGAAGCGAGGAAGAGAGAGCAAGGCAGGGGGCTGGCTGGCTCCTCCGTTTCGTCGCTTCCCTCTTTCCTCGCTTCCTCCGAGTCGCGGTGGGCCGACGCGGTGGGAGGCTTGACGGGGATTGGAGCAGAGGCGTAGACAGGCGCCGTGAGCGAAGAGCCGGAGTTGCTCGCCGACGCGGAGGCGATCGTGCGGAGCGCGCGGCGCATGGCCGCCTCGATCGTCGAGGAGGCGATGCGCACCGGGGCGAAGAGCCCGGAGCGGCTCGCGATCGTCGGGATCCGGCGGGGTGGGGTGCCGGTCGCGGCGCTGCTCGCCTCCGAGATCGCCGGCGCCGAGGACTTCGCGGTGCCGACCGGGACGATCGACATCGCGCTCTACCGCGACGACGCGGCGACCGCGCTCCCGGATCCGAAGATCGGCCCGAGCGCGATCGACTTCGACGTGAGCGGGCGCGACGTGGTGCTCGTCGACGACGTGCTCCAGACCGGGCGCACGGTGCGCGCGGCGATCGACTGCCTGCTCGACTACGGGCGCCCGCGCCGGATCTGGCTCGCGGTGCTCTTCGACCGGGGCGGGCGCGAGCTGCCGATCGCGGCCGACTTCGTGGGCCGGCCGGTGGAGATCGAGGAGACCGCCAAGCTCGAGGTCTTCTGGGACGACGCGGGCGCGCCGCTCGCCGCGAGAGTGAGCGCCGCGAAGGTGACCCCCCGATGACCCGCCCCTTCCGTCACCAGCATCTGCTCGGCATCGAGGGGCTCGAGCCGCAGGACGTCATCCAGATCCTCGACACCGCCGAGGTGTTCTTCGAGGTCTCGCGGCGCCCGGTGCGCAAGGTGCCGACGCTGCGGGGCAAGACGGTGATCAACCTCTTCTACGAGGCGTCGACCCGAACCCGCACCAGCTTCGAGCTCGCCGGCAAGCGGCTCAGCGCGGACGTGGTGAACATCTCGACCTCGACGTCGAGCGTGAAGAAGGGCGAGACCCTGCTCGACACGGTGCGCACCCTCGAGGCGATGCACCCGGACGTGGTGATCATGCGGCACGCGGCGAGCGGCGCGCCCCACTACGTCTCGGAGCGCGTCGGCTGCTCGGTGGTGAACGCCGGCGACGGCCAGCACGAGCACCCGACCCAGGCGCTGCTCGACGCCTTCACCATTCGCCGCAAGCTCGGCACGCTCGCCGGGCTGACCGTCACGATCTGCGGTGACGTCGCCCACTCGCGCGTCGCCCGGAGCAACGCGCTGCTGCTGTCGCTCTTCGGCTCCAAGGTGCGCATCGTCGGGCCTCGCACGCTGCTGCCCCCGATGGGCGAGAGCCTCGGCGTGGAGGTCTTCGACCGCCTCGAGCCGGCGCTCGAGGGCGCCAACGTGGTGATGGTGCTCCGCATCCAGCAGGAGCGCCTCGCGGGGGCGCTGCTGCCGAGCCTGCGGGAGTACAGCCGCACCTTCGGCATCTCGCCGCGCAGCCTCGCGGCCGCGCCCGACGACGCGCTGATCATGCACCCGGGCCCGATGAACCGCGGCGTCGAGATCGAGCCGAGCGTGGCCGACGGCGCGCGCAGCCTGGTGCTCGACCAGGTCGAGGCCGGCGTGGCGGTCCGCATGGCCGTCCTCTACCAGCTCGCCGGTGAGGCGGGATCGGCGCCGGCTCGCGCATGAGGACCGTGCTCACCGGGCTCCAGAAGATCGCGGACTCCGATCCGGACGCGCTCTTCCACATCCGCGGCAAGGTCGGGCTGCTCGCCCACCCGGCGAGCGTGGATCAGGACCTCGTGCACGCGCGCGAGGTGCTGCTCGCGGCGGGCGCGGATCTGCGCGCGCTCTTCGGCCCCGAGCACGGCTTCGGCGGCGAAGCCCAGGACATGATCGGGGTGGGGGACGCCGAGATCGACGGCGTGCCGATCCACTCCCTCTACGGCGCCAGCGAGGAGACGCTGTCACCGAAGCCCGAGCACCTCGAGGGGCTCGACGTGGTCGTCGTCGATCTCCAGGACGTCGGCAGCCGCTACTACACCTACGTGTGGAGCTGCGCGCTGATGCTGAAGGCGGCGGCGAAGCAGGGCGTGCGCACCCTGGTCCTCGACCGGCCGAACCCCCTCGGCGGCGCCCACGTGGAGGGCGCGCCGCAGCGAGAGGGCTACCGCTCCTTCGTCGGGCTCTACGACGTCGCCGTGCGACACGGCATGACCATCGGTGAGCTCGCCAGGATGGTGTGCGCGCTCGAGGGCATCGATCCGGCGCTCCTCCACGTGGTGGAGATGCGCGGCTGGCAGCGCGGCATGACCTTCGAGCAGACGGGGCTGCCCTGGGTGCTGCCGTCGCCGAACATGCCGACCCTCGACACCGCGCGGGTCTACCCGGGCGGCTGCGTCATCGAGGGCACCGCGCTGAGCGAGGGGCGAGGGCTGACCCGCCCGTTCGAGATCTGGGGCGCGCCGGGGCTGGACGGAGGCGCGCTCGCGGAGCGGATCTCGATCGACGGCGCGGCCCTGCGGCCGACCACCTTCCAGCCCACGTTCCAGAAGCACGCGGGCGCCCTCTGCGGCGGCGTGCAGGTCCACATCACCGACGCCGAGATCTTCGAGCCCTACGCGGCCTACCTCCGCCTCATCGCCGAGTCCGCGAAGCTCCTCGGCGACGCGTTCGCGTGGCGGCCGGACCCGTACGAGTTCATCGGCGACGTGCCCGCCGTCGATCTGCTCACCGGTGGCCCCGAGTTCCGCGCCGCGGTCGAAGGCCAGGCCGATCTCTCCGAGGTCCTCGAGGCCGAGCGGGTGGGGGCGCGGCACTTCCGCGAGCTCCGGCGGGACTGGCTCCTCTACCGGTGACGGGGCCCGAAAGCGCGCTACCCTCGCCGCGATGAAGGTTCGCACGCTGTGCTGGCTGCTCGTCCTCTCCGCCTGTGACCCGGCCGCCTCCGCCGAGCCGGACCCCGTGGCCGACGTGGGCGGCACCGCGGGCGACGAGGTCGAGGAGGACGTGGGGCCGCTCCCGGATCTGCCGGACCTCGCCGACCTGATGGCCGGCCCGTACCTGTTCCC
This sequence comes from Myxococcota bacterium, assembly GCA_036149055.1. GTDB lineage: Bacteria > Myxococcota_A > Polyangia > Polyangiales > Sandaracinaceae > JAVJQK01. Next base: position 4,830 of record JAYZQJ010000184.1, on the reverse strand, counting down.
GACCGACGCGCTCGGGGCGGGAGAGACCTACCTGCGCGCGGCGGACCTCGTCCGGGTGGAGCCGGACGCCTTCGTGATCGCGGTCGACGACGATCCGCACCGGCGGGTGAGCCGCCGGGAGGCGTGGCCGATGGCGTGCCTCACCCGCGCGGCGCGCTTCTCCGAGGGCGCGCTCTCGATCCGCCTCGACGCCGGCGCGCCGGTGTTCGTGCTCGCCTCGTCCTCCGGGGCGGCGCGGATCTCGGTCGCGCTCGACACCGAGCACTCGGTGGTCGTGCCCCGGAGCGCGCTCGCCTTCGACGCCTGCCCCTGGCCGGACGCGAGCGAGGCCGACGGGCGCGTGCCGCGGGCGCCGGAGGGCGACGCGGTCTGCCTCTTCGCCGACCAGGAGGCGCTCGACGGCACCGCCGGGCTCGTCGTCCCGACCGGGGCGCCGCTCGAGGTGCTCGAGGCCGACGGGGAGTGGGCCCGGGCGCGGGTGAGCTGGCCCGGCGGGCGCATCGAGGGCTGGATCGACGCGGCGACGCCTCGCGATCAGGCCGCGCGCGCCGACTGGCTGAGCGCGGCGCTCGCCCGCGGCTTCTGCCTCTACCCGGACCGCCCCACCGGCCGTCCGTGGGCGGGCGACACCACGCCGGAGGACGGCCCGGTCGTGCCGAGCATCCCGCCGGAGGCGATCGAGCGGGTGGTGCGGCAGAACCAGATCCAGATCCAGGCCTGCTACGAGGCGCGGCTCAACGCGATCCCGGGCCTGAGCGTCGACCTCGAGGTCCTGCTGCGCGTCGACGCCGACGGGCACGTGGACCGCGCCGAGGTGACGCGCGGCGCCGGCGAGGACCCGGCGCTCACCCGCTGCGTGATGGAGCGCGTCACGCGCTGGCGCTTCCCGGCGCCCCGGCACGGGTCGGTGCAGATCCGCCGCGAGTTCCGGCTGCGTCCGCCGGAAGACGGCTGACGCCCGTGATAAGCCTCGGCGGTGAGCGGGAGCCGCCGGATCGAGGGCATCGACGTCGCGCGCGGCGTGGCCTCGCTGATCATGATCCAGGGTCACGCCTACGACGGCTGGGTCGCGCCCGCGCACAAGGAGAGCGCGGCCTACCTCTTCACCCGCCTGCTCGGCTCGCTCCCGCTGCCCGCCTTCCTGGTCCTCGCCGGCGCGGCGATCGTGCTGCGGGTGGACGCGGCCCGGCGCAAGGGCGAGTCGGCCGATGTGGTGCGGCGCGCGGTGATGCGGCGCGGGCTCGGGGTGGTGCTCTGGGGCTACGCGGCCAACGCGGCCTACGCGCTGATGGACGGCTGGGACGGCGTCGAGACGTTCCTCCGGGCCGACGTCCTGCACGTCATCGGGCTGTCGATCGTCGCCTTCGCGTTCCTCGGGATCCGAGGCGCGTCGGCCCCCGAGCGGGCGCCGCTGCTCCGGGCCGCCCTCGCGCTGGCGCTGGTGCCGACCGTGATCTGTCCCTGGGTGAGCGACCTGCCGATCGAGGGGCCCGCGCGCTTCGTCCTGGGTCTGCTGGTGGACGTCCCGGGCGTGACGCTGATGCCCTTCGTGCCTCTCGCCTCGTGGCTGGCGGTGGGCGCGCTGACCTGCCTGGCGATGCTGAGGGCGCGGGCCCGCTCGTCCGCGCCGCCGAGCCGGGCCGGGGCGCCGACGCGCGCGCTGCTCGTCATCGCCGCCGTCGGGCTGGCCGCCGCGTGGACGGGCGCCTGGGCGACGGGGGCGATGGTGGAGGCGCTCGGCGGCACGCTCTCGCGCGCGCACCCGGCGGTGTGGGCCAACGCGGTCGACCTGGCGGGACGCGGGGTCTTCGTGCTCGCGGTGGCCGCGCTCGGCTCGCTCGTCCTCCCCGCGCGCGCCCGCGCCGCCCTCATCCGGCTGGGGCGGGGCTCGCTCGTCGCCTACGTCTTCCACATCCCGTTCTGCTACGGGCGGCTGGGCGCGCCGGTCCGAGGGCGGCTCGACATGCTCACCGCCACCGGCCTCGTGCTCGCGCTGATGGTCGTCAGCTGGCTCGCGGTGTGGGCCCGCGACCGGATGCGCGCTCAATCTCCGTCGGTGGCCTCGAGCTGAACCCCGGCGTCGCCGGTCAGCTTGAACTTCGGGGCCTTCTGGCCGGGCTCGCCGTAGCGGTCGACGAACTTGTTCCAGTTCGACGCGCAGGCGGCGGCGATCTGGAAGAAGACGTCCGGGGTCATGCGCACGTTCGAGACGATCTTGGCCTTCGGCGGGCGGTCCGCGGGCACGCCGCCCCGTCCCGCGAACGCCACGAAGTCGGTGAGCACGAGGGCGAACTCGCGCTGGGAGTTGAGGATCTGGGCGCCGTTGGCGTAGACGGGCGCGGGCTCGTCCGACCAGTCGACCTCGATCACGACTTGCTGGCCCGGGGGCGCCGCCTGCTGGGGTCCGTTCGACATGCCTCGCGACTACCACGGGCCCGGGCGCGGGAGCAACGCCACCCGCACCGTCGTTGGCGGCCCCGTGATAGCTTCCTGTATTCATGGGCGACGAGGCGGAAACACCGTTGCTGGCCGGCCGCTACGCGCACGTGCGGGAGCTCGGCCGCGGCGCCACCGGGAGGGTGCTCCTGGTCGACGACCGGGCGGAGGGCGGGCGCCGCGCGGTCAAGGTGGTGCCGCCCGAGCACGCCGAGCGGCTGCGGTGGGAGCTGAGCCTGCTCGCCTCGGTCGCGCACCCGAGCCTCGCCCGGGTCCACGAGCTGGTGGTGGTGGACGCGCCGCTCGGTCCGCCGTTCCGTCTCCCGTCCGGCGCGGCCGCCCTGGTCGAGGAGCACGCCCCCGGGGTGCAGGCGGGGGAGGCGACCGCGGCCCGGACGGGCGACGCCGAGCGCATCGCGTTCGCCACCGAGGTGGGCATCGCGGCGGCGCGCGCGCTCTCGGCGCTGCACGCGGCGGGGCTCGTGCACGGGGACGTGAAGCCCGCCAATCTCGTGGTCGCCGAGTCGCCGGCGGACGCGAAGCTGATCGACCTCGGCCTCGCGCGGCCGGTGGGGTGGTCGGGGGCGGTGAGCGGGACGCCCGCGTTCCTGGCGCCGGAGGCGTGGCTGGGCGAGCGCAGCCCGTCGACCGATCTCTACGCGCTGGGCGCGACGCTGCACGCGCTGATCCTCGGCCGCACCTCGTTCGACACCGCGGGCTCGAGCGCGACCCTGGCCCGCGCGCTCGTGCAGCCCCCGCGGCCGGAGGCGCTCCCGGTCTCGACCCCGCTCGCGCTGCGGCGCCTGGTGGGCGACCTGCTGGCGGAGCGGGCGGCGGAGCGGCCCGACAGCGCGCGCGAGGTGGCGCTCCGGCTCGCGGCGGTGGCCCGCGAGCTCGGGCTCCCGGCGCCGGAGGAGAGCGCGGCGGCGCCGAGCGGGGCCGAGCGGGCGGCGAGGGTCGGGGCGCGGCCGCTCCTCGGTCGCGGCGGCCCGCTCCGCGCGCTCGTGCAGCGGATCGCCGAGCCCGGCGTCGTCTCGGTCTCGGGGCCGCCGGGCGCGGGGCGCAGCCGGCTGGTCCGGGAGGCCGCCCGCGCGCTGCAGGCGGAGGCGGCGCGCGCCGGCGCGCGGGTGCCGACGTTCGTGGTGTCCGACGCACCGCTGCCGCCCCGCGTCCCCGGCGACGCGATCGTGCTCCTCCGCGCCGAGACCGCCGACCACGTCGCGTGCGCCGACGCCGTCCTGGCGGCCGCGGTGGAGGGCGTCCGGCTGACGGTCGTGCTGGAGGGCGAGGCGCTCGCGGTGGAGGACGGCGTGCAGCTCGGGCCGCTCGAGCCGGACGCCTTCCGTCGCCTCCTCGCGGAGGTGCTCGAGGTCGACCCCGCGGCGCCCCTGCGCGAGGCCGCGATGGACGCGAGCGGAGGGCTCCCCGGCCGGCTCTGCCGCCTCGTGGCCGGCGCCTACGAGGCGGGGCTCGACCCGACGCGCCCGACCACCCTCCGCGCGCTCGGCGCGGCCCCAACCGAGACGTCGATCCCCGAGGCGGCCCGACCGCTCGCGGAGCGGCTGGCGGTGGCCGGCGGGGCGCTGCACGCCTTCGACGCGCCCGGCGCGGAGATCGAGGCGCGCGCGCGAACACTCTGCGCGCTCGGGGTGGCGCACCTCGCGTCGGACGGCCGGCTCACCCTCCGGGGCGACGTGCGCCGCGCCGTCTGGGACGGCCTCGACGCGCGCCGCGCCGAGGTCGCGCGGGAGGTGGCCGACGCGGCGCTCGACGCGACCGGGCGCGCGTTCGTCGCGCTCGCGCGAGGCGCCGACGACGCGGAGGCGCGCTTCGTGTCGGCGATGCGCGAGGCGCGCGCCGCCGGAGACCCGGAGCGCGCGGCCGCGCTGGGGCGCGAGGCGCTCCGTCACCTCGGGGGCGAGCGGCCCGCGCTCCGGCTCGCGCTGGCGGACGCGCTGCGCGCCCGGGCGCGCGAGGAGGAGGCCCTCGAGATCCTCGCGCCGCTGAGCGGCGCGGAGGCGCGCGCGCTCCGGGCCGAGCTGCTGCGGCTGCTCGGTCGGCTCGACGAGGCGGCCGCCGAGGCGCGCGCGGCGGACACCCCGGCGGCGCGCGCGGTGGAGGCGCGGGTGGCGCTGGCGCGCGGCGAGCGGATCGAGGTCGAGGTCCCGGCCGAGGCCGACGACGCCAGCGCGGCCCGGCTCCACGAGGCGCGGGCGCTCGCGGCGCTGCTCGCCGGCGCCCTCGACGACGCGGCCCGGGAGGCGGCCGCGGCGGCCGCGCGGGGGCAGGGCGACGCGGCCGCCCTCGCGCCGGCCACCAGCCAGCGCGGCGCGGTGGTCGGCGCCAGCGGGCGGGGCGACGAGGCGGCGGAGGATCACGCCCGCGCCGTCGCGC
>JAYZQJ010000183.1:0-62475 GCA_036149055.1 Myxococcota bacterium | reverse complement strand
GGGCCGGGTTCGTGACCGCCTATACCCGGGCGCCGTTGATGCCTCCGGGGTGTGGTGCTTCGGCTCGCGGGCACGGGCCCGGGCAGGGGCCCGGGCCCGGGGTCGCCGGGCCGCGGGTGGCGGCCCTTCGACGGTGCCAGATGGGTTGTCGTTCGGCGGGAGTGCGGGCATGCTCGGGGCCGGAGGGGGACATGGATCTGGAGGAGCTCGAGGCGGCGTTCGCGGAGCGGCGGTATCGGCAGCTGGCCGAGGCGCTGGGCGACGCGGGGGCGGACGAGGATCTGCGGGTGGTCCGGCTCCGGGCTCAGCTCGCGACGCGGGGGCACGCGCCGCTGGTGGACGCGGTCGAGGCGGCGGAGCGCCTGCGGGAGGCGAGGGCGCCGGACGCGCCCGCGTACCTGGCCCGCGCGATCCGCGCGCTGGCGAAGGCCGGCGCCCGCGGCGCGGCCGAGGCCACGCTCGAGGAGGCGCGAGCCGCCCATCCGGGCGACCCGGAGCTGACGCTCGCGGCCGAGCAGCTCGAGACCGACGAGCTCGAGGCCGAGGACCGGGCCGAGCACGCGGCGAGGCTGGCGCTGCGCGAGGGAGACGTCGCGGCGGCGCGCGAGTGCCTGGAGGCGGAGCTCGCGTCGCGGCCGCCGCCCGGGAGAGAGCGCGCGCACCGGCTGCTCGCCGACCTCACCCGGGCCGAGCGCGACTTCGCGGCGGCGGCGGACTGCTTCGGGCGCGCGGTCGCGGACGCGCCCGAGGCCTCGGACGCCTCGCTCCTCGCCGCCAGCGGCGCCCTCTGCCGCTGGGCCGCGGGCGACGTCGAGGCGGCGCTCGAGGCCCTGCGGGCCATTCGTGAGGAGACGCGCGGCCGCCGCGCCGACCTGCTCGCGCACCTGCGCGCGGCGGACGTGCTCGATCGCGTGGACCGCGACCCGGAGCGGCGGGACGGCGGGCCGCGCTGGGTCTTCGGCGCCCCGGTCCCCCTCTCCCCCCGGGCCGGAGACGCGGGGGCCGGCGCCCTGGCCAAGTGCCTGGCCCGCTTCGGCGTGGACGCGTCGGCCGAGCCCCTCGACAGCATCGGCATGCTCCGCCATCGGCTCGGCGAGGCCGGCGTCCGATCGATCCGCCTGGTCGGCGAGCCGGCGGCGGTCGAGGCCGCCACCCGCGCGGGCGGGCTCGTGGTGCTGCAGGAGGAGCGGCCGACCCACACCGCCTTCACCCTGGTGCTCGGCGTCGAGCCGGTGGCCGGCTTGCTGCTGCTGCACGAGCCGGCGCGCGGCGGCGCCTACCTCCAGACCTTCGAGGAGCAGGCCGACCGGGGGCGGCTCTTCGGGGGCGGCGCCCTGGTGGCCCTCGGGCTCGGCGACGAGGCCGAGGCGGCGCTCGCCGCGCTCGCCGACGAGGGGCTCGCGCACGATCCGCGCTTCGACGCGATCGATCGGTGCGACGTCGACGAGTCCGGGCAGGTGCCGAGCCGGGCGCGGGTCGACGCGATGGCCGAGCGCGCGATCGAGGTCGCGCCGACCCTGCCCACGCCCCACCGGCGCCAGGGGGAGGCGATGCTCGAGCAGCTCCGCGCGGGGCGGCTCGCCGGCGGTCGGCTCGAGCGCTGGGTGGCGGTGACGCGGGAGCGCTTCCCGCGCGCCGAGTGGGCGCACCAGATCCACGCCCAGGCGATGGAGTGCTGGGGGCGCCCGTACGAGGCCGCCATCGCGTGGGCGGACGCGGCGGCGATCGATCCCTGGGATCACCGCAACCCGTGGGGCGAGGCGCGTTGCCTGCTGCAGGTCGGCCAGACCACGCGGGCCGAGGCGCTCCTCCGGCGCGCGCTCTCGATCCAGCACGGGCACGCCCCGGCGATGGCCCGCTGGGCGACCCTGCTCGAGCGGCGGGGGCGGCTCGACCGGGCCCGGCGCCTGAGCGAGCTCGCCGAGGCCCTGGCGCCCGGCGACCCCGACGTGCTGGGCGCCCGGGCGACGGTGCTCGAGGCGATGGACCGCCACGACGAGGCGTTCGCCCGCCTCGAGCGGATCGCCGACGAGAACCCGCGGGACACCGGGGCCCGCGCCCGGATCCTCAAGCGGCTCTTCCACGACGGACGCTGGGGCGACGCGCGGCCGCTGGCCGAGACCCTGCTCCGCGTCGATCCAGCCGACCCGCTCAACTGGGACGACGTCACCTTCGTGTGCTTCGCGAGCGGCGACGGGGGCGCGGCCTTCGACACCGCGCTCGCGGGCGTGTCCCGATGCGGCGCCGACCCCGCGCTGGTCGACGGCGTGGCCCGCGTGCTCGGGACCCTCTTCACGCCCGAGGAGATGGAGGCTCGCGCGGAGGAGATGGTGCGGGCGCTCGGGCGCTCGCCGCTCTCCTTGATGAACGTCGCGGTCGACCTCGTGCGCCGCCGCCACGACGCGCTCGGGATCTCCGTCGCGCTCGCGGCGCGGGAGCTGATGCCGCACGACGCGAACGGGCCCTGGCGGGCGGCGCAGACCCTGCTGGGGGTGCCGGCCGAGCGTGGCGGCGCGCGGGTCGCGGCTTTACTGGACGAGACCATCGAGCGGGCGGGGCGCTACCCGCACCCGCGGGTGGTCAAGGCGCTGTACGAGGTCGAGGCCGACCCGGAGGCCTGCCTGGCGCTGCTCGAGGAGGCCGACGCGGCCGCCGCGCCCGCGCTGGTGTGGAAGGCGCTCGAGCAGGTCCACCTCGCGCTCGGCCAGGCGGACGACGCGGCGCGGGTGACGGCGCGTCTCAGCGAGCTGGACGCCGACCACGTGCTGCGCGCGGCCGGCTTCCTGGGCACCGTGGGGATGTCGCGGCGGAGCCTGGAGCTCCTCGACGGCGCCCTCGCCGACGCCGACGGAGACGCGGGCCGGCGGCTCGCGGAGGAGGCGGCGCGCCAGCACCTGAGGCTCGACGAGGTGACCGAGGCGGCGGCGCGGCTCGCGTCGATCGACGCGCCCGACGTCTTCCTCGACGTGAGGGTGGCGCTCGCCGCCGGCGACTGGGAGCGGGCGGCCCGGCGCGCCGAGGAGGAGGTCCTGCGGGTGACGCGTCGCTCCGCCGGCGGCGCGTACGACGGCTGGGTGATGCGGGCGCGGCTCGCCGGCGCCCGGCTCGCGCTCGGAGAGCCGGCGTGGGCCGAACGGGTGCGCGCCCGGGCGGAGCGGCACGCCGACGCCCGAGCCGAGCTCACGCTCATCGGCCGGGCGGCCGCGCACCCCGACGCGCGGGACGACGAACGGGCGCTGACGGGCTTCGCGCCGGGCGCGATGATCACGGTGGAGAGGGGAGGGCTCGCCTGGTGACCGATCTGGACGCGATCGAGGCGCTGCTGGCCGAGGAGCGGATCCGCGAGGCGCGCGCGGCGCTCGAGGAGGGACCGGACGAGGGCATCGAGACGGCGCTCGGGTGGCGCCGGGCGCTGCGGCGGGCCCAGCTCGACCTGCGCGAGCCCCGGGTGCCGGTGGACGAGACCGTGCTCGCGGTGGAGGCGCTCATCGAGGCGCCCGCCTTCGAGGCGGAGCTGCCGCGCGCCCACGCGCTCCGGATCGACGGCTACGCGGCGAAGCGGTGCTTCGCGCTCACCGAGCGCGCGGTCGCCGAGGCGCGGGAGGCGCTCGGCGCGCACCCGCGCGTGCTCCTCTCGGAGGGCCGCGCGATGATGGGCTTCGACGAGCGCGAGCGGGCCCACGCCTGCTTCGCGAAGGCCATCGAGGCGGGCGGCGAGGCGGAGGACGCGGCGCGGCACGCGCTCGCCGACGGGCTGTACGTGCTCGGCGACTTCGACGCCGCCATCGCCGAGGCCCGGAGGGTCGGGCCGGGCCCCACGCGGCTCCGCGCGCTCCGGCTCATCGCCAGCTGTCACGCGGCCCGACAGGATCCGGAGGCCGAGGCGGAGGCCTGGGCGAAGGTGCTCGAGGAGGGCGAGGGCAGCGACCACGCGCAGGACGACCGCATCAGCCACGCCCTCGCGCTGGCCGGGACCGGGCGACACGCCGACGCGCTCGAGGCGCTCGGCGAGGCCTGGCGGATGAGCCCCGACAGCGGCGCGGGGCGCTACGCGCGCGAGCGCATGAGCCACCTGGAGCGTCACCTCGAGGGCGGCCGACGGCAGCGCCTCGCCGCGTTCCCGACCACCTCGCAGAAGTGGAACTACTGCGGGCCGGCCGTGCTCGAGCTCTGCTTCCGCTACCTCGCGATCGAGCTCACCCAGGACGAGATCGCCGACGTGGTGAAGCGTCAGCACGGCACGCCGATGTTCGAGATCGCCGCGTTCCTGCGCGCGCACGACATCGTCGCGCGCCGGGTGGAGGGCACGCGCGCGCGCTTGATGGCGGCGATCGATCTCGGCCTGCCGGTGATCGTGCAGGAGGAGTACTCGACGACCTCCCACGTCGCGGTGCTGGTCGGCTACGACGAGGCGCTCGGCACCTTCATCGCGCAGGACCCGGCGACGCACCGCCCGCTGATGAAGACCTTCGAGTTCACGGCGCGCGCCGGGCAGCTCTTCGGCAACGGCGCGATCATCGTGCTCGGCCGCGCCGGACCCGAGCTCGCTGCGCTCGAGGCGCGGTGCGACCAGGCGGGGCTCGTCGACGCGCCGCACCTCCGGATCCTCGACGACGCCGATCGGCTCCGCCCCGGCGGCGGGGGCGCGAAGGAGGAGGCCTCGCTCTTCGAGCTCCTGCGTCGCTGCGACGAGGCGATCGCGCTCGCGCCGGAGTTCAAGCTCGCGTGGCACCGCCGGGTCTCCGCGCGCCGCCGCCTCCACCAGATGACCGGCCGGGCCGACGACCGCGACGCCTTCCTGCGCGACCTGCACCACGTGCGCACCGCGTTCGGAGAAGACGAGTGGCCGCACCAGCTGCACGCCCACTCCCTCTTCGACCGCGGGCTGCGCGACGAGGCCTACGCCGAGTACCTCGAGGCGTCGCGTCGCGACCCGGGCGACAGCCACAACAAGCAGAGCATGGGCGAGTGCATGTGGCTCGGCGGCGACCTCGAGCGCGCCGAGGGGCTGCTGCTCGAGGCGCTGGCGCTCGCGCCGCACGACGTCCGCGCCGCCGAGAACCTGGCCGCGGTCTACGTGCGGGAGCTGATCGAGCGGGGCAAGAAGACGGGCGGTCCCGAGAGCCTGCTCGCGCCGACGCGGGTCTTCGAGCGCGTCCGCGGCGCCGACGAGACGCTGCGCCGGCGCGCCGCCCACTTCTCGCGGGTGGCGCTCTCCGAGCACCCGGACAACCCCTTCGATCACGAGGTCGCGGGGGATCTGGCCGCGGCCTGCGGCGACTGGGAGGGCGCGCGCGCCGCCTTCGCGGAGGCGCTGGAGCGAGACCCGAGCAGCCCGTTCGCCTCGCTCGGGCTCGCGCAGGCGCTGTGGTCGCTGGAGCGGGTCGAGGAGGCCGAGCGCGCCCTGGCGCGGATCACCGAAGGCGGCCGCGGGCCGACCCGGGCCTTCACTCTCCACGCGGAGGCGCTCGAGGCGCTCGAGCGGGGCCCCGAGGCGGCGGAGATGTTGAGCCGGGCGCTCGCGCAGGGCGGCGAGCCGGGCCCGCTGGCCGACGCGCTCTGGGACCTGTGGTGCCGGCTGGAGTCCCGGGAGGTGGCGGCCGCGCGGCTGCGCGAGCTGGCCGAGGCGCACGCGACCGATCCCGAGCTCGTCCGCGCCATCGGCGGTCTGCTCGACGACGAGAACCAGCGCGGACACGCGGTCTCCCTGTTCCGCCGGGTGCTCGCCGCGTCGCCGCAGGACGTCGGCGCGATGTCGCGGCTGGGCAGCCTGCTCTCGCGCGACGTGCTCACGCGGGCGGAGGGCGAGGCGACCTTGCGGCGGGTGGTGGAGCTCGCGCCGCGCCACGGCTGGTCGCGCATCCGGCTGGCGTGGGCGCTCGCGGAGCGAGATCCGGCCGAGGGGCTCGATCACCTCGACGCGGTGGAGGACGCGCAGGACCCCTACGTGCTCGAGACCCGGGCGGCGCTGTCGGCCGCGCTCGGGCGCGAGGACGAGGCGGAGCGCGCGCTCGGCGACGCGCTGCGGGCCTGGGCCGATCCCGAGCAGGGGCTGCTCGACCTCGTCACCTGGCACATCGACGACATGCGCTACGACCGGGCCCTCGCGCTCGCGCGCCGCGTGCCCGAGCGGGTGACGTCCCCGCGGCTCAAGAACCGGGCGGAGCAGCGCTGGCTCGCCGCGCACCGCCTCGCCGGCGCGGTCCGGGAGGCGATGCCGCGCCTGCGCGCGCTCTGCGAGGACGGGGTGCCCGCCCACCTGGCGTGGGACGTCTACTGGGCCACCCGCTCGATCGACCACCGCCTGGCGGGGGACGCGGCCGCGCTCGAGGCGGAGCGCGCCGGGGCGGGCAAGCGCATGACGTGGCGCATCCGCGCGGCGGCGGAGCGGGCGCAGCTCGGCGAGGACCGCGACCTCGACGCCGTCCGCGCGGCGATGAGCGAGTCGGCCAACGACTGGGCCCAGCTGAGCTACGCCTACGCGGCGCTCGATCGCTACGCCGACGCGAACGAGGCCGCGGAGCGGGCGGTCGCGATCGACGACACCGACGAGGACGCGCTCGCGGCCATGGAGGAGTCGTGGGTGCGCAAGGGGGAGCTGGAGCAGGCCATCGCCTGCGCGCGCCGGCTCGCCGCGATCCACCCCTACCAGCACATCGGGCCCGAGCGCCTCGGCGCGCTCCTCGCGCGGGCGATGCGAGAGCTCGACGAGGCCCTCCGCTGCAGCCGCCACGCCGTCGACGCCGCCCCCTTCTGTCACAACGCGCACTGGAGCCGCGCCCTCGCGCTCTTCGCCACCGGGGACCTCGACGGAGCCGGCCGACACGCCGAGCGCTCCCTCGCGCTCCACGAGCCGGACGGCGACGACGACCCCGACGGCGCGCTGGTGGTGCGCTACGCGTTGGCCGGGCAGGCCGACCACCTCGAGCGCTGCCTCGAGCGTCAGGCCCGGCGGCAGCCGCCCGCGCTCTTCGCCGCCTTCGACGCCGAGCTCCGCCGCGTCGCCAAGCCGCGGTGAGCCCTGGGCGGGGGCGGGTCCGACGGCGACGTGCGGCGCCGTCGTCGCCAGCTCTCGAGAGGAAGCGTCAGTCGCTCGGGGCCGCGTCCGTCCGTGGCGGGGACGGCGATCGCCGTCGCTTGACGAAACGAACGGTCGTACTATTGTAGTCGTACGAGGGTGAGAGCGAGGGCACGATGAGCAAAGGTGAAGAGACCCGGGCCGCCATCCTGGCGGACGCGCTGTCGCAGGCGAGCGTGCTGGGGCTCGATGGGCTGACCATCGGCGGGCTGGCCACCTCCCTCGGCATGAGCAAGAGCGGGCTCTACGCGCACTTCGGCTCCAAGGAGGACCTGCAGATCCAGGTGCTCGAGGAGGCGAGGGCGCGCTTCGTGTCCGAGGTGATGACGCCGGCGCTCCGAGCGCCGCGGGGCGAGCCCCGGGTCCGCGCGATCCTCGACCGCTGGATCACCTGGGAGAAGGCGTCCTACCTGCCGGGTGGCTGCCCCTTCGTGGCCGCCGCGGCCGAGCTCGACGATCAGCCCGGCCCGGTCCGCGACCACCTGGTCTCCGTGCAGAGGGACTGGATGGACGCCCTGCGGACCGCCGCGCGCATCGCGGTCGAGGAGGGCCACTTCGCGCCCGAGCTCGACACGCGGCAGTGGGCGTTCGAGCTCTGGGGGCTCGCGCTCTCCTATCACTGGTTCTCGCGCCTGCTCGAGCAGGACGACGCCGAGGCCCGGCTGCGCGCCGGCTTCGAGCGCCTGGTCGGAAGCGCGCGGGTCTGAGCCCGTTTCGCGGGAGGAGGAAGTCATGACCCAGTTGTCTCACGATAAAAGCACGACCGTTCGTTCTGGTTCCGGCAAGGCCGCCGAGACTCGACGCGCGCCCGCCTGGATGCGCCGCTCGATCGGGGCGGTGGAGGCGGTCTCCCCGGAGGCGGCCGCGCGCATCGCCGCGACCCTCTTCTTCCAGACCCGCCGGATGCGGCCCGGCGCGAGCGCGGCCTTCGGCCTCGCGCGGCGCTTCCGGGTCCCGTTCGAGGGCGAGACCCTCGCCGCCTGGAGCTGGGGGCGTGGGCCGACGGTGGTGCTCACCCACGGCTGGAACGGACGCGCGACCCAGCTCGCGCCGTTCGTGGAGCCCCTGGTCGCCGCCGGCTTCCGGGTCGTGACCTTCGACCACGTCGGCCACGGAGAGTCGACCGGCCGCTCCACCAACCTCGGCCAGATGACGCGCGCCCTCGTGCGGGTGGCGCAGGGCGAGGAGCGCCCGGTCGGGCTGCTCGCGCACTCGCTCGGCGCGGCGGCGGCGACGCTGGCGCTGTCGGACGGGCTCGACGCGTGGGGCGCGGTGCTGATCGGCGCGCCGATCTCGCCCGAGCCCTGGGTGGCGGAGATGGGCCGGATGCTCGGGCTCGGCGCGCCGACGCTGGCGCGCGCCCAGGCGACGATCGAGAGCAAGGTCGGCCGCACCTTCGACGAGGTCTACGGGCCGACCCTCGCCGCCCGGCTCGATCTCCCCGCCCTCATCGTGCACGACCGGGCGGACCGGGAGGTGCCGGCGGCCTGCGGCGAGCGGCTGCACGAGGCCTGGGCCGACTCCCGGCTGCTGCTCACCGAGGGGCTCGGCCACCGCCGGGTCCTCGCCGACGACGAGGTCATCGCCGCCGCGCGCGACTTCCTGACGCTCCACTCGACGAAGATCGGGCTGGAGTAGGCCCCGCCTCGCCGGCGAGGCAAACGGCGGAGATCGCGATAGGCTTCGGGAGAGAGCGTCCCCCGTGAAGATCTCCCTCCCCATCGCCGGCTCCCGGCTCGCGCTCCCCGCGTCGGTGCCTCCGCGCCCGGACGGGTTCGTGGGCGCGCCGCGGCTCGTCGACGCGCGGGGGCGGGCGATCACCTACCTCCGGCTCTCGCTCACCGACCGCTGCAACCTCGCCTGCGTCTACTGCATGCCGCCCGGCGGCGAGATCGAGCACGCGCTGCGGCCGGAGCTCCTCTCGTTCGAGGAGGCGGCGCGGCTCATCCGGGTCTTCGCCCGCGGCGGCATCCGTCGCGTCCGCTTCACCGGCGGTGAGCCGCTGGTCCGCAAGGACGTGGTGCGGCTCGTCGCGATGGCGCGGCGCGAGGTGGACGAGCTGCAGATGACGACCAACGCGGTGCGCCTGCCGGAGCTCGCGCGCCCGCTGAAGGAGGCGGGCCTCACCGGGGTGAACGTCTCGCTCGACACCCTCGAGCCGGACCGCTTCCGGGCGGTGACCCGCGGCGGAGAGGTGGGCCCGGTGATCGCCGGCGTGCACGCCGCGCTCGACGCCGGCCTCGAGGTGAAGATCAACGCGGTGGCGCTCGGCGGCGACGTGCTGCCGGAGTCGGACGCCGCGGACCTGGTGGACTGGGCGTGGTCGCTCGGGGTGACGCCCCGGTTCATCGAGCTGATGCCGCTCGGCGAGGCCGCGAAGCTCCCCGCGGACGCGTTTTTATCGGCCGAGCGCCTGAAGGCGATCCTCGGCGATCGCGTCGTCCCGGACGACCGGGGCCCCGACGCCGGGCACGGCCCCGCGCGCTACCTGACGTCGCCGGACGGCCGCCGCCGCGTCGGCTTCATCACCGCGATCAGCGACACCTTCTGCGCCGCCTGCAACCGGGTGCGCGTGACCGCGCAGGGCGACGTGCGGGCGTGCCTCGCCGATCGCCGCGCCGTCTCGCTCCGCGATCAGATGCGCGCGGGCGCGAGCGACCTCGACCTCGGCTGGGCCATCCACTGGGCCCTCGCCACCAAGGACGCCTCACACCACTTCCTCGACCCGGCCGTGACCGAGCACGAGGAAGTGGGCATGAGCCTCATCGGCGGCTGATCAGAAGAGGATGTCGGCGACCAGCGGGCCGCCGGAGCCGGCGGTGTAGACGGTGGTCAGCATGATGCCGCCGCCCACCGCGAGCCCGGTGTAGGTCGACGAGCCGCTCATCGTCGGGTAGCTGGCCGCCACGCCCATCGCGAGGGGGTGAGTCGACGCGCCGGAGGCGAGCGTGGCGCTGCCGCTCACCGAGCTGACCCCGGTGACGGTGGCGAGGGTCGGGCGGTTCACGAGCTGCCAGCCCTGGTCGACGAAGTTGGTGGTGATCACCACCCCGCCGCCGCGCAGGAAGCTGCTCAGCGTCGGCTCCCAGTTGGTCGCGATCATCGGGAACCCCGCGCCGCTCCCCCGCTCCTGCTCGGGGAGCAGGAGGACGTCGATGGCCGGGGTGAGCGCGGTGGTCAGGTTCATCCAGTTGCTGAGGCGGGTGAAGCGGATGGTCCGCCCGCCGCTCTGGGCGACGATGGCCGCCTCGCAGTTCGCGACCTCGCCGCTGGCCGTGATGTCGGCGAACTCGTCGTAGACGAGCACGTCGATGATCCCCGTCTCGGGCGTCTGCAGCACCGCGTTCGCGAGCACGCGCTGCGCGTTGGTGTCGCTCGAGAAGTAGTCGTGACCGATGAAGGTGAGGTGGCCGCGCACGTCGCCGCAGCGACCCAGCGTGCAGAGCGGGCTGACGCAGTCGGAGGGGCCGTTGGGGCAGCGGCGTCCGTCCGGGCAGCGCGGGCACGCCGAGGTGCCGCCGCAGTCGATGTCGGTCTCGAGGCCGTTGGCCACGCCGTCGGTGCAGGTCGGGGCCTGGCAGACGCCGCCCGAGCAGACGCCGGTCTCGCAGTCGCTGCCCACCGCGCAGGCGCCGCCGATCGGGCAGCCGAGGCAGTCGCCGCCGCAGTCGAGGTCGGTCTCGCGGCCGTTGAGCACCCCGTCGCCGCAGCCCGGCGCGTTGCAGGTGCCCGCGTCGCAGATCATCGAGAAGCAGTCGCTCGGCGCGCCGCACATCTGGCCCGTGGTGCAGGTCGGGCAGATGGGCCCGCCGCAGTCCACGTCGCTCTCCATGTTGTTCGCGATGCCGTCGCGGCAGCGGCCGTCCACCTCGCGGATCGTCACGTTCAGCGGGTTGACCAGGGTGGGCGCGCCGGTGTCGACGTCGACGAAGTAGAGCGTGTAGGTCGTGCCCATCGTCACCGGGAACGAGCCGGTGATGTTGGGCAGCGAGAACTCGTTGTCACAGAGGATCTCGGGAGTGGTCGAGCCGCAAGGGGCGTCGGTCACCACGAGCACCATCTCCTCGCTGGCCGGCTTCTCGACGTCGTACTCCACCACGCCGTCGACGCTGGCGGTGAAGGTCATCACCAGGTCCGGGCCGTCGACGGTGCCGAAGCTGACGCAGCTCGGCAGGCCGCCCATGTAGTAGTCGTTCGTGAACGCGGTCCAGCGGATCTCGTTCCGGCCGATCGCGAGCGGGAAGGCGTCGGCGCAGGTGTCGGCGACGCCGATGCAGACGCCGCCCGTGCAGTCGCTCGAGGCGCAGTCGGTGTCGACGAGGCAGGTCTGCGCGTTGCGGCAGGTGTCGCAGGTCGCGCCGCCGCAGTCGACGTCGGACTCGTCCTGGTTCAGCGCGCCGTCGCCGCAGGAGACGCAGAGGCTCGCCTCGCAGACGCCGCTGTCACAGTCGCCGTCCACCAGGCAGGTCTGGCCGTCGGGGCACGGCCCGCAGGTCGCGCCGCCGCAGTCCACGCCGGTCTCGTCGCCGTTGACCACGCGGTCCATGCACGAGATGCAGCCGCCGTCGAGGCAGCGGGAGTTCTCGCAGTCCGCGTCGATGTTGCACGAGAGGCCGTCGCGGCAGCCGGGGCAGATGGCGCCGCCGCAGTCGACCGAGGTCTCGTCCTGGTTCTGCACGCGGTCGTTGCACGCGGGCTCGGTGCAGGTGCCGTCGGCGCAGATGAAGGACTCGCAGTCCTCGCGCCCGAGGCAGCTCAGGCCGCCCGCGCAGGGCGGGCAGAGCGGGCCGCCGCAGTCCACGTCGGTCTCGTCCGCGTTCTGGCGCATGTCCTCGCAGCTGCTCATCGCGCACTCGCCGCCGCGGCAGCGGCCGCTCAGGCACTCGTCGTTGGACGTGCAGCTCTCGCCGCCGGGGCAGAGCGGGCAGTCGCCGCCGCAGTCGGTCCCGGTCTCGCCGCCGTTGCGCACCCCGTCCATGCAGCTGGGCACGAGGCAGAAGTTTCGCTGACAGACGCCGCTCTCGCAGTCCTCGTCGCCGAGGCAGGGCACGCCGTCAGCGCATGCCGGACAGCTGCCGCCGCAGTCGATGCCGGTCTCGTCGCCGTCGCGCGTGCTGTTGTCGCACATCGGCTCCGGCGGACCGGCGTCGGTCGGCCCCGTGTCCGGGGTTCGCATCCCGGAGTCGGTCGGGACGGGGATGGTTCCGTCGTCGCAGCCGACGAGGAGAGTGAAAGACAAGAGGAGCCCGAGCCCCCCCACCAAGCATGTGCGCACCATGGCGCCCACTACAGGACAGATTGCCCCGCGGTGCAAACCGCCTCAGAACGGGCCCCCGCAGTAGATGTCCGGGACCACGCCGCGGTTGTTGCCGTCGCGGCACTCGAAGACCTCTCCGTCGGAGTCGACGACCACCGTCACGCTGCGGGTGACCATGCTCATGTCGGGCACCGTCCACGCGCAGCTGACCTCCGTGCACACGCCGGGATCGAGCAGGCGGGGTAGGGTGGTCTCGCACGCGATGTCCGCGCCGCCGTCGGGGTCGCCGGCGAAGAAGACGACGCGCGCGCCGTCGGGCACGGGGTTGGTGCCGCGGTTGCACACGTTGGCGGCCAGGGTCACCTCGCCGGTCAGCCGGTCGCAGAGCTCCGAGGCGCGGGCGAGCGAGACGGTGAGGTCGGCCGCCCCGCGCCGCTCGAGCGTGCCCTGGGCGTTCATGCGGAAGTTGTTGAGCGTCGCGTCGGTGTGGTTGACGCGGACCGCGCTCGTGCGCGGGATGGATCCGTCGTCCTCGACGTTGGTGACCGAGTAGGCGTGCTGGTTCCAGATCGGGCGCGACGCGGCCCACCGGTCCATCACGTCGCGGAGCACCCGGATGCCGGTGCCGCTCTCGAAGGTGGACTCGCCGCGGGTGAAGATCGGGTCGGTCGCCGGGCAGCTCACGCCGCGCGTCATCGCGAACACGATCTCGCTGTTGAAGTCGCCGTCGACGTCCGCGATCACCGGCAGCTCGTAGCCGGTGCCGCTCGACGCGCTGCTCGAGAAGAGCACCTCGCCGTCGGTCCCGCGGTAGATGCGCACGAAGCACTCGTCGCCGTAGACGACCTCGGCCACGCCGTCGGCGTCGAAGTCGAACACGCTCGAGCCGGTGACGTTCGAGCTGCGGTCCTGGCTGCGCCGGCTCCAGAGCACGCCGCGGGGGAGCCCGTCGAGCCGCGCGCAGCCGGGGGCCGAGCCGGCGTCCACGTCGCAGTCGAGGTCGAACACCGTGTAGCGGGAGCCGCCGGCGACCGCGAGCTCGCGCCTCCCGTCGCCGTCGAAGTCCCCGATGGTCGGCGGCCCGCCACGGCCGGCCACCTCGCCCGGCTCGTTCGGCAGGTCGTAGGGCCCGAAGACGATCTCGCCGGCCACGGTCATGACCCGGACGCTCCCGGTGGCGGTGGCCGGGCTGGTGGAGCTCGGCGCGGACGCGACCACGATCTCGGCGCGCCCCGGGGCGTCGCCGGCCACGCCGGGGAAGTCGCCCAGGTCGGCGACCGCGACGTGGCCGACCCGCTCCGCGTCCGTCGGGCTCGAGGGCGCCCAGCTCGCCTCGCGCACCCAGTCGCTGCCCGACCAGGCGTAGACGCCGTCGTGCCGGACCAGCTCGGGCTGGCCGTCGAGGTCGACGTCGGAGACCACGGCGAAGAGGCCGAGGCGGAGGTAGTTCTCGTAGGCGGCGCCCGGGTTCAGGAGGCAGCCGTTCGCGTCGTAGACGAAGCGGTCGAGGAGCACCTCCGGGGTGCCGTCGTCGTCCAGGTCGTGCATCGACGGGCCGTTGTTGTTCGCCCAGTCGTTCGGGGTGTGTCGCGGCTCGCCGGGGAGATCGCAGCGGCGGCCGTACCAGCGGCGGACGAAGGTCCCCGCGCCGGCGTCGTAGCCGAACGCCACCAGCCCGCCCGGCGTCTCGCGGGAGATGAGCGAGGCGGCGACGATCTCGGGGCGGCCGTCGGGCGCGCCGTCGAGGTCGCCGATCGCGAAGTTGCTCGCGTAGATCAGGCGGTCCGCCGGGTCGGTCAGCGCCGCTTGCTCGGTGCAGGTGCGCCCGTCGAGGACGCGGAGGATGGCGCCCTCCCGCGAGTCGCCGAAGCCGCCGAAGACGATGCTCGGCGCGAGCACGGTGGGATCGTCGTCGAGGTCGAAGTCGGCGACGTGGGGCGCGCTGTAGACGTTGCCCCAGGTCTCGAAGGGATCGCCGGCGGGCGGGCTCTCCCAGCGGCACTGCTCGTCGGGGGTGAAGTCGCCGATCGTGATCGTGCGCTCGCACTCCGGGTCGTTCACCACGTCCTCGGGCACGCCGTACGGGGTGCAGCGCCCCTCGCCGTCGCAGTAGCTGTCGCCGGCGCAGTCGTCGTCGGTGTCGCACGGGCCGAGGTCGATCACGCAGCGGTCGAAGGCGCAGCGGTGGTTGGCCGGGCAGCACACGCCCTCGCAGACGAGCCCGCTGTCGCAGGCCTCGGGCGGCGCGTCCTCGGTCGGCGCGCCGTCGGTGGCGCCGGCGTCCATGTCCACGTCCACGCAGACGCCGTCGACGCAGACGCCGCCCGGGCAACCCTCGTCGCTCTCGCAGCGGTCGGGGTCGGGATCGCCCGCGCAGTCGCAGCCGGCGGCGAAGAGCAGGAGGGAGAGGCAGACGAAGCGCATGCCTCGACTCTCCCGGTCCCGCCCCGAGCCGTCAACGGGGAGGGCGCAGGGCGCGGTCGAGCGCGTCGGCGAGGCGGCGGTGCCCGGCGTCGGTGAAGTGCACGTGGTCGGGGAGCGCGAGCCCCCGGTCCACCCAGCCCGGCATCGACAGCGGACCGCCCTGGAAGGCCACCAGGTCGAAGAAGGCGCAGCCGTGACGCGCGGCCGCCGCGCGCTGGGTGGCGATGATCTCCGCGGTGCGAGGGCGATCGACGAAGCCGGCCTCGGCGCGGACCGGCCAGTCGCTCGGGCCGATCAGGAGGCAGCTGGCGCCCGGCGCGACCGCGCGGAGCCGGCGCACCGCCGCGTCGACCTCGCGCGCGTAGCGGCGGATCGGCCGCCCGGTGAACCCGGCCTCGTTGGTCCCGTAGGCGAGCACCACCAGCGCCGGCGCGAGCACCTCGAGCTGCGCGCGGAGGGGCGCGTCGCTCCACGGCAGCCGGTCCCGGAGGCGCGCGCCCGGCACGCCCATCGCGTCGACGATGACCCCGGGGCGGTCTCGCTCGAGCGAGAGGCCGAGCAGCCGCGCCGGGCCGCGGGCCCGCACGGTCACCCGGCGAGAGGACCCCTCGAGGGAGGCGTGCGCGACGCCCTCGCCGCGCAGGGTCCGCCGCTCCTCGCCGGCCCGGACCTCGAGCGCGCCGGGCGTCGGGCCGCGGAAGATCCGCACGCGATCGAAGGGCGCGTCGGTCTCCGCGTAGCCGGCGGCGGCGACCCGGGCCACGAGCCCGAAGCCCTTCGGGCCGTACGCGCCCGGGTCGCGCCGCCGACCTCGCACCCTCACCGTTCGCCAGCTCCCCGCGGGGGCGAAGCGGACCTGCCGGTGGTCGTAGAGCGGGAAGGGCGAGGCGGGGAGCACGAGGCCCGGGCCGGCGTCGCCCCAGCGCCGCTGCCAGCGCGCGCGGAGGAACCCGGTGAACTGATCGCTCGCGGTGTGGGAGGCGCCCCAGACCATCACCCGGGTCACCCCTTCGCCCCGGGCGGTCCGGGCGAGCGAGGCGTGGAACGCGGCGAGCGGGTCGGCCGACGGCTGCGCAGAGGCGACGGCGGCGAGGAGCCACGCGGCGGCGATCAGCCCTCGGCGAGCCACTCCTTCTGCCTCTCCGCGAGCGCCTCCCGCAGCATGCCCTCGACCGCCAGCAGCTCGAGGTCCATCGTCCCGGCGATCTGGCTGGTGAACGCGGACTCGTAGGTGCAGCGCACGAAGATGCGGGCGCGCGGGTGCAGGCCGCGGAGGGAGATCGCGCTCCGCAGGTTGAGCTGGTCGTCGTCGGTGCCGATCACGAAGACGGGCTCGACCTCGTGCGCCGCCTCGAAGTGCGCGGCGAGGATGGCCTCGAGCTCGGTCCAGCTCTGCGGGTCGTCGAGGTTGCGCTCGAGGATCGAGAGGGGGATGGACGCGGTGCCCGGCACCTGCGCGCGGAAGAGGCGCGCCTGTCGCTCGCCCGAGACGTCGACGATGACGGCGCGGCCGATCTCCGAGCCGGCGGCCGCGTGCAGGTACTCGAGGATGGTCTGCCCGAAGCGGCCGAAGCCGGCGAGCACCACCACGTCCGCGGGGTCGGTCTGCTTGAAGTGCTCGGCCAGGTGGTCCTGGTAGAGCTTGCGCGCCGCGGTGCGGTGGGAGTTGAAGATGCTCACGCCCCTCCCGTGCTCGACGCGGTCGACCATGCGCCGCATTCCCAGGTCGGCCACGTGCGCGATCACCCGGAGGCCGGGGCAGCGCTCGGCGATGCGCCAGGCGGCCTCGAGGTTGACGAGGTCGTCGCTGGTCAGGAGCGCGACCGCGCGCGCCTCCTCGAGCGCGAGCGAGTCGAGGGTGGCCGCGACCCGGACGTCCGCCGGCAAGAACCGCGCGCCGAAGCGGTCCTGCGCCTGCTGCACGGTGGCGCGGTGCGCGTCGAGATCCACCGCGAGCACGGGGACGCGCGGGTGCCGGTCGCGGAGGGCCTCGAGGAAGAGCGTGCCGAGGCGGCCCACGCCGACGAGGATGACGTGATCCCGGCTCATGCGCGCCACCAGCCACTCGGGCTTGAGCAGCCGGACCGCGCCCTCGAGCACCGCGCTGGTCGTGATCACGGGCGCCGCGAAGTAGGCGATCCAGAGCAGCGCCCGCGCGAACACCGGGCCGCCTCGCGGGATGCCGAGGTCGAGGCCGCCGAGCACGAAGAGGCCGAGCGAGTAGTAGATGTGGGTGAGCAGGTCCCCCTCGGGCACGCCGCCGCGATCGCTCACCCCGACCCCCGACTCGAAGGCGACCATCGCCATGCCGAAGGTGAGGAGCAGCAGCCCCCCGCGGAGGTACCAACCGGCCCGTGTGCGCCTCACCCGCGAAATCTAGCAGCGTTCGCCCGGCTTGCGGCGCGGAGCGGGCTCGCCTATGCCTCTGCCGGTGCGGCGCCACGCCCGATTGTTCCCCGTCCTGGGGCTGCTCCTCGCCCTCACCGGCTGCGACGACGAGCCCCGCGACCGCCGGGAGTGGCGCGCCTCGGACCACGTCCAGCCCGAGCAGCCCGATCCTTCGCGGAGCGCGGCCGAGCCCGCGGCGGAGCCGGACCCGGAGACCGTCCGGCGGGCGGTGACCGCGCTCTGGCTGGAGCGCTGCGCCGGCTGCCACGGCGCGGAGGGGCGCGGGGACGGCGCGCAGGCCCCCGGGGGCGCGCAGATCGCCGACTTCACGTCGGCCGCGTGGCAGGCGAGCCGCGAGGACGCCGACCTCGCCCGCGCGATCCGGATGGGGCAAGGCCTCATGCCGGCCTTCGGCTCCATGATCAACGAGCGCGGCATCGCGGTGCTCGTCGATCACGTGCGTTCGATGGGACGCGCGGACGCAGGGGGAGAGGCGACGCCCACGGAGGCGACGCCGTGATCGGGGGGACTCGCTCGGAGGATGACGTGACGAGTCTCGAGGACGCCCACCCGAACGGCGCCTGCCGACCGACCCGGTCGACCGGCGGAGGCAAGGCCATGGTGCTCGGCGCGACGCTCGCGCTGGGGGGCGTGGGCATCGGAGGTTGCGCCCTCGCGGGCTGCGACGACCCGGTCGTCCGCGACGTGAAGATGCCGACGCTCGCGAGCGCGACCGAGCCCGAGGAGGCCGGCGCGCCGGAGGAGATCGTCGAGCCGGACCTGCTCTCGGATGAGGCTCGCCTCGCCGAGCTCGATCTGAGCCCGGGGTTCGTCCCGGACCCGATCGTGCACACCGGGGAGACGGCCGGCGGCCCGGTCGACCTCGACGCGTTCGACGATCGCTGCGACGGATGGGCGGCCGAGGATCCCGACCTCGTGCTGGACGCGGCGCGCCCGTTCGCCGAGCTGGCCATCCTGGTCGCCTCCCACGCGGACACCACCCTGATGGTGGTGGGCCCGGACGGGGAGCCTCGCTGCGCCGACGACACCGACGGCCCCCATCCGTCTGTCCGTCAGGCGTTCCTGCCCGGGCGCTACCGCGTCTGGGTCGGTACCCGCGAGCCCGAGACCCGGACCGGGTTCGTGCTGGCCTTGAGCGAGCTGGATGACTCGGTGCCCAGCGCGCTCCTACACTGATCCGGTGACCCGGATCGCGCTCTGTCTGCTGCTCCTCGGCTGCGCCGGCGCTCCCGGCGAGGACGCGGGGCGTCCGGATGCGGGGCGAGACGCCGGCCGAGACGGGGGCCGCGGCCTCGACGGCGGCCCCGGGGACGCGGACGCGGGCCTCGAGCGGGGCGGGGTGCGGCTCACCCTCCGGGACGGCGGGGTCGTCGAGGGAGAGCGGATCGCCACCTACGACCACTCGATCTGGTGGTGGGAGCCCGCGGACGCCCTGACCCACGCCGTCTTCGACCCGGCGGGGCTCGCCGAGTGGCCGGAGGATCGTTCCTTGCGATTCATCAGGTCGGACGCGATCGTCCGCGAGGAGGCGATCCCGTGGCCCGCGGAGCGCCACCGAGACGCGATGCGCAGGGTCGGGGTCGCGCTCGAGCGCGTGCCCCTCGACGGCGTGGCCACGGTGATCACGGGACACGAGCGTTACCACCTCGAGGAGAACGGCTACGGCGACTTCGCCTGGGACCTGGTGCGCACCGACGCGCGCGGCGATCGGTTCACCGGCGACGGGACGCGCAATGCGGACTACCTCGTCTGGGGTGAGGACGTCTTCTTGCCCACCGCGGGCGTGGTGGTGGAGGTCGTGCGCGACGCGCCGGATCAGCCGCCCGGCGCGCTCGATCTCGACGCTGTCAACAACCTGGTCGGTGTGCAGATCTACGGCGGCTACTACCTCTACCTGCTGCACTTCCAGCAGGGCTCCATCCCGGCCGAGGTGGAGGTGGGCGCGCGGCTCGAGGCGGGCGCGCTCCTCGGGCGGGTGGGCAACAGCGGCGTCAGCCTCGAGCCCCACCTCCACGTGACCGCGCTCGCGGCGGATCGCGATGCCGATCCCCTGCGCACCTGGAGCGTGCCCAGCGAGTGGGTCGGCGTGTGGGTGAGCCGAGGCCGGCGGGCGCGCTTCGAGGAACACTGGGTCCCCGAATCGGGAGACCAGCTGTCCTCGACAGAGCGCTGAGTTAGCTGGGCAGGGGCGGGTCCGCCCCCGCCCCCCCGCTGCGCCGGCACAACGGTCACCACTCCGGCTGCTCCGCAGCCTACGCGATGACCGCTGCACCGGCTCCGCGGGGCCCCCCCACCCACTCCGGGACCTCGCTCCGCTCGGCCCCGACCCCAGCGCGGGGCGCTGGGTCCCCTGCGGCTCGCGCTCGCGCTTCGCGCCAGCTGGCCGCCCCGCGGCCGCGGGCTCGCACGACTCGAGTGGCGCGTGCGGCGACCTCGCTGCGCTCGTCGCCTGCCGTCGTCTCGGGTCAGTCGTGGAAGGGGGCGAAGGTGCGCGAAGGTGCCCCGGCGCCATCGTTTGCCACCCTCTCGAGCGCGATCCACCCTTCGGGCATGCGGTGGATGGGGGTCATGTCGAGTAGCCTGGCGCTCTGCGCCGGCCTGCTCGCGCCGAGCGTCGCGCTCGCCGAGCCTTCGGTGGACGACGCGCGGGGGCTGCTCCTGCGCGGGCGCTTCCCCGCGGCGATCGCCGTGCTGCAAGACGTCGTGCATCGCGACGCCGAGCGCGCCGAGGCGTGGCGGACCCTCGCGGTGGCGTACGAGGCGATGGGTCACGCGCCCGAGGCCGTGCGCGCCTACCGGCGCTACCTGGCGCTCTCGCCGGGCGCCGACGACGTGGAGCTCGTGATGCTCCGGGTCGCGCGGCTGGTCCGCGGGCTCGGCTGGGATCCCGGCGAGGTGAGGACCGCGTTCGAGCTCCGAACCTGACGGCCCGCGTCGCGTTCGATAGCCTCGGCGGGTGCTGGTCAAGCTCGTCGCGGTCGCCGTCTACCTCCTCGTCCTGCTGCTGATCGGCGTCGTCGCGTCGCGGCGCATGAAGGACATCGAGGACTACTTCGCCGCCGGGAAGGGCCTCGGGTTCTGGGCGGTCGCGTTCAGCGCGCGCGCCACCGGGGAGAGCGCGTGGCTGCTCATCGGGCTGACCGGGATGGGCGCGGCGGTCGGCGTGAAGGCCTTCTGGGTGGTGCTCGGCGAGGTGCTCGGCGTCGCGGGCGCGTGGCTCCTCCTCTGCCGGCGCTTCAAGCGGCTGACCGATCGCTACGCGTCGATCACGGTCCCGGACTACCTCGAGGACCGGTTCCGCGACCGATCGCACCTCTTGCGGATCTTCAGCGCCGTCGCGCTCGTGGTGTTCGTCACCATCTACGTGAGCGCGCAGATCGACGCGACCGGCAAGGCGTTCGAGAGCTTCCTCGGCTGGGACTACTACGTGGGGATCGCGGTCGGCTTCGCGGTCGTGCTGGTCTACATCGTCGCGGGCGGCTTCCTGGCGGTGGCGTGGAGCGACGTGTTCCAGGGCTCGCTCATGTTCCTCGGGCTGGTGGGGCTCCCGATCGTCGGGCTGGTCTCGATCGGCGGCTTCGGCCCGATGGCCGACGCGCTCGCCGCGATCGATCCCGGGCTGCTCTCACCGGCGGGCCCCGGCGGGTGGTCGCTCGAGGCGGTGGTCAGCGTCGTCAGCCTCTCGCTGATCGGCCTCGGCTTCCTCGGCTCGCCGCAGATCTTCGTGCGCTTCATCGCGCTGAAGGACGAAGGAGAGATCGGCAAGGGCGCGGCGGTCGCCATCGTCTTCACCCTGCTCGCCGACGCGGGCGCGGTGCTCATCGGCATGCTCGGCCGCGCGATCCTCACCGGCCCGGACCAGCCGCTCGAGGCGCTCGGGACGGGCGGGGAGGACGTGCTGCCGATGACGGTCGAGCACCTCCTGCCGCTGATCCTCGTCGGGCTCTTCGTGGCGATCGTGCTCAGCGCGATCATGAGCACGGTGGACTCGCTCCTCGTGCTCGCCGGCAGCGCGCTCGCGCGAGACCTGCATCAGAAGGTGCAGCGGCCCGACCTGCCCGACGACCAGCTGGTCGGCAAGAGCCGCGCGGCCACCTTCCTGCTCGCGATGGTGGCGCTCCTCATCGCGCTGGGGGTCGCCCTCAGCACGCCGGACCGCACCGTCTTCTGGTTCGTCATCTTCGGCTGGAGCGGCATCAGCGCCACGTTCTGCCCGACGATGATCCTCTCGCTCTTCTGGTCGGGCATGACCCGGCGCGGCGCGCTGGCGGCGATGGCGGTCGGCTTCCTGTGCGTGCCGCTGTTCAAGTTCGGCGCCCCCGCGCTGCCCGGCGTCGGGCCCTTCTTCGAGACGCTCGGCGAGCTGCCCCCCGCGTTCGCGCTCTCCTTCCTCGCCGGCGTCGCCTTCAGCCTGGGTGACCGTCGAGGGGCGGAGGAGCGACAGGCTCTGGACGAAGAGCTCCGCGAGGCGGCGTCCCGTGGATGACCGATGTGCGCAGCGCGCGGCGAAAATGACTGCACGCTGCTAGGCTGGTCGCGATGAAGCATGGCAGTTGGGTGCTCGGGCTCGCGCTCCTCGTCGGATGCGTGCGCCCCATCGATCGCGGCGACGCGGAGCCGCCGCCGGCCGACGCTGGCCCCCTCGAGGACGCCGGTCCGCGGGACGCCGGGCCGCCGATCGACGCCGGGCCGCTCCCGACGGGCTCCGAGCCGAGCCCGCCGGCGCGCGTGGTGCGGGAGGGCGCGGGGGGCTTCCTGCTGCGCGGCGCGGTGCTCGCGCCCGACGGGCCCATCCTGGACGGACAGGTGCTGATCGTCGGCGACACCATCACCTGCGTCGCCGCGGACTGCAGCGGCGCGCCGGGCGCCGCCTCGGCGATCGAGATCGAGACCTTCGGGGTCATCAGCCCCGGGCTCGTCGACGCGCACAACCACCTCACCTACGACTTCTTGCCCGAGTGGGTCGCGGGCACGACCTACGGCAGCCGCTACGAGTGGTCCGACGTCGCCGCGTACGAAGACCACATCCGCCCCTTCGCGGACGGCCGGAACGAGAACGCGCGCATCTGCCCGGGCGCCAAGTGGGGGGAGCTCCGCTCCATCGTGCACGGGACCACCACGGTCATGGGGCAGTCGGCCAACCGCTCGTGCCTCAACCGCCTCGCGCGCAACGCCGACCATCACCACGGCCTCGGCTACGACCACATGCGCACCACGATCAGCTCCCCGCGCGATATCACCGACTCCGACGCCGCGGGCCTGGTCGAGGACTTCTCGGCCGCGACCGAGCCCACCACCCGCTACGCGGTGCACATGCAGGAGGGCGTGAGCGGCTCGAACGTCGAGCTCGAGTTCGACTCCTTCGCGGGGCGCGACCCGCGCAGCAACCGGCACATGGGCACGAGCCTGCTCGCCGCGCCGGACGGCTCCTGGAGCGGGGTGGGCCTGCTCATCCACTCCATGGGCCTGACCGAGGCGCAGCTCGCCGAGGCGGCGATGGCCGACGCCCACGTGGTGTGGTCGCCCTCGAGCAACCTCATCCTCTACGGCGAGACGGCGCCGATCGCGGCGATGCTGGACATGGGCCTCGAGATCGGGCTCGGCCCGGACTGGACGGTCTCGGGGGAGGACCACGTGCTCGGCGAGATGCGCTTCGCGCACGCCTACGGCACCGCCGAGGGCATCAGCGCCCTGACCCCGGCGCGGATCTGGGAGATGGCGACCGCGGGCGGCGCCGGCGCCGTCGGCCTCGAGGCGCGCATCGGCCGGCTCGAGGAGGGCATGGTCGCCGACGTGACGGTGTTCGGCCGGCGCGCGATGGATCCCTACCGGGCGGTGCTGGACAGCGAGGCGGCGGACGTGCGGCTCGTCTTCATCGGCGGCCTCGCTTACTACGGCGACCTCGACCTGGAGCCGACCGCCGCGCTCAACGGCGCGTGCGACACCCTCGACGCGTGCGGCGCGATGAAGTTCCTCTGCGTCGCCCAGACCCCCGGGCACGACAGCGGCGCGGACGAGACCCTCGACGACGTGCGCGAGCAGCTCGAGGCGATCATGGCCATGTACGGCCGCGAGTCGGAGCTCGAGCCGCTCGTCCGCTGCGACTGATCAGCCGAGGCGCGCGAGCGAGATGCGCTTGCGCTGCAGGTCCACGTCGAGCACGCGGATCTGCACGCGGTCGCCCACCTTGACCACCTCGCGCGGGTCTTCGACGTAGCGGTCGGCGAGCTTGGAGACGTGCACGAGGCCGTCCTGGTGCACCCCGAGATCGACGAACGCGCCGAAGTGGGTGACGTTGGTGACCACGCCCTCGAGCTCCATGCCGGGCTTCAGGTCCTCCATCTCGCGCACGTCGTCGCGGAAGCGCGGCGGCTCGAAGGCCTCGCGCGGGTCGCGGCCCGGCTTCTCGAGCTCCTGCACGATGTCCCGCAGGGTGGGCAGGCCGACGTCGCCCTCGACGTAGCGCGACAGATCGAGGGAGCGGGCGCGCCCGGCGTCGCCGACGAGGTCGCTCACCGAGGCCCCGAGGTCCTTCGCCATGCGCTGCACGAGCGGGTAGCGCTCGGGGTGCACGGCCGACGCGTCGAGGGGCTCGGGGCCGCCCTGGATGCGCAGGAAGCCGGCGCACTGCTCGAACGCCTTGGGCCCCAGGCCCTTCACCTTCAGCAGGTCTCGCCGCCGCGTGAAGCGGCCCTCGGTCTCGCGGCGCTCCACCACCCGCTTCGCGAGCGCGGGCCCGAGCCCGGCCACGAACGACAGCAGCGCGGCGCTCGCCAGGTTGAGCGAGACGCCGACCTGGTTCACGCAGCTCTCGACGACCTCCTCGAGCTTCCGCGCGAGGCGCTTCTGGTCGACGTCGTGCTGGTACTGGCCGACGCCGATCGCCTTCGGGTCGAGCTTCACCAGCTCGGCGAGCGGATCCTGCAGGCGGCGGCCGATCGAGATCGCGCCGCGCACCGTCAGGTCGAGGTCGGGGAACTCCTCGCGGGCCACGTCCGAGGCGCTGTAGATGCTCGCGCCGGACTCGCTGACCGAGACGACCATCACGTCGAGGCCGGCGTCCGAGAGCGCCCGGCGGGCGAAGGCCTCCGTCTCCCGCCCCGCGGTGCCGTTGCCGACCGCGACCGCGCGCGCGCCGTGCTTCTTCACCAGCTTCACCAGGGCGCGCGCGGCGTCGTCGGCCCGGCGGTCGGGGTAGATCACGTCGCTCTCGAGGAAGCGCCCGGTGGCGTCGAGCGCGGCGCACTTGCAGCCGGTGCGGATGCCCGGGTCGATGGCCAGGACCGCCGCCTCCCCGAGCGGCGCGGCGAGCAGCAGGTCGCGCAGGTTGTCGGCGAAGACGTCGATCGCCTCGCCGTCCGCCTTCTCCTTCAGCGTGCTCTTCACGTCGTTGGTGAGGCTCGGCGTGAGCAGGCGCTGGTAGCCGTCGGAGACCGCCTCGCGCAGCTCGCCCGCGAACGGAGAGCCCGGCCGGAGGCCGACGAGACGCTCGATCTGAGCCTTCAGCCGGTCGTGGTCGAGCTCGATCGACGAGCGGAGGAAGCCCTCCGCCTCCCCGCGCAGGATCGCGAGCACCCGGTGCGACGGCATGCGATCGAGGCGCTCGGCGAAGTCGTAGTACTGCTCGAACTTGCTGCGCTCCTTCTTCTTGCCGCGCGCCGCCTTGGTCTGGAGGCGCCCGTGCCCGAGGAAGGTCTCGCGCACGAGTCCGCGCACCCGGGGGTCGTCGGCGACCGACTCGGCCACGATGTCGCGGGCGCCGGCGAGCGCGTCGGGGGCGTCCTTCACCTCGCCCTTCACGAAGTCGCGCGCCTCCCGGCCGGGGTGACCGTCCCGGGGCTGGGCGAGGATCCGATCGGCGAGCGGCCCGAGCCCCTTGTCGCGGGCCATCGTGCCGCGCGTCTTGCGCTTCTTCTTGTACGGCCCGTACAGGTCTTCGAGCGCGGTCTTCGTCGCGCACGCCTCGATCGCGCGCCGCAGCTCGGGGGTGAGCGCGCCCTGCGCCTCGATGGCCGAGAGCACGGTGGCTTTCCGGTCGGCCAGCGCCTTCAGCGCCGCGTGTCGCTCCTGGACGTCGCGGATCTGCACCTCGTCGAGCCCGCCGGTGCGCTCCTTCCGGTAGCGCGCGATGAAGGGCACGGTCGCGCCCTCCTCCAGCAGCGCGAGCACCGCGGCCACCCCGGCCCCGGGCAGCGAGAGCTCGTTCGCGATCGTGGCGGACAGCGGCTGAGACACGGCCGCGGCGTACCACCACGGGCCGTGGTTGACCAGACCACCTGACCAGCCCCCGAGGTCGCGATCGCGCGCGGGGCAAGGTCATCGCCAAGCTCGTCCCGCTCCAGCGCGCGTAGTCGGCGATCTCAGGAGGCGACGGCGGGAGCGGCGGCGGTGCGCGGCGGGGCCAGCTTCATGAAGGCGGCGTAGAGGCCGCCGCTGACGAAGAAGCCGACGAACCAGGCGTAGGTGTAGACGGTCTTCCAGGCGTCGCCGACGTCGTCGAGCGCGCCGGCGGCGGCGAGGAAGCCGGGCACGTTCGGGATCACGCCGAGCGCCAGGGCGACGAGGGCGCGCCAGTTCCAGCCGCCGTCGAAGGAGAACTTGCCCTTCTTCCGGAAGAGGTCGTCCACGTCCAGCTCGGTCTTGCGCACCACGAAGTAGTCGCTGACCAGGATGCCGGCGATGGGGCCGAGCAGCGCCGAGTAGCCGATGAGCCAGGTGAAGATGTAGCCCTCGGTGCTCTCGAGGAGCTTCCAGGGGAACATCGCCAGGCCGAGGCCCGCGGTGATGTAGCCGCCCATCTTGAAGCTGATCTTCTCGGGCGCGATGTTCGAGAACCCGTTGGCCGGCGCGACCACGTTCGCCGCGAGGTTGGTGGTCAGGGTCGCCACCACGAGCGCGAAGAGCGCGACGATCACCGCGAAGCCGCCCATGCGGCCGAGGAGCTGGACCGGATCCCAGATCGCCTCGCCGAAGATGACCACCGTCGCGCTCGTGACCGCCACGCCGATGAACGCGAAGAGCGCCATCGTCGGCGGCAGGCCGACCGCCTGACCGACCACCTGGTCCTTCTGCGTCTTACAGAAGCGGGTGAAGTCCGGGATGTTCAGCGACAGCGTCGCCCAGAAGCCGACCATCGCGGTGAGGCTCGGGAAGAAGACGCTCCAGAACTGCCCCTCCCGCGGCCCGCCCGGGTCGAACTGCGACGGCGTGGAGAGCATCTCGCCGAAGCCGCCCGCCTGCACGTAGGCCCAGACGAGCAGCGCCACCCCCATCAGGATGAGGAAGGGCGCGGCGAGCGTCTCGAGCCAGCGGATCGACTCGGTGCCGAACTTGATGAAGACGACGTGCAGGGCCCAGAAGAAGACGAAGCAGCCGGCCTGCCCCGGGTCGATGCCGAGCACCGGGAGCGCCTCGCCGACGATCCCGTCCGCGGTCAGGGCGTTGATCATCGTGTAGATGGCCTGGCCGCCGACCCAGGTCTGGATGCCGAACCACCCGCAGGCCACCAGACCGCGGAGGATGGCCGGGATGTTGGCGCCGACGGTGCCGAAGCTCGAGCGGAGCAGCACCGGGAACGGGATCCCGTGCTTGGTGCCGGCGTGGCCGACCAGCATCATCGGGAGCAGCACGATCACGTTGCCGAGCAGCACCGTGAGCACCGCCTGCCACCAGCTCATGCCCTCCGAGACCATGCCGGCCGCGAGCATGTAGGTGGGCACGCAGACCACCATCCCCACCCAGAGGGCGGCGATGTTGTTCCACTTCCACGTCTTGCCCGCCACCGGGGTGGGGGCGAGGTCGTCGTTGAAGAGGCTGGGGTCGGAGCCCTCGATGGGCTCGGCGGGGACGGTGCTGCCGGCCACGCGCGCTACTCCGCCGGGGAGTCCGCGCCGCGCGCCTTGCGGGTGGCGTCGAGCCCGCCGGGCACGAGATCGGTGCCGGCGCGCACCCGGTCGTTCCAGGTGATCGGCTCGGGGGCCTTGCGCTTCTCGACCATCGAGATGCAGCCCTCCACCGGGCAGACGAGGGCGCAGAGGTTACAGCCGACGCACTCCTCCTCGTGCACGAAGGGGACGCGGGCGCCGGGCGTCCCGCCCTTGGCGGTCACCGGTCGGTCGGGCACCTCGCTCGGGAACGCGACGTGCCCCGCCGCGACCTTCTCCTCGTGCGACATGCCGGGGATGTGGATGCACTGGTGGCTCCCATCCATGCACGCCACGAAGCAGAGCTGGCAGCCGATGCACTTGTCCTCGTCGATGCTCGCGACGACGTGGTAGTTCATGTCGAGGTCGCCCCAGTCCTTGTACTGAGGGACGGCCTGGCCCACGAGCTCCATCGCCGAGCTCATGCCCTTCTCGTCGAGGAAGTCGCTGAGGCCTTCGATCATGTCCTCGACGATGCGGTAGCCGTAGTGCATCACCGCGGTGCAGACCTGCACGCTGGTCGAGCCGAGGGCCATGAACTCCGCCGCGTCGCGCCAGTTGCTGATCCCGCCGATGCCGCTGATCGGCTTCGGGAAGACCTTCGCCGTCTGCCCCAGGAGGTGCAGCGCGATGGGCTTCACGGCCGGGCCGCAGTAGCCGCCGTTGCTCGAGCCGTTGCCGACGACGGGCAGCGGGACCATGCGGTCGAGATCCACGCCGACGATCGACTTGACGGTGTTGATCAGGCTCACCGCGTCGGCGCCCGCCTCGTAGGCCGCGCGCGCCGGCTCGCCGATGTCGCCGACGTTCGGCGTCAGCTTCACGATGACCGGGATGTTGGCCTTCTCCATCACCCAGCCGACGATGGTCTTGAGGACCTCGGGCTCCGCGCCGACCGCCGAGCCCATGCCGCGCTCGCACATCCCGTGGGGGCAGCCGAAGTTCAGCTCGATGAGATCCGAGCCGACGTCCTCCACCTTCTGGATGATCTCGTGCCACTCCTCGCGGGTGTCGACCATCAGCGACGCGATCAGCAGGTTGTCGGGGTACTGCTTCTTCACGTCCAGCATCTCTCTGAGGTTCACCTCGAGAGGCCGGTCGGTGATCAGCTCGATGTTGTTGAGGCCCATCAGCCGCGTCGAGCCGTAGTCGACGCCGCCGAAGCGGCTCGACACGTTCACGATCGGGTTGCCGAGGGTCTTCCACACCGCGCCGCCCCAGCCCGCGTCGAACGCGCGCTTGACCTGATCGCCGGTGTTGGTGGGCGGCGCGCTGGCCAGCCAGAAGGGGTTGGGCGACTTCACGCCGCAGAAGTCGATGCTCAAGTCCGCCATGCTTCAGGCTCCCAGGGATGCGGTGATGGCCCGCGCGGCGAGCTTGCCGTGCTGGGCGGCGTTGACGACCTCCTTGCCGCCGTTCACGCAGTCGCCGCCCGCGTAGACCTTCGGGTTTCCGGTCCGGTTCGTCTCCGGGTCGACGCGGACCCGGCCCTTGCCGTCGAGCTCCACCTCGCCGAACGCGGCGGCGAGCTGGGTGAGCCGGCTCTGCCCGATGGCGAGCGCGACCAGGTCGCAGCGCAGGGTCTCCTCCGCGCCGCTGTCGTCGGTCGCGCGGACCTTCAGGCCGGTGACCCGGCCGCCCTCGCGGACCACCGCGACCGGCTGCCGGTTCTCGACGAGGCGGACGCCGTCCTTGCGGGCGCCGACCATCTCGTGCGCGTAGCCGCTCATCACCGCCTCGGTCTTGCGGTAGACCATCGCGACCTCGGGCACGCCGAGCTGCGCGAGCTCGCGGGCGATGTCGATGGCGGTGTTGCCGCCCCCGATCACGAGCGCGCGCTCGATGCCCTCGAGCTTGGCCTCGGGGTCGAGCTTGAGCTCCTCGATGTACTCGACCGCGCCGACCACGCCGGCGCCGTCCTCTCCCTCGACGTGGAGGAAGTTGTCCGGGCCGAGGCCGATGCCGACGAAGATGGCGTCGTAGTCGTCGAGCAGGCTCCGGGCCGAGACCTGCCCGTCGCCCGCCTCGCCGTCCACGATCTCCACGCCGGTCTTCAGCGTGATGTCGCCGAGGGCCAGGATCATCCGGACCTCCTTCAGCGCGTCGTGGGCGTGGAGCTTGTAGGGCGCGACGCCGGTGGTGTTGAGCCCGCCGGCGTAGTCGCGCTTCTCGAAGACGTGCACGGTGTGGCCGTCGAGCGCGAGGTGCCCAGCGGCCGCGAGGGACGCCGGGCCGCCGCCGATGCACGCGATCTTCTTGCCGGTCGGGGCCTTGCGGGTGCGCTTCAAGAGCTCCGCGTCCTTCGCGAGCGCGCTCTCGGTCGCGTAGCGCTGGAGGCGCCCGATCTCGATCGGCGGGCGGCCCCAGTGGTTGTAGACGCAGCTGCCCGCGCAGAGCACCTCCACCGGGCAGACCCGCGCGCAGCTGTAGCCGAGCAGGTTGTCGGTGAAGATGGTGCGGGCGGCGCCCTTGACGTTGTCGGTCGCGATCTTGTGGATGAACGTCGGGATGTCGATCCCGGTCGGGCACGCCTGCACGCACGGAGCGTCCGAGCAGTAGATGCAGCGGTTGGCCTCGGTCACCGCCTCCCCGTGGGA
Organism: Myxococcota bacterium; assembly: GCA_036149055.1. Taxonomy (GTDB): domain Bacteria; phylum Myxococcota_A; class Polyangia; order Polyangiales; family Sandaracinaceae; genus JAVJQK01. Next base: position 32,787 of record JAYZQJ010000183.1, on the reverse strand, counting down.
GTAGAGCGGCGCCTTGTCCGGCAGCTGGTTCTCGAGCCTCTCGGCGGGCAGGTCCTTCATGCGTTCTCCATCGCGGCGAAGGACTCGCCGAGGAGCTTCAGCCCCTCGCGGATCTCGTCCTCGCCGATGTTGAGGGCCGGGGCGATGCGCACCGTGTTGCCCCAGAGGCCGCCCTTCCCGATGAGCAGGCCGCGCTTCTTGGTCTCCTCGAAGAGCGCCTTGGTGGCCTCGGGGTTCGGCGTGCGGTCGCCCGCCTCTTCGTCCTTCACCAGCTCGAGCGCCTGCATGAGGCCCATGCCGCGCACGTCGCCGATGATCTTCGGGTACTTCTTCTGCAGCGCCTCGAGGCCGGCGCGGAGCACGCCGCCCATCTGCTCGGCGTTGCTCGTCAGGTCGTCGCGCTCGATGATCTCGAGGACCTTGTTCGCCGCGGTGCAGCTCACCGGGTTGCCGCCGAAGGTGCTGATCGAGCCCTTCTTCAGGCTGTCGGCGATGGGCGCGGTGGTGACGATCGCGCCGAGCGGGAAGCCGTTCGCGATGCCCTTGGCCATCGTCATCATGTCGGGCTCGACGCCGTACTGCTCGATGCCCCACATCTTGCCGGTGCGGCCGAAGCCGGTCTGCACCTCGTCGGCGATGAAGACGCCGCCGTACTTGGCGACGATCTCCTGCGCGATCTGGAAGTACTCCTTCGGCGGGGTGACGAAGCCGCCCACGCCCTGGATCGGCTCGACGAGCATGCCGGCGATGCGGCCGGTGGTCGTCGTCTGGATCATCTCGTCCAGATCCTTGGCGCACGCGACGCCGCAGCTCGGGTACTCGAGCTTGAGCGGGCAGCGGTAGCAGTAGGGCGCGAGGCCGTGCTTGATCGCCGCGATCTGGCTCGGGACCGCGCGGTAGGTGTGGTGCGCGGTGAGCGACTGCGCCAGGAGCGAGCGCCCCGAGTAGCCGTGCCGGAGCGCGACCAGCTCCGTGTTGCCGGTGAAGACCTGCGCCATCATCACCGCGGTCTCGTCGGCCTCGGTGCCGCTCGCGGTGAAGAAGCACTTCTCGAGGTTGCCGGGCGCCGCCTTGGCGAGGTTCTCGGCGAGCTCGACGATCGGCACCGTCGGGTAGAGCGTGCTCACGTGGGTGAGCCGCTGGATCTGCGCGATGACGGCGGCGTTGATCTCCTCGTTCGAGTGACCGAGGGAGACGGTGAGGATGCCGCCGAAGAAGTCGAGGTACTCGGTGCCGTCCAGGTCCTTCAGGCGCGTGCCCTTGCCCTCGACGAGCACGGCCGGCTCCTCGTAGAAGTTGGCCACCGCGGGGAACAGGTGATCGGCGTGCTTCTGCCGGACCTGCGCGCTGGTCATGGGGGGACGGACCTTCTGCGTGTCCTTGATGTCGTTCATGTGCTGCTTTCGATGCGCTCGTTCAGCGCAAGAGCTCGCCGACCCCGGCGCGCTTGATGAACTGGCCTCCGCCCTTCGTCTCGAGCTTGGCGTTTCGGATCACCACCCGGCCGCGGCTGAGCACGGTCTCGGTCCAACCCTGGACCTCGCGCCCCTCGTAGGCCGAGTAGTCGACGTTCATGTGGTGGGTGCGCTCGTTGTCGACCGAGATGGTCTCCTTGCGCTCCGGATCGAAGATCACGATGTCCGCGTCCGAGCCGACCGCGATGGTGCCCTTCTTCGGGAAGAGCCCGAACGCCTTGGCGGCGGCGGTGCTCGTCAGCTCCACGAAGCGGTTGAGCCCGATGCGGCCCTTCACCACGCCGGCGTCGTAGATGACGCTCATGCGGTTCTCGACGCCGGGCGCCCCGTTCGGGATCTTGGTGAAGCTGTCGCGCCCGAGCTCCTTCTGGTCCTTGAAGCAGAAGGGGCAGTGATCGGTGGCGATGGTCTCGAGGTCGCGGAACTGCAGGCCCTGCCAGAGGGAGTCCTGGTTCCACTTCTCGCGCAGCGCGGGCGTCATCACCCACTTGGCGCCCTCGAAGCCCTCCTGCTCGTAGATGCTCTGATCGAGCAGCAGGTACTGCGGGCAGGTCTCGGCGATGACGTTCACGCCGCGCGCCCGGCCGCGCTTCACCTCCTCGAGCGCGTCGTGGCTCGAGAGGTGAACGATGTAGAGGGGCACGTTCGCCACCTCGGCGATCGCGATCGAGCGGTGCACGCCCTCGGCCTCCATGCGGGTCGGCCGGGTGAGCGCGTGCCACTTCGGATCGACCTTCCCGTCCTCGACCGCCTCGCGCACGATCTCGTCGATGACGATGCCGTTCTCGGCGTGCATGCAGATGCGGGTGCCGTCGAGGCCGGCCTGCCGGAAGGCGCGGTAGAGCACGCCGTCGTCCACGTAGAGGACGCCGGGGTAGGCCATGAAGAGCTTGTAGGAGCTGACGCCCTCGTCGCGCAGCTTGGTCATCTCCGGCATCCGCTCGACGGGCAGATCCGTGATGATCATGTGGAAGCCGTAGTCGATCGTGGCCTTGCCCTCGGCCTTGGCGTGCCAGGTGTCGAGGCCCTTGATCGTCGACTCGCCCTTGGTCTGGATGGCGAAGTCCACGATGGTCGTGGTGCCGCCGTGCGCCGCCGCGAGCGTGCCCGTCTCGAAGTCGTCGGCGCTGGTCGTGCCGCCGAAGGGCATGTCCATGTGGGTGTGCGGGTCGATGCCGCCGGGGAGCACCAGCCGATCGGTCGCGTCGATGACCTCGTCCGCCTGCACGGCGAGGTCCTTGCCGATCTGGGCGACCTTCTCGCCGTCGATGAAGACGTCGGCGTAGTAGTCGTCGACGGCGGTGACGACGCGGCCGTTCTTGATCAGGATGCTCATCGAATCTCCTTCAGGGCAGCTGCTCGGTCATGTCGCCGTAGGTGTCCGGCCGGCGGTCCCGGTAGAACTGCCAGGTGCGGCGGACCTCCTCGATCAGGTCGAGGTCCATCTCGGCGACGACCACCTCGTCCTGGTCGCGCGAGGCCTCGGCGATGAACTGGCCGCGCGGGTCGACGAAGTAGCTCTGCCCGTAGAACTCGCCGATGTTCCACGGCGGCTCGGTGCCGACGCGGTTGATCGCGCCGAGGAAGTAGCCGTTCGCGACCGCGTGGGCGGGCTGCTCGAGCTTCCAGAGGTATTCGCTGAGCCCGGCGACGGTGGCGCTCGGGTTGAAGACGATCTCGGCGCCGTTGAGGCCGAGCAGCCGCGCGCCCTCGGGGAAGTGGCGGTCGTAGCAGATGTAGACGCCGATGGTGGCGTACCGCGTTTCGAACACCGGGTAGCCGAGGTTGCCCGGCTTGAAGAAGTACTTCTCCCAGAACCCGTTGGTGTGGGGGATGTGGTTCTTCCGGTAGGTGCCGAGGAAGCTGCCGTCGGCGTCGATGACCGCGGCGCTGTTGTAGTAGACGCCCGCGACCTTGGAGCGCTCGTAGATCGGCACGACGATGACCATCTCGTGCTTCTTGGCCAGCTCCATCATCTTCTGGGTGGTCGGCCCGTCGGGGATGGCCTCGGCCTGATCGCACCACTTCGGGTCCTGGCTCGGGCAGAAGTAGGGGCCGTTGAAGATCTCCTGGAGGCAGAGGATCTGGACGCCCTTCGACGCCGCCTCCTCGATGAGCCCCACGTGCTTCTCGAGCGCCGCGTCCGCGATCTGCTTCACCGAGGCGTTCTCGTCGTTCAGCGCGTTGCTGCACTGGATGAGCCCACCGACGACCTTGCGTGTCATGCCAATCCCTCCGTTGGCTGACGGAGCGCGGCCTGTCCCTCGACCCCCCTCCGAAAGCGAAGAGACGTTGGTATCAGAAGCGTGACGGCGTCTCAAGGATTGGGGGACTCGCAGAGGAACGGGATGCCGATGTTGCAGCGGATGTCTCGCCAGCCGTCCACGGTCACGATCCCGCAGTCGGCGCCAGCTCCGCCGTCGGCGGGGAAGCCCGCCTCCCAGGCCTGGTAGCCGAACGTGGCGCCGTCCCTCCACAGCAGCGTCCCGTCCACCCAGCGCCACGTGCCCTCGACCTCGAGGTCGGACATCCCGATCCAGACGATGTCGCGCCCCGAGAGGAGGGAGCGGGCGAAGTCGCTCTCGGGCCCGCTGGTGAGGGTGGCGAGGTCGTAGCCGAGGCCTTCGCAGAACGAGCGGGCCTCCGCCCACTGGCGGCCGTCGCTACACAGGAGGTACGAACGACCGGCGTGCACATGGCGAGCACACGGGCAGCCGTCCTCGTCGACCACGCCGTCGCAGTCGTCGTCCCGCCCGTTGCAGACCTCGAGCACCGGCGCACAAGCGCCTCCGTCCGCGTCCAGGCCGCCGTCCGCGGTGCCGGCGTCCAGGGGGCCGGCGTCCGGCTCTCCCGCGTCCCCCGCGTCGACGACCTCGCCGTCACGGAGGGCGGCGTCGGGCAGGGATCCGTCGAGCTCCTCCCCCGGGCGGACCGGGGGCAGCGTCTCGGGGGGGCGCTCCTCGTCGGCGCAGCCGCGCTCGGTGCAGGTCTGCCCGTCCGGGCACATCACCGCCGCGCAGCTCCGGAGCAGGAACATCGGCAGCGCGAGGCTGCGCCCCTCGAGGAAGCCCGTGGTGGCCGCGCGCTGCACCATGATCCGGTCGGTGGCGGTCTTGCCGCGCACCACCACTCGCACCCGCCGCGAGGCGTCGCCGCCCTGGGGCACCACGCCGAACGAGAGCGGCAGCGGGAAGCGCGCCGGCTGGCCCTCGCCGCGGGGCGCGAGCGCGAACGTCGTCCCCGACACCGTCTCACCGGCGGCGTCGAAGACCTCCACCTCGACCGTGGTGAGCTCCTCCGGCACGGCGAAGTCGCTGTCCACCACCACGACGAGCTGGGTCGGCGGCGCGCTGCACGCGCACGTCAGAACGAAGAGCAGCCCACCCCAGCGCACCCGCCGAGCATACTCCTCCGCGCCGCGAGATCACCCCTCGAGCCCGACCTCGAAGCGCACCGTCTTGGTCGTCCGCTCCTCGAAGACCGTCGCCGCGGTGCGGGCGCCGTAGTGGGCGGCGATGCCCTCGACCTGTCCGAGCTGGTACGCCCACGCGCCGTAGACCGGCTGGAACTCGAGCGAGACGCCGCCCGGGGTCTGGCGCCCGACGACCACGGTGCCCGGCGCGACCTTCTCGTAGACGGTCGGGATCTTCAGCAGCGCGCTCACCGCGTCCCCCACGACCGCCATGATCACACGCCCCAGCGTGGAGCCGGCGAAGGTCTGCATGTCGCTGCGAGCGAAGCGGCGCAGGGCCTCGGCCGGGGAGTGCCCGGGGTACTCGAGCTCGGCCAGCCGGGCCATCAGCCGGGAGTGATCGGCCTGCGGGTAGTCCCGAAAGGCGAGGTAGCGGTCGCGGAGCGGCGCGTCGAAGGTCGAGCGCAGCCGCTCGACCTCCGCCTTGCCCAGCCGGTTCGCGATCGGCGCCACGAACATGCCCTTCACCGTGTAGCTGGAGGGCATCTCGCGGATCAGGGGCTCGATCGGCCCGAGATCCGGGACCGGATCATCGGGCGTGAACGGGCTGCCGAGGACACGACGCACGCGTCGATCTTTGTGGTCAGCGATGCGCCGACGTCAACGCGTGAGGGTCACTTCGTCGACGGGAAGGAGAACTTCGCGCCCTCGCGGACCCCCGCCGACGGCCAGCGCTGCGTGATCTGCTTGCGCTTGGTGTAGAAGCGGACGGCGTCCGGCCCGTAGGCGTGCAGGTCACCGAAGATCGAGCGCTTCCAGCCGCCGAACGAGTGGTAGGCGACCGGCACGGGGAGCGGCACGTTGATGCCGACCATGCCCACGAGGATGTGGTCGCTGAAGTAGCGCGCCGCCTCGCCGTCGCGGGTGAAGATGCAGGTGCCGTTCCCGTACTCGTGGTCGTCGATGAGCTTCATCGCCTCCTCGAGCGACGAGACGCGCACCACGCCGAGCACCGGCCCGAAGATCTCCTCCTGGTAGATCACCATCTCGGGCGTCACGTGGTCGAAGAGGCAGGGGCCCATGAAGAAGCCGCCCTCGTGGCCGGCCACCTTCAGGTCGCGCCCGTCGACGACGAGGGTCGCGCCCTCGTCGACGCCCTTCTGCACGTAGCCGAGGACCTTCTCGTGGTGGGCCTTGGTGATGAGCGGCCCCATGTCGTTGGCCGCGTCCTTGCCCGGGCCGACCTTCATCTCGGCGATCTGCGCCTTCAGGCCCAACACCACCGCGTCGGCGGTCTCGTCGCCGACGGCGACCACCAGCGGGATGGCCATGCAGCGCTCGCCGCAGGAGCCGTAGGCGGCGCCCATGAGCGCGCTGACCGCGTTGTCGATGTCCGCGTCGGGCATGACGACGGCGTGGTTCTTGGCCCCGCCGAGCGCCTGCACGCGCTTGCCCTTCTCGCAGCCGCGCGCGTAGATGTACTCCGCGATCGGGGTCGAGCCGACGAAGCTGATCGCGTGCACCCGCGGGTCGTCGATCAGGGTGTCGACCGCCTCCTTGTCGCCGTTGACGACGTTGAGCACGCCGGGCGGCAGGCCCGCCTCGAGGGCGAGCTGGGCGACGAAGAGCGCGCTCGACGGGTCGCGCTCGGAGGGCTTGAGCACGAAGGTGTTCCCGCAGGCGACCGCCATCGGCCACATCCAGAGCGGGACCATCGCCGGGAAGTTGAACGGGGTGACGCCGGCGGTGACGCCGAGGGGCTGGAACTCGCTCCAGCCGTCGATGTCGGGGCCGACGTTGCGGCTGTGCTCCCCCTTGAGCAGCTCGGGCGCGCCGCAGGCGTACTCGACGTTCTCGATGCCGCGCTGCACCTCGCCCATCGCGTCGCCGAAGACCTTGCCGTGCTCCTCGGTGAGCAGGCCCGCGATCTTCTCCGCGTTCGCCTCGAGCAGCTGGCGGAGCTTCATCATCACCCGGGCGCGCTTGAGCGGCGGGGTGGCGCGCCACGCGGGGTAGGCGGCGTGGGCCGACGCGATCGCGGACCTCACCGTCTCGGCGTCCGCGAGCAGGACGCGCTTCTCCGCTTTGCCCGTCGCGGGATCGAAGACCTCCTGCGAGCGGTGCTCGCCGTGCACGTTCTTGCCGTCGATCCAGTGACCAATGATGGGGAGGGTGTCGGACATGCTTCGATCTCGCGTCAGGAGTGAGGGAATCAGCCAGTGTTCCACATGCTCCCGCGCCTGTCGAAGGACCGTGGGATCCCCTCACATGCGCGGCAGGGCGAGCAGGAGTGGCAGCGCGAGGCCCGCCCCGCCGGCGCCGATCACGAGCAGGACGCCGAGGGCACGTGGGCTCGTGCGCCAGAGCTGCGTGCCGATGGCGCCCGCCCCCGCCACGCCGAACGCGATCTGGGCGATCGCGCCACCGAAGGCCTCGTCCGCCGCCGGCGACGACGGCGTCAGGAGCGCGAGCAGGAAGCCCCAGGCCATCACGCCGATGAACGCGGCGCCGCCCGCGAGGAGGAACGGGAGCGGTGAGTTTCGGGAGAAGGAGACTGCCATGGTGTTGCGATGCTACACCGCGTCAGGTCGATTGTCCGGCCAGGCGCGCTCGAGCCAGGCGGGGGGCTCGCGGGTGGCGGCATCGAGGCGGTAGGGGCTCCGGCTCGCCCGGAGCTGGGCGCGGCTCGCGAGCCAGCACGCCGCCGCCTGGTCTTCGGCGGGGACGCGCGCGCCGGCCCAGGCCGAGAGGACCGCCGCGTCGTCGCCCTCGAGGGCGCGCACCAGCATGGTCGGGAGGGTGAGCGCGCCCCGATCGAGCGTGACCTCCTCGAGCTCGCGCAGCGCGGCGGCCGCGGCGTCGAGCGCTCCGGCCAGGGCGAGCGCGCAGACCACTCCGCTCGCGGCCCGCAGGGCGTCCGGGCCCCAGCGCCTCGCCCGGTCGGCGGAGGCGAGCCAGGTCCGCGGCGTCCAGCCTCGCGCCTGGAGGCGGCGCGCGACCTTGGCCGCGCCCTCGAGCTCGCCGGCCCGCAGCGCGGCGTGCGCCCAGAACCCCAGCAGCATCGCTCGCAGCCGAGGGTCCCGCGCGCGTCGCGCGAGCTCACCGGAGCTCCGGGCCAGGGTCGAGGGATCCCGCCTCGAGAGGGTGGCGAGGAACAGGGCCATCGAGCCGGCGCGGCGGTGTCGGTCGAGCTGATGGGTGAGCCAGAGCAGCAGCCCGATGCCCGCCGCGAGCTGCGCGGGCGGAGGCGCCGCGAGCGCGGTCACCACGGCGCCCAGCGCGAGCGCGAGATCCGCTCGCTCGATCCGCAGCCACGTACGCCGCGAGGGGAGATCCCACGGCGCGCGGCCGGGGAGCCAGTTCGTCCACATGTTCGATCCTTCGGTCCGACTTCGACGCTCACCTCGCCGCGGGGCGAGGCACTCGAACGGGGGGCTCCCGTTCAGGCGTCGAGGGGCGGACCGCGGGGCGCGTGGGCGGCGATCGGGTGCGGAGGCGCGCCTCCGTCGGACGTGGGGCCGGAGCGCGGGGTGGCTACGGTCAGCTGGCGCGCGCGCCATCCTCGCGCGCCGTCGGGCGCCGCGTCGAGGGCGCGGCCGGGCTCGGTCTCGCTCGTCTCGCTCTCGGTCTCGAAGGCGTCGAGGGGGACGCCGAGGGGCGCCGCGTCGGCCGGCGCGGGCGTCGACAGGCCCCGGTCGCCGTCGAGGGTGATCGCCGCCGTCTGGGCCGTGGCTGCGCTCGCCGCCGTCGCGAAGCACGCGACGAGCAGCAGCGACGTCAGCCGAAACGACCAGCCCATCGCGGGGAGTATCGACCGCTCACCCGCGGCACGCAACGCTCGCGATCAGAACAGGATGTCGCAGTCGACCCCGTCGATGTCCGCCTCGTTGTCGTCCTCGTCGCACTCCACCGTGAGGCTCGCGCCCGCGCCGTCGTCGTCGACCGTCGCGACGAACGCGAAGGGCGCGTCGCCCTCGAGCGCGGCGTCGAGCTCGACGACCGTCGAGGCGCCGGGGAGGAGCGAGGTCGTCGTGGAGACGGTGCCGAGCACGTCGCCCGGCGCGGCGGCGGTGCCGCGGCGGAAGGTCACCGGCACGCCGGCGGGGACGCCGAGGTTGCCCTCGTTGCCGACCCGGGCCCTCAGCCGGACCTCGTCCGGGCAGCCGACGAGCGACACCTCGAGGCCGAGCACGTAGAGATCCGGCGCGTTGAAGACGCCCTCGCCCTGCACGTTCTGTCGGTAGTTGTTGAGGCCGGCCGTGCTCCAGCTCTCGAGCTCGGCGCTCGGCACCGCGCCCGCCGGGCTGATGTTGGTCACGTGGTAGGTGTGCTGGTTCCAGACCCGGCGGGTGCGGACCCAGCGATCGGCGGCGTCGCCGTAGACGAACAGCCCGTGGCGCTCCCCCGCCCAGCCGGGGTAGGTCGCCCGGCAGCCGTCTCCGATGCGGGTGTTGTTGTCGTTGGCGACGACGAGCAGCTCGCTGTTGCCGTCGCCGTCCACGTCGGCGACGACCGGGTACTCGTGCTGGGTGCCGCTCGAGCTCTCGACCTCGAAGAGCACCGACCCGTCGTCCCCGCGGTAGGCGCGGAGGTGACACTCGTCGGCGTAGACGACCTCGGCCGCGCCGTCGCCCTCGAAGTCGAACACCGCCGACCCGGTCGCGTTGCTGCTCTGGTCGCGGGTCGCCTGGCTCCAGCGCACCGGGGTGGGGCCGTCCGGGTCGTAGACGCTGTAGCTGCTCCCGCCCGCGACGCCGATCTCGGGCCGCCCGTCTCCGTCGAAGTCGGCCACCGTCGGCGGCCCGCCGCGCCCGCCGCCCGGGATCGCGATCGGGCCCCAGTCGAGGGTGCCGTCGAGCCCGTCGAGCAGGTAGACGTTGCCCTGCGTGACGAGCACGATCTCGGGCTGCGGGTCGCCGTCGAAGTCGCCGATCGCCGGGTAGCCGTCGGTGGTGGGCGCGAGCCAGCGCTGGGTGCCGTCGGCCTCGTAGGCGCGGCGACCGGTGACGACCTCGGGGGCGCCGTCTCCGTCGATGTCGGCCACCACCGGCAGGCCGCCCGCGTAGCCGTCGTTGTCGCCCTCGAGGGTGCGCGCGTCCCGCTCCCAGCGGAGCACCCCGGTCGCGTCCACCACCACCGCGCCGATCACCACCTCGGGGGCGCCGTCCGCGTCGAGGTCGGCGATCGCGATCGCCGCGTTGGCGAAGGTGCGCCAGTCTCCGACGGAGTAAGGCGAGCCGTCGCTCCGGGTGCTCAGCCAGAGGAGCGAGCCGTCGGCCCGGAGCGCGAGGATCCGGCCGTCGGTCCGCAGGGTCACGATCTCGGGCGCGCCGTCGCCGTCGAGATCGGCGAGGGCGTGGGTCGGGCAGCCGCTGACCTGCTCGCCGTCGACGTCGCGCACGGACCAGAGGACCTCTCCGGTGGTGCCGCGCAGCGCGCGGATGACGCCCCGGCATTCGGTCCCGCCGACCTCGAAGAAGCTCTGCACCACCTCGGGCACGCGGTCGCCGTCGAGGTCCATCACCGCCGGCATCACGATCGCCTGGACGAAGGTGGGGTGCTCGGTCGCGCTCTCGACGCTCCACTCGACGGTCGGCTCGAACGCCTCGAAGGTCGGCTCCACCCGGCAGGTCACCGGGTCGAACTGCGGCAGGCAGCGCTCGAGCGTCGGCTCGCAGAACGCGCCCTCCGGGCAGTCGTAGGAGTCGGTGCACGCCTCGCCCACGTCGGCGCAGGCGTCCGACACGCAGACCTGCCCGTCCCCGCAGCAGGTGGCGAGGTCCGCGCCGCAGCGCACCCCGCTCGCGCACGCCGCGAGGCACGCCCCCTCGATGCACTCCTCGCCCGCGCCGCAGCACGCCGGCGGGCTCCCGCAGAGGATGGCGCTCGGGCAGCCGCCCCCCGCGTCCTCGCTCGGGCTCGCGTCGCTCTCCGCGCGGCCCCCGTCCAGCCCGGGCTCGCAGCGCCCGTCCACGCAGCGCTCTCCGGCGGCGCAGTCGGCGGCGCTGGAGCAGGTGTCGGCGGGGGCGTCCCCGCAGCCGACGAAGAGGAGGGAGAGGGCGAAGAGAGCGCGGCGCATCGCCGGATGGTAGTCCATCCGGGTGAGCTCGATCCTCGGTCGGACGTCTCGACGCGCCGCGCTCCCGCTGATCCTGGCCCTGGCCTCGGGGTGCGGCGTGACCCTCGGGCCGCGCCTGGACGACACGGAGCTCGGCCCCCTGGGGCGCCGCCTCCGGCTGTCGCGCGCGGAGGTGGAGGCGCTGGAGCCGGCGCTCCGGGACGAGCTCCGCGCCGATCCGCACCACTACTTCCGCTATGTGGCGCGCCGCATGGCGAGCCTCGAGTGCGACGTCGGGACGCTCGGGCCGCTGGTGAATCTGCACGGCGACGCGCACGTGGAGCAGTACCTCGTCACCTCGCTCGGCCGCGGCCTCGGTGACTTCGACGAGGCGACGCTCGGGCCAGTGGGCATCGACCTGCTGCGACTCGCCACCTCCCTCCAGATCGCCTCCCGCTCGCGGCGATGGGACGCGAACGCGCTGTGGGCGAGGTTCCTCGCCGGCTACCTGGCCGCGCTGGACGAGCCCTCGGTGGAGGCGCCGGAGCCGGCGTGGGCGGCGCGGGTCAGGGCCTCGTTCAGACGCGACCACCGACGCCTCCTCGCCTGGGCCGACACGCTGTTTCTCCCGGTGGACGCCGAGACCGGCGCCCGCCTCGAGCTGGCCATGGAGACCTACTCCGACCAGCTGGCCCGCCGGGACGGGGGGCGAGACCGGCGCCAGTTCGAGGTGGTTCGCGTGGGGCGTCACCGGCTCGGGGTGGGGAGCCGCGCGACGACCAACTACCTCGTCCGGGCCCGCGGGCCGACGGAAGCGCCCGAAGACGACCTGATCGTCGAGGCCAAGGCGGTCACCGAGAACCCCGAGGCCTGGTGCCTGCCCTACACCGGTCGCCCCGATCCGCTGCGCATCCTGGTCGCGGCCACCCGCCTCTCGGACGCGCCGTTCCGGGAGATGGGGGCCGTCGAGCTGAACGGTCAGCCCTACTGGCTGCACGAGTGGGTCGACGACTACGTCGAGCTCGAGGTGGAGGACGCCTCGGTGACCGAGCCCGAGATGCTGGAGATCCTCTACGACGTGGGCGTGCAGCTCGGCCGCGGCCACCCCCGCAACGTGGCCGCGCCGTATGACGAGCAGCTCCGCGATCAGCTCCGCGACTACCTGGTGCACCAGGCCGCCGCGCTCTGGCTGACCGGGGCTCGGCTCGCGGAGGCCACCTGGGCGGCGTGGCGCGCGTCGTTCGCCTGACGACCAAAACTTCTGGCTCGTCTCGTTGTCAGGCTCCCCATGCGACGGATTCTCCTCTGGGCGGTGAGCGGGCTGGGGGCGCTGGGGCTGGTGGCGACGACCGCGCTGGGCATGGATCGGGCGCTGGCCGTCGAGGACGCGCCGACGCCGGTCCGCGAGGAGCCGCCGGTGCACCCGCCGCGGGCCTTCGACGACGCGCTGATCCAGGCGGACGAGGTGGAGATGGTCGTGGTGCCGACGCTCGACGAGGTCCGGGTCGATCGCGCGGTGCGTCACGCGCGCGCGCTGGGCCTCTCGCTCCGGGTCGACCATCGCCCCGGGCGGCCGCTCACGCGCCGCACCTGGCGTCGCCACCGGGTCGAGGCGGGCTCGATCACGCCCCCGCCGGGCACCGCGGTCCTCCGCGGCACCGAGCTGGTCGCCCGCAGCGAGCCGCTCGAGGTCCGGGTCCTCGTAGGGTACTGAAAGGGTGGACTTCTGGCTCCGCCCGCTCGTCTACGCCGGGCTCGTCGGCCTGCTCTTCGCGCCCCTCGAGCGCCTCGCGCCCGCGCGCGCGTCCGAGCGGGACGCCTCCAGCCTCCGCACCGACCTCGGCTTCGCCACCGTCGGCGCGGTGATGACCCACGCCCTGATCGCGCTCCTGGCCGGGGCGACGCTGGCCGGGCTCTCCGGCCTCGCCGCGCCGCTCTCCGAGCCGCTCTCCGGGGCGCCCACCTGGCTCACGCTCCCGCTCGGGCTGCTCGTGTTCGAGCTCGCCGGCTACGCCTACCACCGGGCCGCGCACGCGTTCGGGCCCCTGCGCCGGCTCCACGACGTGCACCACGCCGCCGCGCACATGGACTGGCTCGCGGGGTTCCGTCAGCACCCGCTCGAGGTCGCGCTGATGACGCTCGCCCAGAACGCGCCGCTCGCGCTCCTCGGTCTGCCGCTCGCCGAGCACGCCGCCGTCGTGGCGTTGCTCCAGGTGAACACCATCTTCGTGCACGCGAACGTGCGCACGCCCGGCTGGCTCGCGCGGTGGATCGCGACGCCGCGCTTCCACCATCGCCACCACGACCGCGACGCGCCGCTCGCCAACTTCGCGACGCTGTTCCCGTGGATCGATCGCCTCTTCGGCACCGCGTCGGACGCGCGAGCCGGCGCCTTCGGGCTGCCCGGCCCGCGGCGAGAGGGCTTCGTGGCGTCCCTCCTCGCCCCGCTCCTCGCCCCGGTCAGGCGAGGTTGTGGAAGACCTGCTGGACGTCGTCGTCCTGCTCGAGCAGATCGACCAGCTTGAGGGCCTCCTCGGCCTGCGCGTCGTCGAGCTCCACCGTGGTCTGCGGGACGAACTCGCTCCCGCTGGAGATCGGCTCGATCTCGCGCTCCTCGAGGGCGGCCTGGAGGCGGCCGAAGTCCGCGAGGGCGCAGCGCACGATGAGCTGGGGCTCGTCCTTCTCGCCCGTGCCCTCGCCCATGTCCTCGAGGCCGTGATCGATCAGGTCGAGCTCGAGCTCGTCGCGGTCCGACACGTCGTCCGGGTTCAGCCGGAAGACGCCCATCCGATCGAAGCCGAACGACACGCTGCCGCTCTGGCCGATGCTCCCGCCGGCCTTGTTGAAGCAGACCCGGACGTTGGCGATGGTGCGGGTGGGGTTGTCGGTCGCGGCGACCGCGATGACGGCGACGCCGTGGGGCGCGTAGCCCTCGTAGATCGCCTCCTGGTAGTCCGTCGCGTCCTTGCCGAGCGCGCGCTTGATCGCGTTCTCGATCTTGTCCTTCGGCATGTTGACCGCGCGCGCGTTCTGGATCGCGCGGCGCAGCGCCGGGTTCGCGGCCGGATCGGGGCCGCCCTGCTTGACGGCGACGGCGATCTCGCGGCCCACCCGGGTGAAGGCCTTCGCCATCTTGTCCCACCGGGCGAACATCGTGGCTTTGCGGGTCTCGAATATGCGTCCCATGTCCCCTGACTCCCGTCGAGACCTGCGGATGTACCACGAGGGCCTCAGGAGTCGAGCGAGGGGAGGGCGCTCCACCCCGACTTCTGGAGGGCGCGGGTCACCCGCTCGGCGTGATCCTCCTCGACCAGGAAGGCGACCCGGGTGCCCTTGGCGAAGCGGCTCTCGGAGGTCACCGGGGCGATCGGGCCGCCCTTCTTGCAGCAGGCGAGGGGCAGGTAGCCGGGGCGGGTGATCTCGCCGGTGAGCACGCTCCCGTCGTCCTTGCCGGTCTGCTCGAACCAGATCACCTCGGCGTAGCCTCGCTCGATCTTCTCGGACCACTCGGAGACCTCGACCCGGGCGCCGCAGAGCACCTCGCCCCCCATCTCCTCGACCATCGCCGGGGTGACCCCGCGCGACCAGCTGGTGACGGCCACCGGAAAGCGCAGCTCGGCGCGGTTGTGCCGCGCGCGCTGGGCGAAGAGGAAGTTCACCTCCTCGTTGGAGGTCACCGACAGGGCGCCGATGCGCGTGTCGAGCTGGGCCATCTCCACCGCCGCCTTCTCGAGGGCGTTCTTGTGGATCGCGCGCAGCTCCGCCTCCTCGATCGCCTTGATGTGGGCCGCATCGTGGTCGACGAGCACCACGCTCTGCCCGTTCTCGGACAGGAGGCGCCCGATCGTGCGGGCGAGCGCGTTGCCGCCGACGATCATCCAGCCGTCGTTCTCGCCGGCCTTCACGGTGAGGAAGCGCGCGGCGAGCGGGCCGGTCAGCGCCGACCACAAGACGGTCACGCCGATCACCAGGAACACCAGCGCCCGCAGCTCGGAGCCGCCGGCGAGGCCGACCCGCTCGAGCTCGTAGCCGAAGAGGGACGCGACCGCGGCCGCGACGATGCCGCGCGGGCCGATCCAGGCGGTGAAGGCCCGCTCCTGCGGCTTCATCTCCGTGCCCCAGGTCCCGGCGGCGACGCTGAGCGGCCGGACCAGGAACACGCAGCCCAGGGCCACCATCAGCCCGGACCAGCCGAGCGACATCACGTCGTGGAGGCGCACGTCGGCGACCAGCAGCACGAAGAGCAGCCCGATCAGCATCACCGTGAGCTGCTCCTTGAACTCGCGCAGCTCCCGCCCGACGTGGGTGCGGGTGTTGCCGACCACGAGGCCGGCCACCGTGACCGCCGCGATCCCGGTCTCGTGAATGGTCACGTTGGCGACCTGGTAGACGAGGACCGCCCAGGCGAGCGTGAACGGGTTCTCGAGCCCCTCGGGGATCACGTTCCGGTAGCGGAGGATGAGCGAGAGGATCCCGCCGCCGATCAGCCCGCAGGTCGCGCCGAAGGCGAGGCGCCCGAAGACGCTCGGCCCGGCCAGGAACGCGGCGTCGTTGCTCGGCTGCAGCACCAGCTCGAGCGCGACCGCGGCGGTGATCGCCCCGATCGCGTCGATCAGCACGCCCTCCGCCTCGAGGATGGTCGAGAGCGTCTTCTTCACCCGGATCCGGCGGAGCAGCGGGGTCACCACGGTGGGGCCGGTGACGATGACCAGCGTCCCGAACAGCAGCGAGCGCTGCCACTCCCAGCCCTTGGCGAGCCAGACCAGCCCCGCGCCCGCCACCAGGCTCACCAGCGCCCCGACGGTCACGAGCTGCCGGATCGGTCGCTCCTCGCGGCGCAGCCGGCGAATGTTCAGGCTCATGCCGCCTTCGAACAGGATGACCGCGACCGCGTACCCCACGATCTGGTGCAGGCCGTCGCCCAGCGCCTCCGGCTGGACCACGTTGGCCGCGTCGGGGCCGAGCAGGAACCCGATGAAGAGGAGCAGGACGATGCCCGGGAGCCGCGCATGCTGGGCCGCCGCCTGGCCGAGCATGCCGGCCGCGAGCGCCGCCGCCACGGTGAAGGCCGCGTTCCCGTCGATGTGAAAATCCACCTGTCTCTTCCCGCCACCGCCGGGTGGTCAGGGGAGTCCTAGGCGCGGACGACGGAAGCGACACCGCTAAAAAGTGAGACGTCAGAGATAGGGACCGCAGCGCATCCGGAACATGTGGCAGGTGTACATGTCCGGCATCGGGCACTGCTCGGGGCCGGCGCAGCGGCAGCTGTCGATCGGGACGCAGCGGAAGCTCCAGCAGCTCCCCTCGACCTCGGCCACCTCGCCGGCCGGGCAGACCGGCTCCGGGGCGCGGCAGGTCACGGAGCGCCGATCGCAGTCGACGCCGCCTTCGCAGGTGCCGCGGTGCGCGTAGGGCCGGGTCGGGCAGTTCCCGGAGTCGGTAAAGGTGACCCCGTCGCAGCCGCAGTAGGGGACCGCGTCGTCGGTGCACGCGGTGCCGCTGTCGACGCAGATCCAGTGGCTCCCGCAGCTCGGCTGGCCGCTGCAGATCCGTCCATCGGTGCACGGCTGCGTGGGGCTGCACTCGGACGTGCCCGCGTCGACCGTCGCGCCGCCGTCGACCCGCGCGCCGGCGTCGACCGTCGCGCCGGCGTCTTCGCCCTGGCCCGCGTCCGGCTCGGCGCCCGCGTCGGCCCTCGTCCCCGCGTCGACCGTCGCGCCGGCGTCGATCGCCGCGGCGTCCATCGGCTCGGAGGCGTCGGGCGCGTCGGGGGTGGTGCCGCAGGCGGTCAGGAGGACGAAGAGAAGCGAGGCGCGCATGGCGCCAGCCTAGCGTCGCGAAGACGCGCCGGGAATGGCCTCACGCCGTGCGGAGGACCGCGCCGCGGCCGTGGGGCGCGACGTTGCGGTAGCCGCGCACCATGCCGCGGGCGTTCGCGAGCTTGGCGCGCTCGCCGCCGACCCGCTCGCGCTCCTCCTCGAGGGCGGCGAGGGTGTCGGCGTCGCGCGCCTGGATCCGGGAGAGCGCCTCCTTCAGGGCGGCGCGCTCGGACGCCTCGAGGCTCGACGGATCGAGACCGGTGATCGCGTCGAGGACGGGGGCCCGGGCGGCCATCGAGGCGGCCACGTCCTCGAGGCTCGGCTCGGCGGGGAGCGCCGCGGCCGCCTCGAGGGCGTCGATGAGGGCCGCGACCTTCACCCGCGGCCCGCGAGCTGCGCCCACGCGTCCTCGAGCGTGCCCATGACCTCGATGGCGGGGTCGAGCAGGCTCGCGTCGGCGCGCACGTTGGACTCGGTGATCTGGTAGAGCACGAAGTCGTAGAGCCGATCGAGCTCCTCGCAGAGCTCCGGCGCGTGGCCGTGGTCGAGGGTGGCCTGGAGCTCGCTGACGATCGCGTGCGCGCGCCCCAGCGCCCGGCCGCGGCTCGCCGCGTCGCCCTGCTCCTGGAAGGCCGCCGCCTGCCGCATGAAGCGGATGGCGCCTCGGTAGAGGTCGACGACCAGCTGGACGGGAGACGCCGTCTCCACGCGCGCGGTTTGGTACTGAAGTGCAGCGAACGACATGTGTGACTCCGGTTTCGGTCTCAACCCAGGCCGCTCATCGCGGCGATGATCTGGTTCCCCTGGTTCGTCAGCCCGCTCACCAGCTCCTCGAGCCGGGCGTACTGGGAGACGAGCTGCTCCTCGGTCTTCTCGAGGCGGAGCTCGAGCCGATCGATCTGGTCGTCGATGTCGCGGTTGCGGCCCTCGAGCGCGTCGATGCGGCTCGGGATGATGCCGTCCGCGCTGTCGACGAACTCCTCGATGAGGGCGTCGAAGCCCTTCACGAAGCCGTCGATGCCGCCGACCTGGTTGCCGGCGAGCAGGGTGCTCACCCCGTTGGCGTCGGCCGCGATGGCCTCGTCGAAGTCGGCCTGGTCGAGCTTCAGGGTGCCGTCCTGGTTCGTCTCGATGCCGATCGAGGCCAGGGTGGTGTAGGCGCCGCTCGTGCCGCTCACCGTCGAGCCGATGAAGGAGCGCAACCGGGACTGCACGCTGCGGAGCGCAGAGTCGCCCACGAGGCTGCCCGGGCCCTTGGCGGTGCCGGTGTAGGCGAACTCCCCGTTGATCGCCTTGGCGACCTCGTTGTAGGCGTCGACGAAGCCCTGGGCCTTCTCCCGGAGGGCGTCGGTGTCGCGCTCGACCGCGAGGGTCGTCGGTGACGCGTCGGGGGACTCGCCGGTGAGGGTGATCGTCACCCCGGGCACCGCGTCCGAGAAGCTGTTCGACCCGCGGGTCATCGCGAAGCCGTCGACGCTGAAGATCGCGTCGGTGGCCGACTGCACCTCGTTGGCGGGGTCGTCGAGGCCGAGGCTCGTGCCGGTCTCGGTGATGCTGATCGCGTTGGCCGCGCCGGTGTCGTTGCCGGTCACGCGCAGCCGGTAGTTGGTGCCGTCGAACATCAGGCCCGCGGTGACGTCCGCGCCCGATCCGTTGATCTTGCCGACCACGCTCTCGAGGGTGTCGTCCGCGTCGATGGTGATGTCGACCGGGTCGCCGGAGCCGACCTGGAGGGTCAGCGTGCCGGTGCCGAACGCGCCGGTGGCGGTCTGATCGGCGAAGGGGTTGGAGTAGGTCTTCTCGACCGTGGCCAGCGAGGTGACGTGCACGCTGGTCGGGCCCACCGCGGCGCCCCCGCTCGAGGTCGCGGTGAACACGTCCTCGTCGCTGGAGCGGACCTTCGTGGTGAGCACGTCCTCGGGATCCTCCAGCTTGGCGGCCGCGTCCTGCAGCGCCTTCAGCTTGGTCTCGAGGCTCCGGAACTTGTTGGCCTGGGAGTCGTACGCCTTCTTCTTGTCCTGGAGCCGGGTGACGGGCACGCGCTCGAGCTGCATGAGCTGGGAGATGATCCCGCCCGTGTCGAGGCCCGTGGACAATCCGCTGAAGGTGATGGACGGCATGAGAGGCTTTCCGGTGTCGGCTCACCGACGGCGTCGTCGGCTTCCTGACGGTTCATCGGGCGATCGAGGCGTCTCCTGAGGGGAAATCTTCAAAAAAAAGAACCCCCCGCGGAGCGAGCGCTCCACGGGGGGCCTCGTTCGGGCGATTAGCCCAGCAAGGCGAGTGCCACCTGAGGCGACTGGTTCGCCTGGGCGAGCACCGAGACGCCGGCCTGCATGAGGATGTTGTTCCTCGTCATGTCGGCCGTCTCGCTGGCGACGTCCACGTCACGGATTCGCGAGTTGGCGGCGGACAGGTTCTCCCGCGCGCTGCCGAGGTTGCTGATCGTGACGTTGAGGCGGTTCTGCACCGACCCGAGGTCCGCGCGGCGGCTCGAGACGTCCGTGATCGCCTGGTCGATGACCGCGAGCGCGTTCTGCGCGCCGGTCGCGGTGCTGATGTCGATCCCCGCGAGCGAGCTCACCGAGCCGCCGGTGACGACGCCGATGTCGGCCGCCTTCACGCCCTTGATGGTCGCGCTGATCGAGTCGTTGCTGGTCGCACCCAGACCCACCTGGAACGAGAAGCTCGTGCCGGTGGTGCCGCCTTCCAGCAGCTTGGTCCCGTTGAACTCCGTGACGCTCCCGATGCGGTCGAGCTCGCTCGACAGCGCGGAGACCTCGTCGTTCAGGAAGCCGCGCTCGGTGCCCCCGAGCGTGCCGTTGGCCGACTGCACGGCGAGCTCGCGCATCCGGGTCAGGATGCCGCTCGCCTCGTTCATGGCGCCCTCCGCGGTCTGCAGGAGGGAGACGCCATCGTTGGCGTTCCGCTCCGCCTGGGAGAGGCTGCGGACCTGGCTCTTCAGCTTCTCGCTGATCGCCAGCCCCGCGGCGTCGTCGGCGGCGGTGTTGATGCGGAGACCGGTGCTGAGCCGACCCAGGTTCCCCATGAGGGACTTCTGCGTGCGACCGAGGTTCCGCTGCGCGTTCATGGACGCGACGTTCGTGTTGACGGTGATTGCCATTTTGTTCTCCTCCGTGAGCTGTCAGAAGACGGGTCTTCCAGACCCGCCGTCGGAGGGGAGGTGCCAGCCCACCCTTCGACACCCAGGCAATCGGTCGGAGCGGGGCGGTCCTTGAGAGAAAAAGTTCAGCCATCTCGCAGGTTTGGGTGTCTCAGAACGAGACCGGTGAGACGGACGGAAAGAACGAAAGCGGCCCGCCGAAGCGGACCGCCGTCGTTCTCCGTGAAGTGCCCCGTGCCGGGGGGCGCGCGTCAGCCGAGCAGCGAGAGCGCGATCTGCGGCTGCTGGTTGGCCTGAGCGAGGACCGAGGTGCCGGCCTGCATCAGGATGTTGTTCCGGGTCATCGCGGCCGTCTCGGCGGCGACGTCGACGTCGCGGATCCGGCTGTTGGCGGCGCTGAGGTTCTCGCGGGCGGTGCCCAGGTTGGCGATGGTGACGACCATCCGGTTCTGGACCGCGCCGAGGTCCGCGCGGCGGCTCGAGACGTCGGTGATGGCCTGGTCGATGACCGCGAGGGCGTTCTGGGCGCCGGTGATGCTGGTGATGTCGATGCCCGCGATGGAGCTGATGGAGCCGCCGGTGATGGCCCCGAGGTCGGCCGCCTTGGTGCCCTTGATGGTGGCGCTGATGCGGTCGTTCGTGGTGGCGCCGATGCCGACCTGGAAGTTGAAGACGGTGCCGGTGGTGCCGCCGTCGAGCAGCTTGGCGCCGTTGAACTCGGTGACCTCGCCGATGCGGTCGAGCTCGGCCTGGAGGGCGTCGACCTCCTGGTTGAGGAAGCCGCGCTCGGTGCCGCCGACGGTGTCGGTGGCGCTCTGCACCGCCAGCTCGCGCATCCGGGTGAGGATGCCGCTGACCTCGTTCATCGCGCCCTCGGCCACCTGCAGCAGGCTGTTGCCGTCGTGGGCGTTGCGCTCGGCCTGCGAGAGGCTGCGGATCTGGCTCTTGAGCTTCTCGCTGATGGCGAGGCCGGCCGCGTCGTCGGCCGCGGTGTTGATCCGGAGGCCCGTCGAGAGCCGACCGAAGTTGCCCATCAGGCTGGACTGCGTCTTGTTGAGGTTCCGCTGCGCGTTGATGGACGCAATGTTCGTGTTCATCGTGATGGCCATGTCACTCCTCCTTGAGTGTGGTTCCGGGTCATCCCGACCCTTGCCAACTTCTTGATTTTTCGTCTCTTGGCGCCCCGTGACGCCGTGCTCGCAGAGGGAGTCGGGCGAACGGGGTCGGGCCTTGAACGAAAAGATCAGCGGGAGGAGTGACGGGGCAGCGATACGGTGAAGACGGTGCCCTCTTCGGCGCTCGAGCGGACGTCGATGCGGCCGTGGTGGGCCCGGATGATCTCGCGCACGATGAAGAGGCCGAGGCCCAGGCTGCCCTTCTGGGCGCTCCCGCCGCGGGCCGCCGCGCGCTCGAGCGGCTCGAAGAGGCGGTGGCGCAGGGGCTCCGGGATCGGCTCGCCCCGGTTGTGGAACGAGAGGCGGCAGCGGTCGGGATCGGCGTCGAGCCGCACGCTGATCTCGTGGTCGCCGTGACCGTGCTGGAGGGCGTTGCCGAGCAGGTTGCCGACCACCTGGCCGAGCCGCCGCCCGTCGCCCTCGCAGGGGCAGCGCTCCGGGGCCTCGAGCGCGATGCGGCGAGCGGGATGCGCGCCGCGGTGCTCGTCCACCACCTGCCGCACGAGCTCGGCGAGATCGATCGGCCCGGGCTCCACGCCCAGCTGCCCGCTGAGCCGGATCTGGGTGAGGTCCAGCAGGTCGTCCACCAGGCCGCGGGCTCGGTGGGTCGCGCGGCGCGCGCGAGAGAGGAAGCCGCTCGCGTCGGGCCCGAGCTCGTAGTCCTCGAAGAGGTCGAGGGTCAGCGAGATGGTCTGCATCGGCCCGCGGAGGTCGTGGCTCACCACGCCCACGAGCATCTGCTCGAAGTCCTGGCTCCGCTTGCGCTCGACCGCGTAGCGGATCGCGCGCGGGAGCAGCTGCTCCTCGGCCTGGCCCTTCACCAGGTACTCCTGGGCGCCGCGGCGCATCGCGGCCACCGCCACGTCGACGTCGTCCTGGCCGCTGAGCACCACGAGCGGCAGGCGCGGCGCCTGCGCGTGCACCGCCTCGACCGGCTCGAGCCCCTCGGCGTCGGGCAGCCCGAGGTCGAGCAGGGCGACCTCGAAGGTCTCCGCTCGCAGGGCGTCGAGCCCGGCGCGCAGCGTGGTCACGTGCTCGACGCGGTAGGCCCGGGGCAGGGCCGGGTTGGCGGCGAGCATCGCCCGCAGCAGCCGCGCGTAGCCCTCGTCGTCCTCCACGAGGAGGAGGGCGGGCCGGTCGTCAGGCGGCATCGTGGGCCCTCGAGCCGGGCAGCTCCGCGACCTGGAACCAGAAGGTCTCGAGCTGCCGGATCACCTCGGCGAACTCGTCCATGTCGAAGGGCTTGGCGATGTAGCAGTTGGTGTGGCGGCGGTAGGCGAGGTCCACGTCCTCGGGCGCCCGGGAGGTGGTCAGCACGCACACCGGGATGAGCGAGAGGGCGTCGTCCGACTTCAGCTCGCCGAGGACCTCGTGGCCGTCGATCCCGGGCAGGTTCAGGTCGAGCAGGATGAGATCGGGGCGCGGGGCGTCGGGGTCCCGCAGGCGCGACAGCGCGCTCTCGCCGTCCTCGGCGATCTCCACCCGGCAGTCGAGCTCGGCCGACTCGAGGGCGAGCTGGGTCAGGCGGGCGTCGGAGGGAGAGTCTTCGACGAGGAGGATCTGTACGGCTCGGGTCATGGGTCCTGCGGGGGGGCGTCGAGGAGAGTGAAGTGGAAGGTAGCGCCCTCGCCGGGGGCCGAAACCGCCCGGATGGTGCCACCATGGCGCTCGACGATCTTCCGACAGATCGCCAGCCCGATGCCAGTCCCCGGCGCGGTCCGCTGCAGCCTCCGGAAGACCCGGAAGACGCTCTCGGCGAATTTCGGGTCGAAGCCGACGCCCCGGTCGGCGACCGAGAGCGCCCAGCCCCCCTCGATCCGCTCGGCCGTCAGGGTGATCCGGGGCGGCGCGTCGCCGGCGAACTTGATCGCGTTCGAGAGCAGGTTCTGGAAGAGCTGGCGGAGCTGCATCGGATCGCCCTCGACCGTCGGCAGCTCGGGCTGCTCGATCCGGGCGCCCGAGGTCGCGATGGCGGCGGCCAGCATCTCTCGCACGTCGCGCAGCACCTCTTCGAGGCTCACCGGCCGGAAGTTCTTGGCGCGGGTCGTGATGCGCGAGTAGTCGAGCAGGGACTCGATGAGCTCCTTCATGCGCCGGGCGCCGTCGATCGCGTAGTCCACGAACTCGTTCGCGTCGGGCGGCAGCGCGTCGGCGTGACGGCGCTGCAGGAGCTGGAGGTGACCGGTGATGGTGCGCAGCGGCTCCTGGAGGTCGTGAGACGCGACGTACGCGAACTGCTCCAGCTCCTCGTTGCTCGCCGCGAGCGCCTGGTTCGTGACCTCCAGCAGGTGGCGCTTGCGCCGGAGCCGCTCCTCCCAGGCTTTGCGGACGCTGATGTCGGCGAAGACGACCACCGCGCCGACCACCTCGCCGTCGGTCAGGATGGGCGCGGAGGTGTACTCGGCGGGGTACGACGTGCCGTCGACCCGGAACATCAGGTCGTCGCTGACGCGGACGGACTGCCCGTTCCGGAACGCGGCGTAGATCGGACACTCCTCGACCGGGAACGGGGTGCCGTCCGGGCGGGTGTGGTGCACGAGGGCGTGCATGTCGCGGCCGAGGATCTCCGCCGCCGGCAGCCCGACGAGCTCGGCCCCGGCCGGGTTGATGAAGGTGCACCGCCCCTCGCGATCGAGGCCGTAGAGGCCCACGCCGAGCGAGGCGAGGATGGCCTCGCGCTCGGACATCTGCTGCTGCAGGTGGGTGTTCTGCGCGCTCAGCTCGGCGTTGACCTCCCGCAGCGCGTCGGTGCGCTCGGTGACCGTGCGCTCGAGGCCCTCGCGCGCCTCCCGCAGGTCCTCGATGACGTTGAGCATCGCGTTCTGGATGCGCTCCAGCTTGCGGTTCTTCTCGAGCGCCTCCGCCTCCCGCTGGCGCGCGGCCTCCTCTCGCCGTCGGCGCTCGTCGTCCCGGGAGTCGGCGAGCGCGTTGGCCCAGTCGACGAGGTGCTGCTCCTGCACGTCGAGCAGCTCTTGCAGCGCCGCGCTCCGGATGCGGGCGAGCGCCGCGGCGTCGCCGAAGCGGGTCGGCGCGGCCTCCAGCCAGGCGAGCTCGAGGTGCAGCCCGAGCAGCTCGAAGCTCCGCGCGACGCCCTCGCTCACCGGCACCCCGCTGTAGAGCGCGACGACGTAGACGCGGCCGTCGGGCAGCACCCCGCCGAAGCCGAGCGCGCTCTGCACGCCGTAGGGCACGACGAAGCCCCGCTGCTGCGGGAGCAGGGGGCTGTCGGGGGCGCGCTCGACGTGCACGACCCCGGAGACGCGGGGCGCGCTCGGCAGCCTGGGCGCGAGCATCTCGAAGCGCTCCAGGTCGAGCCCGAGCCGCCTCCACAGCGCGGCCAGCATCGGGAGCCGTCCGGCCGCGGCCGAGTCCGCGAGCGGGACGGCGCGGTGGCCGTGCGACGCGGCCGGATCGTTCCACTCCGCCTCGTAGCCCCGGCTCGCGAGCAGGGTCAGGCACGGCGCGTCGTCGCCCAGGGGCTCGAGCGCGAGCTTCTCCGCGAACCGCTGGAGCGGAGGCTCGAGGTCGGCGAAGCGCTCGGTGACGAAGAGGCGCGCCAGCACCAGCGCGCGCCCTCCCTCGGGGCGGACGAGGGCGTCGTAGAGCGAGCTGATCACGCGCTCGGCGAGCTGTCGCTCGTCGCGGCAGCTCTGGCCGAGCTCCCGCACCCGGCGGCCGAGCGTGGCGACGTGCTGGGACTGCAGCGTCGTGAGGTCCAGCCGCGGCGCGGAGGCCTGGTCCACTCAGCCCTCCCCCTCCAGGGCGCGGATCCGCGCCTTCAGCTCGACCATTCGCTCCTCGCGGTCGATCATCGCGTCCCGGAGCCGCTCGAGCTCGTCCACCTTGGCGCGGAGCTCCTCGTTGGCCGAGCGGAGATCCTCCTCCAGCTCGACGCGCCGCCGCTCCTCCTCGTCGCGTCGCAGCCGCGCGTTGAGCACCGGGGCGAGGAAGGCGCAGATCTCGCGGAGCACGTCGACGTCCGCCGTCTCGTAGTCCCGGTCGCGGTTGGCGAGGTGGATCTGCCCGATCAGCACGCCGCGGTAGAGGATCGGCGCGCCGAACGAGCGCTGGATCGGCAGGTGCCCCTCCGGCACCCCGTGGGCCGCGTTCTTCTTCAGGGCCCGCTTCTCGGTGAGGATCCGGCCCCAGAGGCCGCCCCAGATCGCGCGCTCGAAGACGACGTCTTTGTCCGGGACCTGGCACGCCGCGAAGATGCGCCGGGTCATCGACGGGCACACGAGATCGCCCTTGGAGTCGATGTAGCCGAAGTAGCCGAACTCGCTCTCGAACGCCTCGAGCATCAGATCGAGCACGTCGGCGTACATACGCTCCTCGGGGGTGGTGAGGAGGATCTCGGTCAGCGGCTCGCGCAGGCGATCGAAGGACGGCTGCATGTCTCGGACGCTAGCCCGAGATTTACAAAGACGTCAGTGGGGTGATCTGCCTCTACCCGCGAGAGGCGCGCTTCGCGAGCGAGGCGACCTTCTTCGCGGAGCGCTCGATGGCGGCGTACGTGCGCCGCTCCCGCTCGGCCGGCGCGAGGGTGTCGTCGGCCATGATCTCCATCAGCGCGGGCGCCACGTGCGACTCGGCGAGCGGGGACGCCTTGGCGGCGGCGCGGACCTGCTCGCTCGCCTTGCGGGCCGCGGCCACGTGCCCGCGTCGCAGGCCCTTCACGACCTTGGTGGCGGCGGTGGCGAGCTTCTTCGCGCTCCGCTCCGCCTCGCGCGCCACCTCCTGGATGCGCGCCTTCGGCACGAGGGGCGCGGCGTCGATCGCGGCGTGCAGGCCGTGCTCGCGCTCGGGCAGCTCCGCGAGCAGCGCCTCGAGCGCGACCTCCTCGAAGCCCTCGATCGACGCGCCGCCTTCGGTGGCGTTCACCAGGCGCCGCACCCCGCGCAGCTCGCGCGCGGCCATCTCGAACCAGCGCCGGAAGAGCACCAGCTCGTGCGTGCTCCACACGGTGCCGCCTCCCCACGCCGGGACGTCGACCGCGGGGCGGGTCTTGGAGGGGACCTTGAGGCCGCCGGCGCGGGTCATCTCGTCCCACTTGGCCACCCGGTCGATGTGGAGGAACGGGCCCTCGCGTCGGACCACCGTGCCCTCGAAGAGGGTGTCGGACGCGTAGCCGCGGCCGTCCGTGTACGCGAGGTCCTGGCCGAGCACCACGATCGGGTCGGCGCCGAGCGCGGCCGCGAGCGCGAAGGCGGCGGTGGCCACCGAGCCGCCGTAGCCGAGGGTGCCGACCCCGAGCGCCTCGCCGAGCGCGCGGTACTGGGCCGCGCTCGCGAGGAAGCAGACCTTCCGGTCCACCTCGACCTCGAAGTTGGGCCCGCCGCTCGTGAGGTCGAGGGCGAGGGCGCGGGTCACGTGCGCGGCCTTCTTCATCGGCTCCGATACGTCGAGCGCCTCGATGGCGACGAGCAGATCGATCGGCGCGTCGATCGCGGCGAGGACCGGCGCGGAGGTGTTGACCGCGAAGACCGGGCCGCGCTTGCTCGCCTCGGCGAGGAGGTGGCGGTTCCGGTCGAGCGACGGGCCCGCGCTGACGATGAAGGCGGGCACGCCGTCGAGCACTCCGCCGAGCGACGCGATCGACGGCACCTGGCTCAGCCGGGGGAGGTTCTCCAGCGCCCGCTCGGTCAGGAAGGCCGCGCGCTCCTGCACGCTGTTCCGGCGCAGCATCACCAGGCCCTGCACCTCGTCGATCACGCGCGAGACCGCGCTCAGCGCGTCGGGGAAGGCGCGGCCGTAGGGCGGCGCGTGCAATAGGATGGTGCTCTGGTCGGGCTTCGAGACCGCCAGCAGGTGCTCGTGGAGCGCCGCGAGGTCGGTGAAGACGGAGGCGCCGTCGACGCCGGGCCCGTGCTGCTGCGCGAGGTCGAGCGCCGCGCGGCACGGCTCGAAGACGATCGGGTCGCGCCCGAGCTCCCGCAGCCGCCTCACCCGATAGCCGAGCCCGGCGCCGAAGAGCACGACGTGATCGGTCCGGTCGACCGTCTCCGGCCCCGCGAACATCTCCGCCGCGAGCACCGGATCGACCGGGTCCTCGAGGGTCTCGGCGCCGAAGCGCAGGCTGGGGAGTCCGCTGTCGCTCTCGAAAAGGATCGGCTGCATGCCGGGGGGGCTGAGCAAGGAACGGTCCACCCGGGTCCACGACCCGAGCCGGGCGGGGCGTTCGGGGGGACCGTCAGAGCGATGGCGATCCGGCCGTCGGGACCTTGGCTCTTTGGCGGGAATCGCCGGCGATCCGGCTATCGGATAGCGCTGGCATCCATCGTGCTGAGCAGGGGTCTCGTGACCTCCGAGCCCTGGAACGATCCGAGCCAGCACGAGACCGTGCCCTGCCCGCTCTGCGAGCGCGCGCCGGACGACGCCATCGTGGTCGGCACCCGCGCCCGCTTCGACATGGCGGTGCGGAACGTGGCCTGCCGGAGCTGCGGGCTGGTTCGGGTGAGCCCGCGACCGACGCCCGAGGCGATGGACGCCTACTACCGCGGCCCCTACCGCGCGCAGTACCGGACGGTGAAGCTCCCGCTCCCCGGCGGGGGCGGCTTCGTCGGCCCGGACGACCCGGGGTACGCCGAGGCCCGGGCCGCGCGCTACCGAAGCCAGGCCCAGCTCGCGCTTCGGCTCGGTGATCTCCAGCCCGGCCAGCGGGTGCTCGAGGTCGGCTGCCGCGACGGCCAGACGCTGATGCACATGGTGGCGCTCGGCGGCGTCGAGGCGTTCGGCGTCGAGCCCGGGCCCGAGGAGGCGGCCGAGGCGCGCGAGCGCGGGGTCGACGTGTTCGTCGGGCTGCTCGAGGAGTTCGCGCCGGCCCCGGACGCCCGCTTCGACCAGGTGCAGATGTTCCACGTGCTCGAGCACCTGCACGAGCCGCTCGCCGCGTTGACCCGCCTCGCCTCCTGGCTGAAGCCGGGCGGCACGCTGCTCATCGAGGTGCCGAACGTCACCCAGCCGTACGGCGCGCTCGAGGGCAACTTCTTCCAGAACGCGCACCTGACGAGCTTCTCGGCCAACACCCTGGCCGCGATGTTCGAGCGCGCCGGCCTCGAGCCGCAGAAGATGGCCGACGGCGGGACCCTGTTCATGACCGGGACCCCGAGCGGCGGGCCGCGCGCCTTCGCGCCGGAGATGCTCCCCGACCGCGCGCAGGACGGCGCCTGGGTCGCCGAGCGCCTCGACACCTACCGCCACGTGCAGCGCCTCAAGGAGGAGATCCTCGGCGGGAAGATCTCCATGGATCGCCTCGGGGTGCTCACCCAGATGCTGAGGCGCCCGGGCTTCGCGGTGCACAGCGCCGAGAGCGTGCACGTGCTGCTCGACGTCTTCGCGCGCGCCGGCGCGCCCCGGGCCGCGCTCGCCCTCGCGACCGCGGTCATCGAGGGGCCGCACGAGGCCGCGCTCCAACAGCAGTGTCAGCGACTCGTCGAGCTCTGCCGCCGGCAGCTCGGGGGATCCGAAGGAACGGTGAGGACATGAGCTCGAACACGCAGCGCCGGGTGCTCGTCTTGAACGGCAACGGCAACAACCTCGGCGACCAGGCGATCTTCGCCGGCTGGCTCCGCGTCTTCGGCGACGCGGTCGACGCCGCCGGCCTCGACGTCATCGTCGACCAGTCGTTCATCTACGACCTGCCCTTCCGCGAGGAGACGATCGCGACGATCAACGCCTCGTACGACCTGGTCGTCATGGGCGGCGGCGGCTTCCTCTACCACCGCGGCGCGGATCGGTCGGCGAGCGGGTGGGGCTTCGACATCCCGGAGGCGCTCATCCCGAGCCTCGAGGTGCCGTTCGCCATCTACTCCACCGGCTACAACTACCGCGCCTTCGCGCCGCAGCACTTCCCGGCCCACACCGCGAGCCACGTGCGCGCCACCGTGAAGCACGCCGCGCACTTCTCGGTGCGCGAGCAGGGCTCGGTGAAGATGCTCGAGGAGCAGTTCGGCGTGACCGAGGGCGTCTCCTTCGTGCCCGACTGCGCGCTCCACGTCGAGCCCGGCCGCGTGCACCTGCCGCGCCTCGACCCGAGCCGGAAGTCGCTCGGCCTCTGCCTGCGCATCGACCGCCCGGAGGAGCGCTTCCCGGCGCCCTTCGCCGAGAGCTTCGAGCGCTACGTCCAGACCCTGGTCGAGACCTGCCAGCGCCTGGTGGAGGAGGACGGCTACCAGATCGTCTTCACGCCGCACCTGCTGACGAGCGGCGACCTCGAGGTCGGCCGGCTGCTGCGCGCGTCGCTCCCCGAGGGCGCGCTCCTGCTCCTCCACGAGGAGGTGCCGGCCATCTACCACGGCGCCGACCTCGGTCACCCGGCGCTGCTCGCCGGGGTCTACGAGAAGCTGCACCTTGTGCTCGGCCAGCGGCTGCACTCGGTGATCCTCCCCTGGGCGATGGGCACCCCGGTGGTGAGCCTCTCGACCACCCGCTCCAACGGCTGGATGCAGGAGCTGTTCGGCTCGCCGAAGGACCAGCACATCGATCTCTTCGACTTCGACCGCGAGTGCCGCACCGAGCGCTTCGTCTCGGCGGTGCGCGCGGCCTCGAGCGAGCGAGACGCCCTCAGCGCGCAGGCGAAGGCCCGCAAGGCCGAGCTGGTCGAGATCGCGCGGCGCGAGACCCGGGCCCTGGTGAACGACACCCTCGGCACCCTCCGCGTGAAGTCCCACCCGTTCGTGCAGGAGGTCGCGGCGCGATGAAAGAGATCCTCGCCATCATCCCGGCCCGCGGCGGCTCGGTCGGGATCCCCCGCAAGAACGTGCGCGCGCTCGGCGGCCGGCCGCTGATCTCCTGGACCATCGGCCAGGCGCTGCGCACCGAGGCGATCACCCGCGTGGTGGTCTCGACCGACGACCGGGAGATCACGCAGGTCTCGCGCGCCTGGGGCGCCGAGGTCATCGAGCGGCCCGCGACCCTGGCCGGGCCGACCGCCTCGAGCGAGTCCGCGCTGGTCCACGCGCTCGACGCCCTCGAGGCCCGCGAGGGATACGTGCCCGACCTGGTGGTCTTCCTCCAGTGCACCTCGCCCTTCCGCCAGCCCAACGACATCGGCGACGCGATCGCCACCCTCGTCGAGCAGGAGGCGGACTCGCTCTTCTCCTGCTGCCCCACCCACGGCTTCGTGTGGCGCATGCACGAGGGCGGGCCGCGCTCGCTCAACTACGACCACACCGCGCGCCCCCGCCGGCAGGACGCGCCGGTCGACGTGGTGGAGAACGGCTCGATCTACGTCTTCCGCCCGTCGGTGCTGCGCGAGCAGAACAACCGGCTCGGCGGCAAGGTCGCCACCTACGAGATGCGGGTGCGCGACTCCTTCCAGGTCGACGAGCCCGAGGACCTCGCGCTGATGGAGGCCCTGCTCATCAGCGAGGTGCCCAAGGCCGACCCGTCGCTCCTCGCGCCGCTCCGGCTGGTGCTCCTCGACTTCGACGGGGTGATGACCAACAACCGCGTCAGCGTCGACCAGACCGGCACCGAGTCGGTCACCTGTCACCGCGGCGACGGCTGGGGCATCGCCCGGCTCCGCGACGCGGGGCTGCGGGTCGAGGTGGTGAGCACCGAGACCAACCCGGTGGTGGCGGCGCGCTGCCAGAAGCTCGGCATCCGCTGCCATCAGGGCATCGCGGACAAGCGGGCCGCGGTCGCGCGCATCCTCGCCGACGCGAAGCTCTCGCCGCGGCAGGTCGCGTTCGTGGGCAACGACGTCAACGACCTCGGCGCGCTCGATCAGGTCGGCGTGCCGATCGTGGTCGCGGACGCGACGCCCCCGGCCAAGGCGGCCGCGGTGTGGGTGACGGAGAAGATCGGCGGCGACGGCGCGGTGCGGGAGGTGGCGGACGCCATCCTCGCGGCCCGGGCGGAGCTCGCGGAAGGAGTGCGACGTGTGGCGTGAAGGAGCAGCGATGGTGAAGACCGGGCCCGCCTGGGACCTGGTCGTCGAGCGGGAAGAGGACGCGGGCGTGACCCGCGTGCGAGACGCGCTCATGGAGCTGAGCCGGACCGCCGCGATCGCCGCCCAGACGCTCCCGGCCCAGATCGCCGAGGCCGGCGCGATGTGCGCGACGTCCATCCGCGGCGGCGGCAAGATCCTCGCCTGCGGCAACGGCGGCAGCGCGGCCGACGCCCAGCACTTCGTCGCCGAGCTCATCGGCCGGATGGGCATGGAGCGCCCCTCGCTCCCCGCGGTCTCCCTGACCGTCGACCCCTCGGTCGTCACCTGCATCGCGAACGACTACGGCTACGAGCAGGTGTTCGCGCGCCAGGTCCACGGCCTCGGCCGCCCCGGCGACGTGCTCGTCGGCCTCTCGACCAGCGGCACGAGCAAGAACGTGCTCGCCGCCCTCGACGCCGCGACCGAGCGCGGCCTCGCCACCATCGCGATCGTCGGCCAGAGCGGCAGCCCCGCCGCCGACCTCGTGCTCAGAGCCCCCTCGCGTCACACGGCGCGGGTTCAGGAAATCCACACCGCCGCCCTCCACGCCGTCTGTGACGTGGTGGAGCAGCTGCTGTTCGGTTGAAAGAAGGGAAGCGAGACATGACCAAGGTGAAGATCGGAGAGCGCTGGATCGGCGACGGTGAGCCCTGCTACGTCATCGGCGAGATCGGCATCAACCACAACGGCGACGTCGGCATCGCCAACCAGCTCACCGACGTGTGCGCCGAGGCCGGCGCCGACGCGGTGAAGTTCCAGAAGCGCACCCTCGACATCGTCTACACGGCCGAGGAGCTCGCCCGCCCGCGCGAGACCCCGTTCGGCGCGACCAACGGCGACCTCAAGCGCCACCTCGAGCTCGACGCCGACGCCTACCACGCGATCGGGCGCCACGCGGCCGAGAAGGGCCTGCACTGGTTCGCGAGCTGCTGGGACGAGCCGTCGATCGCGTTCATGGAGCAGTTCGACGTGCCCGCCTACAAGGTCGCCTCGGCGAGCTTGACCGACGACGCGCTCTTGAAGGCGAAGCGCGCGACCGGCAAGCCGATCATCATTAGCACCGGCATGAGCACCCTCGAGGAGATCGACCACGCGGTCGAGGTGCTCGGCACCGAGGACCTCATCATCCTCCACTGCACCAGCACCTACCCCTCGAAGAACGAGGAGCTGAACCTCCAGTGCATCCCGATGCTGAAGGAGCGCTACGGCGTGCCGATCGGCTACTCCGGCCACGAGCTCGGGCTCGCCACCTCGGTCGCCGCCGTGGCCCTCGGCGCCTGCGTCGTCGAGCGTCACGTCACCCTCGACCGCGCCATGTTCGGCAGCGACCAGTCGGCCTCGATCGAGCCCCAGGGCTTCACCCGGCTCGTGCGCGACATCCGCGCGGTCGAGGAGGCGCTCGGCGACGGCGTGAAGCGGGTCTACGAGACCGAGGTGCCGATCAAGGCGAAGCTCCGCCGCGTGGGCTGAGGCTGTGTTTTTGGGGCAGGGGCGGGTTCGCCCCCGCCCCCCCCGCTGCGGCGGCACAACGATGGTCGCTCCGGGCTGCGCCCTCCGCAAACATCGCTGCGCCTCCTCCGCGGGGCCCCCCCACCCCCTCCGCGCGCCTGCGGCGCGCGAGTCCCGCGCTCCGCGCGTGAGCCACGCGGCTCGCGCTCGCGCTGCGCGCTCGCTGGCCGCCCGGTGCCGCGGGATCGGGCGAGGTGGGGGGCGTGCGGCGACCCCGCTCTCACCTCGCGCTCCGACCTCGCTCTCGCACCACCTCGACTCAAGGTTTCCGACGGACGGCCGAT
>JAYZQJ010000182.1:0-112702 GCA_036149055.1 Myxococcota bacterium | reverse complement strand
GCCGCGGGGGGGGGGCCCGCGGGCGCCGACGTCGCTGCGCCCGGCGCCGGCGGTGTCGCCCCGCGCGGCGACTTCGCTTCGCTCGTCGCTTGCCGTCCTGGCCGCCCGCTGCCCTGAGCGGTTTCGGATCTGAACTCGCGGGTTTGCAACTCCGCGATCCGGGGACCGGGGTCCCCGCCAGAAAGCGCCGGATCCGTGGTGGGGAGGGCTGGCACGGCTCTCGCTACAGGTAGAGATGCGACGTGGCGACCCCGCGGGTGCCCCTCCCCCCCAATACCCGCGCGTCACGGCGACTGGCGGCCCTGGTGCAACCCCCCCCAAGCACCAGGGCCGCCGCATTTTTTCCGTCGGCCGAGCTCGTGCGGTCAGTCTCGCAGCCGGGCGCGCACCGGGGTGTCGGGCGCGAGGACGACGCGGGCGCCGTCATCGAGGCGAAACGCCTCGGTGGTCTCGAGCTCGGCGCGCCGGCCTCGGACCACGAGCTCGAAGACCAGGCGGCCGGTCTCGCCTTCGACGTCGGCGCCGGGGGTGACGCGGCGGGCGCCGCCGGGGAGCACCGGGGCGGTGGTCAGCCAGAGCACGTCTCCGTCGTCGGTCTGGATCCGGGCGTTCTCGACGGTGGCGCCGGGGAGCTGGTTCTCGAAGGTGACGCTGCCGCAGCCGCCGGCGAGGATCGCGAGGAGCAGCCAGCGACTCATGGCGTCACCGCGACCGCGCCGGCGTAGCTGGTGTGGTGACCCGGCTCGACCACGAAGGGCACGTGCGCGTTCATCCGGCGCGCGCCTTCCGCCGTCTCGACCTCGACGACCTCGAGCACGTGCCCGCCCGGAGGCAGGTCGCGCTCCAAAAACCGGACCCACTCCCCCGCGCGCGTCAGATCGCCCGCCTGGGGCCTCGCCGCGAGCAGCACTCGCTCGGCCGGCGCGGTCGCCTCGAAGCGGCCCCAGTCCTCGCCGTCCACCCGGAGGGTGGCCGCGCGCACGGGGACCTCGCCTTCGAGCACGACGAACACTTCCTCGGCGCGGCTCGCGGGCGGCGCGTCGTCGATCACCGCGCCTCGCACGTCGGCGGCGCAGCTGGTGAGCAGGGCCAGCGCGGCGCCCCAAGTCGTCTTCCATCTCTTCATGCGCGCTCGACCCTGCGCGCGCGGCCGATCTTGGGCATGCTCGACCGCGTGATCCGTCGCGCCTCCGTGCTCGCGGCCCTGCTGCTGCTGCTGGGCTGCGCGTCCGCGCCGCCTCCCGAGGCTCCGCCCCGCCCCGCGGCGGCCGCCCGGCTGCGGCTCGCCACCTTCAACCTCCAGGTCTTCGGGCCGGCCAAGGCGGGCCGGCCGGAGTGGCTCCGCGCGGTGGCGGCGATCGTGCGGCGGTACGACCTCGTCGCCGTGCAAGAGATCCGGGACGTGTCCGGCCGGGCGCCGGCGCGCCTGCTCGAGGCGGTCAACGCCGAGCCCGGCGCGCGCTACGCGATGGCGCTCTCGGATCGCACCGGGCGCGAGCCCGACGACCGCTCGTCGCAGGAGCAGTACGCCTACCTCTACCGGACGGACCGCCTGCGCGTCGTGGGCACGCCGACGCTCTACGACGACGCCGCCGAGGATCACTTCCAGCGCGAGCCCTTCCTGAGCCGCTTCGGCGTCGTCGGCACCGACGCCTCGCTGGTGCTCATCAACGTGCACACGCCGCCGCGGCGGGCGGTCCGCGAGATCGCGGCCATGGAGCACGTGTTCCGCTGGGCGCGGGCGCGCTTCTCGGAGGAGCGGGTGTTCGTCGCGCTCGG
This sequence comes from Myxococcota bacterium, assembly GCA_036149055.1. GTDB lineage: Bacteria > Myxococcota_A > Polyangia > Polyangiales > Sandaracinaceae > JAVJQK01. The sequence goes on along the minus strand of JAYZQJ010000182.1, from coordinate 110,923 downwards.
CGACTTCAACGCGGGCTGCGGCTACGCCTCCGAGGCGGACCTCGACGCGCTGCCGATCCACGGCGAGGCCTACGACTGAAGATGCGGCAAATATTGCCGCAGCTTCCACGCGCGTGAGCGCGTGAGATGGGGTGGGAGCCCGAGCCGGCTTTGCCGGTCGGGCGGGAGGGGGCGCATGCCCCCTCCGGAAACTGGGTCGTGCCGCACTCCGCCGACACCAACGTCGCCGACTCCGCCTGTCCTTACGATCGGGTGGTCGTCGCCGCGCCCGAGGGCAACCTGCTGGTCGAGGACTGGGGGGTGGACCAGGCGTTCGACGCGGCCGCGCCGCTCTCCGATCACTGGCCGGTGTGGGTGGAGCTGCGGCTCCGTCCGGTCACTCCGGCTCGGCGAGGTCGCCGAGGGGCTCCGGCTCCCACACCGGCATCTCCCCGTCGATGATCACCTCGGGCTCCGGCACCTCGGGCTCCGGCGGCATCAGCCCGCCCGCCGGCATGATGTCCTCGGGCACGGCGATCGCTCCGGGCGGGCTGAGCCCGAAGTCCTTCTGGTTCCGGAGCGAGCACGGCGCCGGGGCGTCGTCCCGGAACAGCGGGCCGAGCAGCGGCGCGGCGACGGCGGCGCCGCCGACGATCGCCGCCAGGCCGAGCAGCACGCCTCGGCGCCGGGGGCGCTTCGGTCGCTCGGTGGGCGTCCGCGCGAGGGCCTCGGCGACGGTGCGCCCGATCTCGCGGCAGACCTGGCCGTACCAGCGGCCCACCCGACCGGGCGTGTAGCGGTCGCCGGTCTCGAGGTAGGCGGCGCACTGGCAGCCCTTGCCCTTCTCGCAGGCGACGCCCCGGGCGCGCACCGCCTCGAGGATCTGCGCCGGGCCGTCGTCGAGGTGACCGAGCCGGAGCCGCGCCTCGGGGCCGGCGTCGCGGTCCTCGCCGACCATCGGCGCGCAGGGATAGAGGTGGCCAGAGGTGCCGACGACCAGCTTGGCGCGGGGCGCGGAGGGCGCCGCCGAGAGGCTCACCTCGAGCTCGCGCATGCCCGCCTCGAAGGGGTGGAACCAGACCTCCTCGCCGCGCAGCCGCCGGGCGAGCATCTCCCAGCCGATCGAGACCAGCTGCTCCCGCAGCTCCCGGCGCGCCTCGTCGGTCCAGCCCTGGTCGAGCGCGAGGTTGGCGCGCACGCGCTGCACCCCCTCGCTCCAGAGGAAGTTGCAGGAGAGGTAGGCGTAGCTGGCCGTCTCCGGGGTGATGACCATCATCGCGTCGCAGGGCACGCCGGCGTCGAGCAGGCGCCGCAGCCCCCCGTGGACCTGATCGAAGCTCGGCTTGCCGCCCGCGCACGGCCGGTTGTGGTCGTGGGCCTCGCGCACCCCGTCGATCGACACGGTGACCCGCACGTCGTGGGCGCGGATGAAGGCCACGTGCTCGGGCTTCAGGAGGCTGCCGTTGGTGGTGCACTGGATCGTCAGCTGCCGCCCGAGCTCCGCCGCCTTCGCCTCGGCGAGCAGCGTCGCGCGCTGCATCGTCTCGAAGGCGAGGAAGGGCTCGCCGCCGAAGAACGACAGCTGGGCCCGCTCGGCGCCGTCCGAGAAGAGCAGCTCGACCCCGCGGCGGAGCACGCCCTCGTCGATGTCGGTCTTGTGGTGCTCGCCGGCGTAGCAGTAGCCGCAGGCGAGGTTGCAGCGGTGGGTGAGGATGAGGGAGACGTCCATGGTCTCCCTCCGACGCGCGGCCGGCCGAAAAGCTTTGGGAGGCTCAACCCTCGTGCATCGCCACCGCGTCGCGCAGCGCCTCGGGCACGCGCACCTTCTCGCGGGTCTTCGGGTCGACGCAGACGCTGGTGAGCTCGGCGGTCGCGATCACCGCGCCGTCCGCGCCGCGCATCTCGTAGGACGAGGTCACGCTGCTCTCGCCGATGCGGGAGACGCGCGTCTCGATCTCGACGACGTCCTCGAAGCGCGCGCTGCCCCGGTAGTCGCAGGTCGCGCCCCGGTAGAACATGTCCACGCCCGACGCGACGAGGGCCTGCCAGGGCACGCCGATGTGACGCATGTAGGCGGCGAGGGCCTCGTCGCAGAAGGTCAGGTAGTTCGCGAAGTACATGTGCCCCTGCGCGTCCGTGTCCGCGAAGCGCACCTGCATGGGGTGAACGAAGGCCATGGCCCTCGTCGTCTACCATCGAGAAGGCGCCGCTTCGAGCGCCCTCGTGCGAGGATGAGGGGGTGCGCCGCGTCGCCTGCGTCATCGTCCTCTGGGCGCTCACCGCCCCCGCCGCCGCCGACGACCGGCCCCTGTCGGAGGCGGTCTCGGTCGCGCGCGAGGGCGAGTGTCTGACCGCCGACGGCCTGCTCCCGCACCTGCGGACCTGGCTCGAGCGGGACGCGATCGACGCCCGGCTCGGGGTGCTGATCGAGGAGTCCGGGCCCGGCGCGCGCTTCGTCGTGCTCCACGACGGTCGACCCTCCGCCTCGCGCACCTTCGATCGCCTGCCGGCGTCCTGCGCCGATCGGCGCGCGGTGGTCGCGCTCGCGGTGGCGCTCGCCGTCGACGCCGCGCTCCTCGAGTCGCTGCGAGCCGACGCGCCCCCGTCCGCCGACGCGCCGCCCCCCGCGTCGCCGCCCCCCGCGTCGCCGTCGCCTGCGCCGCCGCCTGCGCCGCCCATCGTCCGCCTGGAGCTGGCCGCGGAGGGGCAGGCGCTCTTCGAGGTGCTGCCCGAGGTCGCGGGCGCCTGGCAGGTCGGCCCTCGGCTGGTGATCGCGGACGCGTTCGAGCTGGCGCTCTCGGCGTGGGTCACCTCGGTCTCCGGGGCGGCGCTCGCCGAGGGGAGGGTGAGCGCGCAGCTCGCGGGGGGGCGGCTGGACGCCTGCGTGCGTCGGCCGATCGGCGCGATCTATCTCCGGGGCTGCGGCGGGGCGGCGGCCGGGGTGGCCCTGGGCGCCGGGGAGGGTGTGCCGGGCGCGCGCGAGGCGCGGGTCCCGTTCGTGGGGCTGCTCGCCCGGGCGGCGCTCGGGCTGCCGCTGACGGACTGGCTGGCGCTCGAGCTCTCGGCCGACGGCTGGATCGCGCTCCTCCGGCCCCGGTTCGACGTCATCGACGCGTCGACCGGCGCGGCGTCCCAGTCGGCGACCCTGCCCCTGGGCGGGGGGCTGGCGTCCCTCGGGGTCGTGCTGGGATTCTGATCGCGAGAAAATCGAGGGGCGGCGTGAAGGATCGCCGACCGGCGGACATGGAGCGGGGAATCTCTTGAGCGAGGGACGACAGACGGCGGGGGAGCTCTACCGCGCTCACGCCTCTTTCGTGGCTGGGTTCCTGCTCCGGTTGGGGGTTCCGCGGGAAGACATGGAAGACGTGGTCCAGGACGTGTTCGTGGTGGCGCACCGGAGGGGGGGCTTCACCCCCGGTGTCGCCAAAGCGACCACCTGGCTGGCGGAGATCGCGCTGCGCGTCTGGTCCAACCGCAAGCGGACCGCGCGCCGCCGGCCGGCCGAGCCCTCGGGCGACCTCTCCCGCGAGGCGCTCTCGGAGCGGGATCCCGAGCGAGAGCTGCGGGCCCGCCGCGCGCTCGAGCGCGTCCAGCGCTGCCTCGAAGGGCTGGACCTCGATCATCGCGCCGTCTTCGTCCTCTTCGAGCTCGAGGGGGAGAAGTGCGCCGACATCGCCGCGGCGCTCGGCGTCCCGGTGGGCACGGTGCACCGGCGTCTCCACACCGCGCGGGCGCGGTTCAAGCAGGCCTACGCGGCGCTCGAAGGGGATCCCCATGGATGAGCCCGTTCGTCTGATCGACGACCCCGAGGTCTCGAGCGCCCTTCGCGAGGAGCTGGCCCAGGCGGCCGAGCTCTCCCCGCCGCTCGATCTCTCCGCGGGGGCCGCGCGCCTCGACGCCGCCATCCAGAGCGGCGCCGCGGGGGGCATCGCCAGCTCGGCGCTCCCGTGGATCGGCGGCGCGATCGCGGTCGCCCTCGTCGCTGGCGCGCTCCTCTGGTCCGCCTCCGACGACCCGACACCGCCCACCCCCCCCGCCTCCACCGAGTCGGACCCGGACCCGGCTCCAAACCCGCCTCCGAACCCGGACCCGGCTCTGGACTCGGCGTCGGGATCGGACTCGGCGTCGGCGTCGGACTCGGCGTCGGACTCGGCGTCGGGATCGGACTCGGAGTCGGCGTCGGAGTCGGCGTCGGAGTCGGCGTCGGAGTCGGAGTCGGACTCGGAGTCGGAGTCGGCGTCGGAGTCGGACTCGGACTCGGACTCGGCGTCGGACTCGGCGTCGGCCCCGGAGCCCGCCTCCACGCGCCCCACCCGCCGCGCCGAGCGCCCGCCCGCCGCGGACTCCCTCCAGGAAGAGATGCGCCTCATCGCCCGCGCCCGAGGCAGCCTGGCCTCGAACCCGACCGCGACGCTCGCGGCGACCTCCGAGCACCGCCGCCGCTTCCCGCGCGGCCTCTTCACCGAGGAGCGCGACGCGCTCGAGGTGCTCTCCCTCGCGGCGCTCGGCCGGGACGCCGCGGCCGTCGCCCGTGGTCGACGTTTCCTGCGCGCGCACCCCGCGGGCACCTTCAGCGAGCGGGTCCGGAGGGCGATCGATGCCGAGTGAAGCCTGCACGAGGAGGCTCGCCATCGTCTCGGTCCTCGCCTGGGCGACGCTCGGCTGCACCGCGCCCGGGGTGGTGGGGGAGACCGACGGCGGCTTCGACGCGGCCTCGGCGGCCGACGCCTCCATCCCCGGGCTCACCGCGCTCCGGGTGGAGCCGGCCGAGCTCACCCTCACCGACGACGGCGTCGCGCCCGGAGAGGCCGCGTCGTTCCGCGCGCTCGGCGTCATCGACGGCGAGGAGGTCGACGTCACCGACCGGGTCGACTGGTCGCTCTCGCGCGCCGAGCTCGGCGTCCTCGACGCGGGGGCCTTCCTCTCCGCCGGGATCGGCGGCCGCGCCCGGGTCGTGGCGAGCGTCGGCGAGCTGGACGGCGAGGCCGCGCTCACCGTCGTGCTCGAGGCGGTGGTGATCGGCGACGGCGTCCCCGCCGACGCGCCGGACCTCTTCGCGCCCGATCCGGCCGGCGACGTCACCGGCGATCCGGCGTTCTCGATCGTCTACCCGAGCGACGGAACGATGCTGCCGCGCAACCTCGAGCGCATCACCCATCAGTGGGTCGCGCCGGGGGGCCTCGACCTGTTCGAGGTCCGCTTCGACAGCGACGTCGCGCGCCTCCGCTACTACGTGACCGAGCCCCAGCTCCCGATCGATCCGGTCGGCTGGCGCTGGCTGGCCGACACCCACGCCGGCGGCTCGGTGGAGGTCAGCGTGCGCGGAGTGGCGCGGAGCGAGCCCACCCCCATTCACCGCTCGCAGACCCTCACCGAGCTCTACAGCGCCTCGGAGGTGCTCGGGGCCCTCTACTACTGGAGCACCGGCGCGCAGGGAGTGATGCGCGCGCACATCTCGGCGCCGACCGCCGAGCTCTTCTACGACGACCCGAACGCGCGCGACCGGGAGTGCGTCTCCTGCCACACGGTCTCGCGGGACGGGCGCCGCCTCGCCGTCGCGTACGGCGGCGAGCGCCTCCGGGAGGTCACCATCCCGGAGCGCGAGGTGCGCATCCCGGCCGATCCGTCCGAGCGCGGCCCGGACTACGGCTGGGGGACCTTCAACCCGGGGGCGACCCGGCTCCTCTACGCGAACGATGGCGCGCTCACCCTGCTCGACGCGGAGACCGGCGCGGTGATCCGAGAGGTCGCGCTGCCCGAGGGGACGTACGCCACCCACCCCGACTGGTCGCCCGACGGCGCCTGGATCGCGGTGGCCCTCACCACCGGTCGCGCGCCGGGCAACAAGGACGTCACCGGCAGCAGCCTCGCCCGCATCCCGGTCCTGCCCGGCGACGCGCTGGGGACGCCCGAGGTCCTGGTCGCGAGCGAGGGCGGCGACGACACCTTGTTCTTCCCGAGCTACTCGCCGGACAGCCGCTGGATCGCCTACGTGCGCGCGGAGGGGAAGTCGAAGGACAACGAGACCTCCCGGCTCCTGCTCGTGCGGGCCGACGGGAGCCGGCCCCCGATCGAGATGCCGATCCTCAACCAGCGGGTGCGCGATCTCGAGGGCGTGATCGACCTCGGCAACTCGATGCCCACCTGGGCGCCGAGCACCACGCCGGACGTCTTCTGGCTCGCGTTCTCGTCGCTGCGCGACTACGGCTGGATCCTCGAGGGCGCCGACCGCGACCAGCTCTGGGGCGCGGCGATCGACCCCGCCCGGGCCGAGCTCGGCGCCGACCCCAGCTTCGCGGCGTTCTGGATGCCCTTCCAGCAGCTCGACGAGGGGAATCACCGCGCGTTCTGGGCGCTCGCCGACGAAGACGAGTGTCCGTCCACGGTCGAGATCTGCGATGGGCTCGACAACGACTGTGACGGCATCGTCGACGAGATGTGCTGCGTGCCGCGCGAGGAGATCTGCGACAACGGCGTCGACGACGACTGCGACGGCGTGGCCGACGAGGGCTGCGGGTGCGAGCCGGTCGAGGACTGCACGAACGGCATCGACGACGACTGCGACGGCGCCGCCGACGGCGACGACGAGGACTGCATCATCATCTGAGGGGGCTTCGCTTGCTTCGAACGATCATTCTCGTGTGGGTCATCGCGAGCTGCGGCTGTGGGCTCGACAAGTCGGGGCTCCGCGAGCCGGTCGGTGACGCGGCCATCGCCCCCGACGCGCGCCCCTCGGACGACGGCGGCCTCACCCCGCGGGGCGACGGCGGAGGTGACGACGACGGCGGCCTCGCGCGCGACGGCGGCCCTCCCCCGGGCGACGGCGGGCGGCCGACGGACGACGGCGGCGTGGTCACGGAGGTGGTCGCGGTCGCGGCCGGCGCCGCTCACACCTGCGCGCTCCGCTCCGACGGCGCCGTGTTCTGCTGGGGAGACGACGCCAGCGGCCAGCTCGGTGACGGCAGCTCCGGCGGCTTCCGCGACGATCCCCGCCAGGTGACGCTCCCCGGCCCCGCGGCGGAGATCGGGGCCGGCGCCGGCTTCACCTGCGCGGTCCTGGGCGGGGGCGAGCTGTACTGCTGGGGTGCCAACGGCGCCGGGCAGCTCGGCGACGGCACCGAGTCCGACCGCGTCGACCCGGTGCTCATCGCCGGCGGCGCCACCCGGGCCACCGGGGGCCGATCGCACGGCTGCTTCGTCTCCGTCGCCGGGGTGGCCAGCTGCGCGGGCAGCAACGGAGAGGGCCAGCTCGGCTCGGGCGGCGGCGACCGGTCGACCCACGAGGCCATCTCGATCGAGAGCGGGGTCACCCGGATGGCGGCCGGAGACCTCCACACGTGCGCCCTCTCCGGCGGCCGCGTGCTGTGCTGGGGAGGCAACGCCGAGGGGCAGCTCGGCGACGGCGAGAGCGCGGGGCGTCCGGAGCCGGAGCCGGCGCTCGCGATCGCCGGAGCCACCGCGATCGGCGCCGGCGCGCTGCACACCTGCGCGGTGCACGCCGCGGGCACGAGCTGCTGGGGTGCCGGAGGCGACGGCCGGCTGGGCAACGGGGGCAGCTCGAGCGCGTCGACCCCGGTCCCGGTGACCGGCCTCACCGACGCGATCCAGGTGCACGGCGGTCTCGCCTTCACCTGCGCCCTCCGGTCTGGCGGCGGCGTGAGCTGCTGGGGCAAGAACGACAAGGACCAGCTCGGCCCGGGCACCTCGGACGGCTCGAGCGCGCTCCCCGTCGCGGTCACCGGGCTCGGCGCGGCCAGTGATCTCGCGGTCGGCGACCAGCACGCGTGCGCGGTGGTCGAGGGCGCGGTGCTCTGCTGGGGCCGAAACAACAAGGGCCAGCTCGGCACCCCTGGCGGCGACCGCGCCGAGCCGATGCCGGTGCCGGGGCTGGAGTGAGGGAGGAGACACCATGAGGGCGACGCTCTGGATCATCGGGCTCGCGCTGGCGGCGCACGGCTGCAGCGCGTCGGAAGGCTGCCGCTTCGATCCCCTCGCGTGCGGCGGGGACGTGGGCGCGACCTGCGTCTCGGACGGGGACTGCGCCGACGGCTACTGCTGCACCGAGGACGCCAATTGTGGCGGAGGGATGTGCACGGTCCCGTGCCGGGACGACCTGGACTGCCCTTCGTTCATGGCCTGCGAGCACGACGTCTGCTTCTTCCGCTGCGAGGTCGACGAGGATTGCGCCGTCGGACAGAGCTGCGAGCACGGGGACACGGTGTGTGAATGGCCTTGAGGACGCCAACGTCGGTGAGGCACACTGTATAAAGCTGTTTGTATACGCTGCTTGGTCACCGAACATGGAGTCTCGATGTCCGCCCTCACCCGTCTCGCCGCCGCTCTCACCTTCTGCGCCCTGCTCGGCGTGACCGCCGCCGCGGACGCGCAGGGCTCGGTGGACATCCGGCGCCCCCACACCGGGAGCCGCCCCGTGCAGCTCGACTTCCACGGGGGCCTCTCGTGGTGGGGGTGGGGGGCGGCCACCGGCGTGCGCTTCGGGTTCCCGATCCTCGAGAACGGGTTCATCCCTTCGATCAACAACGCCGTGTACCTGAACTTCGGCGCCGACTTCTACTGGGTGCGCTGGCGCCGCAACGGGTCCGACTGGGACTACCACGCGGGTCTGGGCCTCCCGGTGACGTTGCACTGGGAGTTCTACTTCGACGAGCGCTGGTCGGCGTTCATCGAGGTCGGCGGCCAGGTCTTCTTCCACCCCCGCTTCTTCCGTGGGGACCCCTATGACGTCTACGAGGGCGGCTACTGGTTCGTGGCCGCCGCGGGGGGCAGCTTCCACATCAACGAGAACGTCCTGCTGACGCTCCGCGTGGGCTCTCCGTACGTGGCGTTCGGGGTGACCTTCCAGTTCTGATGGCGGAGGCGCTCCAGCTCCCCGACGGGTCGGCGCGTCGGGCCGCCCGGGGGGTGGTCTCGGCGACCGCGCTCGTGTCGGCCCTGGGGCTCGCGGCCGAGCTCGGGGAGTACGTCTTCGGCGCGCCCGAGGGCTGGGTGGAGCTCTTCTCGCTCAGCTACGAGGAGAACGTGCCGACCTGGTACGTCAGCGTGCTGCTCGCCTTCTGTGCCCTCGGCTGCCTGGCGCTCCGGAGCCAGCGCGGCGATCGCCGCTGGACGGTGCTCGCCGTCCTCTTCCTCTACGTCTCGCTCGACGAGGCGGTTCAGATCCACGAGCACGCGGCCTTCTTCGCCACCCGCGGGGTGCTCTACTTCTCCTGGGTGATCCCGGCCGCGGCGGTGGTGGCCCTGCTCGCCATCTGGCTCGGCCCGTGGATCCTCCGCCTGCCCGCCCCGCTGCGCCGGAGGCTCGTGGTCTCGGCCGCGCTCTACGTCGGCGGCGCGCTCGGCATGGAGCTGCCGCTCGGGTGGTGGACCGACCATCACGGCGACGACAACCTGGGCTACGGCCTGATCGATTGGGTCGAGGAGACCCTGGAGCTGAGCGGCGCGAGCGTCTTCCTCCTCTCCGTCTGGGCGGACGCGGAGGCGCGGGCGTGAGGCGCTACATCGTCTCGCCGGTCTACGACTGGGCGCTCTTCCTCCTGCCGCCGGTGCTCGCGCTCGGGCTCGGGGTGGCGATCAGCGGCACCGACTTCGCGCTGCGCGAGATCGTGGTGGCGGACGAGCCCACGACCGGCGCGGGCTTCGTGATCGGGGTCGTCATCCACGCGCACCTCGTCGCCGTGTTCTTCCGGAGCCACGGCAACCCGACGATCCTGCGCCGCTTCCCGCTGCGCTTCCTGCTGGTGCCGCCGCTCGTCTGGACCGCGATCGTGGTCTCGCCCTGGCTCGCGATCCTGGCGACGGTGGTGGCGACCTTCTGGGACGTCTGGCACTCGGGCGCGCAGACCTTCGGCTTCGGGCGGATCTATGATCGCAACGCGGGCTTCCCGGTCCACGAGGCGCGCCGGCTCGACTTCTGGCTCAACCAGCTCCTCTACGCGGGGCCCATCCTGGCGGGCGTGACGCTGATGGAGCACCTGATCGTGCTCGAGGACTTCGAGACGTTCGAGGACGCGCTGTCGAACTTCCTGGTGGTCGTCCCGGTCGACGTGCACCTGCGGCAGCGCTGGCTCACCTGGAGCGTGGTGCTCGGCGGCACCGTCTTCATCGCCGCCTACGTCCTCCACTACGTGCGCCTCTGGCGCCGCGGCCTCCGGCCCTCGTGGCTCAAGGTCTGGCTCTACGCCTCGACCGGCCTCTGCTCCCTCTACACGTGGGGCTTCAACAGCTGGGGCGAGGCCTTCTTCATCATGAACCTCTTCCACGCGGTGCAGTACCTCGCCCTCATCTGGGCGAGCGAGCACGGCGGGTGGAAGAGGAGGCTGCGGCTCGAGGGGCGGCGCGGGGCCACCGCGCTGCTCTTCGTCGGGTTCGCGGCCGCGGTCATCGGCTACGGCCTCTTCGTCGAGACGCTGAGCACGGGGTGGGTGGGGCTCTGGGCCCTGACCCTCGTCGTGTCGCTGATGCACTTCTGGTACGACGCGTTCATCTGGTCGGTCAGGGCCAAGCAGGTTTGAGGTGTGACATGAAGATTCGTTGCGTGATGGTCGCCGCGATCCTCGTCTCGACGGGGTGCGGTGAGGAGGAGGCGGAGGCCACGGTCACCGTGGAGTCCGAGCCCACGGAGGTCTCGATCGAGGCGCCGCCGCCCGCGCACGAGGGGACCGTCGTGATGGCCGAGGACGTCCCGGTGGAGGTGGTCACCCACGAGTCCGGCGAGGTCTACGCGTACGTGCGCGCCGAGGAGGCGCCGGCGCCCGAGCGCCTCTCGCTCACGGTGGAGGTGCCGGTCCGGGGGCGTCGGAGCGGCCGGCCGGTGCGCCTGATCTGGAACGAGCGCGCCGGGCGCTGGGAGGGTCGGGTGCGCCGGGTCGAGATCGTGCCCGGGCCGGTCGACGTGGTGGTGGTGCTCGACGGAGAGCCGCTGCGGGGTCACGCCGACGTCATCGTCGTCGCGCCGGCGGTCGACGTCAGGGTCCACGCGCCGCGCACCGAGGTCCGGGTCGAGCGCCCGGTGGTCGAGGTCCGCGGTCCTCGCGGCAAGGTGAAGCACAAGCACCGCCGGCGCGGCCGCGGCTGGGGCTTCGGTCGGCATCGCCGCAAGCATCGGGGGCGCGGCGGCGTCGAGGTGCGCATCCGCTGAGGCTGCCTCGGATGAGCTGAAACGAAGACGCGGCGGTCACCCTCGGGCGACCGCCGCGTTGCTCGTGGCGCTGCCCGGATCAGGCCGCGCGCCGCCGCGCCAGGAGCGCCAGCCCGAGGAGACCCAGGAGCGCCCAGCCCCTCGGGGCGCCGCGCGAGCCCGCGGCCCGGCATCCGCAGCCGCCCTCGTCCACCGGCGCGCCGGCGCCCGCGTCGATCGGGGTGACGCCGGCGTCGAGCCCGCCCGCGTCGGTGTCGGGTGCGGGGCAGTCCCGCGAGGGATCGAAGCGCCCGCTCGCGCAGTCGTCGCAGCCGTCGCCGTCCATGTCGCCGCAGCGGGTCGGGTCGTCCGGGAAGGCGTCGACGCCGTCGGCCGCGCCGTCGCCGTCGCGATCGCGAGGCCCGCTCAGCCCTCCGGTGACGCAGTCGGCCTCGAAGAGCGAGTTGAGGAAGAGCCGCGTCCCCTGCGCGCTCCAGCTGCCGCTGACCGGGGTGTCGGTCGAGTAGCTGTGACCGCCGAGGTAGCTGATCTTGCCGAGCGCGCACTCTCCCGGCTCGGCGAACTCGTCATAGCCGATGATGTCGCAGTCGCCGTCGAGGAAGCCCGTCATCCACACGTCCTGGTCGCCCGGGCCCTCGGGGCCGGTGATGAAGGTGACGCTCAGGTCGTTCTTGAAGCGGGTGTCGAGGTAGCGGCTCAGGTTGTAGGCGGGCTCGCTGCCGCCCACCGTCGCGAAGGCGCCGTCGAGCTGGTTGTAGGCGACCTGCGGGTTGAGGATCTGCAGGCCGTCCCCGTTCGGACGATCGGCGATCAGGAAGCCGGCGCCGCGCTCCTTGTCCGAGCTCGGCAGGCAGCAGTCTCGCCCGTCGCAGCCGCCGGCCACGCACTCGTAGCCGGTCTCGTCGCTGTCGCAGGGGCAGTCCGGCGGCGTGCCGGTGGTGGTCAGGAAGTGCCCGAGGCGTCCCTCGTCGTCGAGGTAGGGCCACTCGGGGTTGGGCACGGTGTTCTCGTAGGCGTTCACCGCCTGGCACTCGGCGAAGAAGTGGGTCGGGAACGAGAGGAACTCGCGCACCTCGGCGACGACCTCGTGGCCGTGGAAGGTGAAGGTCTCTCCCGCGCACTCGGCCTGGGTGTCGGGGCAGCCGCCGCCGTCGCATTCGACGCGCTCCCGGTCGTTGACGCCCCAGTGCATGCTCATGATCTGGCAGAACGCGGGCTGGCCATCCTCGCGGAACAGCGCGCCGTTGCGGTGGTCGAGGTTCGGGCGCTCGCAGGTGCCCATGTCCCCCATGATCGACTGCACGGTGAGCATGTCCGGGTTGTCGGTGCCGGGGCCGCACTCGCCGTCACGGCAATTGCCGCCCGGGAACTCGCGCCCGTTCGACTGCGGGATCCCGGCGGCGCGCAGGTAGCCGGTCGCGATGCCCTCGTTCCCGTCCGAGAAGACCGCGATGGTCGGCGCCTCGATCATCTCGCGCCGGACGAAGCCCTCGAAGGCCTCGGTCGCCTCGTGCACCGTGACGACCTCCACCTCGCTCCGCCGCGCCCAGGGCGCCGACTCCCACATCGCCGGGTCGTTCCAGGCGTCGATCACGGGGCGGGCGCGCGCGGCGTCGGCGGCCGCGATCACGAAGGGCCCGCCGCGGTAGCCGTGCCGGGCGATGGTCTCCCCCGGGCTCATCGCGCCGGAGTCGTCCCAGACGACCGTGGCGCCGACGTAGAAGTCGGGAGAGCCGGTCGGGTAGGGGCACTTCACGCCCGAGCCCTCCTCGAAGCAGTCCCAGGCGCACTCGTCGCCGGGGGTGTCGCAGGGCGCGTGGTGCCAGACCTTCTCGTCGTCGATCACCCAGTAGACCGTGATGTCGTGGGCGAGCAGCTGGTAGACGAGGCCGTAGGCCTGGAGCATGCCGTGGTCCTGGTAGGACACGTCCATCGGCACGATGAGGCTGCCCGCCTCGAAGGTGCGATCGTACTGGGCGCGCGCCGGGGTCGCGACGAGCGCGAGCGTCAGCGCGAAGAGCGGAGCGAGGACACGTTGGGGGACCATTCGAAACCTCCTGGTCCCCCTCCATGTCCGGGGCGCGAGAAAGCTTCGCGATCAATCCCCGAGGATCGCGCCCTCGCGGATCTTGTCGACCACCGACGGGTCGGCGAGGGTCGAGACGTCGCCGAGCTCGTCGCCGCGGCCTTCGGCGATCTTGCGGAGGATGCGGCGCATCACCTTGCCGGAGCGCGTCTTCGGCAGGCCGGGCACCACCTGCACGCGGTCGACCTTGGCGTGGGCGCCGATCTCCTTGCGGCAGGCGGCGTTGAGCATGGCGTCGTCGACGGTGTGGCCGTCCTGCGGGACGACGTACGCGTAGACGCCCTGGCCCTTCACCGGGTGGGGGAAGCCGACGACCGCGGCCTCGGCGACCTCCTCGACCGAGACGAGCGCCGCCTCGAACTCGGCGGTGCCCATGCGGTGGCCGCTGACGTTGAGCACGTCGTCGACCCGGCCGGTGATCCAGTAGTAGCCGTCCCCGTCGCGGCGGCAGCCGTCGCCGGTGAAGTACACGCCGGGCACGTGCGCGAAGTAGGTGGACACGAAGCGCTCGTGGTCTCCCCACACCGTGCGCGCCTGGCCGGGCCACGGGTGATCGAGGCAGAGCAGGCCCTGCCCTTTGCCGCGGATCACCTGACCCTCGGGGGTGCGGAGCGAGGGGATGATGCCGGGCATGGGGTAGGTCGCCGAGCCGGGCTTCGTGGGCGTGGCGGGCGCGATCGGCGAGATGGCGATGCCGCCGGTCTCGGTCTGCCACCAGGTGTCGACGATGTTGCAGCGGCCCTCGCCGACGACCCCGAAGTACCACTCCCAGGCCTCGGGGTTGATCGGCTCACCGACGGTCCCGAGCACGCGGAGGCTCGAGCGGTCGTGCTTGGTGACGTGGTCGTTGCCGCGCGCGGCCAGCGCTCGGATCGCGGTGGGCGCGGTGTAGAAGATGTTGATGCCGTGCCGCGAGACCATGTCCCAGTAGCGGCCGGCGTCGGGGTAGACGGGCACGGACTCGAACATGAAGGTCGTCGCCCCGTTCGCGAGCGGGCCGTAGACGATGTAGGTGTGGCCGGTGATCCAGCCGACGTCGGCGACGCAGGCGTAGACGTCGTCCTCGCGCAGGTCGAAGACGGTCCCGTGGGTGTAGCTCGCGTACGTGAGGTAGCCGCCCGACGTGTGCACGAGGCCCTTGGGGCGTCCGGTCGAGCCGGAGGTGTAGAGGATGAACAGCGGGTGCTCGGCCTCGAGCGCGGGCGCCTCGTGCTCGGGGCTCGCCGCGCCCACCGCGTCGTGCCACCAGACGTCGCGGTCGTCGTCCCATCCGCACTCGTCCTCGGTGCGCTTGTAGACGAGCATCTTCTTCACGCACGACTCGCCCTGGCAGGCCTCGTCGGCGACGTTCTTCAGCGGGATCTTCTTGCCGCCGCGCACGCCCCAGTCCTGGGTGATGATGACCTCGGCGGCGCAGTCCCGGACGCGATCGCGCAGCGCCTCGGCGCTGAAGCCGCCGAAGACCACCGAGTGCACGGCGCCGATGCGGGCGCAGGCGAGCATCGCGATCGCGGCCTCGGGCACCATGCCCATGTAGATGATCGCGCGCTCGCCCTTCTTCAGGCCCATCGCGGTGAGCGCGTTGGCCGCCTTGCAGACCTCGGCGTGCAGCTCGCGGTAGGTGAGCTTGCGGACGTCGCTCGGCTCGTCGCCTTCCCAGAGGATCGCGACCTTGTCGCCGCGGGACTCGAGGTGACGGTCGACGCAGCTCTCCGACACGTTGAGCTCGCCGTCGGAGAACCACGAGAGCGGCCCGCTCTTGATCTCGTGGAAGCTGCCGTGCAGCCCGATCGTCGGCTCCTTGCGCCACGCGAGGCGCTCCTTGGTCACGTCGAGCCAGAAGGCGTCGGGATCCCGCTCGGCCCGCATCCAGTGCTCGCGGTAGCGGTCGAGATCGGTGATCGGGGTGGCGGCGTTCTCGCGCACGCGCGCGGGCACTTCGTAGGCCATCGGGTCGCTCCTTCGGGTTCGTCGAGATCCGAGCCGTACCAAAAACCGCCGCCGGTGAACATCCCGCGGCCGCGGGGCGTCCGACGCTGTGGGCCAGACCCCCACCCTCCGAGCCCCCTCGCCGGATAGACTTCGCCCATGCGCATCACCCTCGTCCTGCTCGCCCTCCTCGTGCCCGCCGCCGCGTCGGCGCAGGAGCTGACCGACTCCGAGCGCACCCGCGCGCTCTCCTCCGTGCGCTCGTTCGCCGACTGTCTCGAGCGACAGCAGACCGAGATGGCCCGCGTGGAGCGGCTGATCCGGGAGTCCGAGGCGCAGCGCGATCGGTCCACCGGGCGCGTGCGGCAGGACGCGGAGGCGGCGATCGAGGCGCTGATCGCGCGCGCCGCGGCGGCGCAGCGGGCCACCCGGGACTGCGTGCGCGCGGCCGAGATCCCCTCGCCCGGCACCCGCGTGGTCGAGCGCGCGCCGCCCCCCGATCCCGCCGCCGAGAGCGTGGCCCAGCAGGGCGGCACCGTGCGCACGGTGGAGGAGGACGCCGCGCTGACCTCGAACATCCGGGTCCTGCGCGCCGAGCAGGTCGACGGCCAGGGCCAGCTCGACGCGTCCGTGATCCGCGCCGCCGTCCGCGGCGTCACCGCTCGTCTCGAGCGCTGCTACGACCAGTACCTCGAGCGCGGCAGCCTCCAGGCGCAGCAGCTGAACCTGGTGTTCACGGTGCGGGGCGCCGGGCGCGCCTCGCGGGTGGCGGTGGAGCGCAGCGGCTTCGAGGACTCCCGCTTCGAGCGCTGCGTCCGGAGCGCCGGCAGCGCCATCCGGGTCTCCCGGGGCCCCAGCGGCGGCGAGGCGATCTACAGCTACACCCTGCGCTTCGGCCGCGGCGCGCGCCGCTGATCCGCAGCTACTTGGTCATCACCGACAGGCTCACGCCGAGCTCGTAGGCGTCGCAGGGCAGGATCGGCGAGCCGCCGACGGCTCGCGAGCGGCGGACCACCGCGAAGTAGCGCGACGCGTTGCACGCGCGCTCGATCGTGACGTGCTCGTCGCCGGTGCCGGCGACGTCGCTCACGCACCCCGGGCCCAGGGTGGGGTGCATGATCGGCGTGGAGCCGCCCGTGCACGTCGGGGAGTCGACCTCGGCGCTCACGCTGCACTCGATGAACACGGCGAGCTCGAAGTTGCCCGGCAGGCGGCGGAGGTGGACGTCCAGGGTGTGCGCCTGGAGCGCGCCGGCCGTGCCCGAGAAGTCCCAGCGGACCCAGTCCTCGTCGGTCTGGGGGTAGATGGCCTCGTCGAGGTACGTCGCCATCGAGCCGTTCATCAGGTTGCCCAGCGGGAACGCCATGGCCGCCGTGTCCCCGCCGCGATCCATCGCGCAGACGCACTGGTTCGCGGTGGTGCAGTCGCGGGCGGGAGGGCACTCGCCGCAGTCGATGCTCGCGCCGCAGCCGTCGACGACTCTCCCGCAGGCCGCCGCCGCCGCCGCGCAGGTGGTCGGCGTGCAGCCGCAGCGCCCCGCCTCGCCGCCGCCGCCGCAGGTCTGGGGCGCGGCGCAGGTGCCGCACGGGACGAGGTCCCCGCAGCCGTCGGGCGCCATGCCGCACTCCATGCCCTCGCAGGCGTCCGGATCGGGGGTGCAGGTGCCGACGCCGCAGCGGTTCGGGCCTCCGGCCCCGCAGGTCTCGGCCGTCTCGCAGGTGCCGCACGGTACGACGTCGCCGCAGGGGGTCTCCACGCTCCCGCAGTCGAACCCGAGCTCCCGGCAGAGGGTGTCGCCGTCACACTCGCAGCGCCCCTCCACGCAGGAGACGCCCGCCGCGCAGCCGCCGCAGTCGATGCTCGCGCCGCAGCCGTTGGCCGCCTCCCCGCACTCGACGCCGAGCGCGTCGCACGACTGCGGGGGGCAGCCGCACACGTTCGGGATGCCCTCGGCGCCGCACTCGCGGCCCTCCGGGCACTCGCCGCACTGGATCTCGGTGCCGCAGCCGTCGTCGAGCGCGCCGCAGTTCGCGCGCAGCTCCTCGCAGGTCTGGGGGACGCAAGGGCCCGCGTCGGCCTCGCCCCGGAAGCAGAGGCCGCCCTGGCAGGTCATGCCGGGCGGGCAGTCCGACGTGACGTCGCAGACGTAGACGCCCTCGGGGACCTCGGGCGCGCACGCCAGGAGCAGAAGGGACAGCCACACGCGACGCATCAGAAGCTCCCTCGCACCCGCACGCCGCCCGGGCCGAGCGCGACCTCGGGGCCGCTCCCGCTGGCGGCCACCCACCAGATCACGCCCGCGGCCATCGCCGCCGCGCCGACCCCGAGCGCCGCGGCGCCGATGCTCCGGAAGACCGGGATGCGATCGTAGCGCTCGGCGAAGTCCTCCCAGCGCGGGCCGTCGTCGGCGCAGCCGTTCGGCGCGGTCACGCAGCCGGCGTCGACCTCGGCGACGATCACGAGCACCGCGCCGGCCACCGCCAGCGCCGCGCCCGCGCCGGCGATCACCCACGGCGCCGGGCCGGGATCGCTGGTCTGCGCCTGGGCGCGCTCCAGCGCCGCGGCGGCCGCGGCCTCCCGCTCGGCGGCGGCTCGCTCGGCGGCGCCGCGCTCCTCCTCTTCGCGCTGCGCGTCGGCGATCTGTCGCTCGAGCACCCGGATCCGGGCCTCGACGCTCGCGCGGTCCTCGCTGCCCGGGCGCGCCGCGAGGTATCCCCGGTAGGCCTCGAGGGCGACCTCGTCGCGCCGCAGCCGATCGGCGGCGGTGGCCACGTTGTAGAGGATCTCGGGAGCGCCCGTGATCTGGTGCGCCTCCTGGAAGCGGATCAGCGCGGTCTCGAAGTCGCCGGCCTCGTAGGCGACGCGGCCTTGCTCGAAGGCGACGCGGGCGCGCTCGAGATCCTGGGCGGCGGCCACGCCGGAGAGCGCCGTGACGGCGAGCAGAGTGAAGAGGAAGCGCAAAGCCCGGCCAATCTAGCTCGCGCGTCCTGGCGCTCCAAGCTTGCCGAGCGGGGCGGGCCGACGCAGGGTCCGCGCCGATGCGCCTGCCCCCCGACACGAGCCGCGCGGACGTGGTCGCCCTCGAGCGCCGGCACGTCTGGCCGCCCTACACCTCGAGCGAGCGCCACGAGGGGCACGAGCCGCTCGTGATCACCCACGCCGAGGGCCCGTGGATCATGGACGCGGACGGCCGCCGCTACCTCGAGGGGAACGCGTCGTGGTGGACCTGCACCCTCGGGCACGGCCACCCGCGCCTCCGCACCGCGCTGACCCGGCAGGCCGAGCGCCTCATGCACGTGGCCGCCGGCGGCATCACGCATCCGTCGGTCGCCCTCCTGGCCAAGGAGCTGGCCGAGGTGGCCCCCGAGGGGCTCGAGCGGGTCCACTTCTCGGACGACGGCTCGACCGCGGTCGAGGTCGCGGTGAAGGCCGCGTTCCAGTACTGGCAGCAGAACGACCGGCCCTCGCGGACCCGCTTCATCTCGCTCGCCGGCGCGTATCACGGCGACACCCTCGGCGCGGCCAGCCTCGCCGCCCTCGAGGAGTTCCACCACGTCTTCCACCCGCTGCTCTTCGAGGTGATCCGGGCGCCCGACGCGGCCGACCCGGACGGCTGGGAGAAGGCCTTCGCCCACGTGGAGCGAGAGCTCCGCGCTCGGCCGGACGAGATCGCCGGCGTGATCGTCGAGCCCCTGATCCAGGGCGCGGCCGGCATGCGCATGTACGACCCGGCGCTGCTCGCGCGCCTCCGCGAGGTCACCCGCGAGGTCGACACCTTCCTGATCGCCGACGAGGTCTTCACCGGCTACGGGCGCACCGGCGCGATGTGGGCGTGCGAGCTCGCCGGGATCACGCCCGACTTCCTGTGCACGGCCAAGGGCTTCACCGCGGGCGTGCTCCCGATGGCGGCCACGCTGGCGACCGGGCGCGTCTACGACGGCTTCCGCGGCGGCGCCGAGCGCGCGCTGATGCACGGCCACACCTTCTGCGGCAACCCGCTCGGGGCCGCGGTCGCTCGGGAGGTCCTGGCGATCTACCGCGAGGACGACATCGTCGGGCAGGTGCGGCAGAAGGCCCCGATCGTCGAGGCGGCCTTCGAGCAGATCGCCGCGCTGCCGGGCGTGCACCGGGTCCGCACCCTCGGGCTGGTCGGCGCCGCGGACCTCGGCGAGGGCGGCTACCGCGGGGAGGCGGGCTGGCGGGTCTTCGAGGAGGCGCGCGCGAGGGGGGTGTTCCTCCGTCCACTGGGGGATACGGTCTACGTCACGCCGCCGCTCAACATCGCGGAGGCCGATCTCACTCACCTGTTGGACGTGCTCACCGAGAGCGTGCGACAAGCACGATGAGCCTCCGCGGGGCCCGTGTGGCTCCGGCGCGCTGAACGCATGTCTCGCTTCACCCACATCTCCGAAGGCCCGCGTTGAACCGGTTCCTCGACGCCTTCGCCGGGCTGCTCACACGGCGACGCGGCCTGATGCTCGGGATCATCGGCGCGATCACGCTGGGGCTCGGGATCTGGATCCCGCAGCTCGTGGCCGATCCGACGCCGCAGCAGCTGACCGCGAGCGGGGTCGAGGATCAGGCCGAGATCAGCGCCAACTTCAACCGGCGCTTCGGCAACCCCGATCACGTGGTGGTGATGCTCATCACCGCCGACGACGTGCTCGCGCCCGAGCCGCTCGCCTACGTGCACCGCCTGGCCCGCGCCTTCCAGCGCGAGGACTACGTCGACCGGGTCGACGGGATCACGGTGACCCCCTTCGCGCTGCCCGCGGCGGCGGAGGAGGCGGGCCTCGACGACCTCGACGACGCGCCCTCGCTCGACGACCTCGAGGAGGAGGATCTCGAGGGCCTCGACGATCTCGACGACGAGCCGGCGGTGGATCCCGAGGTGGAGGACGCGCTCGGGGTGCTCGTCCGGTCGTCGCCGGAGCGCTTCCCGATGGGCCTCGGCTCGATCGCGGGGCGCCTGGCCGACGTGCAGTACGGGGCGGCGGTCGAGGGCGACGAGGTCACCGACGCCGAGCGCGAGCGGCTGATCCGCGCCATCGACGCCGCGCCGCTCCTCGAGGGGCGCCTCATCAGCCGCGATCGCACCCTCACCGTGGTCGCCCTCGCCCTCGACGAGCGGGTCGAGGATCACCGCGTGATGCAGGACACGGTCGAGAGCGTCGACGCGTGGCTCGAGGCCAACCCGCCGCCGAGCGGCGTCACCGTGCACCGCGGGGGCCTGCCCCACCTCTTCAACTCCATCGTCGTGAAGATGGCGGACGACAACGTGCGCATCGTGCCGCTCACGCTGCTGGTGTGCCTCGTCCTGCTCTTCATCTCGTTCCGCTGGGTGCCGGGCACCTTCCTGCCCGTCGTCGCGGTCGGCCTGAGCGCGATCATGGTCATCGGCGCCATGGCCCTCGCCGGCGAGACGATGAACGTGATCAACAACATCATCCCGCCGCTGTTGATCATCATCGGCGTCAGCGACTCGATCCACCTGATCGGGCGCTACCGGGAGGAGCTCGATCACGCGTCGAGCAAGATGGAGGCGGCCCGCAACACCGTGAAGGCGATGACGGTGGCCTGCTTCCTGACGTCGATCACCACCGCCGTCGGCCTCGCCTCGCTGGTGGTCAGCCAGACCGCGATGCTGCAGCGCTTCGGCGTCACCGCGGGCATCGGCGTGCTCATCGCGTACGTGGTCACCATCGGCTTCCTGCCGCCGGCGATGACGCTCTTCGACCCGCCGCTGCCGCCGCGGGAGCGCAAGCGCATCACCCTGCGCATCAAGCGCGCGAAGGAGGACGCGCCGCGGGCCGATCGCGGGCTGCTCGAGCGCGCCATCGTGGTGCTGACCGCCAAGATCCTGCGGCGCCCGTGGCCCTTCATCGTCGGCGCCGCGCTGCTGATGGGCGGCTTCAGCTGGATGGCGATCAAGGTCACCGTCGACAGCGCCCTGCTCGACGAGTTCGACGAGGAGGACGAGGCGGTCGTCAGCACCCTGCTGCTCGAGGAGAAGCTCGAGGGGGTGCGCCCGCTCGAGATCATGCTCGAGGCGGAGGACCCCGCGCGCTTCGACGACCCCGAGGTCATCGCCGCCATCGACGAGACCCAGGCCTGGCTGCGCGAGCAGGACGGCGTGCTCGGCACCGTCTCGATCAGCGACTACCTGCACGAGACCTGGGCCCAGATCGCGGGCGACGACGAAGCCCGCACCGAGCGCTTCGCCTCGGCCGAGCAGGTCGACGCGCTGCGCACCCTCTTCGCCGGGGTCGAGCCGGATCCGCTCAACGCCTTCATCACCGAGGACGGCCGGGTCGCGCGGATCCAGGTGCGGCTCGCCGACATCGGCGCCGCCCGGAGCATCGTGGTCATCGACGCGCTGCGCGCCCGGCTCGACGAGCGCTTCGGCCCGCTCGGGATCGACGTCTCGATGGCGGGCGAGGGCTACACCGGGTCGGTCGGCCTCAACGCGGTGGTGCGCGATCTGCTGGGCAGCCTGAGCACCGCGGTGCTGATCATCTTCGGCATGCTCGTCGTGCTCTTCGGCAGCTGGCGCCTCGGCATGCTGAGCATCCCCCCCAACGTGCTCCCGCTCGTGGGCACGGTGGCCTGGATGGCGATGCGCGACATCCCGCTCAACGCGGCCACGGTGATCGTCTTCTCGATCAGCCTCGGGCTCGCGGTGGACGGCTCGATCCACCTGCTCGCGCGCTACAAGGAGGAGATCGCGAACGGCATCGGCCGCAACGCGGCGCTCGTGCGCGCGGCCCGCGGCACCGGTCGCGCGGTGGTGGTCAGCTGCGTGACCCTGATGCTCGGCTTCGGGGTGATGCTGACCAGCTCGTTCGTGCCGGTGCAGCGCTTCGGCGAGCTGATCGGGGTCACGGTCGGCATGTGCTTGCTCTCGACCCTGATCGTGCAGCCGGCGCTCCTCCGGGTGGCCGCGCCCAAGGTGCCGCCCGGCCGCTTCCGGCGCCGCAAGCCCGACGACGAGCCCGCCTAGCTAGAGGCGTAGCTCGAAGGTCACCTCGAGCGGCGCGCCGAGCTCGCTCGCCCGCGCCCGCCTCGCCGCCCGCGCGATGCAGGACCGCTCGGCCGGGGTGAGGTGCGTCGCCGCGCGGCCGACCCGGGTCCGCCGGACGGCGCCGTCGGCGCGGAAGGTGGCCTCGATCCGCACCACGCCCCCTCGGCGCGCGGGAGCGCAGGCGCGGACGTCGGGAGAGATCTCCCGGATCGCCGCCTGCACCGCGACCCCGCGCGGGTCCGGCTCGGGCTCCGCCTCCGGCTCCGGCGCCGGCGCCGCGACGGGCGCGAGCGCGGCGCTGAGGGCGCGCTCGGTGTCGGCGTCGATCGCGATCGGCGCGGGTCCCGGCCTGGGAGAAGGAGGTGTCGGCTCCGCCGCGGGCTCCCTCGCGGGCGGCGTCGTCGTCACGACCGGGACCGGGGCCCGCGGAGGCTGTGCGCGCGGCTCGGGCGAAGGGGCCTCCTCGCGGGCGCGGGCCTCCTCGCGAGCGCGCTCGGCGAGTCGCCGCTGCCGGGCGGCCTCCCGCGCGCGGGCCTCCGCCTCGTCGCGCTCCTGGGCCGCGTCCCGCCGCAGATCTTCGGCGTCCGGCACCGCGGCGATCGGGTCGGCCGAGCCCTCGGCGAGCACCCGATCGAGCGCGGTGATCGGGCCCTCTGGCGAGGCCGGCGGCTCGGGCGGCGTCGCCCGGGCGTCCTCGGCGTACGGGTTGTCGGGTGTCTCGGGGCCCTCGGTCGCCGCCGCCGCGCTCGGGCACAGCGCGGCCGCCGCGAGCGCGCCCGCCCAGGCGCATCGCTTCCAGTCGGTCTTCATGATTCCCCCCGGAGCGACCTGACGCATCGCGTGTGCCAGGTTCGTACACGTGCCGGCGGCGGCTCCGGGGGCGCAATCGGTGCGTGTCGCCGGCGGCGGGAGCGGCGGAGTCGCGCTCACGTGCTACCTTCGAGCGCGCCATGGCAGCCACCGGGAGTCGACCGCGCATCCTCGTCGCCGAGGACGATCCGGACGTGCTCAAGATGCTCGACCACGTGCTCCGGGCGCTCGGGGACGTCGAGACGGCGCGGGACGGTCAGGAGGCGCTCGAGAAGGCCAAGGCCGCGCGCCCCGACGTCATCGTCACCGACCTGATGATGCCGCGCATGGACGGGCTGACGCTCTCGAAGCAGCTCAAGCACGACAGCAAGCTCGCCCACGTGCCGGTGGTGATGCTCACCGCCCGGACCCAGCCCCGCGACGTGATCGCGGGCATCAACGCGGGCGCGCGGTTCTACGTGACCAAGCCCTTCAAGACCGAGGAGCTCGTCTCCAAGGTCCGCAAGGCGCTCGGCGCCAAGGCCTGAAGCCCACCGCATGGCGAAGAAGAAGAGGCGCGCCCGCCCCGGCGCGAAGAAGAACACCAGCGCGCCCGAAGCGGCGCCGAAGAAGCCCGCCCGCGACTGGGCCGAGATCGGCCGGAGCTACGGGCTGCTGCTCGTCAGCGCGGTACTCATGTTCCTCGGCTTCGCCGGGTTCGGGGTCTGGCCGCTCGCGTTCTGCGGCATGGTCCCGGCGCTCTTCGTCTTCGACGCCGACCCGAAGCCGATCGGCTGGAAGTTCTTCTGGCGCGCGCTCTTCTTCGGCTACATCGCCTACTACGGCGGCTTCTACTGGGTGGTGAACACGATCGTGGACTTCGGGGGCTTCCCGTATCCGCTCGCGCTCGCCTTCGCCTCCATCTACTTCCTCTACCAGGCCATCGAGTTCGTCTTCGTGCTCTGGCTCTGGCGCCGCGCGCGGGAGCGCGGGTTCAACGCGACCGCGTCGCTCGTCGCCGCGTACCTGACGGCCGAGACCGTCTTCCCGATGCTCTTCGACCACTACTACGGCAACAGCTTTCACATGCTGCCGGTGGTGGTGCAGGTCGCCGACCTCGGCGGCCCGATGCTGCTGACCGCGCTGGCGATGCTCGGCAACGGCGCCCTCTACGAGCTCGCGCGGGCCCGGGTGCGCAAGGAGCCGCTCGCCTGGCGCGCCCCGGCCGTGTTCGCGGGGTGCGTGGTCTTCGTGCTCGGCTACGGCGCGTGGCGCATCTCCGAGGTCGAGGCCCGGGTCGCCGCCGCGCCGAAGATCGAGGTCGGCGTCGTGCAGACCAACATGGGCATCTACGAGAAGCGCGAGGACCCGGGCGAGGGCCTCCATCGCCACCTCGCCCAGTCCGCCGAGCTCGAGGCGGCCCACCCGGAGCTCGACCTGCTCGTCTGGCCCGAGTCCGCCGCCACCTTCACCGTGCCGCGCGACACCGGCACCCCGGTCGCGCCCTTCTTCGACAACGCGGCCGCCTGGTTCCGGATCGACAACCCCGGCTTCCCGCGCACGCCCCTCATCTTCGGCGGCCTCAGCATCGACCGCGCCGAGGACGGGACCCGCCGCGCCTACAACACCGCCTTCATCACCGACGAGGCGGGCCGCATCCAGGCCCACGTCGACAAGACCTATCTCCTGGCCTTCGGCGAGTACATCCCCTTCGGCGACGTCTTCCCGGTCCTCTACGACTACTCGCCGAACACCGGGCACTTCACCCCGGGCGATCACGTCCGGCCGCTGCCCTTCCGCGAATATCGGATCTCCACCCTCGTCTGCTACGAGGACATCCTCCCGAAGTTCGTGCGGCAGGCGGTGCGCGAGGCCAACCCGCACCTCCTGGTGAACGTCACGAACGACGCCTGGTTCGGCGACACGCAGGAGCCCTACGTGCACCTCGCGCTCGCGAAGATGCGCGCGGTCGAGCACCACCGCTACCTCGTGCGGGCCACGAACACCGGCGTCAGCGCGATCATCGATCCCACCGGCCGCGTGATCGCCGAGGGGCCGCTCTTCGACCGCGCGAGCCTGCACGGCGAGGTGGCGATGCTCCAGGGCCACACCGTCTACGAGTACCTCGGCGACTGGCCCGGCTGGCTCGCGCTCGGCGCGATGCTCTACATGATCTTCGTCGGCCGCCGGAACCGGCGCGAGGAGTCCCCGCCGCCCGAAGAGGAGGTGCGCGAGGAGGAGATCCGCCGGAAGAAGGACGAAGAGGACGACGAGGAGGCGGACGCGTGACCGGCGTCACCGACGGCTCCCCGCGCATCGCCTTCACCCGCCACGGCGACCGCGGCCCCCGCGTCCTGATGATCATGGGCATGGGCATGCGGGGCCGGGTCTGGCGGCCGCAGGTCGAGGAGCTGTCGCGCGACCACCGGCTCGTCACCTTCGACAACCGCGGGGTCGGCGACTCCGAGGAGGCGCCCGGCGCGTGGGGCATGAAGGACATGGCCGGCGACGCGCTCCGGGTGATGGACGCCGCGGGCTGGGATCGCGCCCACGTGGTCGGCGTCTCGATGGGCGGCATGATCGCGCAGGAGCTGGCGCTCGCCGCGCCCTCTCGCGTCACCTCCCTGACCCTGATCGCCACCCACGCCGGCGGGCCGTCGAGCCGGGTGCCGCCGCTCCGGGGGGTGCGCGGCTTCCTGCAGGTCAACCTGCTGCCGCCGGAGGAGCGTCATCACGCGCTCGCCTATCTCCTCTACCCGGCCGACTACCTGCGGGTGGCCGATCGCGCGGCGATGGCCCGGCGCATGGAGGAGCAGCTCGGCTCGCGGCCCTCGCCCCGGACCCGCCTCGGCCAGCTCCGCGCGGTGATGACCCACGACACCCGGTCCCGGCTCGCGTCGCTGCGCATGCCGGTGCAGACGATCCGGGCCGGCCGCGACGGGCTGGTGAGCCCGCGGGAGCAGGCGCGCCTGGCCTCGCTCGTGCCCGGGGACGACGACGTGCTCTACGACTTCGCGGGCCACGGCTTGATCTTTCAGTGCGCGCGGGCCATCAACGCCCGGCTGCGGCGCTGGTTCGCGGCGCACGAGACGGCTTCCGTTTCGATGTCGTCGCACGGTTCCGTTTGACAGGCGGGCTTCGATCGCCTTCGATGCGCCCCCGGGGGACGCAGCCTCATCGCGCCAACATGCCTCGTTTCTCCTCTCGATTCTCCGCTCGATCCCTGGGATTCCTCCTCGCCGCCGTCGCCCTCGGCCTCGCGGTGATGACGACCGGGCCCAGTCCCGTCTTCGGCGACGCCTACACCCGCGTGTTCATCAACGGCACGCCGGTCCCCGTTCGCTTCAACGACGGCGACTCCTTCCGCGTGTTCGGCGGCGAGTACCGCGGCAGCCAGTGCCGCCTCGCCGGCTTCAACACCCTCGAGTCCTTCGGGCCCGGGCACCAGTGGGGCGATTGGCACCCCTACGAGCTCTACATCAACGCCAAGATGGCGACCTACAACGGTCGCCGCGGCACCTGGCATTGCACCACCGACGGCTCGACCGACACCTACGGCCGCGTGCTGATGATCTGCCCGGACCTCGCGGTCGATCAGATCCGCCGCGGCTACGCGCACGCCTACCAGGCCGACGACACCCCGTCGCCGCCCGCGTACCTGCGCGCCCAGCAGGAGGCCATCCGGAACCGCCGCGGCATGTGGGCCCACGGCGTGCCCGACTACGTGATGACCTCCATCCACTCGGCCGACGAGGATCCGAGCCGGGAGTGGCACTACAACCGCCTCATCTCGGTGCGCGACGGCCACTCGGAGTCGATGCAGCACCGCGAGACCTACGAGGAGTGCAGCTGGGTCTGCAACGAGGAGATCCGGGTCGACGTGCCGCGGGTGACCGAGGCGGCCCGCCGGCTCCGCGCCGACCCCGAGCTCGCGCCGCTCCTGGCCGACTTCGCCAACCTGCACCTCGTCGAGTTCGTCTCGCGCTTCCACCGCATCGGAGAGCTGCCCGAGTACCTGCAGGGCCCGGCCCGGCCGCTCGTCGAGCAGCGGATCCGCGCGATGCAGCAGGCGGGTGAGCTCGGCGAGACCCGCACCGAGCGGGGCTCGTGCATGCTCCACGTGCCGTTCGAGCGGCGCTACGGTCGCGACCGCGCGGAGTGCCTGCGCGGACACGGCGACTGGGGCCACGGAGAGGGACACTGATGCGTCGCGCGCTCCCCATCGTGCTCGCCCTGACGGCGGGCGGCTGCTTCACGCTCGACTTCGACGGTGACGGAGTCATCGATCGCCCGCCGCCGGCCGGCTACGAGACCGACGAGCTCAGCTGCGCCAACGGTCGCGACGACGACCAGGACGGCCGCATCGACTGCCAGGACTCCGACTGCCTGATGAACGGGCACTGCGGCGAGCAGATCCCGCTCACGCCGCCGCTCGGCGTCGAGAACACCTTCGAGCTCTGCAGCAACGGCATCGACGACGACGAGGACGGCCAGTTCGACTGCGGCGACCGCGGCTGCCAGGCGATCATGGAGCTCTGCTGCCTCACCGAGGTCGACGACGAGACCTGCAGCAACGGCATCGACGACGACGGCAACGGCTTCGCCGACTGCCAGGACTTCAGCTGCCGCAACAACGACTTCGTCACGGTGTGCGAGCGCGAGCGCGACTGCTCGAACGGCCTCGACGACGACGGCGACCGCTTCGCCGACTGCCGCGACGACGACTGCGACGACGACCCGGCCTGCAGCCTCGAGATCTGCGACAACGGCGTCGACGACGACATGGACGGCCTCCGCGACTGCTTCGACCCGGGCTGCCAGGGCACCCCGTCCTGCCCGCCGGAGGCGGACTGCGGCGACATGGTCGACGACAACGGCAACGGCCGCACCGACTGCGCCGACCCGAGCTGCTACGACGCCCCCCGCTGCCAGGGCCCCGAGCACACCCTCGAGCTCTGCTCGGACGGCAACGACAACGACGGCAACGGCTTCACCGACTGCGGCGACTTCTCCTGCACGATGGAGAGCCGCGGCGCGACGCCGGCCGCGGTCATGTTCTGCGCCAGCCGGCCCGACGAGAACT
The DNA here is from genome assembly GCA_036149055.1 of Myxococcota bacterium. Classification (GTDB taxonomy): domain Bacteria; phylum Myxococcota_A; class Polyangia; order Polyangiales; family Sandaracinaceae; genus JAVJQK01. Next base: position 82,878 of record JAYZQJ010000182.1, on the reverse strand, counting down.
GCACCAACGGCGAGGACGACGACGCGGACGGGAACACCGACTGCGCCGACCGCGACTGCAGCAGCGACCCGAGCTGCGGCCAGGAGCGGACGATGGCCGAGTGCACCAACGGGATCGACGACGACTTCGACGGCTTCCCGGACTGCGAGGACTTCTCCTGCAACGACGTCGGCTCCGGCGCCGACCCGGCGGTGGCCGCGTTCTGCGCCGACGCCCAGGAGAGCACCCTCGCCGAGTGCATGGACGGTGAGGACAACGACAGCGACGGCTTCACCGACTGCGGCGACTTCTCCTGCTCGCGCGACGGCGACCCGGACGCGGTCGAGTTCTGCGCGCTGACCAGCGAGACGACCTTCGAGCGCTGCATCGACGGCGTCGACAACGACGAGAACGGCTTCACCGACTGCGCGGACTTCTCGTGCCGATTCCAGACCTTCGTGCTCGGCACGCGCTTCTGCGATGGCCCGGCCGACTGCCCGTCGCCGACCCAGTGCCTCGAGGGTGTCTGCGGCGCCCCGTGCAACTCCGATCCGGACTGCCCGAGCGGCTGGACCTGCGACCGGGTGTCCGCCGGCGGCGGCTTCCGGAACCTCTGCCGACAGCACTGCACCGCCGACGCGGACTGCCCGGCCGGTGACTCCTGCTTCGACGGCCAGTGCCTGTCGATCCGCGGCCCGTGCGCGGAGAGCGTCTTCGCCAACGAGGACTCGAACTTCCAGGAGGGCTCGGCCGTGCAGGCCGCGACCTGCGCCGAGCAGGCGGCCATGAGCGTGCGGAGCTGCATGGACGGCCGCGACGGGGACCGCGACGGGTTCACCGACTGCGAAGACTGGGAGTGCAACCACAACCCGCGCGCGGTCGCGGTGCCGGACGGCATGACCTACGACGACTGCTTCGAGGAGACCGAGCCCGGCAGCGTCGTCTGCACCCCGGCCCGGAACCCCGACGGCACGCGCGTCTGCCCGCCGCTCTGCCGCTACGCGGGCGGCCGGACCTGCGTGATCGGTGAGCGCGCCGGTCAGCCCTGCACGAGCGACGACGACTGCGGTGCGTCGCTGTCCTGTAGCCGACCGGGCCCGGCGGGCTCCGAGTTCGTCTGCCCCTGAAGTTGTTCGCCGCGATGAGTGGAGAGAGTCGGATGAAGAGCATCGTGAGCTGCGTCCTCGGGGCGCTGCTGGTGGGGGCGCTGAGCGCCTCGGTGGTCGCCGCGCAGGACGAGGCGACCGAGCCGGTCGGGCCGGGCACGGGCGAGGGCACGGGCCCCGCGACGCCGCCGCCGGAGGAGCCCGCGGAGAGCGACCCCAACCTCGTCTTCTCGGGGCAGCCCGAGCCGCAGACGCAGACGCCGCGCGCCACCACCGAGACCGTGTGCGACGACCGGCAGGACCAGGACGGCGACGGGCTCGCCGACTGCGCCGACGCGGACTGCTTCGACCATCCCCACTGCCAGGCGGGCGGCGAGCAGGAGCGGACCAACGACCGCTGCAGCGACTGGATCGACAACGACGGCGACGGCGCGGTCGACTGTGAGGACGACGACTGCGCGAGCACGCCGGGCATCACCGTCTGCTCGGGCTCGTGGCAGGGCTCGGTCTCGGGCGGCGGCGGGGCCTCGACCCAGGCCGGCGCCGACGAGATCCCCGAGCTCAGCGGCGACATGAGCGTCGAGGACCTCATCGGCCGCGGCGACGACGCCGACGGCGAGCGCAACGACTACCTGTGCTCGGACGGCGTGGACAACGACGACGACGGCCGCACCGACTGTCAGGACTTCGGCTGCCGCTTCGACCCGAGCGTGACCGTCTGCTCGAGCTCGCCCGGCATCCGCTTCAGCGTGGTCGCCGGCATCGCGGCCAGCCTCCGGATCGACGAGACGCCCGACCTCGATGGCGACGGCTTCAGCGAGTACACCGACCCGACCGGCGACGTGCGCTTCACGCGGATCCAGCTCCGCGCCCTCGGCCCGATCCCGTTCATCCAGAACTCGTTCTTCCTCATCAACCTCCGCGCCGAGCGCACGCTGCGCATGACGTTCGCGACCTTCAACATCCCGATCGGGAACGAGGGTCACTACCTCAGCATCAACAGCGGCTCCGGCGGCCTGAGCCCGGGTCTCATCGTCTCGACGTCGAAGCAGCCCCTGCTCGACCCGCCGTTCTACCTCTTCAACGCTTTCGAGCAGGGCAACGGCGCGGCCCTCGAGGTCGGCGGCCCGATCACGAGCGACAACGTGCTCCGCTTCCGCGTGTTCGCGGCCGGCGGCTCGGGCGAGTTCAACGGCAACGTCGGCGGCCGCTTCTTCCGGAGCGAGGACCGCAACTTCAGCTACGGCACCGGCGCCCAGATCCAGCTCAACCTCATCGGCCGCTACGACCGCTTCGACACGCCCTTCCTCTACACGAAGGTGCCGATGACCCTCGCGGTCATCGCCGGCGCGCGCTTCGACCAGCGCCCGGTGGAGCGCTACGCGGCGTGGAACGTGTTCGCGGTCTGGCGCTTCTGGCACCTCGGCTTCCGCGCCGAGAGCTACAGCCGCTACGTGCTCGACTTCGACGGCCTGCAGACGGCCTGGAACTTCCAGGCGAGCGTGCTCCTCGTGCCGCGGACGCTGATGTTCGCGGCCGACGTCGGCGGCTTCTTCGTGCCCCTCGAGTACGACCCGCGCGTCACGCCGGCGTTCAGCTCGCAGTTCCGGCAGCCGATCGAGCAGTTCCAGGTGCGCACCGCGCTCCACTGGTACTACTTCCGCAACATCGGGATCCTGAGCCTCCTGTTCGCGATGAACATGGAGTGTCAGCAGGTCTTCGGCGACCAGTGCCGCCCGCCCGACGCGCAGCCCGACGCCGCGCTGACCGAGTTCGAGGCGCGCCTCGAAGCCCAGTTCCGGTTCTGAAATCCGCGCGCTCCTCCCGGTGTACTCTCGTACCCGGGAGGAGGGAGCATGGAGACATACCCGAAGCGGGCGCGTGAGGCGCTCGAGCGCCTGGTCTCGCGGCTGAAGCCGCACGCGCCGGACGCGGTGGTGGTCTACGGCAGCCTCGCCAAGGGCGAGTGGGTCGAGGGCCGCAGCGACATCAACGTGGCGGTGGTCCTGCCGGAGGCGAGCGCGGAGGCGCTCTTCGCGATCGGCGAGCCGCTGCGCGCCGCGTTCCGGGAGGCGCGCGTCAACGCGCTCCTGCTCGAGCGCGGCGAGGTCGCGCGGGTGGCGGACGTCTTCCCGATCAAGATGGCCGACATCGCCGCCTCGCACGACGTCCTGCTCGGCGAGGACCCCTTCGGCGCGGTCGAGGTCGAGCGCGCGCACCTCCGCCTCCGGGTGGAGCAGGAGCTGCGCAACCACCTCCTGCGCCTGCGCCGCGTCGCCGTCTTCTCGCGCGGCGGGGCCGAGCGGCTCCACGAGGCGCTCCGGGCCACCGCTCGCTCGCTCCAGCTGGAGCTCGGGGCGCTCCTCGACGTGCTCGACGAGCCCCGCGGAGGCGACGTCTACGCGGCGGCGCGCGGGCGCCTCGACCTGGACGGCGCGACCCTCGACGCGTTCGCGGCGCTGAAGCGCGACGGCGGCATCCCGCCCGACCCGGAGGGGCTCTACGCGAAGGCGCTGGCGCTGCTGGCCCGGGCGATCGAGCTGGCCGATCGCGCGGAGGAGGCGTGAACCCGCTCGACCTGAAGGGGCCGGCGTTCCTCCTCCTCTTCGCGCTGGGCCTCGGGGTCGGGGTCGTCTGGGGCCTGTTCTGGGTGGAGCTGGTCGGCTGGCCCCGCTCGCGCCTCTCCGCCGCCGACCGCGACCGGCTGCACCCCTACGCGATCGCGCTCCTGCGCGGCGACCTCGCCGGGGCGCTGAGCGCCTCCGTCGCCGCCTTGATGCACCGGGGGCTGATCGAGATGCGCGACGATCGCGTGTACCGGACGAAGACGCCGCACGGCGGCGCGCGGCCCGACGGGACCTATCGCGGCTCCGTCGCCGCGGCGGGCGAGCACCCCCTCGATCACGTCGTGCTCCAGGCGGCGACCGACGAGCTCGGCGCGTCGCGCCTCGACCTCCAGCTGGCCGCCGCCGCGTGGCGAGACGAGAACGAGCGCGCCCTCCGCGGCTTCGGGCTCCTGCTCAGCAAGAGCCAGCTGCGGATGCGGAACCTGATCGTGCGCGCGCCGCTGATCGGGCTCTCGCTGCTCGGCCTGGCCAAGATGGCGGTCGGCCTCTCGCGCGGGCGACCGATCGGCTTCCTGCTCTTCCTCGTCGCGGTCTCCATCGTCGCCGCGCTCCTCGTCCGGCGCCGCAAGGCGAGGACCGCCCGGGCCGACGCGCTGCTCTCGGATCTGGCGGCGGAGAACGCCGCCCTCGAGGCCACCGCCCGGAGCGCGCCCGAGCAGCTCGGGAGCCACGAGGTCGCGCTCGCCGCCGGGGTGTTCGGCGCGGCGGCGCTCGGCGGCGGCCTCGCGGTGCTGCCGGCCTTCTTCCCGGCGCCGGTGGTGGCGTCGAGCGGGTTCATCTCGTCCGGCTCGAGCTGCGGATCGAGCTGCTCGAGCTGCGGCGGCGGGTGCGGCGGGGGCTGCGGCGGCGGGTGCGGCGGCTGCGGGGGCTGCTCGTGAGGCCGGGCGTCGGGCTCGGCTGGCGCCCGGAGACCGCCTGGGCGTGCGAGCGGCGCGCGGACCTCGCGCTCACCGAGGTCATCGCCGAGAGCGTGCCGACGCGCGGGCCGATCCCGGCGCCGCTGCGCGCGCTGCTCGACCGCGGGGTCCCGATCATCCCGCACGGGGTCTCGCTCTCCCTCGGCAGCGGCGACCCGCCGTGCCCCCGGCGCCTGGCCCGGCTGCGCGAGGTGGCGACCCGGCTCGACGCGCCCTTCGTCAGCGAGCACCTGGCCTTCGTGCGCGGCGGCGGGGTCGAGACCGAGCACCTCCTGCCGGTGCGCCGGACCGCGGACGCGCTCGACGTGGTGGTCGACAACGTGCTGCGCGCCCAGGACGCGCTCGGGCTGCCGATCGCGATCGAGAACATCGCCCAGCTGTACGAGGCGTCTGGAACGATGGACGAGGCGAGCTTCCTGCGCACGCTGACCCTGCGGACCGGCTGCAAGCTCCTGCTCGACGTCTCCAACCTCCACGCCAACGCCCTCAACTTCGGCTGGGACGTCGAGGCGTGGCTCGACCGCTACCCGCTCGAGCGCGTCGCCTACGTGCACGTGGCCGGCGGGGCGTGGTGCGGAGAAGTCTACCGCGACACCCACGCGCACCCCGTGTCGGAGGGGCCCCTCGCGCTGCTCGCCTCGCTCGCCCGGCGCGGGCTCCGCCTGCCGACCCTGCTGGAGCGCGACGACGGCTTCGGCTCGCGCGAGGCCCTCTACCAGGAGCTCGACGCGATCGACGCGGCCTGGCGACGCGACGGAGAGGAGGCGCGACGTGTCGCTGGATGAGAAGCGGCGGCGGCTGCAAGCCGAGCAAGACGCGTGGCTCCAGGGCCTCGAGGCGGGCTGCGCGCCGGGCCTCGACCCGGAGACCTCGCGCCGGGTCCGGGAGACGCTGCAGGCCAAGCGGGCCTGGGTCGACGCGCGCCGGACCGAGCGCGCGCGACCGGGCCTCTGGACGCGGTGGACGGAGCGGGTGCGGCGGCTGCTGCCCTGAAGTAGCCTCTTCGTTCGATGACTCGCTCCGCGCTGCTGCTCTGTGCGCTCACCCTCACCGGCTGCCCTCGCCAGGTCGGCACCCCCACCGACGCGGGGCCGCCGCCGCCGACGTCCGACGCCGGGGTGGGGCCCGCGCCGGACAACGACTACGAGAGCGCGATCACCTTCGACGACGCGCGCCTCGAGGTCATCGATCCGCGGGTGCTGCCGAGAGGGAGCGCGCCGTGCCGCGCGCCGGTGCTGGGGCGCGTCTACCGCGTGACCGACGGGGACACGATCCGGGTCGACGGGATCAGCGAGGTCTTCGACGCGCCGGTGCGCATGATCGGCATCGACACGCCGGAGATCGCGCACGACGGGATGCCGGCCGAGTGCTACGGCGACGACGCCCGCGCCTTCACCGAGCAGCTCGAGGATCACCTCGTTTGGCTGACCTTCGACGGCGAGTGCTTCGACCGCTTCGACCGGGTGCTCGCCTACGTGCACATCGGCACCGGCGAGGGCGACATGTGGGAGCGGCAGATGCTGCGCCGCGGGTTCGCCACCGAGCTCGGCGTGGGCGACAACCGGACGTGGCAGTCCAGCTTCCGCGCCGACGAGGCCGCGGCGCGCTCCGCGAACGAGGGGCTGTGGAGCGCCTGCCGCTGATCCTGGCCCTGAGCCTCTTCGGGTCCTGCGCGCCGGGCAGCTGCGGCGGGGCCGACGCCCGGACGCCAGCGCTCGGAGACGCGCCCCCGGCCGAGGCGCCGCCCGCGCCCGTCCGCGCAGCCCTCGATGACCTCGCGCCGGCTACCCCGGCCACCGAGGTGCACGTGCGCGCGGAGGCCATCCGGGTCCGCAACCACGCCCTGGTGGGGACCTGGCCGGAGCCCGCCCTCGCGGCGGCGCGCGCGTCGGCGCCGGAGGGCGCGGTCGACTGGCCGCGGCTCGACGAGACCCTGGAGGCGCCGACCGCGGGCCCGACCCGGCTGCCGCAGCTCGAGCCCATCCTGTCCCGGGCTCGCCGGGCGGAGGCGTCGGCGAGCGGCTCGGGCTCGGGGGCCGGCGTCTACAACCTGCGCGTCGACGGCGACGTGCCCTTCGCGCAGGTGCAGCGGGTGCTGCTCTCGGCCTCGATGGCGGGCTACGGCGCGCCCCGGCTCATCCTCGAGGGCGAGGACGGCGACCGCATGATGCCGTGGCCCCCCGCGCCCAGCGAGGGGCGGCTGAGCGAGGACGAGATCGCGGAGCTGCTCGCGGCGGCGGGCGCGCCCGCCGAGACCCCGGCCGAGGCCCCGCCCGCGCCGCCGCCGACCGCGCGGCTGGAGCTCGAGGAGGAGCGGGTGCGCGCCTGGATCGGTGAGACCCTGCAGGCCCCGGGGTGCGAGCGCGACGCCGCCGAGGCGCTCACGCTCACCTTCGACGGCGACGCCCCGGCCGAGGCCCTCTCCCGCTGCGTGGCGCGCCTCGCCGCCCGCGCGCCCCGCAGCCGGCTGACCCTGGCCGTCGCGCCCGAGCTGCCCTTCGCCCGGGTGGCGCCGGTCCTCCAGCACGGCGCGGCGCGCTTCGACGCGGTCGCGCTGCTCGGCCTGCGACCCGCGCAGCGGCCGTAATCGACGCGCGCGCCCAGACGACGACGATGGGTGCATGTACCGCGCCCTCTTCCTCGTGCTGACCGTCACCGCGTGCGATCCTGCGCCTGTCGCGCCCGACGCGAGCGAGCCCAGCCCCGACGCCGGCTCCGGCGTCGACGACGGCGGCCCGGCCGCGCTCCCCGACGCGACCACGCCGACCGACGGAGGCGTCACCGCGCCCGACGCGGGGCCACCGGGCTGCGCCACCGGCATCCTGCCCGGTCCGGACGCGCCGGCGGTGGCGGTCGACGGGGCGCGTGCCTTCGACGAGCTCGCCGCGGCGATGCGCTCCGGCGAGTGGGCGCAGTACGAGACGACGGCGCCCGAGGGCTACTTCCGGAACACCGACGGCGGACACGATCTCTCCTGGGCCGACACCGCGATCTGGGATCCCACCTCGCAGTGCATCCTGCACTACGGCGGCGGCCACCTGACGATCCCGGGCTTCTCCGTGTACTGCCTGCGCACCAACACGTGGATCCGCGGCACGCTGCCGCCCTGGCTCGACTTCGAGGGGAGCGTCTGGGGCTACACGAACCACGGCTACGACCGGAACGCCTTCGATCCCGAGGCGCGGCGGCTCCACTTCTACCGGGGCCGGGGCCTCTGGACCTACGACCTCGCGTGCGACCAGTGGGAGCGCGGCGAGCTGCCCGAGGGCAACCACACCGCCCGCGACTTCGCCGAGTGGGTCCCCGGGCTCGGCGTCGTGCACGGCCGCGGCGAGAACGACTCGATCCTCTTCGCCTACGATCCGGCCACCGACACCCAGACCCGGCTCGGCGAGTCCCTCTTTCACAGCCAGCTGCACACCTTCGGCGCCTGGTCGGAGGCGCGCGGGGCGCTGCTCTACGGCGGCGGCGACGGCAACACGTCGGTCTACGTCATGGACCGCGCCGGCGTCTCGACCCGGGTGACCGACTCCCCGGCCCAGATCCGCACGGTCAGCGGCGGCGCCGCCGGCGGCTGGGTCACGGTCGACCCGACGAACGGGGACTTCCTGGTCCTCTTCGTCAGCGGCGAGCTGCACCGCTACGACCCGAGCGCCGATCGCTGGGCGCTCGAGTCGACGAGCCCGCTCCCCGCGGAGCTCTCGCGCACCGTGTCGGCGAGCCTGCCCGAGCACGGGGTGATCCTGTTCGCGACGCGCACCGGGGGCGAGTCGGCCCGGATCACGCTCTACAAGCCCTAGCGTAGGAGTGCGCTCGAGCTCTCGGGCACGGGCAGGGGCACGGGGCGAGCAGGTCGCCTTGGCGACCTACTCGCTGGCCACCGCGCGGATCGTCACGTTGACGCGGATCTCGTTCGCGACCTTCAGGCGGACCGGGAGCGGGACCGAGACGTTGTAGTCGGTGAGCTGCACACGGAAGCTGGCCTGGGCGCGGATGACGTCGCCGGTGATGCGGGCGGCGCGGAGCTCGTCGTTGAGGGGGATGAGCCGGACGCGCGCGTTGGCGACGACGTCGCGGGTCACGCCGTGGAGCGAGAAGCGGCCGTGGATGCGAACCCGCGTCGTCTGGTTGGGGCTCAGGCTGCTCGCGCCCTCGACGCGGGTGATCTCGAAGGTCGCGTTCTCGTAGCGCTCGGCGTCGAGCCAGCCGTCGCCGCGGAGGTGCTCGTCGCGCAGGTCGACGCCGGTGCGGATGGAGGCGACCCGGACCTGGATGGTGCCGCGGGCGCTCGACAGATCGCTCGGGTTCACGTTCACGGTGCCGGTCACGTGCGAGCTGACGCCGGTGATCGTCTCGAGGGGCGCGTCCGAGATGAACTGGATGCGGCTGCCACCGTCGTTGCGAATGGTGAACTCGCGCGACTGCGCCGAGGCCAGGCTGGTGAGGCCGAGCGTGAGCGCGGCCAGGATCAGGGAAACGCGGATCGTCGTACGCATGGGCTCCTCGGGGGCTGTGTCGTTCAGGCCGGCGCGCGCTCGGGCTGCCGCACCTGCGACGGAGCGCGGCCGGCTCGCATTCACCCACGGAGGTCCCCCCTCCCCGGGCGCCCAGAGGATACGATGGGAGGGTGGTGCCGTTACAAGCGCGGCGGTGATCCGAGCACCACCCGCTGCGCCACCAGGTCCGCGAGCACCGACGCCATGCCCTCGAGGAAGCGCGGCGTCGGCTTGTCGCGGCCGAGCCCCTCGAGGACCGCGCGCACTCCGTCGGCGCAGCTGCGATCCGGCGCGCACCAGGCGCGGAAGAGGCGGGCGCCCACGTCGTTGAGCACGTAGGTGAACAGCCGCGAGCCGCCCGGCTTGCGGTAGACGAGCATCAGGTGAGGCTCGTCGAGCGTCGGCGGCGCGAGGTGGTCCTTGTCCACGCGGTGGGTGACCTCGAGGGTCTCGAGCACCGGGTTGATGACCGCGGGCCGCTCGAAGTCGAGCTCCTCGGCCGGCGCCTCCCGCTCCTCCATCGCGCCGACTCGCCACTTCGTGTCCTCCCACCGCGCCAGGTCGCCGAGGTGCGGGAGCGTCGGGTCGCGCTCCCACTCCGGCAGCGCGTGGGTGACCAGCTCGTGCACGACCTCGCGGATGAACCGGGTCCGGGGCGTGTGGGCCTCGAGGTAGTCGGCGACCGCCGCGTCGAAGCGCTCGTCGCCGAGGAGCGCGGCCGTCTTGGGCAGCCCGCTGCGCATCATGGCGAACAGCCGGCTCCGCACCATGCTGCGATAGATCAGCCACCGCTCGCGCTCTCCGTGGAGGCGGTCGAGGTCGGCGTCGGCCGGGGCGCGGTCGAAGCACATGCGCGCGAAGGCGCGCTGGATGTCGCCCAGCTCGCTCACTCGGCGGCGTCCCCGTGGCGCAGCTCGGCGTGCCGTGCGGTGGCGCGCTCGTAGATCTCGGTCAGCTGGCGCACCTCGCCGAGCAGCTCGTCGAGGGGCGGGATGTTCTGGTCGCGCTCCAGCAGCACGGGCCGGGGCCCGGTGCGCTCCAGGGTGTGCTCGAGCAGCGCGTAGACCCCGTCGCAGACCGGCTCGCCGTGGGTGTCGATGATCAGCGCGTCCTTGCGGGTGAAGTGCCCGGCCACGTGCATCTGCACCACGCGCTCGTGGGGCAGCATGTCGATGTAGGGCTCGGGGTCGAAGCCGTGGTTCACGCTGTTGACGTAGACGTTGTTCACGTCGAGCAGGAGCTTGCAGTCGGCCGCCTCGAGCACCTCGCAGAGGAACTCGGGCTCGGTCCAGCCGCGGCGCGGCGCCGGGTCGGCGTAGAAGCTGATGTTCTCGACCGCGACCGGCCGGCCGATCGCCTGCTGCACCTCGTCGACCCGCTCCTTCACCGTCTGCACCGTCTCCTTCGAGAAGGGCAGGGGGAGCAGATCGTGGAGGAAGCTGCCGTCGACGTCGGCGAAGCAGAGGTGGTCGCTGTACCAGGGGGCCCCGACGCGATCGAGGAGCGCCGCGAGCTGCTTCTTGTAGGCGGGGTCGAACGGGGTGACCGTGCCGAGGCAGAGCGAGAGCCCGTGCGGGACCAGGCGCCAGGTCTCCATCGCGCGCTCGAGGTTCTGGGCGAAGAGCCCGCCGCGGGCGACGTAGTTCTCGGGGTGGATCTCGAGCCAGCGGACCTCGTCCGGGCGACGCTCGAGCAGCTCCTCCGCCAGGTCGTGGCGGAGCCCGAGGCCGATGCCTTCGACTTCGTTCATCACGGGAAGCATGACTGGTTCGGGGCCTTAAACACATCGCGGGAGCCCCCTTTCGGAAACTCCCGCGACGAGCCTCACGCGGTGATCGCGCGAGAGATGGGGCTCAGATCACTCGGCCGCGCCGCAGCTGCCAGCGCCACAGGACGCCTCGCCGCCAGCCTCGTCACCCTCGGCGCCCATGTCCTCGCCACCCTCGGTGGCGCCGGAGCAGGAGGCCTCGCCAGCGCCCGAGCAGGACGCCTCGCCGGCACCCGAGCAGGACGCCTCGCCACCACCGGTGGCCTCTTCGCCGCCGGTGTCGCCACCCGCCTCGGCGTCGCCGCCACCGCAGCCGTAGGCCGCGAGACCGAGAGAAGCAGCCGCAATCGCCACCAGCTGGGTCTTGAGCTTCGTGTTCATTCCAAATTCTCCCCGAACAACAGTTCTCTGTTCGAATGGGTCGCGCCCGAGGACATCTCGTCAGCGGCGACCGACTTTGAGGTCGACGCGCATTCTACGCCACATCCCCGCGTCGGTTACAAGTAGGAAGCAGGAAGAAATTCGCCCGGGTTTCCGGGAATTCGGCTGCTTCGCACCCCAGATATCGGCTAAGCGGCCGGAATCAGCCGCTTCCGTCGTCGGGGCGGCGAGCCTCAGATCGACGGCGGGAGGAGCAGCGTGTAGCGGCCTTCGGGATCGATCGAGGCCCGACCGATCTGCACCGCCCGCTCGCGCCCGTCGTCTCCCTCGAGCACGGCGTAGGCGCGGATCTCACCGCCGTTCACCGGGATCATCTCGCCTTCGCCCGCGAACCGCGCCGTGCCGCTGAGCAGCACCGGGTTCTGGAGATCGTACACGTTCGTGACGGGCACGTCGGAGCGGACGGGGTTGTCGGGGAGGACCAGCCAGGGGAAGTTGCTGCCCGCCGGCGGCTCCACGACGAGGTCGTAGACGCCCACGTCCAGGGGCAGGGCGAAGCGGCCGTCGAGGTCGGTCGACGTGGTTGCGGATCGGGCGAAGCGGGCCACCTCGACCGGCGGATCGCCGAAGGTCGTGCCGCGCGGGGTGGCCCGGACCTGGGCGTCGAGCATGCCCTCGCCGATGGTGGTCCGCACCGTGCCGCCGAAGGGCACGCGCTCCGGGATCTCGAAGAGCTGCCCGGCCAGCGTGGTCGAGCCCTCGGGCCCGGTGATGACGACGCCCGACTCGCGGAGCACGGCGAGGCCGGACTCGCGGGCCGGCGGGGTGACGATCACGTCGTAGGTGCCGGGCAGGAGGCGGACCGAGTAGCGGCCGGCCTCGGTGGTCGCGGTGGCCGAGAAGCGGCCCACCACCCCGGTGGCGTCGTCGACGACGTCGGTGGAGGTGAACCGGAGGGACGCGCCGTCGACCGGGACGCCCGCGCGACTCTCGACCCAGCCCTCGTAGGTGACGATGGCGGCCGGCGTGGGCATCAGCACGGTCACGACGCCCGCGTCCTCGAAGAGCCCGGCGGGGTCGACGGTGAAGGTCGGCGCCGGGCCGTCGGCCGCGATCCGCTCACCGCTCGGGGTGATCTCGAGGAACCAGCCGTCGCTGCTCGCCCAGTCGCGGTGGAACATCACCAGGTCGAACCGGCCGGCGCCGAGCTCCGGATCCTCGCCGGTGGTCATCGTCGAGCTGAGCACGCGCCCGCCCGCGGTCACCGCGCGGAGCAGCAGGCCGTCCTGCTCGGCGCCCTCGGCGTCGACGACCACGCCGCGGACGCGGACGAGGCAGCCGGCCTCCGGCGGCTCGAGCAGCTCGGGGGTGCTGCAGAAGTCGGGGTAGGCGAGGAAGTCGATGCGCGCGACGCCCGCCTCGGGGCTCATGTACTCGGTGCCCGGGCGGATCGGCGGCCGCTTGGCGACCCACGCCGCGGTGGGCTGCACGACCAGCTGGTAGCGGCGCCCCGGCAGGATCTGGGTGGCGAAGTTGACCACCTCGCCGTCGCGGCGGGGGTCCTCCATCGTCTCCGACTCCGACTGCACGTCGACGGCGAAGCTGGGCCCGCCGGGGATGGCGCTGACCATCGTGAGGCGCAGGCTCGCGGTCACCGACGCGCCGGTCGAGGTGTCGCGCACGTGCCCCATCGTCGAGGTGCCGAGCGGCAGCTCCAGCTCGCGCTCGGTCGTCGCCTCGAGCTCGAACGGCTCGAAGCTCACCGGCACCACGCTGCCACCGAACGGGTCGGCCGCCGGGTAGACCTCGAGGCCGACCCGATAGGCGCGGCTCGGGGTCGCCACGCACATGCCGCGGTCGGCGTCGCAGGCGCCGCTCGGGCAGTCCGCGTCCGAGCCGCAGACGTTCGTCGGGCCCTCGCTCACGAGGACCGAGCAGCCGGCGCCGGCGCCGGCGAGCAGCAGGAGGCCGAGCAGGCCCTGGGAGAGCGTGCGCCTCACGGGTCTCCGAACCTCCCCTCGCCGCAGGTGCCCGCGGGAGCGCTGAGGGTCTCGGAGTTCACGACCTCGATGAACCAGCGGCCGACCGCGAGCGGCACGCCCTCCGGCGGGCGCGGGTTGCGGCGCCCCTCGAAGCGGGCCGCGACGTGCAGCTCCACCGAGAAGCACTGGCCGGCCTCGAGCCGGGGCTCGGTGCGCGGGATGGAGAAGCTGACGAAGCGCTCGCGCTCGCCCGACACCGGGATGGGCAGGTCCTCGACGAGAGGCAGGTTCTGGTCGGAGTCGCGCCGGTAGTTCAGGAAGACCTGGCCCACGAGCGGCTGGGTCACGTTCAGGTCGACCACCAGCGCCTCGAGCCGGACCTCGTTGCCCTCGCCCGCGTCGCCGCCGCCGCCGCCCGCGAGGTCGAGGTCGATGCGCCCGATGTCGCTCATCTGACTCTCGCCGCGCCCGAACACCTGGGAAGGCAGGTCGGGCGGGTCGTCGTAGTTCGGGGGGCTGAGGAGTACGCAGCTGCTCATCACGGGGGTCATCGCGAGCGCGAGAACGGCTCGGGTCACGAGCCTCCTCAGTGCAATCGCGGTGCCACTCACCCCGGATCCCCGAGATCGGGGCAGATCTGCGTTGATTCCAGTCAGCGCGGATCGACTCTGGTCCGGGAGCTGCGACATCGATGTCAGGCTCTGACGGGTTCCGCCTACGCTCGCTCAGTCCTTGGCCGCGCCGGTGGCCGGCTCGGGCGCGTCGGGCTCGCGCTCGAGGTAGCGGAAGATGGTGCGCGGATCGACGCCGAGATCCCGGGCCGTCTTCGTGCGGTTGCCGTTGTTCCGCTCGAGGACCTCGAGGATGTAGCGGCGCTGGAAGTCCTCGCGCGCCTGGGCGAGCGTCTGGATCGGCTTGAGCGCCTCCGGGAAGAGGTCCATGTCCTCGGGCCCGATCAGCGTCTTGTCGCAGAGCACGATCGCCTTCTTGATGCGGTTCTCGAGCTGCCGGACGTTGCCCGGCCAGTCGTACTTCTTGAGGGCGATGAGCGCGTTCGGGGTGAAGCCCTTCACCTTCGAGCCGAGCTCCTGCGAGTACTTGCCGAGGAGGAACTTCGCGAGCACCGCCACGTCGTCGCCGCGCTCGCGGAGCGGCGGCAGGTGGAGGTTGACCACGTTGAGCCGGTAGTAGAGGTCCTCGCGGAAGTTGCTCTTCTGGATCTCCTCCTCGAGCTCGCGGTTGGTCGCGGCCACCACCCGGATGTCCACCGGCTCGGGCTTGGTGTCGCCGACCTTCATCACGATCTTCTCCTGCAGCGCGCGGAGCAGCTTCACCTGCAGGTTGACCGGCATCTCGCCGATCTCGTCGAGGAAGAGGGTGCCGCCGTCGGCCGCCTGGAACTTGCCGTTGCGGGTCGCGACCGCGCCGGTGAAGGCGCCGCGCACGTGCCCGAAGAGCTCCGACTCCATCAGGTTCTCGGGGATGGCGCCGCAGTTCACGACCACGAACGGCCCGTCCTTGCGGGGGCTGCGGCGGTGGATCTCGCGGGCGATCAGCTCCTTGCCGGTGCCGGTCTCGCCGGTGACGAGCACGTTGATGTTCGTGCTCGCGACCTTCTCGAGCTTGTTGAAGACCTCGAGCAGCGGCGGGCAGGTGCCGATGATGTCGCCGAAGCGCTTGTCCTCGAGCTGCTCGGCGAGGTGGTCGCGGTCGGTCTTGAGCTGGTCGAGCAGCAGCGCGTTCTGCAGGATCAGCGAGGCCTGCCCGGCGAAGATCGTCAGCACGTCGAGGCTCGACTCCTCGAAGAGCGAGCGCACGTTGTCGTTGCCGACGTAGAGCACGCCGAGGAGCTGGTTCTGCGCGATCAGCGGCGCGCACATCACGCTCGCGAGCTGCAGGTTCATCACGCTCTCGGCGCTCTTGAACTGCGTGTCGTGCAGCGCGTCGCTCACGATCAGCGGCTTGCGGCTCTGGATGACCTTCTGGAGGATCGAGTCCGAGAGGTGCTGCACCGCGTCGGGCAGGTTCTGCTGCTGGAGGTTGCGCGCCACGGTGACCCGGGGCTCGCCGTCCGAGAGCAGGATGAGGAAGCCCTTGCCGGCGTGGGTGACCTCGATGATCGCGTCCATCAGCGCCGCGAGCTGCTCGTCGAGATCGTTCGAGCGCATCAGGCGCTCGGAGAACTCGTGCAGCTTGCGGAGGCCGCTCAGCTCGGCCTCGACGTCGTTGCCCGGCTCCTCGTCGTCGAGCCCGGTGACCTCCTCGAAGATCGAGAACTGGAGCTCCACGTCGCCGACCGTCAGCCGGTCGCCGTGCAGCACCTTGCCGCGCCGCTTCTTCTTGCCGTTGATGCGCAGCTCGCCCTTGCGATCGACCTCGGAGAGGGTGAACTCCTTGCCGTCGAAGACCACCTGCGCGTGGTAGTCGGCCAGGTCGCCCTCCCGGATGGCCACGTCGTTGCCACCCGCGCGCCCGATCGACGTGATCTTCTTGTAGACGGGGAAGACCTGAGGACGCCCTTCGGCCTTGATCCACTTCAGCGACGGCATGGCGCGCAGGATAACCCGCCGCGTCGCCGGTTGCCGGGAATCGACGCTCAGAGGAGGTCGAAGCGGGGGCGGAGGCGCTGCTTCACGGCGCGGAGCGGAGCCGCGCGCATCGCCCCGACCAGCGAGCGGAGGTGCGCCCGGCCCTGGTTGTCGGCCACCACCATCGGCACGCCGGTGATCGGCTCGGTGCGGAGCACGAGGATCGCGTGGTTGTGCAGCCGCCCGTCCTGGAGGCGCAGCCCGTGGATCACGAGCAGGTCGCCTTCCCGGACCTCCTCCGCCCAGCGGCCGGCGGCGCGCGCGTAGGCGCGGCCCTCGGAGAGCGACACGCGGTCCCGCCGCGGCACGTCCCAGCGGTCGAAGACGCGGGCGTCGGTCGCCGAGTGCCGGATCAGCTCCGAGACGTTGCGGCGGGGCAGCCCCTCCACGTCGGCGAAGCCGCCGGGCTCGCGGCCGGGGGCCTCGCCGGCCGGGCGGTAGAAGGCGTCGAGCGCGCGGTCGTAGGCGTCGAGCACGAAGTCGATGCAGACCTGCGGGGGGCGCGCCTCGCCGTCGTCGGCGAAGACCGGGTAGGTGACGTCGCGGTAGACGTACTCGGTGCGCCCGGCCCGGTAGGCCTGCCACCACGCCTGGCGGAGCCGGCCGTCCTCCTGCACCCCCTCGGGCTCGCCGATCGGCTCGTCGAAGCGCACCCGCTGCGAGGCCATCAGGCGAGCCGCCGCGGTGATCCGCGCGTGCCGGGTCCGGAAGCGCGCGGCGTGGGCCACCGTCTCCTGCAGGGTGTCGAGGTCTCCACCGACGCAGGCGACCTCGGTCCGCCCCTCGGTGAGCTCGACCAGCGCCGGGCGCCGGGTCCCGTCGGGGAAGACGAGCGTCAGCGCCGCCGCGTCCTCGCCGAGCGCCAGCGGCAGGGTGCGGAGCGCGCCGGTCTGGGCGCGGACCGGCTCGAGCGCGATCCCGAGGGGCGCGTCCGGGAGCTCCACGCCGACCCGGTCGTGGAGCCGCAGGCGGGCGGGCGCGCCCTCGGGGTCGAGGTAGCCGTCGTCGCCGCGGGTCAGGGACTCCAGCTGGCCGTCCCGCTCGCGCACGATCCGGGGCGCGTCGAAGAGCGTCTCGAGATCCACCTCGGCCGACAGCGCGCGGGCGACGTCGGGCCGGCGCGCGAAGAGGTAGCCGTCCGAGAGCAGCACCTCGCGCAGGAACGCCCGGTCGCCGGCGTGGGCCTCGAGGAGCGCCCGCACGGCCCGGTGGGGGCGGCGCGAGCGCTCGATCGCCTCACGCGCGACCCGGGCCGTGTCCCCGCGCGGCGCCTCGTCCGGCCAGCGGAGGAAGAGCACCGGGGTGACCCGGCCGTGCACCACGATCTCGGGCAGGCCGCGCACGAAGCGCGCGTGGGCCTCGCTCGGCGCCTCGAGCCCGCGCGCCTCGATCCGGGCCTCGCAGGTCGGCGCCGGCTCGGGCGCCGGGCTCGCCGCGGTCTCGGTCCGGGCGTCCGGGCGAGGAGCGCCGGCGTCGGCGGTCGGCTCGACGGCCGGCGGCTCGTACGGCTCGTGCTCGATCGGGGCGCCGCAGGCGGCGAGGGAGAGGGCGAGGAGGGCGGCGAGGCGGGGCATGTCCCCCCTGCATCGCAGCGCGCGTGCCACCCGAGCCGGCCCGAGAACCCGAACGATCTCGGGGCGCGGCGGGGAGCGCGCGCGTCACGACGCACACGCCCGCGTGGCGGCGGAGGGCGGCTACGCGGGCCGCCCCGAGATCTCCCCCGTCACTCCTCTTTTTTCATCCCGTAGAGCTGCGTGTCGCCGCCATCGATCAGCTTGAAGCGCGGCTGCCGCATGCGGGGGTCGATGTTCTCGAGCGCGAACTTGTTCCAGTTGTTCGCCATCGCGCAGAGCATCTGGAAGTAGGCGTCGGGGTTCAGCCGCAGCGACGCGACGATGCGCGCGCGCTCCTCGCCGACCACGTCGTCCTTCGCGAGCCGCCCGGGGAAGGGCACCATGTCGGTGAAGATCAGCGCCATCTGGGTGGGGCTGCCGAGCACCTGCACGCCGTTCGCGGCGACCGGGGCCGGCTCGGTCGACCAGTCGATCGGGAGCGCGCGCGGCTCGGAGGCGCCGTCCTCCTTCGCGGCGGCGGCCATCGCCTGCAGCTTCTCGATCTGCGACTCCGGGAGCGGGGGCATGTCGGGCATGGCGCGAAGCTAGCAGAGATCCCCGCCCACGAGAGCCGGCTCGACCGGTACTCTCTCCGCCATGAGCGCCTCCCTCTCGCCGTCGTCCGCCACCCTGGGCCCGGTCCCGCTCGGGACGAGCGCCGTCGCGCAGCTCGTCGCCACGAACGAAGCCGGCGGGCCCCCGGTCTCGGCGCGCGTGACGGGGGACGGCTTCGCGCTGCTCGCCGAAGTGACCGTGGCGCCGTGCGAGAGCGCCACCGTGTACGTCGAATACGCGGCCTCCTCCGAAGGCGAGCACCGCGGCACGCTGGAGCTCGTCGAGCAGGGCACGTCCACGGTGGTGGCGAGCGCGAGCCTCTCGGGCACCACCACCGCCTCGCTCAGCGTCGGCGCGTCGAGCCTCGACTTCGGCTCGGTGCTGGTCGGCGCGACCGGCGTGACGACGCTCTCGGTCACGAACTCGACCGGGGCGAGCCTGACGCTGAGCCCGGCGGCGCCGTTCACGGTGGACCCCACGCAGCTCCCGTCGACGGGCATCCCCCAGCAGCTCTTCGTGCGCTTCGATCCCACCGCCGCGACCGCCTACTCGGCGTCGCTCGCGATCGGCAGCGAGACGGTGACGCTCAGCGGCACCGGGATCGAGGACTCCGACGCCGAGGCGCTCGAGGCGGCGGCGAGCGCGCAGGCCACCGCCGACGCCGCGGCCGACGCCACCCAGTACACCAGCACCAGCGACACCGCGGGCTCGACCCGGTACAAGGTCGAGGTCCCGTACGACACCTCGCGCCTCTACCTCGGGCGCGGCGTCTCCGACTCCTCGCTCCAGACCTACATCGACGGCTGCGGCCTCGACACCGACTCCAACGTCTACCTCCACGCGCGGAGCGGGAGGCTCTTCGGCAAGGCCGGCGACGACATCGTCCTCTGGTCGGACGGCGGCAGCGACGACGACAGCCACGTGTGGCTCCACAACAACGGCTCGGGCTCGTCGATCCTCAGCTCGCGGGGCACCAGCTACCTCTCCGGTGAAGGCGGCGTGGTCGTCACCGCCGGTCTGCCGCTGGATGGGTCGGGGAGCGGGATCGCCAAGGCGCCCGACACGGCGGTCATCGACACGATGGCCACCATCTTCACCGCGCTCGACATCGCGGTCGGCGTGGGCCTCGCCGTCGACGCGATCAAGAGCACCAAGGACGACTGGGACTCCTCGGGGTACGGCAAGCGCGGCCTCGAGATCTTCGGCAGCATCGTCGCCGCCGGCGCCCCCATCGTCGGGATCTGCGGCGCCGCGGGCGCGCTGCCCGGCGCGACGATCTTCGGCGCCGCCGGCGTCTCGATCTTCAGCCCGGCGTACACCGCCATCTACGGCGTCGGTGGCATCGGCCTCATCTCGCTCTACCCGACGATGTTCGCCGTCATCGACGCGACGATCTGGGCGATCGACGACGTCAACATCACCGGGTCCACCGGCAACGTGAACCTCAACGCCGGGTCCGAGATCAACGTGCACGCCTCGAGCTCCAGCGGCGGCAAGGTCGCGATCGAGGCGTCGACCAACGCGCACGGGCTCGGCGGCGCGGTCACCGTGCACGGCGGCGACATCACGATCGGCAGCAGCGCGGGCGTCGCGCTGACGACCCCGATCACGCAGTCCATGTCGCTCGGCGCGGTCTCGGTCGAGCACGAGGCGGTGACCGGTTACACGATCACGCTGGGCGCGAGCGAGATCTCCATCGACGCCCTCGGCGTCATCAAGCTCAAGGCGGGCCCGCAGCAGCTCGTGCTCAGCCCGACCGCCGGCATCTCGATCACCGCGACCAACACGGTCAGCGTCGGCGCGCCGACCGCGTCCCTCGAGCTGAGCGCGGGCAAGGCGGAGCTGACCGCGGCCGCGGCGACGCTCGAGGCGTCGGGCACGCAGATCAAGATGAAGCAGGGCGCGTCGGAGCTCGGGCTGGCCGCGGCGAAGATCACCGCCAAGGGCAACTGGTCCTTCAGCTGATCACTCGCCGGCGTCCTCCATCTCGACGAGGATGCCGCTCCGGGTCCGGATGCGGCTCTTGGTCGCGTCGAGCTGGGTGACCGGGCTCATCGTGTCGGCGTTGGGCACCGCGCCGAGGATCACCGGGCGGTCGGGATCGCCGTCCACGTGGATCAGCGCGACCTCGCAGCCGATGTGCAGCGGCAGGTGCATGCCGTAGTCCGGGCCGCTCGACGCCTGCGACATGCGGACCCAGCGCGAGGCTCGGCCGCCCGGCTCGGCCAGCCGGTCGAAGGGCAACAGGAGCTTGTAGCGGCCGTGCTCGTCGATCGGCGCGGCCGCGCCGTCCACTTCGCCGTCGACCACCGCGTGCATGAAGCCCGAGATGCGCGGCCTGGGCGTGACGCGCCGCGGGCGGAAGGGCACCTCGAGCGGCATCGCCTCGAAGCGCTTCTCGTAGCCGCCCTCCGCGTCGGGGAAGCGCTGCTCCACCGCCACGATCAGGTAGTCGATGTCGAGGTCACCGCTCGGGTAGCCGCTGAGCAGGAGCTTGTGCCCGGGGGAGAGCGCCGGCAGGTCGGTGCCGCCCCGGTAGCGCACCGCGTCGGCCATCAGCGCCTCGGCCCGCACCCGCGCGAGCCACGCCCCCTCGGCCGGGTCCTTGATGTGCTCGCCGTAGGCATGGACGGTCCCCTCGCCCGCCTCGACGTCCGCGTCGGCCTCGCCCTCCGGCACGACCTGCGGGTGGCGCCAGTTCCAGTCCTTGAGGTCGACCTTGGCCGGCCGCACCTCGCGGGTCCGCGAGAGATCGTGAATGGTGCCCGCCTGGGCCCGCGAGCCAGCCTCCCGCAGCGCGTAGGGCACCGTCTCCCAGCCCTCGAGCGCGAGGTAGGCGGAGGCCGAGTCGACGAGCACCATCTTCTCGCCGTCGGGCAGCTGCTCGAAGAAGAAGGTCACGCCCCAGTGCTCGAGCAGGCGCTGCACGAACGCGAGGTCGCTCTCCTCGTACTGCACGATGTACTCGCGCGCCGGGTAGGTCTCGCTCAGCCGCGCCTCGAAGGTGATCCCGTGCTGGGCGAGGACCTTCATCGCCACGTCCGGCCCGCTGAGGTCCTGGAAGATGCGCGAGCCGGAGGCCAGCTCGAGGCGCGCGAGCGAGGGCACCAGGGTCGCGCGGTAGAGGGCGCGGTCCGGCTCGAGCATCGGCTCGAGCGTGATCCGGCGCAGCACCCCGTGGAGCTCGTGCTCGCCCAGCTCGCCGTGGGCGATGGTGACGTGCGCCGGCTTGGTCAGGAGCTCGGTGATGACCGCCTCGCTCCACCCGCTGTCGGCCCGGACCTCGAGCGAGAGCTCGTAGGCGTACGGCGCGCCCAGCGCCTCGCGGCCCTCGAGGCCGGTGAGCACGACCTGATCGGCCACGATGTCGGCGTCGGAGTGGAAGCGGAGGGTCAGGTCGGTCATGCGGGGAGACTACCTTCCGGGGCCGGGTCCCGGACGACCAAATCCGGGCGAGGCGTCACTCGACGGGGGAACGCGCTCGGCCCAAGATCCCGGTGGGCTCATGCTGCGCTCTCTCTACTGGGTCGGCAGCGCGCTCGGCGCGCAGTGGCTGCCGCCGGACGCGCTCCGGGCGCTGCGCCTCGCGCGGCTGAAGCGGGTGCTCGCGCACTGTCAGCATCACGTGCCATTCTACCGGCGCCTCTGGGCCGACGCCGGGGTGCGCGCGGAGGACGTCGAGCGCCTCGAGGATCTCGCGCGCTTCCCGATCCCCGACCGGCGGGTCCTCGAGGAGGCGCCGGAGTCGCTGGTGGCGCGCCCGCACCTGCCCCTGTTCCACCAGCGCCGCGCGCACATCCGCCGCTCGGGCGGCTCGTCGGGGGGGCCCCCGCTCGAGGTGCACGCCGACCCCGCCTCCTGGGCGCGGCTCGACGGCTTCTACTTCCGGGCGCTGCACGCCGTCGGCTACGACCCGCGCATCTCGCTCGCCTACTTCTGGGGCGCGCCGCTGCCTCGCCGCGGCGTGTCGCGGGCGGGGCTGATGCTCAAGGTCGGCGTGCCCGCGCACCTCGACGAGGAGAGCCAGCTCCTCATCCTCGAGCAGAACCCCGGCATCTGGTGGTACTACCACCCCACGAGCCTCTACCCGCTGGCGCAGCGCTTCGGCGACCGCCTCCGCCGCGCCGCGCCCCGGGGCATCGTCAGCCACGCCGAGCTGCTCCCGCGCTCGATGCGCGCCGCCATCGAGGAGCGGGTCGGCGCCCCGGTCTACGACCAGTACGGCACCAGCGAGTTCAACCGCATGGCCTGGGAGTGCGCGGCGCGCCGCGGCTACCACGTCGACGCCGACAGCGTGATCCTCGAGGTGCTCGACGACGACGACCGACCGGTCCGCCCGGGAGAGGTCGGGCGCGCGGTCGTGACCGGGCTGATCAACCGCATGATGCCGCTCGTGCGCTACGAGCTCGGCGACCTCGTCGTCGCCTCCGACCGGCGCTGCGCCTGCGGCCGCACGCTGCCGATGATCGAGGGCATCGAGGGGAGGGTGGCCGACGTGGTCGACCTGCCCGGCGGCGGCCGGCGCACCCCGCGCGAGCTGCTCGAGCCCTACGGCGGGATCGACGGCCTCGAGCAGTACGCGATCACCTTCGACGGCGCCAAGGCGCGTTTCGACTTCGCGACCTCCCGCCCCGACCCGAGCGCGATCGAGCCGGCGGTGCGCGCGCGTTTCGCCGAGCGCTGCCCCGGCGTCGCCCTCACCGTGGCCCGGGTCGATCGGCTGGAGAAGGCGCCCACCGGCAAGCGGCGCATGATCCGTCGCGCGCCGGTCGCCGCGGCCGGCCCCTCGCCCCGGTTCGTCGAGTGAAGCCGCCGCTCCAGCTCGGCCGGCCGGTGCAGCCGGAGGAGGCGCCGCTGCTCTCGGCCGCCGAGCGCGAGGGCTTTCACGCGGACGGCTTCCTCGCCCTCGAGGCCCTGCTCGAGCCGGCGGAGATCGCCCGGCTGCGCGCGCTGGTCGACGCGCTGCTCCGCCGCCCCGAGCCCGAGGCGGACGGCATGCGCTTCGACTACCTCGCCGCGTCCAGGGCCGGGGCCGACGCGGAGGGCCCGCCGCGCCTCCTGCAGCAGCTTCTGCCGTTCGACTACGAGCCCGCGCTCTTCGACACCGCGCTCTTCCACCGCGGCGCGCGGCTCGCCCGTGATCTCCTCGGGGCGCCGCTCTTCTACCGGGGCTCGCACTACATGGAGAAGCCGGGCGGCGGCGGCGCGGCGACCCCGTGGCATCAGGACGAGGCGTTCTGGGAGCCGGCGCACCGCCACGAGGCGATCGCGATCTGGGTGCCGCTCCACGGCGTCCTGCCGGACGGCGGCTGCATGGAGTTCGTGCGCGGCTCGCACCTCGCCGACGCCCTCGCCCCTCACCGCCGGGTCGGCGGCGATCCGGCGGTGCACGGCCTGGAGCTCGACGGCGTCGCGATCGATCCCTCCCGCGTCGTGCGCTGCCCGCTCCCGGTCGGCGGCGCCACCGTGCATCACTGCCGGGTGATCCACGGCAGCGGGGTCAACCGAGCCGCCGCGGCGCGCCCGGCGCTGGTGCTGAACTTCGAGACCACGCCCACCCCGCTCGATCCGCCGCGCGCCGTTCCCTGGCAGGCCACCGAGAGCGAGCTCGCCGCCCGCCGCGCCGAGCGGGGGATCTCGTTGCCTTAGCCCCTTTGGGCTTTTTTGCTCTCGCAAAGCCGCAGAGCCGCAAAGGGGGCTGGGGGGCGGCGGGGTGGTGGCTCGCCGCCGGGTTCCTCTCGCTCAGCGGCGATTCGGGGGCAATTTATTTCTCGCAGAGGCGCAGAGGGGGGCAGCGGGATGGGAGGTGCGGGGACGAGCTTCCCCATCCCCAAACCCTCACAGGGCTTCGGCTCGGCGCAGCGCTTCGCGGAGGGCGTGGAGGCGGACCAGGAAGGGCTCGCGGGTGCGGCGCAGGTACTTCCAGAAGGTGAGCGCGGCGTCCTCGCAGGGGAGCAGCTCGGCGTCGATCGCGGCGAGCGCCTCGAGGCGGCGGGTGTGGCCGCTCGCGGTCGCGCTCTGGGAGAGGCGCACCCAGCGATCCTGCACCGCGCGGAGCTGGGCGAGGCAGACGTGGTCGTCGGGGGTCGTCGTCCAGGCGGAGAAGTCGACGAGGCTCGTGCCGGCCGGGAGGTAGCGCTCGCTCGCCCCGGCTCGGCGCGCGTCCACCGCGTCGCTCCCGCGCACGAACCGGACGCCGTCCTCGCGGAGCGCCTCGAGGCACGCCCGGTAGCTCGACAGGGTCCGCGGGCGCACCCGCTCGCCGTCGTCGCCGAGCACCAGGAGATCGGCGCCGGAGTCGAAGTGCGCGGCGACCGCGGCCCGGAAGGCGGGGAGGCGGTCCGGGCGGTGCAGCACGCCGGTCTGGGCGTCGACCAGATCCCAGCTGAGCGCGTGGTGGCGGAGCAGGGCGTGCACGGTGTGGTCGCCGAACCGGAGCCGGTGCACCTGGCCGAGCTCCTGGGCGGCGACCAGCGGCGACAGCTCGGGAGCCAGCACGCGGTGGCCTCGGGTGACGTCCTCGCGCCAGGTCGGGCGCACCGAGCCCTCCACCGCGGCCGCGCTGTCGACCGCCACCCACTCGAGACCGCGCTCGGCCAGGAGCGGGACCAGCCAGTGGGCCCAGCCGAGGTCGGTCGGCCAGAAGCCTCGCGGCCGGGCACCCAGGCTCGCGCGCTTGCTCTCGAGGTCGGCCTCGATCTGTCGCTCGGCTCGCTCGTGGGGGAGGAGCGGCAGCATCGGGTGGAACTTGCCCGAGGCGACCAGCTCGAGCCGCCCGGCCTCGGCGTCGGCGCGCGTCGCCTCCACCCAATCGGGGGCCAGGGTCGCCAGCCGGTCGAGCAGCCCGCCGCAGACGTTGAGGGTGAAGGGCACGTCGAGCTCGCGGTGGAGCGCGAGCAGCGGCGCGTAGCTCTCGAGGTGCTGGGCCTCGACCTCGGCGTCCGGCACGAAGAAGGGCTGGTGCACGTGCCAGACGAGGGCGACGTCGCGGGTCATCGGGCCCCCCGCGCGCGGTCGTACTCGCGCTCGATCGCCTCGGTGACCCGGTCCCAGGAGAGCGCCTCCGCGCGCGCCCGCGCCGACCGCCCCATCGCCTCGAGGTCGCCGCCGAGCACCCGCAGCGTCGCCTCGGCCAGCCCGCGCTCGTGCGGCGGCCGGACGAAGCCGTCCTCCCCGTCGCGCACGAACTCGGGCGCGCCGCCGAGGCTGGAGGCCACCACCGGGGTGCCGCAGGCCATCGCCTCCAGGGTGGTCAGCCCGAACGGCTCGTAGATCGAGGCGCTGACGAACACGTGGGCCCGCCGGTAGAGGGCGGGCAGCGCGCCGTGGCGCACGTAGCCGTGCAGGGTGGTCGCCTCCGTCAGTCCGCGGCGGGTCAGCTCGGCCTCCAGCGCGGGCCGCGCCGGGCCGTCGCCCACGATCTCGAGCCGCGCGTCGGGGCGGGCCGCGCGCACGGCGGCGAAGGTCGCGAGCAGCAGGTCGAGGCCCTTCTGCTCGGCGAGCCGGCTGACCGAGAGCAGGGTGGGGGCCTCGGCGCGCGCCTCTGCGCCGGGGGAGAAGGTCTCGAGGTCGACCCCGTTGAGCACCACCCCGAGCCGGTCGGGGTCGACGTCGTACTCCCGCTCGAGCAGCGCGGCGACGTAGCGGCTCGGGGCGAGGACCCGGGCGGCGAGCCGGAGGCCGAGGGTCTCGAGCCGGAGCTTCGCGCGGAGCGGCACCGCGTGGTTCGCGTACGTGAAACCGAAGCGCATCGGCAGGTGCGCGCTCGTCAGCACCGTGCTCGAGCTCACCGTGCTCGAGCGCGTCGAGAAGGCCAGCGCGGGCAGCGCCCCGTACCAGTCGTGCACGTGCAGCACGTCGAAGGGCGCGCTCCAGAACGCGGAGCCGTCGAGGCGCAGCGCCGCCCGCGCCTCGGCGCCGTCGATCACCGTGCGACCCTCGAGCGCGCCGAAGTCCACGTCCCGCGTCACGACCCGCACCCCGTCTCGCGCGGTCGGGGGATCGTCGGCGTAGCGCTCGCCGCGCACCACCAGCACTCCGACCTCGTGGGTCCGCGCCTGCCGGGTGGCCACGTTCTCCAGGAACGTGGAGATCCCCCCGATGCGCGCCGGGGGATACTCGCCGGCGAGGTGCAGCACGCGCATCTTCGCTTCGTAGCATCGCCCATCACGGGCGTGTAAGGGAGGGGCGATGGACGACTGGCAGCGAACCGCGGCCGCGCTCGACGGCCTCGCGCACGTCCCGCGCGGCGTGATGGCCTACATGCGCGCCGGCCACGCGGCCGCCTACCCGCCGGTCTTCGAGCGCGCGGCCGGGGTCGAGGCGTTCGACGCGAGCGGCCGCCGCTATCTGGACTGGGTGATGGGCAAGGGCCCGCTGGTCTTCGGCCACGCGCGCGAGGAGATCGACCGGGCGGCCTTCGACGCGGCCCGCCGCGGGCAGCTGCTCCCCGGGCTGAGCCCCGACTACGAGGCGGTCGCGACCCGGCTCGCGCGCCTCCTCCCGCCGATGGAGGCGACGGCCTTCGCCAAGAACGGCTCGGACGCGGTCGCGATCGCGATCCGGCTCGCGCGCGTCTTCACCGGGCGCGGCTGGATCCTCAGCAGCGGCTACCACGGCTGGGACGAGCGGGTCTCGGGCGGCGCGCTCGAGGCGGAGCGCGAGGCCGGGGTGGCCGACTTCGGCTACGACCTCGCCGCGCTCGAGGGGGCGCTCCACGCGCTCGACGGCCGGGTCGCGGCGGTGCTCGTCAGCCCCGAGCCGGCGTTCCTCGACGCGGCGTGGCTCCGCGACGTGGCCCGGCTCGCGCGCGCGGCCGACGCGCTCCTGCTGGTCGACGAGGTGCGCTGCGGCTTCCGCCTCGCGATCGGCGGCGCGCACGACGCCTTCGGGGTCACGCCCGATCTCGTGTGCCTGAGCAAGGGCCTGACCAACGGCTACCCGCTGGCCGCGGTCGGGGGCCGCGCCGACGTGATGGCGGCGAGCGCCCGCACCTTCGTCTTCGGCACCTACTACGGCGAGGCCGCCTCGCTCGCCGCGGCCCGCGTCTGCCTCGACCTGACCGAAGCGGAGCGCCCGCAGGCCGCCCTCGCGCGCGTCGGCGCGGCGCTCTCGTCGGCGATGGACGCGGCCTTCGAGCGCCACGGGGTGCACGCCCACGTGCTCGGGCCGCCCTCGATGCCGACCTTCCTCTTCGCCGACCCCGCCGACGAGGCCCGCTTCTTCGACGCCGCGGTCCAGGCGGGCGTGCTCTTCTTCCAGGACGACGCCCAGTGCCCCTCCGCGGCCCACACCGAGCGCCACGTCGAGGAGACGGTCCGCGCCCTCGATCCCGTCCTCTCCGCGCTCTCCCGCCCGGACCGGCCGGCCGTCGCCTCGCTCGAGACGCGCGCGCGCTACGCCGCTCGCCGCGGGATCCGCTCTTAGCGTTCGGGGGCGATCTTACTCTCGCAACGGCGCCAAGCCGCAAAGGGGCTGGGGGGGCCGCGGGATGGAGGGTGGCCGGCGGGTTCCCCTCGCGCTGCGCGCCTCGGGGGCAGTTTGGTTTCTCGCAGAGGCGCAGAGAGGCAGAGGGGGTGGGGGGGCCGCGGTATGGGGCTGGCCGCTGGAGCTTCTCGTGGTGGGCGCTCTACCCCCAGAAGCCGAAGGTGACGCGGAGGATCGCGCTGGTCATCTGCTGGGTCCGCGCTCCGTCGTAGAGCACCCGGTGGCGGATCATCAGGCCGAGGACGAAGGCGTCGACGCGGCCGTCGATCGAGACGGCGACGTTGGGGCCGCCGATGGGGCCGCTGCCCGCGACCGAGCCGTCCCAGTAGCCGCCCGAGAGGCCCGCCTGGAGCTCGAGGGCCAGGCCGCGGGCGTCGTCTCCCTGGAGGCGGAAGCGGTGGAGGTAGCCGGCTTCGTGCAGCAGGTACACCGGTCCGAGGGCGCCGGACGAGAGGCTCACGTCGGTGAAGAAGCCGTGGCCGGCGCGGAAGGCGGCGCGGACCCCGACCTGGCCGGAGAGGAAGGTGACGGTGTCCCAGCCGTTGGGCTCGCCCCGGTCGCGGGCGGCGACGAACCAGCCAGGGGTGAAGACGTCGAGGTCGACCCGGTAGCGGGGGCCCTCCACGTCCTCCACGTCCTGAGCGCTCGCCGGGACGGCGGAGAGGGCGAGCAGGGCGACGACGATCAGCGATGAGATTCGGTGGGTCACCACCCTGCCATCGGCAGCGACCGTGCCAGCGCGTGACGTAGGCTCTGCGCCCTGGTTTGGGCAGGTCCCGTCGATGATGGTGTGAAACCTCTTCACGCCCTCTCGAGAAGGGCGCTTCTGAAAAAAGTGCTCTCGCAAAGGCGCAAAGGCGCAAAGGGGCTGGGGGCCGCGGGATGGAGGCTCGCCGGCGGGTTCCCCCTCGCCTTGCGCGGCCTGGCGGTCGTGGACGGGGCGGCGAGCTGCCGTCCCGTCGCCTGCTCTTTTCTTTGCGGCTTTGCGGCTTGGCGAGAGCCCGTTGTTCGACGCGAGCGATGGGAAACGCGAAACGCCCCGCGGCGTGGGCGGTGGTGGAGGGGGCGGCGAGCTGCCGTCCCGTCGCCTGCTCTCTTCTTTGCGGCTTTGCGGCTTGGCGAGAGCCAACTGTTCGACGCGAGCGATGGGAAACGCGAAACGCCCCGCGGCGTGGGCCGCGGGGCGTTCTCTGAGGTTGGGCCTGTGTCAGGCGTGAGGCGTCAGCTGCAGCCCATCGAGTTGCCGCAGTTGAGGCACTTGTAGCAGGCGCCGTTGCGGACCGTGATGTGGCCGCACTGGTCGCACATCGGGGCGTCGCCCATCATCTCGCCGAGCTGCTGGTCGAGCACGCTGCCGCCCTCGCGGCCCTCGAAGCCGAACACGACCTGCTCGGCCGGCTCGATGGCCTCCGCCTGGACCGGCTCACCGAGCGCGTCGCTCCGGGTGTGCGCGTCCATGTCGGTCGGGTTCTGCAGCTCGAGCTGCACCTCCTCCGGCGGGACCTGGGCGAAGTCGTAGCGCTGGAGATACTCCACGCCGAGCACGCGGAAGACGTAGTCGATGATGGAGGTGGCGAACTTGATGTTCGGGTGACCCATCACCATGCCGCCCGGCTCGAAGCGGGTGAAGGTGAACTGGTCGACGTAGCTGTTGAGCGGCACCCCGTGCTGGAGGCCCATCGAGACGCTGATGGCGAAGCAGTTCATCAGCGAGCGGAAGGCGGCGCCCTCCTTGTGCATGTCGATGAAGATCTCACCGAGGCTGCCGTCGTCGTACTCGCCGGTGCGGAGGAAGACCTTGTGGCCTCCGACCTTGGCCTCCTGCGTGAAGCCCTTGCGGCGCTTCGGCAGGCGGTGGCGGACCGTCTTCGGCGGGGTGAGGCCGTGCTTCGGGGCCGGCGCCGCCGCGACCGTCACCGCGGTCTGGCTCGACTCCGCCTTGGCCTCGGCCTTCTCCTTCTTCTCGTCGGCTTCCTTGTCGGAGCTCGAGAGCGGCTGGCTCGCCTTGCATCCATCACGATACAGGGCGACCGCCTTGAGGCCGAGCTTCCAGCCCTCGTAGTAGATGTTCTCGACGTCCTCGACCGTCGCGTCGTGGGGGAGGTTGACGGTCTTGGAGATGGCGCCGCTCAGGAAGGGCTGGGCCGCGGCCATCATGCGGACGTGGCTCATCGCGTGGAGGAAGCGCTGGCCCTGCTTGCCGCAGCGGTTGGCGCAGTCGAAGACCGGCAGGTGCGCGTCCTCGAGGTGCGGGGCGCCCTCGATGGTCATGCGGCCGATGACGACGTCGTTGAGCTCCTCGATCTGCGCCGCGCTGAGGCCGAAGTGCTTGAGCAGGCTGAAGCCCGGCTTCGAGGAGGTGTCGGCGTCGATGCCGAGGCGCTTCATGGTGTCGGGGCCGAGGACCCAGGGGCTCAGCGCCTGGCTGACGTCGAAGACGCCCGGCAGCGCGCGCTCCGCCTTCTCGAGGTCACCCTCGGTGAGCCCCTTCTCGAGCAGCATCTTGCGGCTGAGGTAGGGCGCGCCGGTGAAGGTGTTCGTCCCCGATACGTAGGCGACGATGTCGGCGACCTGGGCGTCGGAGTAGCCGAGCTTCTTCAGCGCGGCCGGGACGCTCTGGTTGACGATCTTGAAGTAGCCGCCGCCGGCGAGCTTCTTGAACTTCACGAGCGCGAAGTCGGGCTCGATGCCGGTGGTGTCGCAGTCCATGAGCAGGCCGATGGTGCCGGTGGGCGCGAGCACGGTGGCCTGCGCGTTCCGGTAGCCGAACTGCTCGCCCAGGCGGACCGCCTCGTCCCAGTCCTCCCGCGCCGCGGCGAGGAGGTTCTGGGGCACGCCCGTCTGGCCGGGGCCGACGATGCCGGGGCCGCCCTTGTTGTCGATGGCGTAGGCCGCGTCGCGGTGCTTGTTCATGACCCGCAGCATCGGGGCGCGGTTCTTCATGTAGCCCGGGAACGGGCCCTTGCTCGCCGCCATCTCGGCGCTGGCGCGGTAGGCGCCGCCGCAGAGGATCGCGGTGAGCGCCGCGCACCAGCTGCGGCCGCGGTCGCTGTCGTAGGGGATGCCGAGCCGCATCAGCACGGTGCCGAGGTTGGCGTAGCCGAGGCCGAGCGGGCGGTAGTCGTGGCTGTTCTTGGCGATGCGGCGGGTCGGGTACGCGCTGTGATCGACGAGGATCTCCTGCGCGGTGAACACGACGCGGATCGCGTGACGGTAGGCCTCGACGTCGAAGTCGCCGTTCTCGTCGAGGTACTTGACCAGGTTGATCGACGCCAGGTTACAGGCGCTGTCGTCGAGGAACATGTACTCCGAGCACGGGTTCGACGCGTTGATGCGCGCGGTGTTCGGGCACGTGTGCCAGTCGTTGATGGTCGTATCGTACTGGAGACCGGGGTCGGCGCAGCCCCAGGCGCTCTCGGCGATCTTCCGCCAGAGGTCGCGGGCCTTGTAGGTGTCGACCACCTCGCCGGTGGTGCGCATCTTGGTCGACCACTCGCCGTCCTGCTCCATCGCGCGGAGGAACTCGTCGTTCACCCGAATGGAGTTGTTCGAGTTCTGGCCGCTGACGGTGTGGTAGGCGTCGCCGTTGAAGTCGGCGTCGTAGCCCTGCGCGATGAGGGCCCGGGCCTTCTCCTCCTCGCGGACCTTCCACTCGATGAAGTCGACGATCTCGGGGTGGTCCATGTCGAGGCAGACCATCTTCGCGGCGCGCCGGGTGGTGCCGCCGCTCTTGGTCGCGCCCGCCGCGCGGTCGAAGACCTCGAGGAAGCTCATCAGGCCGCTCGAGGTGCCGCCGCCGCTCAGCTTCTCCTGCTTGCCGCGGAGCTGGCTGAAGTTGGTGCCGGTGCCCGAGCCGTACTTGAAGAGGCGCGCCTCGGTGCGGACGAGCTCGTAGATCGACATGAGGTCGTCTTCGACGCTCTGGATGAAGCAGGCCGAGCACTGCGGGTGCTCGTAGGCGTTGGCCGTCTCGTCGATCTCGTCGGTGTCGGGGTTCCAGTAATGGTTGCCGCCCTGACCCTCGATGCCGTAGCGCTGGTAGAGGCCCAGGTTGAACCACACCGGCGAGTTGAACGCCGCGCGCTGGGTCACGAGGAGGTAGCCGAGCTCCGCCTCGAAGACGTCCGCCGCCTCCTTGGAGGCGAAGTAGCCGCCGAGCCGCTCACCGGCCTCGCGGACGGTGTGGGCCACGCGGTGCACGAGCTGCTTGACGCTCGTCTCGCCGCGCTTGGCGTCGCGGTGGATGCCCGCCTTGCGGAAGTACTTGGAGACCGCGATGTCGGTCGCGAGCTGCGACCACGTCTTGGGGATCTCCGCGCCGCGCAGCTCGAAGACCACCGAGCCGTCGGGGTTCGTGATCACGCTGTCGCGGAGCTCGTACTCCACCGCGGCCAGGGGATCCGTGCCCGCGCGGGAGTTGAGCCGCTCGAAGCGGAGCCCTCGGCGGGGCTCCATCGCCTGATCGCCCACCGCCTTCGCGCCCGTCGCCGAGCTGCCGTCCTTCACCGTACGCATATCTACCGACACATCATCCTCCGGCCATCTTCAACTGCTTCGGTCCCATCCCAGGCACACGAATCCCCTGCCCGGCGGGAGACCCGTCGGGGTAGACCCGGGCCGTCCGGAGGCTCGCTCGCCTCCGGTTTTCGGTGCCCTGGGGTCCACAACCAGTGGGGATGCCTGCGCGTCCCCCCCACAACCCATGGTGTGGAGAAGGCCTGGGGTACCGGCCTGCGTCGGCCGGGTCAAGGGCCCTTTTGGAGGGCCGATGTCGTTTTTTGAATTGAGTCGTGATTTCCATGACTTGAGTGCGTATCTCGGGGGATTCGGTCCCCCTGATCGGGTGCCAGGGCCGTGACGTATCAGTGGCGACCCGAGCGCCATGTGCCGTCACGTACCGTCACGGCGTGGACCCTACTACCCGTTGTGGTTGGCCCCCAAATTATTGGCAGATATGGGGTGCGTGCCACATGTTCAGGTCATGGCTCGCGTGAGACACCGCGTCCAGTCCTCGACGGATCGAACGTGCGCCCATGCCGTGACGGATCCGTCGCGATCTGCCGGCGGACGGGCGGTGACATCGGCGAGATCACAAGAGAAAAACGCCGATCCGCGGCGGCGGTGTCGGCGTCGATCTCCGGCGTCTCGGGGGCGCGTCGGGGCGATCCCCACGGCCGTCCGAGGCTGATGTCTTCGGGCGGGTGTCTTCAGGCAGGGACGCGGTGGACCACCACCCCGTCGGCCCGGCGGCGGGTGCCGCGGCGCTTCTTCGGGGTGTAGTCGTACTCGTAGACGTGGATGTGACGGGCCGACTCCACCTCACGGCTCTCGCTGGGCAGGCGCGACGGGGCGCGCAGCACGTGGAGCAGCCAGTAGGTGGGCACGCTGAACGGGGCCGCGAAGAGGAAGGCGGCGCCCCAGCCCAGCTTGTGCCGCCGCTCGAGGTTCGGGTGCCGCATCAGCAGGTGCCCGAAGATGAGCAGGGTGATGAACTGCGCGATCACGTGGGTGTAGGCGAGCACCGGCAGCGCCTCGAACAGGAGGAAGCTGCTGTTCGCCACCGCGCCCAGCGTGCCGACGGTGACGAGGGCCAGCAGGAGCGCGAGGGGGACGATGGCGAGGAGGCCGTAGCCCGCCCGGCGGCTGGCCGACCAGGTCCACGGCATGACTTTGGAGACGAATTCGGTCTGCATGACCGAGGTAGTGACCACGATCCGTTCCAGCCCCCTCGCCGGGGCCCGCGGGGGCCCGTGCCGTGGCACCTCGCCACGCCCGCACATCCGGGGCCCGCACGGTGGGCGGGGCTGCGGTCATTGCCAACGCGCGCCGCCGCGCGGTACAAGCGGGCCCACGAACGGGGGACGCATGCAACCGCAAGCCGCTCAGCCCAGCCCCGGGCAGCCCGCCGCGGGCGGGGTCCAGCACCAGATCACCCACGGCCCGTCCTTCGCGATGCTGCGGGTCGACCTCCAGCCGGGGCAGACCCTGGTGGCCGAGGCCGGCTCGATGGTGGCCCGCCACCAGCACGTCGGCATGGAGGTCAAGATGAACGCGGGCCGGGGCGCCGGCCTGTGGGCGATGATCAAGGCCTTCTTCATCGCCGTCATCCGCAAGCTGGTCGGCGGCGAGACCTTCTTCGTCAACCACTTCACCGCGCCCCAGCCGGGCAGCGTCTGGGTGGCGCCGACGATGAGCGGCCAGGTGTCCCATCGCCGGCTGAACGGCGAGACGCTCACCCTCTCGAGCGGCGCCTACGTCGCCTCGGTCGGCGACGTCGACATGAAGATGAAATTCGGCGGCCTCAAGTCGCTGCTCGCCAAGGAGGGGGCCTTCTTCCTCCAGGTCGGCGGCCACGGCGATCTCTGGTTCAACAGCTACGGCGGCATCGAGGCCATCGACGTGAACGGGCCGTACATCGTCGACAACGGCCACCTGGTCGGCTTCGAGGGCGACCTCCGCTTCGACATCAAGAGCGCCGGCGGCGGGGTCATGGGCTTCATGGCCTCCGGCGAGGGCCTCGTGTGCGAGTTCAACGGGCAGGGCCGGGTCTACATCCAGTCGCGCAACCCCGCGACCCTGGTGGACTGGCTCACGCGGATCATGCCGGGCTGAGGGGGGACGGATGCCCAACATCGAGATCGGGTACCAGCCCGCGCATTCGCTGGCCAAGGTCACGCTCCAGGCGAACGAGTCGATCGTGGCCGAGTCCGGCGCGATGGTCGGCATGAGCACCAACGTCCAGATGCAGACCCAGTCGCAGGGCGGGCTGATGGGCGGGCTCAAGCGGATGTTCGGCGGCGAGTCGTTCTTCCGCAACACCTTCACCGCCCAGAACGGGCCGGGCGAGGTGCTGCTCGCGCAGGCGCTCTGCGGCGACATGGCGGTGCTGCCGCTGACCCCGCAGGGCTACTACATCCAGAGCTCCGCCTACGTCGCCTCCACCCCCGACGTCGCCATCGAGACCAAGACCGGCGGCTTCAAGGGCTTCTTCAGCGGCGCCGGCGTCTTCATCCTGCAGGCGACCTCGCAGCAGCAGGGGCAGGTGGTGGTCGGCGCCTTCGGCGGGCTCGAGGAGCTCACCTGCGACGGCAACCTGGTCATCGACACCGGCCACCTCGTCGCGTGGGACGCCAGCCTCCAGTACTCCATCGGCAAGAGCGGCGCGGGCTGGATCGCCTCGTGGCTCTCGGGCGAGGGGCTGGTCTGCCACTTCACCGGCCAGGGTCGGATCTGGATCCAGTCCCGCAACCCGAGCGAGTACGGGCAGTCGGTCGGCTCGCAGCTGCCGCCGAGGAAGGGCTGACATGCGCTACGAGATGAAGGACAAGCCCGACTTCGCGATGGTGAAGTTCACCTTCGATCAGCCCGGCGAGCAGGTCGTGGTCGAGTCGGCGGCGATGGTCGCGCGCTCGAGCGGCATGAGCATGGAGACGAACATGCGCGGCGGGATGCTCGCCGCGGCCAAGCGCAAGCTCATGGGCGGCGAGAGCCTCTTCCAGAACACCTTCACCTCGAGCGCGCCCGGCGAGACGCTCTACGTCGCGCCCGCGCCGGAGGGGGACGTCGAGGTGCTGGAGCTCGACGGCCAGACGCCGATCATGATGAGCAGCGGCGCCTACCTCTGCAGCGCGCCCACCGTGCAGCTCGACACGAAGTGGGGCGGCGCGAAGGGGTTCTTCAGCGGGACCGGCATGTTCCTCCTCAAGGCGGAGGGAACGGGGCCGGTCTTCTTCTCGTGTTATGGCGGCATTCACGCGGTCGACGTCGGACCCGGCGGCTACATCTGTGACACCAGCCACGTCGTCGCCTTCACCGGCGGCTTGCAATACAACGTGCAGAAGATCGGAGGCATCAAGAGCCTCTTCTTCAGCGGCGAGGGCCTGGTCTGCAACTTCCAGGGGCAGGGGCGGCTGTGGATCTCCACCCGCAACCCCTCGTCGCTGGCGAGCTTCATCCACCCGTACCGGCCGGTGCAGCGCTCGAACTGACGTGCGGGCGTTCGTCCCGGCGCTCGTCCTCGCGCTCGCGGCGCTCTGCGTCGCCGCGCCCGCGTCCGCCCAGCGCATCCAGACGATCGCGCGGGTGATCGCGACGAGCGACGTCGACGGCCGGTTCGCGCGGCCGGTCTGCGATCGCGGCGACGCCCTGCGTCCGTCCGACCACGCCGCCTTCACCTACGC
Source organism: Myxococcota bacterium (assembly GCA_036149055.1). Lineage (GTDB taxonomy): Bacteria > Myxococcota_A > Polyangia > Polyangiales > Sandaracinaceae > JAVJQK01. The sequence goes on along the minus strand of JAYZQJ010000182.1, from coordinate 47,200 downwards.
GCTCCGCCGCGCCGCCCGCGACCCGGACCAGCCGATGGTCGTCGACATGGGCGGGCTGCTGACCCCGCACGGGGTGGCCCGCTACGCGGCGGCGCAGCGGCCGAGCTCGCTCGCGGTGATGGTGCAGGACCTCGGCTACCGCGCGCTCGGCTTCGGCCTCAACGACCTCGCGGCCCCGCGCCGGGGCATGCTCAACGTCATCGGCGAGCTGCGCGAGCGAGGCATCCCGATGATCGCCAGCAACCTGCGCTGCGGCGAGGAGGCGGCGGAGCTCTGCGAGCTGCTGGTCGACGCGAGCGACGGCCCCTCGATGCACGTCGTCAACGGCCGGCCGACCGCGGTGCTCTCGGTGCTGCGCCCGAACGCCGGCGCCCTCGTCGCGCCGGATCGCGCGCGCGGCGTCCAGTTCGACGACCCCAAGGAGACGCTCCAGCGCCTCACCCGGATCGCGCGCCAGCAGGGCGCCGAGCTGGTGATCGCGATCGTCGACGCGCAGATCGAGGGCGGCCCGGTCGCGCTCGCCACCGAGCTCGCCGGGGAGCGCCACAGCCCGAACCTGCTGCTGGTCTCGGGCGACGACGACATCCTCTTCGCGCGGCCGTCCACCGTGCGCCCGGTCCTCGTGGGCACCCCGAGCCAGGACGCGGTCGAGGTGCGCATCCGGGAGAGCAACGAGATCCGCGACGGCTACGAGATGCTCGCCCAGCCCCTCGAGGGCCGCGGCATCACCGTCGGCGAGCCGGTGCTCGACTGGATCGATCGGATCGGAGACGACTACTGCGCGGCGTGGGGGCGCCCGCTCGCCGGCGCGCGCATCGACCCGGACGAGGAGATCGACGTCGAGGCGATGCTGGAGCTGGTCGCGCGCATCATGCGGCAGCGGACCGGCGCCGACGTGGCCATCCTCAACCGTCAGGCGCTCGACGGGCGCTGGCGGCCCGCGCACCCGGACGCGCTGACCGCGAGCGACGTGTTCATCGCCATCGAGTACGACGAGCCGCTCGAGGTGGCCTCCGTGAACCAGGCGTGGCTGACCCGGCTGGCGCGCGTCGCCCAGGAGAACCCGAGCCTCGTCACCCCGGGGCTGACCTGGACCGGCGCCGGGACCACCACCGCGGTGAAGGTGGGCGGGCACGCGGCCGAGGGGCGGGCGCGCTATCGGGTGGTGACCATCCGCTTCCTCGCCGCGGGCGGCGACGGGCTGATGCCGGCGCTGACCCCGAGCGACGCGAGCTGGGAGATCGTGCCGATCCCCGGCGACGGCACCGAGGACGCCGAGGAGACGGCGACCCTGCGCAACGTGGTGCTCGAGCACCTCGAGGTCCCGACCGAGGAGGACCCGCGCGCGGCGGTCGACGATCCGGGCCAGACGCTCGAGTGGATCTTCCGGGCCGACGCCGACCTGACCTTCTCGGGCTCGAGCATCGACAACCCGCGCCGCAACTGCCCCTTCGATCCGCTCGACCCGCCGCCCGACGCGGCGGTGACCTGCGACCCGATGACCGGGCTGGTGGTCGACGCGGACGGCAACCCGACGAGCGCCTACTCGACGACCCAGCTGACCCAGTCGGACGTGATGACGTTCGGCTTCAACCTCGACCTCGCGGCCAACGCGGCGGCGCCCGACTGGACCTGGCAGAACACCGGCAGCGTCCTCTACCGGACGGCCTGGACCGAGACGGCGCAGACCTTCACCGAGGCGGCGGACCAGATCCGCGCGCGCTCGGCGCTCTCCTGGCGGGGCCTGCGCGGGGGCGACGCCGAGCTCTGGTACGTCCCGGATCCGACGGTCGACCTCTTCATCGAGTCCGAGATCACCGAGCCGGACGACCGGGACTACCACTGGTTCCTCACCCGACCGACGCTCGGCTTCCGCTTCCAGCTGCGGGACAAGCTGCAGCTCCAGCTCAACGGCGGCTTCCAGGTGCAGCTCTTCGACTCCGAGCGCGAGGTCGAGGCCGGTGTGGGCGCCACCCTGACCCTCCAGCCCTGGGACCTGATCAAGGTCGAGAGCCGCTTCGCGCGCCTCGGGTTCACGTTCGACTACTTCCTCGCGGACCTCGGAGACGACAACCGCGGCGCGCTCCGTGGATCGCTCGACGCGTCCTACGACCTCGCCGGCCCGCTCGCGCTCGCCTTCCGGATGGAGCTGCTCCTCCAGCACGAGCGCGCCCAGGACGTCGGCGCGGCCGTCAGCATCACCGCTGGCATCCGGGTCGGGAGCCTCGGCCGCGCCGTGGGCCCGTAGCGCTCAGTCTCCGGAGGGGGCATGCGCCCCCTCCCGCCCGACCGGCAAAGCCGGCTCGGGCTCCCACCCCATCTCGCGCGCATACGCGCGCGGAAGCTGCGGCAATATTTGCCGCACCTTCAGCCGACGCCGTCCATGTCGGCGACGTGAGCCGTGCGCTGCGCATAGTAGGGGTGGGCGATGATGGCGGCGCGGAGGGCCTGCTCCTCCGTGGGGCGGAGCAACGGGGGGCCCGCCGTCAGTCGCTGGGCCGCCCGATCCGCCGCCTCGATGATCGCGTCGACGCGGGGGTTGCGCGGCGAGCGGTGAACCTCCTCGTCCTCGATGCGCGCCCGCACGCTGACCTCGGCCCAGGTCGTGCCCCGGCGCGCGAGGTAGAGGGCCTGCGCGGTGTACGCGGCGACCTCGGTGTCGATCACGTTCATGCTGCGCCCCCACATGTCCTGGATGACGTGGGTGCTCTCGTGGACGATGAGGGCCTGGATGATGAGCCGGTTCAGCGACGCCCCGCGCCGCACATAGAGAGTGTCATGGGTGACGCGGTTGGGGTCGGTGAACGAATAATAGGCGCTGGGGCTCTTCGGACCGCCGCCGTCGACCGTCTCGACCAGGATCGTGTCGCCCATCGCATCGGCGACGCGGCCGTACTGGACCGGGCCGTAGCGTCGTCCCCCGACCGAGAAGCTCACGGCACGGACGGGCTCACTACGTAGCAGCTGGGCGATCTCGGCCGGGTTCATTCTCACCTCCCGCGCCCCTCTTCGGGCCGAGCGGGCGGCGGTTGCGGGTGGCGACGATCGAGCCGGCGCCCCACGATGGACGGCGATGAAGAACCCCCACTGCATGCGCTGCGGGACGAAGCTCGAGGCGCGCGACGTCGACGACGAGGGCGTGGCCCGGGAGCGGATGGTCTGCCCGGCCTGCGGCTGGATCCACTACGACAACCCGACCCCGGTCGTCGCCGCCATCGTCGAGCACCGCGGCGAGATCGTGCTGGTCCGCCAGCCCGGCTGGCCGGAGAAGTTCTTCGGGCTCGTCACCGGCTTCCTCGAGAAGGACGAGCACCCGGACGAGGCGGTGCTGCGCGAGGTGAAGGAGGAGCTCGGGCTCGACGGGGTCGTGCAGTCCTTCGTCGGGCACTACCCGTTCGCGATGCGGAACGAGCTGCTCATCGCCTACCACGTGCGCGCGGAGGGCGAGATCACGCTCGGCGCGGAGCTCGAGGCGTTCAAGCGCATCCTCCCCGAGAAGCTCCGCCCCTGGCCGCTCGGCACCGGCTTCGCCGTCCGCGACTGGCTGGCCTCGCGCGCCGCGTCGATTCAGGGCTGAGCGATCGCGGCGAGGGCCGAGCCCGGGAGCCGCACGAGCTTCTTGTCGGCGTCGACGCACACGAGGTGGATCTTCGCGTCCACCAGCAGCTCCTCGCCGCGCAGCGCCTTCTGATGGAAGATCGCGCGGAACGCGCTCTCCTGCTCGACCTCGGTGCGGATGGTCACCTCGTCGCCGAACACCGCGCCCTGTCGGTAGGTGAGCTCGGCCTTGTAGACCACGAAGCCGACGCCGTCCTCGTCGAGCAGGCGGCGCAGCTCGCCCACGCCGATGAGGTGCTCGCGGGCCCGCTCGAAGTACTTCAGGTAGTTCGCGTGGTAGACGACCCCGGAGTGGTCGGTGTCCTCGTAGTAGATGTGAACCCGATGCTCGTGCACGGGCCGGGGACTACTCCTCGGTGGCCTCGAAGTCGAGCGACGCGCTGTTGATGCAGTAGCGCAGCCCGGTCGGCCGGGGCCCGTCGCGGAAGACGTGCCCGAGGTGGCCGCCGCAGCGCGCGCACTCCACCTCGGTGCGGGTCATGCCCAGCGAGCGATCGGTCACCTCGCGGACGCGCCGCGGGTGCACCGGGCGGGTGTAGCTCGGCCAGCCGGTGCCGCTGTCGAACTTGTCCTCGCTGTCGAAGAGCGGGGCGCCGCAGCCGGCGCAGCGGTAGACGCCGTGGCCGTGGTGGTCGTGGTAGCGGCCGGTGAACGCGCGCTCGGTGCCCTCCTCGCGGAGGATGTGGAACTCGTCGGGGGTGAGCCGCTCGCGCCACTCCGCCTCGCTGTAGGACACCGTCTCGCCGAGGGGCGGGTCGCTGAAGCGGGCCGGCCGCTCGCGCTCCTGCGCCGAGGCGCTCGGGCCGCCGCTGCAGCCGGCCAGGAGAAGGAGGGCGGGGAGGGTGAGGTGGAGTCCGCGCATGCCTCTCGTATGTAGGGCCGGTCCCTGCGTTACGCTTCTCCTGCATGGATCCGGTGACCCTCGTCGCGGTGCCCGCCGCCCTCGCCATCGCCGGCGGGGTCGCCTGGTACGCGCACCGCGAGAAGAAGGCCCGCGAGGCGGTCTGGCGGGCGCTCGCCGCGGAGCGGGGCGGCACTTACCACCCGGGGAAGGTCAGCCTCTTCAAGCAGCAGCACCCGGGCATCGAGGTCGCGGTGGGGCAGGCCCTCGTGTACCTCGACACCTACGTGGTCTCGACCGGCAAGAGCTCGCAGACCTACACCCGCGCCCGCGCGCGCTTCTCGCTCCGGGGCGCGCCCAGCTTCAAGGTCGCGCCCAAGGGCGTGCTCGCCACCGTGGGCGCGATGATCGGCCTGCGCGACGTCTCGCTCGGCCACGCGCGCTTCGACGAGGAGCTGGTCGTCAAATGCGAGGACCAGGCCGCCGTCCGTGAGGCGTTCACCCCCGAGGTGATGGATCGCGTCGTCGCGCGGCTCTGGAACGCGAAGATCGAGTCGAGCGGCGGGCTCGTGACGCTCACCCTCTTCGGCGCGCTCAAGGACCCGACCAAGCTGAGCGCGATGCTCGACGTCACCGGCGCGCTCGCCGCCTACGGTCCGCGCGAGCTCGAGCGCTACGCCGCGCACCCCGACGCCATCTTCACCGGCGTGGCCGGGAGCTGGGAGAAGCCCTCGCCGGCGCGCCTCGCGATCGCCACCCAGGCGGGCCGGGTGGACGCGCGCGTCCGCCTCGCGACCGGCGGCGCCATCCTCCGCGCCGCCCGCAAGCTCGAGCGCGAGGACCTCGAGCCGTTCGACGGCCAGCTCCCCGGCGGCGACGGCCTGCCCCGTGGGCTCGTCCCGGAGGCGGCCCGGCCTCACCTCTCGGAGGTCGGCGCGTGCTCCTTCGAGTCGGACGGTCGCCGCCTCCTCCTCACCTGGGAGGACCTGCCCTCCCTCGAGGCCTTCACCGCCGGCGCCGCGCTGCTCGACGCCTGCGCCCAGCCGCCCCGCTCCCTCGGCGCCTTTCGCTAGAGCGCGCCGGCGGCGCGGATCCAGGCGCGGACGCGGCCGGCCTTGACGCCGAGCTGGGTGGCGGCGCGGTGCACGTCGTCGTCGGCCCACGCGGCGATCTGGGCGACGCGGGTGACGCCGATGGCGTAGAGGGCCCGGGCGTACTTGGGGCCGATGCCCTTGATGCGGGTGAGGTCGTCGCCGTCGGGCGGAGGGCCGGCGGGCGGCGGGACGATGCTGCCCTTGATCTCGTCGAGCGCGCGGTCCTGCGCTTCGACGCGCTGGCGCAGGACGCGCTCGTCGTCGCCGGTCTTGAGCACCAGCGCGCGCATGTCGTCGAGCTGAGCGCGGACCTCGTCGATCGCGTCGCCGTCGCGGTCCCGGCGCAGCTCCTCGGCCAGCTCCTCGAAGAGTGACTCGAGCCGCTCGACCCGGGCGCTCATCGCGCCGCGCTCCTCGAGCTGGCCGCGGAGCTCGCGCTGATCGATCGCGAGCTGGTCGACCCGGGTCTCGAGGGTGCCGAGCTGGTGGCCGACGCGCTCGAGGCGCATGCGCACCCGGGACAGCTCGGTGCCCTCCTCGATGTGGTCGAGGCGGTCCTCGATCGAGGCGAAGCGGGAGGTCTGCTCGGCCTGGGTCAGGTCGGCCTCGGCGAAGCGGCGGCGGAGCTCCTCGGCGAGCGAGTCGCGGCGCCGCTCCATCTCCTGCAGCTGGGACTCGACTCCGTCCGGCGAGGCGGCGCCCTTCGCCGCGAGCTCGGAGAGGAGCGCGTCGAGCCGCTCCTCCTTCGCCTCGAGGCGCGTGCGGAGCTCGTCGAGCTCGTGGCGCTGCCGGGCGACGGCGCTGCGCGCCTGGTCGAGCTGGGTGTCCATCTGGGCGAGGCGCTGCCGCTGCGGCGGCCGGGCGCTCGGATCGCGCCGGACCGGCGGCGGATCGCTCGGCTTCGGCATGCGCGCCGGCGGGGACGTCGGCGGCCGGGACGCAGGGCGCGACGGCAGGGGCTGGCTCGCGGGGGGGCGGCCGGGGAGCGACTGGCTCGAGGGCGGGCGCGAGGGCGGCGGCAGGGGCCTCGACGCGGGCATCGAGCGCGGAGGCGGCGCGGCCGGCGGCTTCGACGAGGCCGGGACCTCGATGCCGGCCTTGCGCAGCTCGGGCAGCAGCACCTCCATCGTGCCCTCGATGGTCGCGTCCTCACCGTCGTCGTCCGCGGGGACGGCGATGTGAGGGTCGGTCTTCTCTTCCTCGGTCGGACCGCTCATCGTCGGCGCGAGCGTATCACCAGATGGAGCGCTCCCGGGACCAGGACACGAACCATCGGAGCGACGGCGTCACCGGGACGCCCGAGGCCACCAGCGCGTCGAAGTCGGCGGGCGAGAAGCGCTCCACCTCCGCGACCTCGGTCGGCTGGGGCGTGAAGGGGCCGTCCGACTCGCCGCGGTAGAGCACGAGGTGCTCGTAGTGGACCTCGGGCTCGGGCCCGAAGGCGCCGAGGCGGGTCAGCGGGCACCGCACGCCCAGCTCCTCTTCGAGCTCCCGGGCCGCGACCGCGTCGTAGACGGCGTCGAGGTCCGCGTCCGGGCGGGCCGGGTCTGGGTAGTCGGGCTCCTCGACGTGCCCCGAGGCCGAGAGGTCCCAGAAGCCGGGGTAGGTGCGCTTCTCGGCGTGGCGGCGCTGGAGCACGAGCCGGCCGGCGGGGTCGAAGATCATCACCTGCACGCTCCGGTGGGGGAGCCGGCGAGCGTGGATCTCCGCGCGGTCGGTCCAGCGGAGGAAGCGGTTGTCCCGGTCGACGACGGCCACGCGATCCATGCCGGCTTGATAGCACCGGCCCGGAGGCGATACAGACAGCCATGGCCAAGCGAAAGCGCCGCTCCGCGCTCGGGCGGACCCTCAAGGTGCTCCGCCGCAGCTACGCGAACGCGGCCGAGATCGTGCGAGTGGGCCGCCTCACCGCCCCCCACCGCACCGCCTACGAGGTGGTGCACAGCGACCGCATGTACTCCCTGCGGCGCTACCAGGGCATCGAGCGCGACGAGGCCGAGGCCCGCGTGCCGCTCCTGCTCGTGCCGCCGCTGATGGTCACGAGCGAGATCTACGACATGTCGCCCGACGTCAGCGCCGTCAGCTACCTGCTCGGGCAGGGCGTCGACGTCTGGCTCATCGACTTCGGCGCCCCGGAGCAGGTCGAGGGCGGGATGAAGCGCACCCTCGACGATCACGTGCGCGCGGTCGACGACGCCATCCAGCGCGTGCACGACGCCTGCGCGCGCGACGTGCACCTCGCCGGCTACTCGCAGGGCGGCATGTTCTGCTACCAGGCCGCCGCCTATCGGCGCTCCGAGGGGCTCGCCTCGATCATCACCTTCGGCAGCCCCGTCGACATCCGCAAGAACACGCCGGTCCCGATGAGCGACCAGGTCGCCGAGAAGCTGATCGGCGGCCTCCGCACGGTGATCGAGCGGCCCCTCAACGAGCTCGAGGCGCTTCCGGGCTTCTTGACCAGCATCGGCTTCAAGATGGTCAGCCCGAAGAAGGAGCTGCAGCAGGTCGTCGACTTCGTGACCAAGCTCCACGACCGACAGGCGCTCGAGAAGCGCGAGACCCGGCGGCGCTTCCTCGGCGGCGAGGGCTTCGTCGCCTGGCCCGGCCCGGCGCTGCGCACCTTCATCGACGAGTTCATCGTCGCCAACCGCATGGCCTCGGGCGGCTTCGTGATCGACGGCCGGACGGTGACGCTCTCCGATCTCACCTGCCCGATCCTCTTCTTCGTCGGGCTCACCGACGACATCGCCAAGCCGGCCGCGGTGCGCGCGATCCACGGCGCGGCGCTCAACTCCGACGTGCACGAGGTGGGCATCCGCGCCGGTCACCTGGGGCTCGTGGTGGGGAGCAAGGCGCTCGGGCAGACGTGGCCGACGGTGACCGGCTGGATGGGCTGGGTCGACGAGGGCGGCGAGCTGCCCGAGCTGCTCCGGGAGGAGGCCGGGCGCGAGCCGATCGAGGACATCGACGACCTCGCCTTCGACGAGCTCGACCTCGACGTGGAGGACTTCTACGACTTCGCGACCGACGCGGTGGAGCAGGCGCTGAAGAGCGTCGGCCGGGTGAGCGAGGACGTGACCGCGGCGATCGACACGCTCCGCTGGCAGCTCCCGCGCCTCAGCCGCCTGCGCAAGATCCGGAGCGACACCCTGGTCAGCCTCGGTCGCGAGCTCGCCGAGAAGGCCGAGCACATGCCCGACGCGACCTTCTTCCTCTGGAAGGGCCGCGCCTTCAGCTACGCCGACGCCGACCGGCGCGTGGACGCGATCGTGAAGGGGCTGTTCGAGATCGGCGTGAAGCCCGGTGACCGGGTCGGCGTGCTGATGCGCGGCCGGCCGACCTACCTCTCGATCGTCGCCGCGCTCAACCGCATGCGCGCGACCGCGGTGCTGCTGAGCCCCGAGATGAAGCGGCTGTCGCTCGGGCGAGCGCTCGAGATCGGCGGCGTGTCGATGCTGATCGCCGACCCGGAGAACGCGCCCGCGGCCCGCGAGGCGTACGAGGGGCCGGTGTTCGCGCTCGGCGGGCCGTACGGGCCGGCGCGTCAGGTCCCCGAGGGCGTCGTCGACATGGAGGCGATCGACCCGGAGCGGGTGCGCCTCCCCGCCGACTACACGCCCAACGCCGGCCGCGCGAGCGACGAGGCGATGGTGCTCTTCACCGCCGGGCGGGCCGAGGAGCCGCGGGCGGCGCGCATCACCAACCGCCGGTGGGCCTTCAGCGCGCTCGGCGCGGCCGCCAGCTGCAGCCTCGATCCGAACGACACCGTGTATTGCGTGCTCCCGCTGCATCACGCGGCGGGCATGCTCGTCGCGGTCGGGGGCGCGCTCGTCGGAGGCTCGCGGCTCGCGCTGGCCGCCCGCTTCGCGCCCGAGCACTTCTGGAACGAGGCGCGGCGCTACGGGGCGACGGTCGTCTTCTACGCGGGCGAGATGTGCCGCGCCCTCGTCGACGCGCCGCCCGAGGTGAACGACGCCAAGAACCCGGTGCGCCTCTTCGCGGGCAGCGGCATGCGGCGCGACGTGTGGGAGCGGCTGCAGCAGCGCTTCAAGGTCGGCGTGCTCGAGTTCTACGCCACCACCGAGGGCAACGCGGTGCTCGCGAACGCCAGCGGTGAGAAGGTGGGGGCGCTCGGCCGCCCGCTGCCGGGCGCGACGGACATGTCGGTCGCCCTCTACCGCTTCGAGAGCGACGACTTCGTGCGCGACGAGCAGGGCTTCGTGCAGCGGGCCGGGGTCGATCAGCCGGGCATGCTGATCGCGCGGGTCGACCGCGGGCACCCGATGGCGGGCTTCGACGGCTACCTCGACGAGGCCACGACCCGGGAGCGCGTGGCCCACGACGTCTTCGAGCGCGGCGACGCGTGGTTCCTCACCGGCGACCTGGTCCGTCAGGACGCCGACGGCGACTACTGGTACGTCGACCGCCTGAGCGACACGGTGCGCACCCCGAGCGGGCCGGTCTTCACCCGCGAGATCGAGGACCTGCTCTACCGGCGCCCGGACGTGGCGATGGTGACGGTCTCCGGTCGCGCGCTGCCGGGCGAGGAGGGCGAGGCGGTGGTCGCGACCATCGTGCCCCGCGAGGGCGCGCTCGACCTGCGTCGCCTCGAGCGGCTCGTCGACGAGAAGCTCCAGCCGCACGAGCGTCCGCGGCGGGTGCGGGTCGTCGACGCGATCCCGATGACCGACGGCTACCGCCCCCTCAAGCGCGCGCTCCGGGGGCCGGCCGCCGAGCCCCGCGCGGTCTACGCCCGGACCGACGGCGCCTACGCGGAGGTCGCCGACGCGCCGTCGCCCGGCGAGGCGCACGCCGAGTAGGGAGAGGGTTCAGCCGCCGCGCCAGCGGTCGTTCTCCGGGCTGGATGAGCCTCGCTCACGGACGCAAGGGCTATGGGTTCGGCCGCGCCGCGGTCGATCACGACGGCTGGCTCGGGGCCGAGGAGGTCGGCGAGGAGCTCCGCCGGGTCTTCGGCGCCCCCGGCTACCACCCCCCGATGCTGCCCAAGGTGGCGCTCGAGGTGCACGAGCTGGTGAAGCGCCCCGACGTCGGCATCCCCGAGGTGGTCACGGTGCTCGAGCACGACGCGATGCTGGCCGCCGAGGTCCTCCGCGTCGCCGCCTCTCCCGCCTACGCCACCCAGATGCCGCCGCGCTCGCTCCAGGACGCCGCCGCGCGCCTCGGGCTCTCGGGGCTCCGCGACGTCGTCTGGCAGGTCGCGATGGGCCGGGTGTTCCGGGTCGCCGGCTACGAGCGCACGCTGGATCAGCTCCGCCGGCACAGCGCCGCGGTGGCGATCCTGACCCGCTTCGTCGCCTCGCACACCTCGGTCGCGATGGAGTACGGCTTCCTCTTCGGGCTGCTGCACGACGTGGGGCACATGGCCATGATCCACGCCCTCGCCGAGCGCGGCGCGTCCCCGCCCGACCTGGGCGCGCTCGCGGTCGAGCTCGACGCCTACCACTGCGAGGCCGGCGAGATCGTCGCCCGGCTGTGGGGCCTCCCGGTCGAGCTGCAGTGGATGATCGGCGCGCACCGCCACCCCGACCTCGGCGGCTATCGGCACCCGGTGATCGCCTGCCAGTGCCTCGCGCACTACATCGCCGATCAGTCGGGGCGCGGCGCGGGGCTCCCCGGCCAGCACGACACGGTCAGCCCGCACGCGGTGGACGTGGCGCTCGCGGAGTTGCGCCTGTCCGAGCGGGACCTCGCCCGGCTCGCCGAGCAGGGGCGCGCGCTCCTGGAGTAAGCTCGAGGCGTGACCGGCCCGCGCCTCTACGACGAGCTCGCGCCCTGGTACACGCTGCTGACGCCCAAGGAGGAGTACGCGGAGGAGGCGGCGATGTACGGGGACGCGCTCGCGCGCGCGGCGCCCGACGCCGAGACCATGCTCGAGCTCGGCTGCGGCGCCGGGCACAACGCCTACCACCTGAAGGCGCGCTACCGCTGCACGCTCACGGACCTCGCGCCCTCGATGCTCGCGCTGAGCGAGGCGCTGAACCCGGAGTGCGCGCACCACCTCGGGGACATGCGCGCGCTGCGGCTGACCGAGCGCTTCGACCTCGTGCTGGTGCACGACGCGGTCATGTACATGCGCAGCGAGGACGACCTGCGGCGCGCGATGGAGACCGCCCACGCGCATCTCCATCCCGGCGGCGCGGCCCTCTTCGTGCCCGACTTCGTGAAGGAGACCTTCGTCGAGAGCACGCAGGTCTTCGAGGCGGAGGACGAGGACCGCGCGATGCGCTGCGTGGAGTGGGACTGGGATCCCGATCCGGACGACGACACCTTCGTGGGCGACTACGTCTTCGTCCTCCGAGAGGGCCGGGGCGAGGTCCGCGTGGTGCACGACCGACACGTCGTCGGCTGCTTCTCCCGCGAGAGCTGGCTCCGCCTCCTGCGCGAGGTCGGCTTCCAGCCCGAGCTGCTCATCCACGCCCACGAGCCTCCCTACGAGGCGCAGGAGCTCTTCCTCGCCAAACGCCTCGAGTGACCTTGTCTCCTCTCTCGCCCAGGCCACGCGGGCTCCCGCTTTTTTGGGGGGGAGAGGGGAGGTGGGAGGCGAGGAGAGACAGCTCGGCGGCCGGGCGGCGACCAGCTGCGTCGGCGGCGAGTCGCCATCGCGTCGCCCACCGGCCGCGTCGCGCAGCGACGCTTCCTCCTCGCCTCCGCTCTCCCCTCTCCCCGCCGCATGAAGACCATGTGGGGGATCAGGCGGGCGCGGCGTCGAGGCGGCGCGCCGCAGGGGCGGCCGCGGACTGGCGCCGGATCGCGTAGACGAGCAGGGCGAGGGAGCCGGTGAAGGGGACGGCGAGCACGTAGGGGAGCGGGTTGAGGCCGCGCTTCTTGGCGTCGCGCCACACCCAGAGGCTGCCGAAGAAGGCGGCGAAGCAGAGATCGAAGGTGATCTGCGTCGCCCACCAGCTGCTGGTGGCCATCTCCCAGATGCCGATGAGCCCCTCCTGGTAGAGCGCGTATCCGGTGAGGGCCGCGAAGTCGAGGAAGACGAGGGTGATTCCGATCTGCTTGAGGTTCATGTCGTTCTCCTTTTCGAGCCTCTCCCTCCGCAGCCGCCGTGCCAGCGCCGCGAGGCGGGCGGACGGGTGGGCGCCGTTGCACGCGCGCATCGTTTCGCGGGCCCGGGCGCGTTGCAGCGCTGCAACGTCCGGTCTCGGAGCTCCCGCGCGCCGCGCTGGCACGCGCTCCGCTAGGATCGGGGCGTGCGCTGGGAATGGATCGGGCTCGCGGCGGCGAGCGGGTTGGCGGCGGTGGACCTCGCGCTCTTCGCGTGGGTCGGGCTCGACGTGGGCGGCCTGTCCCGGACGGCGGCGGGCGCGATGGTGCTCGGCTCGTTCGTGGTGGGCTACGCGGCGCTCGGCTGGGTGGGCGGCAAGCTGTGGAGCGCGCGGCAGCGGGCCCGGGCGGATCGGGCGCGCATCCAGGCCCAGCTCGAGGCCCTCGAGGACAGCCGCGCGCGCCTCGCCCAGGCGGAGAAGCTCGCCGCGCTCGGGCGGCTCGCCGCCGGCATCGCCCACGAGGTCCGCAACCCGCTGGGCGTCATCCGCGCGTCCGCGAGCATGGTGCAGGAGGCCTTCGACCGCGGCTCCGACGACCACCGCGCCTGCGACCTCATCCGGGACGAGATCGATCGGCTCGACGGCCTCATCGCCGCGCTCCTGACCTTCGCCAAGCCGACCCGCATGACCCTCGGTGAGACGGAGGTGGGCCCGGTGGTGGAGCGCGCCGCGGCCCTGGCCGAGGAGGCGACGGGCGTCCTCTCGGTGCGGCGGGACGTGGCGCCCCTCACCGTGCGGGCCGACGCCGATCTGCTGGTGCAGGTGCTGCTCGGCCTGGTGGTGAACGCCGCCGAGGCCGGCGCGCGGGCGGTGACGATCACGGCCGCCGAGGGCGAGGGCGTCCTGCGGGTCGAGGTGGCGGACGACGGCCCCGGCATCGAGGACGCGGACCTCCCGCGCCTCTTCGAGCCGTTCTTCACCACCAAGGAGACGGGCACCGGGCTCGGGCTCTCGATGGCCCTCCGCATCGTCGAGGCCCACGGCGGCGGCATCGACGTCGCGCCGCGCGGCGGGATCGAAGGCGGCGCCCGCTTCGTCGTGACCTTGCCCGCGGCCGGCCCCTCGCGGGCGGTGGAGGCGGCGTGAGCGCGTCGATCGCGGTCCTCGACGACGAGGCGCGCATGGTCGAGATCGTCTCCATGCTGCTCCGCCGGGACGGCCACGAGGTGCGCGGCTTCACCGAGCCGGCCCGGCTCCTCGAGGGCCTCGCCCGCGACCCGGTCGACCTCCTGCTGACCGACCTCCGCATGCCCGGGATGGACGGGGTGGAGGTCCTCCGTCGGGCGCGGGCCGAGCTGCCGGGGCTGCCCGTGATCCTCTTCACCGCGCACGCGACGGTGCAGACCGCGATCGCGGCGATGAAGGAGGGGGCCTACGACTACCTCCAGAAGCCGTTCGACAACGACGCGCTGAAGGCGCTCGTGCGCCGGGCGCTGGAGCACAGCCGGCTCGTCCGCGAGAACCGGCTGCTGCGTCGCGGCGGCGCCTCGGTGGTGGCGGAGTCGGAGGCGATGCGGCGGGTGATGGCCCTCGTGCGGCGGGTGGCCCCGAGCCGGAGCACCGTGCTCGTCACCGGCGAGAGCGGCACCGGCAAGGAGGTCGTCGCGAAGGCGCTCCACGCCTCGTCCGACCGCGCCGATGGGCCGCTCGTCGCCCTCAACGTGAAGGCGCTCGGCGAGTCGGTGCTCGAGAGCGAGCTGTTCGGGCACGAGCGCGGCGCGTTCACCGGCGCCGACCGCGACAAGCCCGGCGTCTTCGAGCGCGCGGACGGGGGCACGCTCTTCCTCGACGAGATCGGAGAGATCAGCGCGTCCTTCCAGGCGAAGCTGCTGCGCGTGCTGCAGGAGCGCGAGGTCCTCCCGGTCGGCGGCACGGAGGCGCGCGCGGTGGACGTGCGGCTGATCGCGGCCACCAACCGCGACCTCGAGGCCGAGGTGCGTGAGGGCCGCTTCCGGGAGGACCTCTACTTCCGGCTGGCCGTGATCCCGATCCGCCTGCCCCCGCTCCGGGACCGACCGGACGACATCCTCCCGCTGGCGCGCCGCTTCCTCGCCCGTCAGGCCGACACCCTCGGCCGTCGGCTCGACGGCTGGACCGAGGAGGCCGAGCGCTGGATGGTCACCCACGACTGGCCGGGCAACGTGCGGGAGCTCGAGAACGCCGTCGAGCGCGGCGCGCTGCTCGCCGAGGGCGCGCGGATCGGGCTGGCGGACCTGACCCTGAAGCCTGCGGAGCCCGAGGAGGCGTGGCCGACCGACCTGGGCGCCTTCGTGGAGCGGGCGACCGCCGACCACGTGCGGCGGGTCCTGGAGGAGTGCGGCGGCAAGCGGGTCGAGGCCGCGCGCCGGCTCGGGGTGGACCGGACCACCCTCTACCGCCTCATGCGCAAGCACGGGATCGACTGATCGGCACAACGATCCCATACTCCGCGCGATGACCGAGCGCACCGAGCCCCGCGGGCTCCCCGGCGGGATCGCCTTGCCCGGGGTGCTGTTCCTGCTCTCGATGAGCGTCTTCGTGATCTGCAGCCGCGACCCCGAGCTGGTGGATCTCGGCCCGCGCCTCAGCCCGGCCGGCCTCGGCGTGCTCGGCGCGGCGGCCACCTTCCTCTGGCTCCTCGTCGCGATCGCCAAGCGACCGCCGAAGGCGTGATCAGTCCTTCTCGTCGTCGCGGGCGGCGACGTCGGCGGCGATGGCGGCGACCGCCTTGCGGACGCCCTTCTGCTTCTTGTTCTTGCGGAAGCGCATGTTGACGAGCTCGACGAAGACCGCGAAGCCCATCGACGCGTAGATGTAGCCCTTGGGCAGGTGGCGATCGAAGCCCTCGGCGACGAGCAGCACGCCGATCAGGAGCATGAAGCTCAGCGCCAGGATCTTCATCGACGGGTGCTCGTTGACGAACTCGCCGATGCGGCGCGCGAAGATCAGCATCATCAGCACCGCGAGGATGATGGCGACGATCATCACCTCGACCTCCTCGACCATGCCGACCGCGGTGATGACCGAGTCGAGGGAGAAGATGATGTCCATGATCGCGATCTGGATGATGATCGAGGTCATGCTCGCGCGGCCCCGGCCGCCTTCCTCGTCGTCCTCGTCGCCGCGGAGCTCGACCTTCTCGAAGATCTCGTGCGCGCTCTTGCCGATCAGGAAGAGCCCGCCGACGAGCACGATGATGTCGCGCCCGCTGATGTCGTTGTCGAACACGGTGAAGAGCGTGTCCGTGAGGTGCATGACCCAGCTGAGCGCGAGCAGCAGCAGGACGCGGGTGACCATCGCGCCGCCGAGCCCGAGCTTGTAGGCGAGCGGGCGCTCGGCGCGCGGCAGGCGATCGGTCAGGATCGCGATGAAGACCAGGTTGTCGATGCCCAGGACGAGCTCGAGCAACGTGAGCGTGATCAGCGCGACCCAGGCTTCCGGATTGGTGAGCAGCTCGATCATGACAGGGTGCCGACCGTCCCCCGAGAAGCCGTCGCGCGCAAGGGGAGGGCTCTCGGGCTACCCTCCGCGCCATGACCCTGGACGCCGAGCGAGACGGGCTGGATCTAGGCGCCGACGTCGGCGGTGAAACGGTCTCCCTGCCGACCGAGGCGCTGCTGCGTCACGTGATGGCGCTCGGCGCGAGCGGCTCCGGGAAGACGGTGTTCTGCAAGGTCGTCGCCGAGGAGGCGCTGCTCGCCGGGCTGCCCACGATCTGCGTCGATCCGCAGGGCGATCTGTGCAGCCTGGCGGCGGGGACGCTCGACGACGCCGAGCTCGAGGCGCGGGGCATCGACCCGGCCCGCGCGGCGCGCTTCCGGGAGCTCGCCGAGGTGGTGATCTTCACGCCGGGCGCGCGCGTCGGGGTGCCGCTCTGCGCCGATCCGGTCGATCCGGGCCTCGCCGCCTTCGAGGGCGCCGAGCGCGCCCACGCGGTCTCTCGCACCGCCGCGGTGGTGGTGGGGCTGCTCGGCTTCGACCTCGACCAGGACGACGGCGCCGGCCTCTCGGCCGCCGTGGACCGCGCGCTGCACGCGATGATCGAGGCCGGCGCGCCGCTGAGCCTCGCCGGCCTGACCGACCACCTCCACGCGGCGGAGCAGGACGGCTTCGGCGCCTACGCGCGCTTCCTCGACGCCCGCAAGCTGCGCACCGCCAACCAGCGCCTCGCGCGGCTCGACGTGGGCGCCCGTCGGCTGCTCTTCCACGACGGCCTCCCCCTCGACGTCGAGACGCTCGTCCGCCCGAGCCAGCCGGGCAAGGTGCGCGTCGCGGTGATCTACCTCAACACCCTGCACGCGCAGGAGGACAAGGACTTCTTCGTCGCCGCGGTCGTCGACCGCCTCTACGGCTGGATGCTCGCCCACCCGTCGGCCGAGCCGCAGCTGCTCTTCTACATCGACGAGGTCGCGCCCTTCGTGCCGCCGGTGCGCAAGCCCGCCTGCAAGGACGGCCTGACCCTGCTCTTCAAGCAGGCCCGCAAGTACGGCGTGTGCTGCGTGATGGCGACCCAGAACCCCGGCGACGTCGACTACCGCGCGATGGCCCAGTTCGGCACCTGGGCCCTCGGCCGCCTCACCACCCGGCAGGACCTCAAGAAGATCGAGCCGACCCTCAAGAGCCTCGCCCCCGACGCGAGCGACGCCCTCCTCGCGAAGCTCCCGGCCCTCGAGCCCGGCCAGCTGGTGCTGCTCAACCCCGACCGCTTCGACACCCCGATCGAGCTCCGAACCCGCTGGCTGCTGACCAGACACGAAACGTGGGGGCTGAACGAGCTCGGCGACCACCCCCCCGTGCCCCTGCCCGTGCCCCTGCCCGCGAAAGCCCCCGAAGCAGCGACCGACCCCAATCCCGAGCCCGAGCCCGAAACCGAAGCCGAAGCCGAAGCCGAAACTGAAACCGAAGCCGAGCCCGAGCCCGAGCCCACGTCACCCGAGCCCGAGCCCACGTCACCCGACCCCGAGCCCGCGCCACCGGCCCCCGACCTCCGGGCTCTGCTCTCCGCCCGCCCCAGCGCGACCGTCAAGGCGCTCGCCCCCTTGCTCGGCAAGAGCGAGAGCGCGACCCGCCGGGCGCTGCGGGCGCTCGAAGAGGAGGGCGCCGCGCGCTCCTTCAGGGTCGGGCGGACGCAGCACTTCTTCGATCCCGCGCGCGGGCTCCGGCCGGACCTCGGCATGCTCGAGCCGGTGCCGTGCCTCGTCGCGCACGTCAGCCTCGAGGACGCCGCCGCGCTCGGCGAGCGCATGGCGCGGAGCCGCCTGTTCGGGCTCATCGGGGAGGACGAGCGCTTCGCCCGGGCGGAGCCCCTGCACCGGCTGGTCTGGCAGCTCGACTTCGAGGAGCGCGTCGAGCGCTCGCTGCTCTCGCGGCTCTTCGGGGACGCGCACGACGAGAAGCTCGGCTCGGTCTACGTGCACCCGCACAACCTCGGGGTGCTCGTCTTCACCAACGAAGACGGCGTCCGCTTCGACGACCGACCCACCGGGAGCGCGAGCGCGGTGCGCGACTTCGACGGGGTCACCGAGCGGTGCGACGTGCTGCCCGGAGCGCTCGCGCTCGAGGACGCCGACTGGACCGAGCGGCGCGGCGAGGGCGCGGTGAAGGAGAGCTTCGCGGCGCGCTTCGACGCCAGGCCGCTCGCCGTGCGGCCGCTCTTCGTGCCCCTCTGGAACCTCCTCTTCCAGACCGAGGCCGGCTCCTACCGCCGCGTCACCCTCGACGGGCTCGTCGGCCGACCGGTCCGCTGGCTCCCGCCCGGGGGGCGTCCGTAGCTCACGCCTGAGGCGCTCGATGTGCTATCAGGACGGGCATGGGCGAGGCAGATCTCATCCAGGCGCTCACGCAGCACGGCTTCAGCTTGAACGAGAGCCGCGCGTACGCCGCCCTGATCTCCAGCGGCCCCTCCACCGGCTACGAGGTCGGACAGAAGGCCCAGATCCCGCGCTCCGCGGTGTACGGCGCCTTGCGGCGGCTCGTCTCCGCCGGCGCCGCGCGATCCATCCCCGGTCACCCGGAGCGCTTCGTCGCCGCCCCGAGCGACTCGCTGCTGACCCTGCTGCGGGACCGCTTCGACACCTCGCTCTCGCAGCTCGAGAACGCGGTGAAGAGCCTCGACGTGGCGCCGCCCATCCCCGACGCGTTCAGCGTGCACGGTTACGACCGGGTGCTCGAGGAGGCCCGGCAGCTCATCCAGGGCGCGGAGGAGCGCGTCGTGATCAGCGGCTGGCCGCGGGAGCTGACCGAGCTCGCCGACGCCCTCGCCGCCGCCCACGGGCGCAAGGTCACGGCGTGGATCTTCAGCCACTCCCGGATCCCCGACGAGGTCGCCGGCGTGCACTACAGCTACGGCCTGAACGAGGCGGACCTCGAGACCTTCTGGAAGCACCGCCTCGTCATCGTCGCCGACGACCAGCGCACGCTCATCGGCGCCACCGAGAACGAGGACTCGGACAACGCGGTCATCAGCGAGACGGCGGCCATCGCCGAGATCGCGACCAGCCAGATCGCGCTCGACCTCACCCTGCTCGCGCAGCGCTCGGGCTACGACACGAGCGAGCTCATGGCCGGCATCCTCGGCCACCGCGTCGGTCGCCTCGACTCGCTCCTCGCCGACGCGCCCGAGGCGACCCTCGGCGAGAAGGTCGCGCCGAAGAAGAAGCGCAAGAAGCGGAAGACGGCCTAGCTCCCGGTGTCCTCGCCGGCGCTCATCACGTCGTCGCGCGAGAGCACGCCCGAGATCTTCTGGCCGCGCACCAGGCGGCGGACCTCGCTGAGCAGCTGCTGGAGCGACACCGGCTTCTCGTAGGCCGCCTCGAAGAGGGCGCCGTCTTCGCGACCGAGCTCGCTCAGGTCGCCGCTGATCAACACCATCGGCGGTGTCCGCTCGCCGAGGTCGCGCAGCAGCGCGCGGGCCAGCTCCACCCCGTTCAGCCCCGGCATCGCCAGGTCGAGGATCACCACCGCCGGGCGCTCGTCCGCGATCTGCTCCGGCGCCTCGAGGGGATCGCCGATCAGCAGCACGTGATAGCCGTCGCGACTCAGCATCCGGCCGGCGGTGGCCAGCCACATCGGATCGTCGTCGACCACGGCGATCAGCGTCTGCTCTTTCATGTCGAGTCCTCCCCCCCTCGATCGAGGGTGACCATCGCGGCCATCAAGATGACACCCCAGTCATCATGGCGCGAGACCCCGCGCGGGGACGTGGGTCAAATACCCACGACGTCGCCGTGGCGCCGCAGCGTGTATCGGAGCCTGACACGCTCGCGGCTCATCGGGGCGAGCTCGACGAGCCAGCGCACGAAGCCGTCGTCGTCCGGGAGGCGGCCCTCGTGGGTCTCCTCGGCGTCGACCTCGATCTTCACCTTCTCGATCTCGGAGACCGGCACGCGCTCGACCAGCTCGATGTGCTTGGTCTCGGGGCCGAGGTTGCTCAGCTTCACGTCGACCGTCTTGTCCACGCCGATCCAGTTGCGGAGCAGGCTCTTCTCCGGCTTCCGCTCCTCGAGCTCGCGGTGCACCCGGAGCATCGGGTCGGGGCCCCAGCCGAGCTCGAAGCGCTCGTCCGGCGCGATGTAGAGGACCTTCGTCCGGCCCACGAGGCCGCCGTTCTTCACGAGGTCGACCGGGCCGGCGAGGATCGCGTGCCTCGACGCGTTGCGCTGCGCGGTCTTGAGCAGCACCGACGCGGTCAGCTCGGGCGCGCACCAGAGCCACGCCTCGGCCGGGCTCTCGAAGTCGAAGAGCCCCACCCGGTGCGCCCGGCCGTCCGAGGGGATCGACGCGCGGTGCGGCGCGCGCAGCTCGAGGGCCTCGCCGCCGTCGTCGATGCCGGGCAGCTCCGGGGCGACCTGGGAGGCGCGGCCGAGCCCGGTGGTCTCGATCGTGCGCTCGCGGGCGCTCACCTCCAGCACCTCGCTCTTGCGCTGCACCTGGAGGCGATCGGTGGTGAGCGTGGGCGGCTCGGCGCCGAGCGAGGGGCGCTGGGTGGAGAAGCGCAGCTGCACGTCCTCCCAGTCCTCGCCGGTGTTCTGCCACACCGCGCCGTCGCACTCGAAGCGGAGCGCGTCGTCCTCGAGGGTCGCGCGGTGGTGCGGCCGCCAGCACGCGTTGGGCACGAGGTACTCGACCTCGATCGTCGTCTCGCCTTCCTCCTCGCGCACCAGGTCGATGAGCAGCGTGGCGCGGAGCTCGCCGCTGGGCTGGCTCACCGCCTGCCGCCGGGCCCCGAGCCGGCCGAACTCGCGTCGGCGCTCGTTCAGGGCGCGCTGGGCGCCGAGCTTCTCCTCGCGCAGCGACCGCTCGCGCTCGCCCAGCTCGTCGAAGCGGCCGTCCGCTTGCTCGAGGTCGAGCCGGGACCAGGCCGCGTCGGTCGCGAGCTCGTCGAGCGTGGCCGCGCTCGCGTCCTCGAGGAGCGCGAGCGCGGACTCGATGCGCCCGAGGCGTCGCTCCATCCGGCGCACCGCGTCTTCGGTCTCCTCGATCTGCTCGTCGAGATCGCGGAGCGTCTCCTCGCGCTCGTGCGTCTGGTAGACGGCGCGGCGCGTGATGCGCACGTCGCGGATCTCGCCCTGGTCGACCCTCGCGGCCAGCGTCTTGTCCACGATCAGCGGCGAGACCCGATCGATCCGGAGCCGGGTGACGCCCGCCCAGACCGGCAGTGTCGCCCGACGCACGACCCGCGCCCGGTCCTCGAGCAGCGTGACCTCGTCGACCGGGATCTTCACCGCCCGGCGCTCCCGGTCGCGCGCGTCGTCTTCGATGCCGCTCGGCTCGGCGCTGGCCACCTCGTTCACGGCTCCCTCCGGTTGCCGCCCACCAGCTCGTGCTTCGAGGCGATCTTCACGACGTAGGTCGCGCGCAGGGTGCGCTCTTCGCCCGGCGGCACCTCGACCTCCCAGCGACGCCCACCCTCGAGGCTCGGATCGTCTTCGGGCTCCCAGGCCTCCCACGCGGGCGTGACCTCCCCCTCGACCACCGACACGTCGTCGTCGCCCTCCGCGGTGGTCGGGAGGCGCTCGCGGACCTCCACGGTCGCCGGCCGCCTCAGCTGGTTGCTCAGCGCCACCTCGACGGCGTGCTCGAGCTCGAGCCGGCCGCCCATCAGCCCGGCGCTGCGCTCGGAGAAGCGGGCGTTGCGGGCGACCTTGAGCCGCTGCTCCACCCCGAGCCCGAGGCGCACGACGCCGCCCGGGCCGACCTCGTGGAGCGGCGCGGTGAGCAAGAAGTCTTCGCCGACGTAGACGTCGATCGGGCCGTCGAGGAGCGGCGCGTCGAGCGGGCTGTCGAGCTCCACGAAGCGGAAGGCGCTCTGGCTCTCGCGCGGCACGACCACGAAGCGAGCGCGGGCCGTCACCTCGTGCTCGCTGAGGGCCAGGTTGTGGAAGGTGCCGTCGGCGGGCGCGTTGACCCGGCCGCTCGCCCGGTAGGCGTAGTCGAACCCGCTCGGCGCGAGGGGCGTGAGCCCCGGCGGCAGCGCGCGCGAGAGGCAGCGGCTGCGCTCGCGCTCGACGAGGGCGAGCGCGCCCCCGAGGTCGATCTCGATCTGTCGCTCCTCGATCTGCCGCAGGTAGAGCTCGCGGCGGCTCTTCAGCACGAGGCGCCCCCGGCCGCCGGCGTGCGGGGCCTCGAGCCTGAGCCGGGCGTAGTCGAGCATGTCGTCCGACGCCTCGAGCGGCAGCCGCGCCTCGGCCTCTTCTCCGTCGTCGCCGAGCGCGCCCGGGCCGCCGCCGCCCTGGGGAGCCATCGCGTCGGCGATCGCCCCGAACATCGCGAGCGGGCCGCCCTTGGAGCGCGCCACGGGGGCGTAGCCGCCGGCCAGGGTCATGGACTGCGGCGCGGGCGCGGCCGCTTCGGGGCGCGGCGCAGGGGATGGCGGCGCGGCGGGGGTCGGCATGGGCACCGCCGGGGGCGCGGGGGGCGGCAGCGTCTGGACCTTGCTCTTCCGCGCGATCGGCGCGTCGTCGAGGGTCTCCATCACCGACGACTCGCTCGTCGTCGGCGCGCCCGCCCGCGGGGCCGCCCGGTCGAAGTCGGCGAAGAGCGTCTCGGTGTCCTCGGGCGGCGGTCGCCAGCCGCGCCTCGTGGCCGGGGGCTGACGCCTCCCGATCCGGATCGACGGCAGCTCCGGCAGCTCGGCCCAGCCGGTGGGCTCGGCGGTCGAGAGCATGAGCCGGACGCCGTCCCAGTCCTCGCCGGTGCGCTGGCAGACGGCGGCGCGGACCTCCAGGCGCCCCTCGCGAAGCTCGCGATCGAGCCGCAGCGTGTAGCTCGGGGCCCAGCGCGCCGCGTCGATCCGGTAGCTGAGCGCGATGCGCGCCGGCTCGTGGCGCGCGCCGCCCCGCAGGGCGATCACCGCCGCCTTGCGGAGCTCGTGCGGCTCCGCGCGGCGGGCGTTGCTGGCGGTCCGCTCGCGGTCCCAGAGATCGGCGAGCTTGCGCTCCGCGTCCCGCAGCTCGCGCTGGATGCGATCGCGCCGGTCGTCGATCGCGGTCAGCCGCTTCTCGCGCAGCGCCAGCAGGGCGAGGCGAGCCTCGGCCGGGCTGGGGGGAGGCTCGCGGCCCGGCTTCGGCTCGGGCCGGGTGACCACCCCGAGGGTCTCGATCCGCTGCGCCTCGCGGGTGAGCTGCTGCAGCTGATCGCGGAGCTTCGAGACGCGCTGCTCGGCGGTCTCCACGTCCTCCGGGCGCGCGGGCGGGCGGCTCGGATCGAAGTCCGGCACCACCAGGGTCACCGCCAGCTCGGTGGCGGTCGGCGCGTCGGTCCCGGTCACCGAGACCCGCACCGAGCCGTCGTCGATCCCGAGCGGCAGCGGGCCGATCTCGAAGCGCTCTCCCTCCTTCGGCACGTCGGCCACCCGGGTGACCACGGCCCCCGCGCGAAACACGGTCACCGCGTCGATGCGACTGTCGAGGTGGATCGGCGCGCCCATCGCGACCGATGATGCCGGATGAGGCCGCGGGGGCGCCAGGGGCGGTCTGGGCCGCGTGGTTGGCTTCTCGGGCACGGGCACGGGCAGGGGCACGGGAGCGACCGCTTCGCGGTCGCTAGCGGCCGAGGTGTAGGACGTGCTCGCCGGTCGCGCGGTCGTAGACGTCGAGGTGGCCGCCGTGGCCGACGGCGACGCGCTGGCGACCGGCGACGACGTAGCGGGGGTCGAAGTGAGAGGCGCTGAGCGGCTGGTCCCAGAGCCGCCGGCCGCCGTCGAGCGCGAGCGCGGTGACCCGGGCCGGGGCGTCTCCTTCCATCGTGTAGGCGAGGAACACCGCCTCGTCGTCGAGGAAGGTGGCCGCCGGATCGTCGGCCTCCGCCGAGAGGGGAGAGACCCCCGGCACCTCGCTCGTCCAGCCGCCGCTCGTGGCCACCAGCGCGACCCGAGGTGAGGCGGTGCCCGGGCGCCGCTGCCCGATCACCAGCATCCGGTCGGCGCGCGGATCGACGAACGCCGCCGCGACCGACATGCCGTCGACCTCGACCTCGTACTCCTCGCGCTCGCGCCAGTGGGTGAGCGTCTGCTCTCGAGAGAAGGGCGGCAGGGCGTCGGTCATCAGCGCGCCGCAGCCGCCGTCGGGCTCGGGGCGGCTCGCGCCGTCCGAGAGCGCCACGCGGCGCCGCGTCTCGTCGGCGAGCACCGCGATCGCCTCGCTCTCGCCGGCGGCGCAGAACGTCTCGACGCGCTCGCCCAGGTTGAACTGCCAGCGCGGCCGCCCCTCCCGCGCGTCGTAGCCGTACAGCGTGCCGGTCGGCGTCGCGTAGAGCAGGGTGTCCCCCACCAGCGCGGCGCGCGCGTGGGTCCGGCCGTCCACCGGGCCGAGGGCCTCGCTGAGCCACATCCGGCGCCCGGTCTCGCCGTCGTAGGCGGCGAAGTGACTGACCATGTCGCCCCCCTCGAGGCGCATGACCGACCCGATCACGTCTTCGATCCCGTCGCCGTCGACGTCCCGGAGCATGACCACCCGGCTCGCCTCGGGGAGATCGAAGTCGAGCGCGCCGCCGAAGCCGCCGCCGCCCTCCGCGATCCCTTCGGCCACGCTCGCCGCCGTCCACACGCCGAGTCCGACGATGGCGACCAGGGTCCCGAGCACGCCGAGGCCCAGCACCACCACCCCGCCGATGATCCAGGGCCAGACCGAGCGGCCGCGCTCCGGGGCCCGCGCGCGCGTGGGGGGCACCGCCGGGGTGGCCAGCGAGGCCGGCGGAGAAGGCAGCGGCGCGGTGCCGCCCGGCGCCAGGCCGGCGTCTCGCCACGCCGGGCTCGGCTGGCTCACCGGGCCGGTGTGCGCGTCGGGCGAGCGGGCGGCCGAGAGCGCCTCGGCGAGCTGGCGCGCGGACTGCGGCCGGTGCGACGGATCCCGCGCGAGGCAGGCGTGCACCACCCGCGCGAGCGGCGGCGGCACGTCGGGGGCCAGCCGCGCGAGCTCCCGCGGCGGCTCGCTGTACATCTTGGCGATGAGCTCGGGGACCGTCTCCGCCTCGTAGGGCATCTGGCCGCTCAGGCACTCGAAGAGGATCACGCCCATCGCGTAGAGATCGGTGCGCGGGTCCACCGTCTTGCTGTCCCGCGCCTGCTCGGGCGCGATGTAGTGGGCGGTGCCGACGATCATCCCGGTCGCGGTCAGCCCGTTGATCGCCTCCGCCTCCTTGGCGATGCCGAAGTCGAGCACCTTGGTCCGCTCGCCCTCCGCCGTGCGCTCGAGGAAGACGTTGTCGGGCTTGAGATCGCGGTGCACGACGCCGACCGCGTGCACCGCCTCGAGCGCGCCGAGCACCCCGGACGCGATCCGCACGGTCTCCGCGGCGGAGAGCCGGCCGACCCGCGCGAGCCGCTCCCCGAGGCTCTCGCCCTCGAGCAGCTCCATCGCCATCCACGGCGCGCCCTCGTGGTCGCCGGCGTCGAAGACCTGGACCACGCCGGGGTGGCGCACCTTCGACGCGGCGACGCCCTCGCGGAAGAAGCGCTGCACCCAGTCGGTGTGCTGCTGGAAGCCGGCGCCCATCACCTTCAGCGCGACCTGCTTCTCCAGGACCATGTTGGTCGCGACGTAGACCGCGCCCATGCCGCCCGCGCCGAGCTGGCGATCGATCCGGTACTTGCCCGCCACGATCTGTCCGGGAGACAGCACGGGCGGAGCTTACAACGACGGCCGGACCGCGGGAGGCTCGGGGAGGGCGTCGCGCTCCTCGTCGGTCATCGCCTCCTGGATGGCGGTCACCCGCCGCCCCGCGCTCAGGAGCAAGAGGCCGTGAATCGCGCCCGGGCTCCACAGCACCAGGGCGACCACGCCGGCCACCGAGGTCGGGCCGGCGAGCGCGCAGTAGATGAGCGCCGGGAAGAGGTGGAGCATCGCCTCGCTCGCGCCGATCCGCTCGGCCCGCTCGCCCGCCCCGCGCTCGCAGCGGAGCAGCGCCTGGGAGGCGGCGAAGACGAAGTACCCGGAGACGAAGGAGAGGCCGGCCGTCAGCAGCCCCACCCAGAGCAGGGGCTCCATGATCCGCGCGCTGCCGAACCCCGCGTACATCGACAGCAGCGCGCTCGCCGGCGCGATGACGAGAGCGCTCAGCACGCCCAGCGCCGTGCCCGGGACGCCGGCCAGCCAGACGATCCGGGGGATCGCCCGGCCGCGCAGGCCGACGAGGCGGCTCGAGCGGAAGGCGCCGTCGCCCCGCAGCTCCTCGCGCGCGATGACCTGCCCCCAGCGATCTTCGCCGGCGCGCGCCTCGGCCGCCGCGCGGACCGCCGCCCAGCCGGCGGCCAGGAGCACCGCCGCGAACGTCGCGAAGAAGCAGAGGACGCCCATCGGTGTCGTCAGGATACGCCCTTCGCGGCGGGTTTCACCCGAGCATGCCCCGCACCCGCAGCTCGCGCGTGTCCTTCGCCCACTCGAGGCGGTCGCGCTCGTCCGGGGTCAGCGACGCCTGGATGGCGCGCACCCGCCGCGCCGCCGCGATCGTGAGCCCGGCGTGGAGGAGGCCGGGCGCGGCGAAGGCCACCGCGAGCCACCACTCCTCGTGCCCGAGGCTGATCGCGGCCAGGAACGCGAAGATCAAGCCGAGGTGGTGGCAGAGGGACCACAGCCCGACGTTCATGCCGCCTTCGCCGGCGCCCCACTCGCACTCCAGCGTGCGCCGGGCGTTCGTGTAGAGGGCGATGGCGAGCACGAAGCCGTCGAAGGACGCGAGGGCGAGCGCCGCGGCCATCCAGTTGTGCGAAGAGTGCGAGCCGCCGAACACCAGCGCGCCGATCAGCCCGGAGGGGGCGAAGACGAAGCCGGTCAGGAGCGCGAGCGCGGTGCCGGAGACGCCGGAGACCATCACCGTCCAGGGCACGCCGCGCAGGCGACTCTCGGTGATCGTCCCCTCACGGTAGGCGCCCGTCCCGGCGGCCCGGAGCGCGTGCACGGTGCCCCAGCGCTCCCGGAGCTTCCAGCCGAGGACCGCGGACCGCACCGTGAGCGTCACGAGGGTGACCACGAACACGAGCGGGACGGCGAGGCAGACGAGCTCTCCCATGCGCTCTCGAATACGGCGCGGCGCGCGCCGGTGTTCCCGCGCAGAATTGAAAAAGGACAGCCCACGGAGAGTCGGGGTGGGGAAGAACGACCCGCGGGCTGCCCACGCCCTCTCTGGGCTCACCCCCGTCCGGGGGCAAATCGGTCCCGCAAGAATCACCGCTCGCCCTGGCCAGCGGATGGCCGGTCGGGTTGAGCTCACCCTTGCGGTGCGAGGGCAAAGCTCGGCAGGATCGCGCTCGATGACTCGCCCGCCGCGATACGCGCCGAAGAACCGCTACCGGACCCGACAGTCCGGTGACGAGGTCGACGCCATCGACGACAACTCGGCGACCGCGATCGATCGGGTCATCCCGGACTTCGAGGAGCTG
Source organism: Myxococcota bacterium (assembly GCA_036149055.1). Taxonomy (GTDB): domain Bacteria; phylum Myxococcota_A; class Polyangia; order Polyangiales; family Sandaracinaceae; genus JAVJQK01. Next base: position 19,717 of record JAYZQJ010000182.1, on the reverse strand, counting down.
GAGCGCAAGTACGGCAAGCGAGGGGAGCCGCGCCCCGCGCCGCCCCGCGCCCGGTGGGCCCTCTGGGGCTCGGTCGTGTTCTTCGTCTTCGCCGTCGTGATCAGCGCCCTGGTCGTCTTCCAGGTGCTGTGAGCTACTCGCCCATCGGGGCGGCCCGGCCGAAGACCTGGACCCAGTGGAAGTCGACGTAGCCGACGCCGATCTCGTTCGAGCCCTCGGACAGGATGTTGGCGCGGTGCCCGTCCGATTCCATCCAGCTCATCATCACCTGCTCGGGCGAGCGCTGGCCCCGGGCGATGTTCTCGCCGCGCGGCGCGCCGTCGTAGCCGCTCGCGTTCACCCGGTCGACGAAGCTCCGGCCGTCCTGGGAGTCGTGGCTGAAGTAGTCGTTGGCGTGCATGTCCTCGGCGTGGAGCTGCGCGGCGAGCGCGAGATCGGGGCTCCACCCGTAGGCGGGCAGCCCCTGTGCCGCGCGCTCCTCGTTCACGAGCCGGAAGACCTGGCACACCTCCAGCGTCTGGTCGGCGCAGCTCTCACCCCCCGGCCCGGCGTCCGAGCAACCCAGCAGCGAGAGCGCCAGCACTGACAGCGCGATCGTTCGCATCACCACCTCCGCCCCCCGACGATGGGCTCTCGGGGACGAGCATTTCAAGCCCTTCGGCCGTCCGACCCAGCAGCGATCTCGGGGGGCCGACGGGTTCCGTGCTGCGAGCGGCTCGGCGGCCGCAATTTATCTCTCGCAGAGGCGCAGAGACGCAGAGGGGCAGCGGGACGGCAGGTGGCCACCCGCTGCCTGCGCTCGCGAACGCGCGACGGGAGTCGACGTGGGCGTGGAGTCGCCGAGCTCGGGCGGAGTCGTGGCCGAGGTCGAACGCGAAGCGTCACGGGCCGACCCCCCGACCCACCTCTGCGCCTCTGCGCCTCTGCGTGAAATCGAGAAGCCCCCGGAGACCTCCGATGAGGGAGGTCCGAAGAGCGTTCGAGGGAGAGGCGGGCTGTCTACCGGAGCTCCGGCGGGACGTCCTGCGCCTGGCCGATGAAGAGCACGATGGCGGCGCGCCCGCGCTGCGCGTCGTGGCCGAGCGCCACGCTCCAGCGGGCCACCCGCTGCGCGCTCACCAGGCTGCTCCCGTCGAAGCTGAACGCCGTGCGGCCGTCGGGGAACACCACGATCGAGAACGCGCGCTGGGCCACCATGCGGATCGGCTGGTCGGTCACCGCCTCGGCCACGCCCAGCAGGCCCATCTCGAGCGGGACCTCGTCGCCGGCCTCGAAGTCGTACCAGACCGTCTCACCCGTCGCCTGGGCCGCCTCGATCTCGGAGGGCGACGCGCTGGCGAAGCGGACGTGAGGTCCCTGCGGCGCGCCGCAGGCGACGCACCCGAGGGCAGCGAGCAAGAGGATGGAAAGCTTCGTTCGAGTCATCGAGGCTGCCTATAGACCGCCGGGGCGCGCGGCGCACGCGCCGAGGTCGGAGAGCGTCCAGTCCCGCCGTCGCCTGCGCTCGATGACCCGCCCGAGCCGCGCCGCCGCGCTCTCCTCGCCCAGGGCGCCGAGGAGCCGCTCGCGGGCGACCTCGCGCTGCAGGTCGAGGCCCGACTGGAGACCCGAGGGGCGCGCCTGCCGCGCCCACTCGGCCACCCGCAGGCGCTCCTCCGGAGGCAGCAGGTGGGCGAGGCTCGCCATCTCGAGGTACCGGGACGGCGAGTGCACGTTGGGCTCGAGCGGGAGCGGCCGCCCGACCCGGAGGTCGTCCAGCCGCCACGCGAGCCAGTCCGACAGGCCGCGGCCTCGCGGCGCCTCCTCCAGGCTCTCCGCTCGGAGGAGCGAGACCCTCGGCGCGAGCGACGGCGGCGGATCGTCGAGGGCCTCTCCGCGCAGCACCGCCAGGACGTGACGCTGGGTCTCGACCCGCCGCGCGAACGCGCCCGCCAGACCGGGCCACGCCGACAGCGCCGGCGTCACGGCCCGAAGGACGCACGCGGCCTCGTCATCGGCGCCGACGCCGGCCAGCGCCGCCGACAGGTAGAGGGAGCTCCGCGCGAACGACGTCGCGACGCGGTCGTCCTCGCGGGTCGCGTCCCGGGTCACGCGGTGCACGATCCGGGCCTCGGCGAGGGCGCGCTCGTCGAGGCGGCCGCTCAGCGCCACCGCGGCGCTCGGGCGTGGAGGCTCGAACGTGTCCAGGAGGCGAGGGTGCGCGGCGCAGCCCCAGCGCTCGCCGCACACTCGCTCGAGCGCGCGTCGCCAGATGGCGGCCCGGGTCCCGCGCCATCGCCCGCGGGCGGCGATGACCACCTCGTGGGCGCGCGCCTCGCGGCCCTGGGTGTGGCGCAGGGTCTCGCGCGCCTCGTCGATCAGCCCCGCGCTCACCAGCGCCTCCGCGCGATCGTGAGGACCTCGCGCGCCCCGGGTGGCCGCGGCGACCGCCTCGTCCCGTCGACCGAGCGCGGAGAGGACCCGCGCTCGCCTCGAGTCGCGCTCGTTCATGAGGTGCAGGAGGACCTCCGCGTCGCGGCGGCCGATCTTCTCGGGGTGCGACGCGAGGATGCGGTTCACGACCAGATGGCGGCGCGTCGGGTCGAGCAGCTCCATCGTCTCCCACCCGGCGCGGGCGCCCCCCGCGACGGTGAGGACCGCGAGCAGCGCGCCCGCCGCCGCGCCTCGGAGCGCGGCCCGCCGGGTCGGGCGCAGGAGCCGCACTCCGTCCGCGTCGAGGCCGACCAGCACCCGCCGCGACGCGCTCTCGCGGTAGCTCCCCGCCTCGTCGGGGGTGCGGGTGAGGGCGCCCATCGCGGTCACCCGGTCGCCGTCGTGCAGCACCCGGACCTCGAGCGGCATCTCCTCGAGCTGCCACGCCAGCTCCGGGTGCGCGGCCTTGGCGTGCTCGAGGAGCGTCGACTGCAGCTCGCCCGGCCGCACCCGCTGCCCCGCGCCGACCACCGTGACGGCGCCGCTCACCTCCAGGTCGCCGTCCGGCGTCTCGAGCCAGAGCTCGCCGCACCGGACCGTGTGCCGCCCGAGCTCCGCGCCCTCCGCGTCGACGCCGGTGATCAGGGTCACCACGCTGCCGTGCCTCGCGCTCGCCCTCAGCCTCCCGGTCACCCGCACGCCCGACGCGGAGCCGCGCGCGCGCAGGGGATCCCGGCGTCGCCGCACCGCCTCGCCGACCGCCGCGCCGAGGACGGCGCCGGCTCCCAGGAGCGCGCCCAGCACCCAGAGCCCGTACTCGGAGAGCAGCGCCGTCACGTCGTACAGCCTCGCACGATTCGCTGCGACCGTCCGCGGCGACTGAAGTTCCCCGCCGGGCTCACGGGGCGCTATCGTGCGCCGCATGGGTGGGCCCGACGGCGGCTTGGCGCTCGCGATCCTGATCGCGATGGCGGCGATGGTGGCGCTCCCGGCGCTGGTCCTCGCCGGGGTGGGGCTGCTCGTCGGGCGCTGGCGCGCAGGCGAGGGGCGGCGCGGGCGCGGCGGGCTGCTGGGGGCGCTGGGCGGGCTGGCGCTCGGGGCGGCGGGCGGCGTGCTCGCGATCTGGCTGACGTTCTTCCAGGACGGCTACGACGATCTACCGACGCTCGTGCTCGACGCGCCCGCCGATCGCGAGGCGGTCTACGTGCTCGAGGACCCCGCCGTGTCGACCGAGATCCGCTGGGACGGCGACGTCGGTCGGCTCGCGGTGCCCGCCTCGGGCGTCGTGCGCGTGCGCAGCCTCGGACCGCTCGCGACGTCGGCCGCCCAGGTGCAGACGACGGACGGGCGGGTCGCGGTCGGGAGCGCCAGCACGCCCGGCCCCGCCGAGCTCGGGGTGGCCCAGACCCGCTGCTTCGACTTCGTCCCGTTCGACCCCGCGCGCGAGGACCCGTGCGGCGCGGCCGACGCGCAGCTCGCGGCGCGGATCCGCGCGCTCGAGGGGCGCTGATCAGGAGCTGCAGCTGAGCATCGAGCAGCCGGCGCGGTGGCGGGCCCACTCCGGGCGCTTCTCGGCGTACGCCTCGCGGCCGGGCTGCTCGTCGTAGGGGCGGCGCAGCACGTCGAGCAGCTCGAGGAGCTTGCCGCCGTCGCCCTTCTCCGCCTCGTCGATCGCGAGCTGGGCGAGGTAGTTCCGCGGCACGTACTTCGGGTTCGCGGCGTTCATCTTCGCGCGGCGGGTCTCGGCGGGCACGCCCTCCTCCCGCACGCGCGCGGCCCAGCGGTCGAGCCAGCCCACGAACGCCTCGCGCACCTCGCCGGTCACCTCGTCGGGCGCGTAGAACGCGTCCATCACCGCGTCGAGCCGGGCCTCGCCCTCGCCGGTCGGCGCGTCGGCGAGCTTGCGGAAGAAGATCGGCATGTCCGTCTCGGTCTTCTGCAGGGTCTCGAGCAGCGTCTGGACGAGCGCGTCGTCCTCCTCGGGGCGGATGTCGAGGCCGAGCTTCCCGGAGAACATCTCACGCTGCGCGGTCACGAAGGCGTCGCCGTAGGCGTCGAGCGCGTCCTCGAGGAGCTTGGGCTCGCCGGCGAGCGGCACGAGCGCGTTGGCGAAGCGCACCAGGTTCCAGAGCGCGATCTGCGGCTGGCGCCCGTAGGCGTAGCGTCGGCCGGACGCGTCGGTGGTGTTCGGCGTCCAGCTTGGCTCGTAGCCCTCGAGCCAGCCGTAGGGGCCGTAGTCGATGGTCAGCCCGAGGACCGACATGTTGTCGGTGTTCATCACCCCGTGCACGAAGCCGACGCGCATCCAGCCCGCGATCATCACCGCGGTGCGGCGCGCGATCTCGGCGAGCCACGCGGCGACGACCTCGGGGCCGAGCGTGTCCTTCGCCAGCTCCGGGAAGTGGGTCCTCAGGGCGTACTCGGTCAGCCGCCGGAGCCCCTCCACGTCGCTCCGCGCCGCGAGGATCTCCCAGTTGCCGAAGCGCAGGAAGCTCGGCGAGACCCGGCAGACGACGGCGCCCGGCTCGGGGGCGGCGTTGCCGTCGTAGAACATGTCGCGCACGACGTCGTCGCCGGTGCCCACGAGGCAGAGCGCGCGGGTGGTCGGCACGCCGAGGTGATGCATCGCCTCGCTGCAGAGGAACTCGCGGACCGACGAGCGCATCACCGCGCGGCCGTCGCCCATGCGCGAGTAGGGCGTGGGCCCGGCGCCCTTGAGCTGCAGCTCCCAGCGCTCGCCGCGCGCGTTCAGGACCTCGCCGAGGGTGATCGCGCGGCCGTCGCCGAGCTGGCCCGCCCAGTTGCCGAACTGGTGCCCGCCGTAGCACGCGGCGTAGGGCTCCATGCCGTCGAGGAGGGCGTTGCCCGAGAAGACCGCCGCGAGGCGCTCCTCGTCGAGCGCCTCCGGGTCGAGGTCGAGCAGCCGCGCGCACTCCGGCGAGAGCGCGATGAGCTTCGGCGCGGAGACCGGCGTCGGCGCGACACGCGAGTACATCGCGCCGCGCACCTGGCGGCGGAAGTTCTCTTCCTCGGGGTCGCCGGGGAGCTCCCGGACGAAGGAGTCGTCGAAGTGCAGCGCGTCGAGCGAACCGGTCATCGACCCGAAGTCTCGGGTCCGATCGGGGGAACGTCCACCGCGCCCCGAGAGACAATTCACTCTCCGCTGGCGTGCTCGAGCTGGACGCGGGCGAGGTGGAGCTGGATCGCGGCGTCGAGCTCGGCGAGGCGCGCCCCGTTGAGCTGGCCCTCCGCGGCGAACAGGTCGGCGCTGGTGGCGTGCCCGGCGCGGAGCTGGGCGAAGCGGCTCTCGTAGGCGGCCTCGGCCGCCTCCCGCTCGGTGCGGGCCGCGTCGACCGAGGCGCGCGCCGCCATCCAGCGCGCCCGGGCCTGGCGCACCTCGAGGCGGACCATGCGGGCGAGCTGGGCCTCCTGGGCCTCGAGGGCCGCGATCTCGGCCGAGAGCGCGTCGCCCTGGTGCGCGGCCGACAGCGTGTCGTTCGGAGACCAGACCAGCGCCGCGCCCACCTCCCAGCTCGGCGTGAATTCGGCGCGCGGCGGGATCTGGTAGCGGTTCGGGTTGGCGTAGTCGGCCCCCGCGTACACCGAGAGGTGCGGGTAGCCGCTCGCGGCGCTGGCGGCCCGAGCGGCGCCCCGAGATCGGATCTGCGCGCGCAGGGCCTCGAGCTCCGGTCGCCGGGCCACCGCCTCCGAGGCCAGGGCGGCGGCGGGGCGCGGAGGCGACGGGTCGTCGACGAAGAGCGGCTCCGCGACGCCGTGGGCCGGGCCGTCCTCCGCGTCGAGCATCGCGCGGAGCGCGGCGTCGGCCACGGCCACGCCCATCTCGGCGTTGGCCACCGCGCGCTCCGCGCCCGCGACCCGGGCGTCGGCGGCGAGGCGATCGGCCTCGGTCAGCAGGCCCGCCCGCACCGCCGCCTCGATCTGGGCGCGCAGCGCGTCGGCCTGTCGCGCCGCCTCCTGGGCCACCGCGAGCCCGCCGCGCGCCCGGGCGAGCTGATAGAAGGCCTCGCGCGCGCTCCGCACGACGCCTCGCTGGCTCGCCTCGAGCGACAGCGCCCGCGCGCGCGCCGACTGCTCGGCCGCCTCGAGCGCGGGCATCATCGCGAAGAAGAGATCGGTGACCGGCCAGGTCAGGCGCGCCGAGAGCCCGAAGCGGTCCCGCGGGATCTCGATGCTCGCGCCCCGACCCTGCTGCTCGAGGCTGCCGAGCCAGAGCGTGCGCGCGGCCGGATCGCTCACCCGCTCGGCGAGCATGCGGGCCGCCTCGAGGGCCGCGGGGTCTCCGCCGATGGCGATCTCGCCGTCCGGGAAGCCGTCGATGTGCTGATAGGTGGCGCTCAGCTCGAGGCGGGGGAGCATCGCGGCGCGCGCCCGGGCCACGCTCGCCTCCGCGGCCCGCGAGAGCGCGCGCGCCTCCTCCATCGAAGGCGACGCGGCGAGGGCGCGCGCGGCCGCGCGCTCGGCGGTCATCGGCGGGCCCTCCGCGATCGCGGCCGCGAGATCGAAGGTCGGCCGCGGCGCCTCGGGCACGGCCTGCGCGAGCGCCACCGACGGCGCGAGGGCGCAGAGGAACGAAAGGGCTCGGAGCATGGAGGTCACCTCGTGGAGTTGCGGAAGCGGAGCGCGGCGAAGCCGAAGACGAAGGCCCCCATCGCCGCCAGCACGGCGACCTGGCTGGAGACCTCGGCGAGCCCGGCGCCGCGCAGGAGCACGCCGCGCAGCACCTCGGCGTAGTGGCGCAGCGGGTTGACGAGCGTGAGCGGCTGCAGCCACTCGGGCATTGACCCGATGGGGGTCATGATCCCGGAGAGGAGCGCCGCGGGCAGCATGAAGAGGAAGCCGCCCATGAACGCCTGCTGCTGGCTGCGGCTCAGGGTGGAGATGAGCAGCCCCATGCCCAGCGTCACGAGCAGGTAGAGCACGGTCGCGCCGAAGAGGACGACGAAGTCACCGCGCAGCGGCATGTCGAAGACGAAGGCGCCGACGACGAGCGCGACGCCGAAGTCCACGAGGCCGATGACCGCGAAGGGGAGGATCTTGCCGAGGATGAGCACCCCGCTCGGCACCGGGGTGACCAGGATCTGCTCGAGCGTGCCCCGCTCGCGCTCCCGGCTGAGCCCCATCGCCGCGATCACCGTGGTGATCAGCAGGAGCAGCATCGCGGCCACGCCGGGCACCATGTAGATGGCGGTGTCGAGCTCGGGGTTGAAGAGCACGCGGGCGCGGGTGCGCACGGCGCCTCTCTGGACGCCGAGCTGCCGCAGCCGGGCTCGCACGCGGCCCTCGCTCTCGCGCGCCGCGTAGCCGCTCACCGCCGAGGCGGCGACGCCCGCCCGGTTGGGGTCCGAGCCGTCGAGGATGGCCTGGAGCTCGGCCGGGCGGCCGCGGACGAGATCGCGCTCGAAGCCCTCCGGCACCACGAGCACCACCGCGGCGCGCCCCTCCTCGAGCCAGCGCTCCGCCTCCTCCGCGCTCGTCTCCGCGCCGACCTGGGTGAGGGTTCCGTCCGCGAGCAGCCGCCGCAGGTGTGTGCGGCTGGCGCGGGTGGCGTCCCGGTCGACGACCACCGTGGGCACGTCGTCGACCTCGAGGTTCACCGCGTGCCCGAAGACGAAGAGCTGGACGACGGGCGCGATGATCAGGAGCGCCATCATCCGGCGGTCGCGCACCGTCTGGCGCACCTCCTTGCGGACCACCGCGGCGAGCATCGCGAGCAGGCGCGTCACGCGACCGTCCTCCGGAAGCGCGCGGTGCTGATCGCGAGGGTGAGCAGCGCGAACCCGAAGAGGGCGAGCGCCTGCGGCCAGAGCACGGAGAGATCGTTGCCCCGGAGCAGCACGCCGCGCAGGCCCTCGACGAAGTAGCGCGCGGGCACGACCGCGGTGACGGCCTGCAGCACCGCCGGCATGTTCTCGATGGGGAAGACGAAGCCGCTCAGCAGCATCGACGGGAGCATCGAGCTCATCGTGGCCATCTGGGTGGCGACCATCTGGTTGCGCGCGACCACGCTGATGAGGAGCCCCTGGCCGAGCATGCCGGCGAGGAAGAGGATCGAGAGCACGGCCAGCGCGAGGGGCGAGCCGCGGAACGGCACGTCGAAGACCCACGCGCCGACGCCGAGGACCAGGAGCACCACCAGCGTGCCCAGCGCGAGGTACGGCAGGATCTTGCCGAGCACGATCTCCAGGCGACCGACCGGGGTGGCGAAGAGCTGCGCCATCGAGCCCTGCTCCCACTCGCGGCTCACGGTGAGCGCGGTCAGGAGCACCGCGACGATGGCGAGCACGTAGGCGGTGATGCCCGGCACGAGGAAGACCGCGCTCCGGCCGTCCGGGTTGAAGCGCGTCCAGGTCGAGGCTGACAGCGGGGGCGCCGCGCGCACGGGCTCGCTCCGGAGAGACGCGCCCAGCGCGCGCGCGGTCGCCTCGGCCTTGGCCATCGCCTGGGTGGCGCTGTTGTTGTCGGCGCCGTCGACGAGCAGCTGCAGGTCGACGTCCCGGCCGCGCGCCAGGTCCTCCTCGAAGCCGGACGGGATCACGACCGCGGCGATCAGCGCGCCGGCCACCAGGGCGCGCTCGGCCTCGGCGGCGCTCGTCATCAGGCCGGCGTCCTCGAAGTCGGCGCTCGCGGTGAAGCGCTGGCGGAGCGCCCGGCTGCTCGCGCTCCGGTCGAGATCCACGAACGCGACCGGCAGCCGATCGAGGTCGAAGCTGACCCCGTAGCCGAAGAGCAGCAGCATCACGACCGGCATGCCGAGCGCGAGGTAAAGGGTCCGCACGTCGCGCAGCACGTGCCGCACCTCTTTGGCGCTCAACGCCCAGATCCGGCGCAGGCTGCGGGTCACGCCGCCTCCACTGCGCCGCCGCCGACGACCTCGAGGAAGACGTCCTCGAGCGACGACTCGACCGGCTCGACGCGGGTGATGGACGCGCCGCTCGCCTCGAGCGCGCGGCGGAGCCCGGCCTCGTCGACGGCGCCCTCCCGGAACCGCACGTGGAGCCGCGCCCCGAACGGCGCCGCCGCCACCACCGAGGGGAGCGCGCGGGCCGCCTCGAGCCCGCGGTGCAGGCCGCGTCCGTCGACCGCGAGCGTCTCGCCGGGCACGAAGCGGCGCTTCAGCGCGTCCGGGGCGTCGAGCGCGACCAGGCGGCCGTCGACCATCAGCCCGATGCGCGCGCAGTACTCGGCCTCGTCCATGTAGTGGGTGGTGACGAAGACGGTCGTGCCGCCGGCCGCGAGCTCGCGAATGAGCCGCCAGAAGTCGCGGCGCGAGGCCGGGTCGACGCCCGCGGTCGGCTCGTCGAGGAAGACGATGAACGGGTCGTGGAGGATCGCGCAGGCGAGCGCGAGGCGCTGCCGGATGCCGCCGGGCAGGCTGCCCGTGGTCGCGCTCCGGTGGGCGCCGAGCCCGGTCCGCTCGACCGCCGCGTCGATGGCGCGCGCCAGCGCCTTGCCACGGAGCCCATAGATGCCGCCGAAGAACTCGAGGTTGTGGAGCGCCGGGAGGTCCAGGTAGAGGCTGAACTTCTGGGACATGTAGCCGATGGACGACTTCACGCGGGCCGGCGCGCGGGCGACGTCGTGCCCGGCCACGAGGGCCTGGCCGGCGGTCGGCGCGAGCAGCCCGCAGAGCATGCGGATCGTCGTCGACTTGCCCGCGCCGTTCGCGCCGAGGTAGCCGAAGATCTCGCCCCGCTCGACGTGGAACGAGACGTCGCGCACCGCGACGAAGTCGCCGAAGGTCTTGCGCAGGTCGCGCACCTCGATCGCGTCCTTCACGCCGCCTCCGACGCCGCGACGCGCGCGAGGAAGAGGTCCTCGAAGTCGGCCCGCACCCGCCTGAGGCGCGCGCCCGCGGTCGACAGGCGCGCCTCGAGCGCCGCCTCCCCGCCGGGGGCGACCACCACCCTCAGCCGCGCGCCGGCCGGGGACGCCGCGACCACCTCGGGGGCGCTCTCGAGCAGGCCGTGCAGCGCGGCCCGCTCGCCGCCCTCCACCTCGAAGACGGGGTGATCCAGCGCGTCGGTCAGCGCGCCGGGCGCGCCCTCCGCGATCAGCCGGCCCTCGTGCATCAGCCCGACCCGATGGCAGCGCGCGGCCTCGTCCATGTACGGCGTGCTGATCAGCACGGCCATGCCCTCGGCGACGAAGTCGTGGATCAGCGCCCACAGCTCGCGCCGGCTCACCGGGTCCACGCCGTTGGTCGGCTCGTCGAGCAGGAGCGCGCGCGGCTCGTGCAGCAGCGCGCAGCTCAGCGCGAGCTTCTTGTACATGCCCCCGCTGAGCGCCTGCGCGCGCCGGTCGACGAAGGGCGCCAGCCGGGTGATCGCGAGCAGGCGCTCGGTGCGCTCCCGGAAGGCCGCCTTCGAGAGGCCGAAGAGCTGGCCGAAGAACCAGAGGTTCTCCGCGATCGTCAGGTCGCCGTAGAGGCTGTACTCCTGCGGCATGAGCCCGAGCTGCTCGCGGGCGCCGCCCGCCATCGGGTCCTGGTCGAGCACCCGCACGACGCCTCGCCCGGGCGGCATCAGCCCCGCGAGGCAGCCGATGGTGGTCGTCTTGCCGGCGCCGTCCGGGCCCACCAGCCCGTAGAGCTCGCCCGGCTCGACCGAGAGCGACACCCCGCGCACCGCGCGCACGTCGCCGTAGCCGCGGAAGAGGCCCTCGGCCTCGATCGCGCTCACGCGCCCCCCAGGGTGACCGTCACCGGCATGCCGGGGCGGAGCGCGCCGTCCGGGTTGTCGACCCGCACCTCCACCGGGAAGACGAGCCGGTCCCGGTCGCTGCGCGTCTGGATGTTGCGCGGCGTGAACTCGGCCTCGAGCGCGACCCGCCGCACGGTGCCGCGGAAGGGGCGCGAGGGGAGGGCGTCGGCGACGACCTCGGCGCCCATGCCCACCCGCGCCTCGTCGACGTCGGCGTTCGGCACGTAGAAGGTCACCGTCACCACCGCCGGGTCGACCACCCGCGCCACCGTCGCGCCGGGCATGACCAGCTCGCCCACCTCGACGTAGCGGCGCTCGAGCACCCCGGCGCGCGGCGCGACGATGCGGCACTCGTCCACCGCGACCCGGGCGGCCCGCACCACCGCCTCGAGCGCGGCCACGCTCCGGTCGCTCGCCTCCGCCTGCGCCGCCGCCGCCTCCGCCTGGCTCGCGCTCGCCGACGCCTGCCGAGACGCCGCCGCGCGCTGGGCCCGGGCCGCCGCCAGCTGCGCCTCCAGCCCGGTCGCCGCGGTGCGCGCCTGATCCCGGCGCGCCGCCGCCGCGTGGTCCCCCATCGACTCGACCCGGTCCGCCTCTCGGGCGGCCACGCTGGCCTGCGCGTCGAGCGCGCTCGCCTGGGCTCGCGCCGCCCCGATGGACGCGCGCGCCGCCTGCGTCTGCCGCCTCGCCGCCTCCGCCTGCGCCGCCGCGCCGGACGCCTGGGCCCGGGCCGCCGCCAGCCGGGCCTCCGCCTCGGCGAGGCGCGCCTCCGGCTCGTCGCAGGCGAGCTCGAGGATCACCGCCCCCGCCTCCACCGTCTGCCCCTCCTCGACCGGCGCGCCGGTGACGCGGGCGCCGATCCGGGAGGCGAGGTCGACCCCCTCTCCCTCGACCACGCCGGAGCCCTGCGGCGGGCCCTCGAGCGCTTCGCGCTGCGCGTGGATCTTCCAGGCGATGGCGGCGCTCAGGGCCGCGGCGAGGACCAGGACGGCGACGACGACGCGTTTCATGCCCGGTCACCTCAGCGATCCGCGTGCCATCGCCGCGGCGGGGCCCGAGCGCGTCCGCGGTGTCCGGATCTCCAGACACTCGCCCCCGGATCGGGTCCGGCCCTCCGGACGCGCGCCGGCCACCGGGCCCCGCGCTCGGCCTGGCGCGGCGCTTGCGCCTCCTCACGCCGTGAACGCGGCTGATAGCATCGGGGCTCCCCTCCTCACGCGCCTGATCGCCGCCGTGGCCCGCCCTCCGACCGACGCGCACTCCTTTCGCCGAGACGCCCGCGAGCGCGCGTTCGCGAAGCTGGTGCGCGTCCGGCTCGCGATCGCGCCGCTGCTGAGCGCGGTGGCGCTCACCTTCGTCTTCTTCGAGCCTGTCCTCTGGCGGCGTCGGGTGCTGCTCGCGGTCATCGTCGTGCTGCTCGCGGTCTCGACGGTGGAGTTCGTGCGCTTCCGCCGGCGGGGCATCGGCGCGCTGGTCGTCCCGCTCAACCTCGTGGTCATGGCCGCGGGCCAGCTCGCGATGATCGCCTCGAGCGGTGGGCTCTTCAGCCCGGTGATCCCGGCGGTCATCCTGATGAGCCTGGTCGCCGCGGTGATGGTCGACCGCCTCGCGCTGGTGCTCACCGTCGGCCTGCTGGAGCTCCCCGCGGTCTGGGCGATGGCCTGGATCCACGCGCACGGGTGGCCGGTCGAGACCCTGATCCCCGAGCTCTTCGGCGGCGCGAGCGCGATCGAGCGGGGCCCCGCGCCCTGGATCGCGGCGTGCCTCTACAGCGCGATGATGTTCATCGCGCCGCGCATCGGCATCTACATGCGCAGCGTCTTCGAGCAGCTCTTCGACGAGGCCGTGGGCGAGCGAGATCGAGCGCTGGCGATGCACGCCGAGCAGAGCCGGGCGCTCACCGCGCTCAGCGCCGAGCTGGCGCACGAGCTGAAGAACCCGCTCGCGAGCGTGAAGGGGCTCGCCGCGCTGGTGGCGAAGACGGCGGAGGGGAAGCCGGCCGAGCGCCTCGGGGTGCTGCGCCGCGAGGTCGACCGGATGCAGGAGATCCTCGAGGAGCTGCTGAACTTCTCCCGGCCGCTCGTGCCGCTGTCGATGGAGGACGTCGACCTCGTGGAGCTCGCGCGCGACGTGGCGCGACTCCACGAGGCGAGCTCGGCCGAGCGCGGCGTCGCGATCGAGGTGGAGGCGGATGCGCCGGCCCGGCTGCGATGCGATCCTCGGAAGGTGCGGCAGGTGCTCATCAACCTCGTGCAGAACGCGCTCGACGCGAGCCCCCGCGGGGAGCGGGTGCAGCTCGGCGTGCGGTCGGGGCGCGGGGTGGCGCTCGTCCGGGTCGTCGACCGCGGCCCGGGCCTCGATCCCGAGGTGGCCGAGCGCGTCTTCGAGCCGGGCGTGACCACCAAGCCGACGGGCTCGGGCCTCGGGCTCGTGGTGGCCCGCGGCCTCGCGCGGCAGCACGGCGGAGAGCTCCTGCTGGCGGCCCGCGACGGGGGCGGCACGGTGGCCGAGCTGACGCTGCCGCGGGAGGCGCCGTGACCCCGCGGATCCTGGTCGTCGACGACGACGAGGGCGTCCGCTACACGCTGCGCGGCGTCCTCGAGGACGAGGGCTACGAGGTGGAGGAGGCGGTCGATGGCGAGGAGGCGCTCGCGAGGATCGACGAGGGCTTCCACCTCGTGCTGACCGACCTGCGCATGCCGAGGCGCGACGGCCTCTCGCTCCTGCGCGCGCTGCGAGATCGCCCACAACCCCCGCGCGTCGTCCTCCTCACCGCGCACGGCTCCGAGCGCGCGGCGGTCGAGGCGATGAAGCACGGCGCGTACGACTACTTCAAGAAGCCCTTCGAGACCGACGAGCTGCTCGCGGTGGTCGCGCGCGCGGTGGAGACGGTGCGCCTCGCCGCCGACAACGAGCGGCTCGAGGCGGAGCTCCACCTCAGCCGCTCGATGGCCTTCGCGAGCGAGCCGATGCGGCGCCTCGCGGTGCTGACCCAGCGCGTCGCGCCGCGCCCGGTCACCGTGCTCATCACCGGCGAGAGCGGCACCGGCAAGGAGCGGCTCGCGGAGGCGATCGTGCGGGGGAGCGACCGGGCGGAGGCGCCCTTCGTGCGCTTCAACTGCGCCGCCATCACGCCGGAGCTCGCCGAGGCGGAGCTCTTCGGGCACGAGAAGGGCGCGTTCACCGGGGCGGTGCGGACCCGGGCCGGGCTCTTCCGCGAGGCCGACGGTGGCACCCTGTTCCTCGACGAGGTCGGCGAGCTCGACCCGCGCACCCAGGCGAAGCTGCTCCGGGTGCTGCAGGAGGGCGAGGTCCGGCCGGTCGGCGAGGACCGCCCGGTGAAGGTCGACGTGCGCATCCTCGCGGCCACCCATCGCGACCTCGCGCGGCACGTGGCGGACGGGGCCTTTCGCGAGGATCTCTTCTACCGGCTCAAGGTGGTGAACCTGCACGTGCCGCCGCTCCGGGAGCGCCCGGCCGACGTGCCCGTGCTCGCGCGGCGCTTCCTCGACGAGTTCGCCGAGCGCTACGGCGCGGGCCCCTACGCGCTGACCGACGCCATGCATCGCCAGCTCGTCGCCTACCGCTGGCCGGGCAACGTGCGCGAGCTGCGCAACGCCATCGAGAGCCTCGTCGCGCTCAGCCCGCCCGGAGAGCTCGACCTCGCGCTCCTCCCCGGCGACGCCCCGGGCGCCGAGCCGCCCAAGCAGGCCACGCTGCAGGAGCGCCTCGCGGCCTACGAGCGCGGGCTGCTCGCCCAGGCGCTCGACGCGGCCGACGGCAACCGCACCGAGGCGGCCAAGAGCCTCGGGATCGGGCGGGCGACGCTCTACGAGAAGCTCGACAAGCACGGGCTCGGCAAGCCGGTGTAACCGGGGCGTATCCGCATCGGGGCCCACGCCGACGCATGCTGGCCGCCATGCAGAAGACACTCCCCCTCTGGCTCGTGCTCTCCTTCGCGGCCCCGGCCGCGGCCGCCGACATCGACGTCGACTCGACCTCGGACGACGCCGCGAACACCACCGACTGCACGCTGCGCGACGCCCTCGCCGCCGCCGCGAGCGACACCGCGGTCGACGGCTGCCCGGCGGGCTCCGGCGCCGACACCATCCGCCTCGACCCGGGCACCTACACGCTCACCCAGGGCCAGCTCGTCGTCGGCTCCGAGGTCACGATCCTCGGCTCCGGCGAGAGCCTCACCGTCGTCGACGGCGCGGGCACCACGCGCATCTTCCAGGTGGACGCGGGCGCCGACCTGACGCTCGCTCGCATCGGCCTCGAGAACGCCAGCGTCGACGGCTCCGGCGGCGCGGTCCTGGTCGCGAGCGGCGCCTCGCTCACCGTCCGGGACAGCCGCTTCGAGGGCGGCTACGCACGGAGCGAGGGCGCCGGCATCCACGTGAGCGCGGGCGGCTCGGCGACGGTCTCGGGCAGCACCTTCGCGCGCAACCAGGTCGACCGGTTCGCGGGCGCCGGGATCTCGAACGACGGTACCGTCGACGTCGAGGCCTGCATGTTCCTGGAGAACACCTCGGGCGTCTACGGCGGCGCCTTCCTCTCGTGGAGCGGCACGAGCACCATCCGCGACTCGCTCTTCGCCCGAAACCGCGCGAGCAGCCTCGGCGGCGCGCTCAGCCAGGGTGGGGCGGGCGGCACCGTGATCCTCTCGAACAGCACCTTCGTCGCGAACGTCTCGGACCGCAGCGGCGGCGCGCTGTACAAGGACAACTCGGGATCCATGGCCATCGATCACTGCACCTTCGTGGACAACGAGGCGCGCGAGAACGGCGGCGGGCTCCAGTGGGGCGGCGGCACCCGGACGATCACCGCGAGCCTCTTCGCGCGCAACGCGGCCGAGGGCAGCGGCGACGACTGCCGCGGCAACGCGAGCGGTGACGACAACGTGATGGAGACCGGCGGCTGCACGATCAGCGGGAGCGGCAACCAGACCGGCGCCTCCGTGCTCGCGGGCGCCCTCTCCGACAACGGCGGCCCCACGCTCACCGTGCCCGTGGCCTACGGCAGCGACGCGCTCGGCGCGAGCGGCTGCGTCGACGGAAGCGGCGCCGCGCTCGCCGTCGACCAGCGCGGCTTCCCGCGGCCTGCGAGCGGCTGCACCGCCGGCGCCTACGAGCTGCAGGTGCCGCCGGTCCTGGTGAGCACCGTCGCCGAGCCGGCGGGCGCGACCTGCCCCGACGGCGGCTACGCCATCCACACCGGCGTCGACCTCGACGGTGACGGCGCGCTCGCGGCGGCCGAGATCGACTCGACCGACTACCTCTGCGCGGGCCTCGACGCCGTGCAGCCGCTGATCGACGTGATCGCCGAGCCGGCGGGCGCGAGCTGCGCGGCGGGCGGCCAGCGGGTCGACATCGGCTACGACGACGACGCGAGCGGCGCGCTCGACGCGGCCGAGATCACGTCGAGCTTCTACGTCTGCAACGGCGCGGACGGCGCCGACGGCCAGCAGACGCTCGTGAGCACCGCGGACGAGCCGGCGGGGGCGAGCTGCGCGAGCGGCGGCGTGCGGATCGACGTCGGCCTCGACGACGGGAGCGGCGGCGGCGTGGCCCGGAACGGCGCCCTCGAGGCGGGCGAGATCCAGGACACCCGCTACGTGTGCAACGGCGCGGACGGCACGGACGGCGCCGATGGCACGGACGGCGCCGATGGCATGGACGGCGCCGACGGCGTGGACGGGGAGACCGGCGCCAGCGCGCTCGTCGAGGTCATCGCCGAGCCCGAAGGCGAGCGCTGCGTCGCGGGCGGCACCGTCATCCGCGCCGGCCGCGACGACGGCGCGGACGGCGAGACCGCGGGCGACGGAGTGCTCGGCGACGGCGAGGTCGACAGCGAGACCGTCATCTGCAACGGCGCCGCGGGCCTGGATGGAGCGGACGGCATGGACGGCGCGGGCGGCGGCTGCTCCGCGACCGGCCGGCGGCGCTCCGGCGCCCTCGCGCTCCTCCTGCTCGCGGCGGTCGGCCTCCTGTTCCGCCGCCGCCGATAGCGCGAGCGCCTTCGCCGAGGAACGAGCCGCTTCCTTCCGGGGGAGCGGCTCGAACGCGTCCGGTGGCGCCTCAATCCACGTCGGGCCACCCGTGGCGCCGAGCCTCCGCCAGCGTGAGCGTGCGTCGGTCGGGATCGAGGAAGAGCGACAGGAGCTCGTCGACCTCCGAGAGCGCCTCGCTGAACGCCTGGTTGGCTCGGCCGGTCACGTCGATGGTGCCGAGCAGCACGGGGAAGCCGCACTCTGCCCAGGCGTCGTCGTGGCGCAGCACCGCCCCCGCCTTGCACCGGTAGGAGAGCAGAGTGCGGAACGCCCAGGCCCCGAGGTCCCGATTCGCCCGCTGTGTGGGCTCGAACGGGGCGAGGCGCTCGAGACGCTCGATGGCTTCGGCGTGGCGGCTGGCGGAGACGAAGTGGCCGCCCGCGAGGTCCTCGACGCTCCCCACCCCCAGCGCGCGCAGGAGTGCCTCCAGCCGCTGCAGTCGGCGCCGTTCCCGAGCCGACGCGTCCTCGCGCAGCCGGGCGCCTCCCGACTCCAGCGCCGGCTCGAGGTCGACGTAGAGTCTGATGGCGTCGCGCGCGTCGAAGGTCGGCAGGCCCCGGAGCGGCGCGCCGAGGACGACCGAGAGGGGGGCGCTCCGGCGCGAGTCCCAGTGCACCGTGATCGCGCGTTCGAGGTAGTGGAACGCCACGAACCCGTGATCCCGGACGATCTCTGCCGGTCCGAACAACTCCACGACGCGCTGCTCCGAGTCGAGCTGCAGCGGGGCCAGCCGAGGCTCGAGGATCAACACGCGCACGACCCGTCCGCCCTCGACGTCGAACGCCGCGCCGTCGGTGCGCACCCGCATCGCCTCTCCGGCCGCGCGCTCGACGAGCTCGTCCGGCGAGACCTCCCGGCGCGTGCTCCCCTCGTCGAGGAACACCGGAGCCGGCAGCGAGCGTAGCGCGTCGACGGAGTCTCCCACCGTCACACCACAGACCTCCAGCTCGGCCGCTCGAGCATCCGGTGCCGTCAGTCGTTCGAGGTCGAACACGTGCGCATCGTAGTACAGAATGACGTGTGGACTGGCGTCTGGAGACCTTCGACTCGGTAACGGTCCGCTTCGTGTAATCGGTCGGCGTACGAATCCTGCGGGGACGCGGGCGCTCGGCTCTGCCAGGCTGTGTGGATGCTGCGGAACTGCCTTCTCCTGCCTGCTCTCCTGTCTCTTCTGGTCGTGGCCTGCGACGACGGCGCGGCGCCGGACGACGCGGCGGCTCCGCCGGCGGACGCGGCCGCCCCGGTCGACGGTGGCTCGACCGACGACGCGGGCATGACGCCCGAGGACGCGTCGACCTCTTCGGTGTGCGAGGGCGTGGACTGCGGGCCGGTCGGCCGCTGCGTGGAGGGCGAGGCGCCGTCCTGCGCGTGCGACGCGGGCTACCACGCCGACGGGCTGAGCTGCGTGCTCGACGGCTGCCCCGGGCCCGAGTGCCCGCGCGCGGTGAGCGAGTGGGAGACGCTGTGGCAGGCGGAGTGGGACCGGCGCGACCGGGAGTACTGCACGGAGCTGTCGACCTCCACCGGCGCCGACCAGGAGCACTACTTCCTCTCCTACTGCATCGACGGGCTCGTCTCGATGTGGCGCGCGACCGCCGACGACGCGTACCTCGACCTGGTCTTCGGCCTCATCGACAACACCCTCGAGGACGCGGTGGCCGGCGACGACGGCTTCCGCCACTGGCCCGGGCCGCCCGAGAACGGCGGAGAGTCGTATCCGCTCTGGGAGAGCTACTACTGGCGTCACGTCGTCACGCTCGTCCGCGTGCTGCACGACAACCCGGAGGTGCGCGCGCGCAGCGACTACCAGGCGCGCTACGAGGCGCTGCTCGCCTTCTCGGAGCGGGACGTCTGGGAGAAGTGGCACTCGCGCGGGCTCGGCAACCTGTACCGATCGCGCACCCACATGGCGAGTCACTGGGCCCGCATCGGCATGGAGCTGTATCGGATCACCGGCGAGGCGCAGTACCTCGAGGTCTTCGAGAACATCTCGCACGGCGAGATGCCCGGCCGCCCCTCCAACCTGCGGATGCAGCTCTACCCGAACCCGTCGACGCCGAGCGCCTACACCTGGGCCAGCCACTGGGGCGTGCCCGAGGGCGACGAGGTGCAGGACACCTCGCACGCGGGCGCCATCGTCTCGTTCTGGGAGGAGGCGGTCGAGGCCGGCATGTACTGGACGGTCGACGACCGCGCCGCGCTCACCTCGACCCTCATGGACGTGATGTGGTTCGAGGACGGGAGCTACGCGCGCTTCGTCGACGGCACCAGCGGCTCCGACGGGCCGTACCCCGCCCCCGACGGACGCTGCGGCGCGTGCGGGCGGCTGCACGAGTGGCTCGTGCTCGGGCGGCACGACCGGGCGGTCCAGGCCAAGATCGAGACGGGCTACGGCGGCGGCAACCACCGCTACTTCGGCACGCAGGCCATCGGCATCTCGGCCCTGAACGCCCGCTGGCTCCTCGCGGGCGGTCCCGCCTATTGACTTGTCGGGCAGGGGCGGGTCCGCCCCCGCCCCCCCGCTGCGCCGGCA
>JAYZQJ010000181.1:0-50198 GCA_036149055.1 Myxococcota bacterium | reverse complement strand
TTCGGACTCGGCTTCGGACTCGGCTTCGGACTCGGCTTCGGACTCGGCTTCGGACTCGGCTTCGGACCCGGCTTCGGCCTCGGACTCGGACTCGGATCCGGCCGCGGCCTCCGCCACCACCGTCGCGCCCGTCGCCGGCCCCGCCGTCCCGCATCCCAGCGCCCCCGACGCGCACGCCAGGAGGGTCCACCACCTCCGCATCGCCCTACCCTGCCCCGCCCCGGCGTCGGAGAAAAGCTCACGTGATTTCGCGGCGCGTCCGGGTTACGGTTTTGCGCCGATGAGCAGCGGCCAAGACGGATGGACCACCGCCTCCATCGAGGCGATCCCGGCGATCGAGGCCACCAAGGATCCGACCCCCGGGTTCGTGCTCGTCTACTCGCGCCTGCACCGGCAGCTGCCGAGCGCGGTCCCGTTCGCGTCCGAGGTCACCAGCTTCGGGCGCGAGCCCGACAACCTCCTGTGCATCCCCGAGGCGGCGGTCTCGCGCTACCACGGCCGGGTCGAGCGCCGCCCGGACGGCTGCTGGATCCTCGACAACGGCTCGACCAACGGCATCCTGGTCAACGGCCAGCGCATCGCCGCCCACCTCCTCCGGCCCCACGACGTCGTGCGCATCGGCGACACGCTCGTCCGCTTCGCCGACCGCGGCATCTACGGCTACGGCGCCTACCGGGTGGACGGCAGCATCGTCGAGTCGGCGCGCCCCATCCGGCACGGCCTCACGGGCTGCCCGCTGATCGGCGGCTTCCAGATCGATCAGCTGCTCGAGCGCGTCGCCAAGGTCGCCCGCACCCAGCTCTCGGTCATCGTCACCGGCGAGAGCGGCACCGGCAAGGAGCTGGTCGCGCGCACCGTGCACCTCGCCTCGGGCCGCAAGGGCGCGTTCCAGGCCATCAACTGCGCCGCGCTGCCCGCCAACCTCATCGAGAGCGAGCTGTTCGGCTACCGCAAGGGCGCCTTCACCGGCGCCTCGAGCGACAAGCCCGGGCTCGTGAAGGCGGCCCACCAGGGCACGCTCTTCCTCGACGAGATCGGCGACATGCCCTCGGAGGCGCAAGCCAAGCTGCTGCGCGTGCTCCAGGAGCGGCAGGTGCTGCCGGTCGGCGCGACCGTGCCCGAGCCGGTCGACGTGCGCGTCGTCTGCGCGACCCACCGCGATCTCGAGGACCTGGTCGCCAGCGGCAGCTTCCGCGGCGATCTGTTCGCCCGGCTCCGCGAGTTCACCGCGCACCTGCCGCCGCTGCGCGAGCGGCGGGAGGACCTGCACCCGCTGGTGCGCCACTTCCTCGCGAAGGCGGGCCGCCCCGAGGCCACCGTGTCCCTGCCCTACATGGTCGGGCTCGCGCACTACGGCTGGCCCTACAACGTGCGGGAGCTCGAGAGCGCGGTGAAGCTCTCGGTGGCGCTCTCCGAGGGGCGCCAGGAGCTCGACCTCGCCCACCTGCCGGAGCCCGTCCGCCAGTGCCTCCAGGGCCACGGCGAGAAGCGGAGCCCGGGCGTGGTGGCCTCGGTCCCGCCGGCGGCGGCGCCGCAGTCCCGCGGGGGCGCGCCGAGCGAGGCCGCGCTGCGCGAGATGCTCAGCCGGCACCGCGGCAACATCGCCGCGGTGGGCCGCGAGCTCGGCAAGGAGCGCATGCAGATCCACCGCTGGCTCAAGCGCTACGACATCGACGTGAGCCAGTACCGGGGCTGACGGTCATTCGGGGCCCCGCGCCGTCAGGGCCCCAGAGTATAGAGCCCCGCTTGAACCGGGCGCCCAGGCCCCCTACCCTGGGCCGGATGAGGGGGCACGTTGGGCCCTCTCCGCCGGGCTCCATTCATGAACCACGACCCCTCCTCTTCTTCGGCGCGCGCGCTCGCCGAGGCCTCCCGGGCCTTCGCCGGCCACGGTGCTAGCCACGGGGCTAGCCACAGTCCCAGCCGCTCCTCCGACGGCCAGGCCCCCGACCGGGGCGCCGACGCCAGCGCCGCCAGCCAGTGCGCCGGCCGCGAGAGCGAGCTGGCGCGGCTGTCCGATCTCTACCGCGAGGCGCAGCGCGGCGATCGACGCGCCGCCCGCCTCGTCTTCGTCGAAGGCCCGAGCGGCATCGGCAAGTCCAGCATCCTCTCCGAGCTCAAGAGCCGCGTCCGTCTGCAGGGCGGCGTCGTCCTCGAGGGTCGCTGCGAGCCCGGCCGCGCGTTCGGCCCCTTCGCCCAGATCGTCGACCGGTCCCTCCGCTTCCTCGAGGAGGTCGGCGTCGCGCCCGAGACCGATCTCGCCGGCCTCGCCTGCCGCGGCGGCTGCCACCGCCTCTGGCACCAGCACGGCGGCACCGACGTCGAGCGCGTCCCCTTCGCCACCGACGACCTGCCCGGCGCGACCGCCGAGACGGCGGTGTTCGAGAAGCGCCTCCGGTTCTTCGACGCGGTCGCCGGCCTGCTGCGCGAGGTCGCCCGGCTCCGGGCCCCGCTCGTGGTGCTCGACCACGTGGAGCGCGCCGACCGGGGCACGCTCGAGCTGCTCGAGTTCCTCGTCGAGGGCGCGCCGGTCGACGAGCGCCCGAACGGGCGAGACGCGACCACCCGCGCGCTCTTCGCGGCCAGCCTCCGCACCGACGCCAGCCGCATGCCCGCGCCGATCGAGGCGCTCCGCGAGCACGACCGCGCCACCCGGGTCGAGGTCGGCACCCTCGACCTCGACGGCGTGCGCGCCTACCTCCAGTCGCGCGGCGCGCTGGAGCGCATCCTCGAGCGCACCAGCGGCGTGCCCGAGGCGATCGATCTCCTGCTCGAGGGCCAGCCGCTCACCGCCGAGGCGCGGCTCGAGCGTCGCCTCGACGCCCTGCCGCCCACCGCGCGCCTGCTGGTCGAGGCGCTCGCGGTCGTCGGCCGCCACGCCGACGTCGAGGAGCTCGCGCGGATCGCGCAGGTGGATCCGAGCCCGGTCGAGCGCGGCGCCTTCGCCGGCTGCGACCTGCTCGGCAAGAACATCATCGACGGGCGCATCCTCTTCAGCTTCGGGCGCGACGCCGATCGGGAGCGCTGCTACGGCCTGCTCGCCGCCCCGCGCCAGCGCGCGCTGCACCTGCGCTGCGCCGAGGTCTGCGCCGACGGGGTCGACCTCCAGGAGGCGGTGCGCCACGCGCTGGCCGCCGGCGATCACGACCGCGCGTCCGAGCTGGCGGTGGTCGCGGCCGCGTCGCTCTCCGCCCGCCACGCCAACGGCGAGGCCGCGGCGCTGCTCGAGTCGTTCCTCGAGGCCTGTGACCCCGGCGCCGCGAGCGGCGTGCCGGCGACCATCCGCGAGAACCTCGCCGAGCTCTACCGGGTGTCCGGGCACTACCGCCGCGCCCTCGAGCACGCGCGCGAGGTCCACGCCGCGGCGCCCGAGGACGCGCTCCCGGCCCTGCGCGTCGGCCAGCTGCTGACCCAGGCCGGCGAGCACGAGGAGGCGGCCGAGGTGCTCGTGCGCGCCCACGGGCTCGCGGAGCGGAGCGGCGACCCGAGCGTGCAGGTCGAGGTCGAGGCCCACCTCGCGGAGCTCTACTACCAGAGCGCCGACTACGCCGAGGCCCGCCGCTGGGGCGAGCGCGCGCTCGCCGCCGCCGAGGAGGCCGGCAAGCTCGTCATCGCCCTGATGGCCCGCAACACGCTCGGCAAGCTCGCCCTCGCGCAGAAGGAGCCGGCGGTGGCCGCGCCCCTCTTCGAGCGCAACCGGGACGAGGC
The DNA here is from genome assembly GCA_036149055.1 of Myxococcota bacterium. Taxonomy (GTDB): domain Bacteria; phylum Myxococcota_A; class Polyangia; order Polyangiales; family Sandaracinaceae; genus JAVJQK01. Next base: position 46,490 of record JAYZQJ010000181.1, on the reverse strand, counting down.
GCGCGACAACGGGCTCGGCCACCAGGAGGCCCAGGCCCACACCAACCTCGCGGTCGCCCTGCTCCTCCAGCGCGACCTCGAGGGCGCCGAGCGCGCCTGCCACGTGGCCATCGACGTCGCGAGCCGGGTCTGCGACACCCGCGAGCGCGCCATCGCCACCGAGAACCTCGCCGTCATCGCCCACCTCGGGCGCGAGTACGGCCACGCCCTCGAGTACTACCACCAGGCGGTCGGCCTGCTGAAGCGCCTGGGCAACCGCGCCATGCTCGCGCGCGTCGCCAACAACCTCGGCGAGCTCTACCTGACGCTCGGCGAGCGGGGGCGGGCGCGAGGGCTCTGCGAATTCGCGACCCGGGTGGGCGGCAAGCTGCCCGGCTCGGTGCTCGCGGAGAGCCTGCTGCTCAGCGGCCGCATCGACGGCGCGGACGGCAACGTGAGCGCGGCCCGCGAGGCGTTCCACGCCGCCCGCGAGGCGTTCGCCCGGCTCGGCTCCGTCCGCCAGCACGAGGCCGGCCTGGAGCTCGTCCGGCTGCACCTCGTCGACGGCGACGTGCCGGCGGCCCGGGCGCTCCTCGGCGAGCTGCCGGTGGAGCTGCCGGCCAAGCACGAGGCGGATCGGGCGCGGGTCGCCACCGACCTGGAGCGGGCGGCCGGCGGCGACACCCGGGTGGCGGCGCGACGCGCGGTCGACCTGGCCGAGGCGTGCGAGGACCCCGAGCGGCTGCTGAAGGCGCTCATCCGGCACGCGCGCTCGCTCGGCGACGCGGGCGAGGTCGGCCTGGCCACGCGGGTGCTCGAGCGCGCCCAGCGGGTCGAGGAGGATCTGACCTCGCGCGTCCCCGACGAGGCCCGCGCCGCGTGGGCCGAGCGCCCGCTGCGCCAGGAGCTGAGCGCGGTGGCCGCCGGGCTCGCCTCGGCCTGGACCCGGACGCGCCACGAGTCGGTGCCGCCGCCCCGCGCGCTCACCGGCGCGAGGGCCGTCGCCTCCGTCCCGAGCGACGAGCGCGAGGCCGAGTGGCGCCGCCGCTACCCGGACCTCGTGGGCAGCTCGGGCGCGCTGCGCCACGTGTTCGGCGTCATCGACAAGGTCGCCGCCGCCGACGCCATCGTGCTCGTGCGCGGCGAGAGCGGCACCGGCAAGGAGCTGGTGGCGCAGGCCATTCACGACAACAGCAAGCGCAAGGGCAAGCCGCTCGTGAAGGTGAATTGCGCGGCCCTGGTCGAGACGCTGCTGCTCAGCGAGCTCTTCGGCCACGAGCGCGGCGCGTTCACCGGCGCCAACGCGCGCAAGAAGGGCCGCTTCGAGCTGGCCGACGGCGGCACCATCTTCCTCGACGAGATCGGCGACATCTCGGCGAAGACCCAGGTCGCCCTGCTCCGCGTGCTCCAGGAGCGCGAGTTCGAGCGCGTCGGCGGCACGCAGAAGATCGAGGTCGACGTGCGCATCGTCGCCGCGACCCACCGCGACCTCGAGCGCATGGTCGAGGAGGGGACGTTCCGCGAGGACCTCTACTACCGGCTGCGCGGCGTGATGGTCGAGATGCCGCCGCTGCGGGACCGCCTCGACGACGTGGGCCCGCTGGCGACCCACCTGCTCGGCCGCATCGCCGAGGAGCGCGGGGAGCCCGCCAAGCGCCTGAGCCCGGAGGCGGTCACCTGCCTCTCCCGGCACCGCTGGCCCGGCAACGTGCGCGAGCTCGAGAACGTGCTCCGCTCGGCCACGCTCTTCGCCGACGGAGGCGTGCTGGTGCCGGACGACTTCGCCGCGTTCTCCGAGAGCTTCCTGCCCCCGGAGCCGGCGAAGGGTCAGGCGGCCACCGAGATCGCGGCCTCGAGCCCGATCCGGGAGACGGTCGAGAGCATGCTCTACGAGCGGGTTCGGGGCGGCGACGTCTCGCTGCTCGAGATGAAGAAGGTCATGGAGCGCGAGTGCATCGTGCGCGCGCTCGAGGAGACGGACGGCAACATCACCCGGGCGGCGGAGCTGCTGGGGATGAAACGTCCACGCCTGTCCCAGCTGGTCAAGCAGTACGAGCTGAAGGCGGGGAGCTGAGCCATGAAGAACCTGAAGCCCATCATCCTCGGCGCCCTCGTCGCGCTCACCACCGCGCCCCTCGGGGGCTGCGCCCTGGGGGGCCCCGGCCCGCTCGCGGTCGACGCCGCCAACCAGGACTCGCTCATCGAGGTCACCCCCGGGACGACCGCGCTCGACTCCGTCGACTCGACCGACTGGATGGCCGCGCCCGCCGGCTGTGAGGGCCGGATCGACGGCGACACCGAGTTCGCGCTCGCGAGCGCCCCCTCCGGGCTCATCGCGGCGGTCGACGCCATGGGTCGCGTGATCTGCGTCGACACCGTGGAGTCGGTGCAGCAGGAGCTCGAGGAGGAGGGCCTGGACGAGGAGGCGGACGAGCTCGGCGAGCGCTACCTGCTCACCCTCGGCCTCGCCTCGATCCCGAGCTCCGAGGACCTCGTGCTCGGCGACCCGTCCCCCCAGCCGAGCGCGCCTCGGTCGGGCGGCAACCGCGGCGGCGACCCGTCCCCGCAGCCCAGCACCCAGGCGGACGACCCGTCCCCGCAGCCGAGCAGCAACCCCCGCGGTTGACGGGAAGCCAACCCCGGGCCGGAAATCGGCTACCCTGGAGTCGATGGGGGCCCGCTCGCAGCAGGACGAGGACTCCGCGCCGGGGGGCGCGCAAAACTCTCCTTCGATCCCGACCCACACGGGGCCGCGCGCGACGCTGAACGTGCCGCCCCCGTCGAAGCTCCCCCCGAAGCCCCCGGCCCCACCGGCGGCCGCGGCGGCCTCGACGCCGCCCGAGCCGAGCGCGACGCCGAGCGCGCCCCCGACGCCGAGCACCCGGCCGAGCGCCCGCCCCACCGCGCCGCCGCCGCCAGGCGCGCCCGTGGCCTCGCTCCGCGGCTCGCTCCCGCCGCCCGAAGAGCACCCGGTCATCGGCCGCTTCGCGCGCTTCGACGTGCTCGGCAAGCTCGCCACCGGGGGCATGGCCGACCTCCTGCTCGCGCGTCAGTCGCTCGAGGGCGCGGGCTCGCGCAGCGTGGTCATCAAGGTGGTGCGCGGGGAGTTCGCCGAGGACGGCGCGTTCGCCGAGATGTTCCTGAACGAGGGCCGCCTCGCGATGCGCCTGAGCCACCCGAACATCTGCACGGTGTACGAGTGTGGGCGTCACCAGGGGCGCTTCTTCATGGCGATGGAGCACGTGCGAGGGCACACCCTGCGCGAGCTCGTCGTCCGCCTGGCGAAGAAGAAGCAGCGGCTCCCCATCCCGGAGACCCTGCGCATCTTCTCGATCGTCGCCGAGGCCCTCGACTACGCGCACCGGGCGAGAGACGCGCAGGGCCGCCCGCTCCGCATCGTGCACAGGGACGTGTCACCGCACAACGTCATGATCCGCTACGACGGGATCGTGAAGCTGCTCGACTTCGGCGTCGCCAAGGCCGAGCGCAGCGAGCACTCCACCGAGGCCGGGGCGGTCAAAGGCAAGTTCGGTTACATGTCGCCCGAGCAGGGCATGAGCCAGCCGGTCGACGCGCGGTCGGACGTCTTCGCGCTCGGCGTGTGCCTCTTCGAGGCGGTCACCGGGCGGCGCCTCTTCGGACGCAAGACCCAGTACGACACCCTGAAGGCCATCCTCGAGGAGGAGACGCCCCCGCCCTCGGCGTTCCGCGAGGGCGTGCCGCCGGAGCTGGACGCGATCGTGGCCCGCGCGCTGGAGAAGGATCCCGCGCGCCGCTACCAGAGCGCCGACGAGCTGCGGCACGACCTCGACCACCTCCTCGCCGACATGAAGGAGGTGGTGAGCGCCAGCCGGATCGGGCGGCTCATGGAGTCGCTCTTCGCCGCGGAGATGCGCGCCGGCCCGAGCCTCGACACCGGCGCCGACGTGCGCCGACGGCTCCTGGTGCCCACCACCGAGATGGCGATGTCGACCGTCCGGCGCCGGCCCCCGGTGGCGCTGATGGCCGGCCTCGGCGTCGCCGCGCTCGCGCTCCTCGTCGGGGGGCTGGCCCTGCTGTGGCCCGACGACCCGCCGCCAGCGCCCGCCGCGGACGATGCGCCGTCGACCGCCGCTCCCTCCGAGCCCTCTCGTCCCGAGCCCCCCGTCGCCGCCCCCGCGGCTCCCCAGGAGGCTCCCGAGGCGGCCGAGGCCGCGGCGGAGGCCGAGCCGCCCGAGGCAGCGCAGGAAGCCCCCGCGACGCCCCCCGAGGATGATACGCTGGCCGAGACGCCCGAAGACACCGAGGCCGCTCCTTCCCAGAGAGGCGCATCATCCGAACCTCGCGACTCCACCACTCGCCGCCGTTCGCGCCCGGGCCGGCGCCGCGGCGGCACCGTGATCGTCACCGATCCTGGCTTCTGAGCGGGATCTTCGCGGTCGCGCTCCTGGCGCCCGCCGCGGTGAGCGCGCAGGCGGCGACGGACACGACCGGCGACGAGGAGGACCGCGCCGCGGAGGCGCGGGAGCGCTTCGCCGAGGGGGTCGCCCACGCCCAGGAGGCGCGATGGGAGGAGGCGGTCACCGCCTTCCGCGCGGCGCTCGCGCTGCGAGACGCGCCGACGATCCGCTACAACCTGGCCGCGGCCGAGGTGGAGCGAGGCGCCTATCGAGCGGCCGACGCTCAGCTCCGCGCCATGGGGCCGGACGCGCCGGCGTCCCTGGTCGAGCTCGCGGCCGCGCTGCGCGAGCGGATGAACGGCGAGGCCGGACGCCTTCGGGTGGAACGCGCGGCCGAGCTCGACGACACCGACGTGACCCTCGACGCCGAGCCGCTCGAGGCGGACGCGCTCGCCGGGGACGTGTACGTCGCCCCGGGAGAGCACGTGGTCGAGGCCGCCCGGGACGGTCGCCAGGTCGCCCGCGTGACCGTCCTGGCCGACGCGGGGCAGCGCACCCGGGTCTACCTCGGGGTCGGCGCGAACCCGATCGCCGACCCCGCGCCGGCGCCCCAGCCGACGCCCCTCCACGAGGAGTGGGGCTTCTGGGCGGCGATCGGCGGGGGGGCGCTGCTCGTGGTGGGCGTGATCGTGCTCGCGGTCGCGCTCGGGTCCGGCGGCACCGACCCGGTGCGCGGCAACTTCGAGCCGGCGGTGCTGTCGTGGCCATGAGCCGGCTCGCCCTCGCGCTCCTCGTGGTCGGCTGCAGCGGTCAGCCGACCCAGCTGCTCGTCGAGGTGAGCAGCGACCTCGCGGTCCCCGGCGAGCTCGACACCCTGGAGGTGCGCGCGGAGAGCCCGGGCGGGCGCACCCAGACGGCGGTGGCGACGCTCGGTCCCGGGCAGGTCCCGCTCCCGCGCACCCTCGCGATGACCCACGAGGGCGGCCCGGTGGGCCCGTTCCGGGTGGCGGTCGTCGGGCTCTCCGGCGGCGCGGAGGTGGTGCGGCGCGTAGGCGAGCTGTCGTTTCGGCCGGGCGCCATCGCGGTGTGGCGTGTGGAGTTGCTGTCCGAGTGTGTCGGCGCGACCTGCGGCGACGGCGAGACCTGCGCTCGCGGCGGCTGCCGCGGCGAGGCCGTCGCCGACGGCGAGCTGGCGAGCTGGGACGGGACGCGCCCCACCCTCGACGCCGGCCCCTACGACGCGTGCGTGCCGGACGAGGCGTGCAACGGCGTCGACGACGACTGCGACGGCGCCACCGACGAGGGCTTCGACCTCGAGACGGACCTCGAGAACTGCGGCGGCTGCGGCGTGAGCTGCGCGCAGCCGAACACCACGTCGAGCTGCGTGGCCGGCGCCTGCCAGATCGACGCGTGCGCGCCCGGGTTCGACGACTGCGACGGCAACCCGCTGACCGGGTGCGAGGTCGAGCTCGGCACGAGCGCGGCGCACTGCGGAGGATGCGGCAACCCCTGCTCGCCCCCGGCGCGAGAGTGCTGCTCGGGGACCTGCGCACGGAGCTGCTGACTTGTGGGCGGGGTCGGGTCCGACCCCTCCCGGGGGGGGGGGGGGGGGGGGGGGGGGGCGGCGGGGGCGGGGGCGGGCCGGCGCCCCCCCCGCGGGGGCGGGGGCGGACCCGCCCCTGCCCAAGAAACTCAGCCTCCGATCGAGATGCCGAGCTTCTGGCGCAGCGTGAGGTAGTCCTCGCTCACGCTGTAGAGGTGGAGCTCCTTCAGGCGGTCCTTCTGGGACACGCCCGCGGTCTCCTCCGGGCTCGCGCGCACCACGGCGGTCGCGATCTCGAGGTCGTTCGCGAGCACGAAGCCGACGCGGTCGGCGGTGAGGTCCACCGCGGCGACCCACTTCTTCAGGTCGAGCTCGGGCGCGGCGGCGAGGAGCTTCTGCACGTAGCTGCGCAGGCGCTCCTGCTCCGGTCCGGGCAGGTGCTTCTTGAAGGCCGCGAGGTGCTCGTCGACGCTGCCGGCGAGCTCCTTCGGCACCGGGAACTGACCCACCGCGCTCTTGATCGCGGCGAGCAGCCAGGCGCGCAGGCCCGAGCCGGTCGGCACGACCTGACGCAGGTAGTGACCGGGCCGCAGGTAGCTCAGGTGGCGCCCGCCCACGAAGGCGAGGGCCTTGCCCGGGCCGCCCGCGAGCGCGCCCTTGCCGAGGCCGATGGCCGGCGGGTCGCTGAACACGAAGCTCAGGCCGCCCGGGTCGTCGTTGCGGTAGTAGACGTCCGGGAGCTCGATGCCGGTGACGCCCGCCGCGTAGTGCAGCGTGCGCGCCATGTCCGCCTCGTCCTTGGCCGCGTCGCGCTTGTTCTTCGCGTCGAGCTTGAACTGCGACAGCGGCTGGCCGCGGGTCGCGATCACCGCGGGGGCGATGGTCGCGAAGATGTCGGTGAGCAGCGGGTCCTGGCTCGGGTGATTGATGAGGTTGGCCCAGTGGTCCCCGGTGATCGGGTTCTGCGCCGCCGCCGGCTCGCGCGAGCGGTGCTTCTTGAAGAAGCTCTCCTCGTCGGGCTCGGCGTTCTTGAGCACGGTGAGGGCCTGGCAGACGCACCAGCTCTCGTCGGGGCGCTTGACCTCGGTGTAGAGCTTGCGGAGCGCCTGGTAGCTCTCGATGCGGTAGGGGTTGAGCTGCAGCAGGTCGCCGTGGACCTTCACCGCCTTGGAGAAGAAGCGCTTCGGCTCGCTGGAGTAGACCTCGGCGAGCTGCTCCGCGCGGCGGCGGTTGCCCGGGTCGAGCTTCTGGGCCTCCTCGAAGGCCTCCATCGCGTCGCCCTTGCGCTCGAGGCGGTGCAGGCGGAGCTCACCGAGCTGGTCCCAGAGATGCGCCGCGTCCTTGGGCTCCGCGCCGTCGCCGAGTCGCTTGAGGCGGTTCTGGTAGACCTCCTCGAGGCGGTCCCAGTCCGACTGCGCGTTGAGCGCGGTGACCAGGCCCTCGAAGCTCTTGAGCATGCCCATGTCGTGCTCGAGCGCCTGCTCGTAGTAGTCCGAAGCCTCCTCGAGGCGGTTCAGCTCGTAGTGCGAGATGGCCGCGGCCGTGTGGTAGTACTTCGACAGCTGCTTCGGGTCGTCCACCAGCTCGGCGATGCGCAGGATGACCTCGACCAGGCGAGACCAGTCCTTCGACTCCGAGTAGACCGCCATCAGCTTGGTCAGCAGGTTGCGGTCGTCGCCCTTGAGCTCGAGCGCGGCGACGTAGCTCTTCGACGCCTTCGCCTTGTCGCCCACCTCGTTCATGAGGACGTCGCCGGCCTCGACGAGCAGGTCGAAGCGCTCGTCGTCACCCGCCGACTCCATGCGACGGCGCAGCGTGCGGACCGCCTCGTCCCACTTCTTCTGGTCGAGGTAGAGCTCCTTGAGCGAGCGGAGCGGCGCCGGGTCGTCCGGCATGAGCTCGGCCGCCTCGTTGAGCACCTTCGTCGCCTCGTCGTGCTGCCCGCTCTTGGCGAGCGAGTGGCCGAAGCGCCAGAGGACGCGGCCCTTGTCGCCGCCGACGAGATCCTTGCCGAACTGCTCGACGAGGTCGCGGTAGAGCTCCGCCGCCTCGTCGGGCGCGCCCATGTCGAAGGTGACCTCGGCCACGCGCTCGAGGACCTCGCGGTCGTCGGAGGCGAAGGCCTTGGCGTTGAGGTAGGCGCGCTGCGCCTTGTCGTACTGCTCGAGCTTCCGGAAGGCGTCGCCGAGGCGCACGCTCACGTCGCGCGCGACGTCGGCCGGCATCTCGCTCGTGCGGGCGAGCAGCGGCTCGTAGCGCTCGACCGTGCCCTCCCAGTCGCCCTGGGCGAAGGCCATGTCGCCGAGCCCGCGGGCGGCCGGCGTGCAGGTGCCGTCGAGCTCGAGCGCCTTCTCGAAGGCGTTCTCGGCCTTCTTCGGCAGCTCGAGGCGGTCGCGGTAGAGCTCGCCGAGCTCGGCGTAGAGCTTGGCCTTCGAGCTGTCGCCGTCGGTGACCTCGATCTCGCGGAGCAGCAGGTCGGCCGCGCCGTGCGCGTCGCCCCGGCCCTCGTAGATCGCGCGGAGCGCGGCCGCGGCGCGGGTGTTCTGCTTGTCGGCGTCGAGGGCGAGCTTGTAGCGCTCGATCGCGCCGTCCTTGTCGCCGTTGTCCTCGAGGATGCGTCCCGCGCGGACGAAGAGCTCCGCCTTCTTCTGCGGATCCTTCTCGGCCTGCGCGAGCTGCTCGGTGGACGCGAGCGCCTTGGACGCGTCGCCGGTCTGCGCCTGCAGCCGGCTCATCATCTCGAGCGCCTCGGTGTGATCCGGCTGGACCGAGGTGACGCGCTCGACCACCGCGAGCGCCCGCTCCGGCGCGCCGACGTCGACCATCAGCACCTTGGCCGCCTGGACCAGCAGCTCGATCTTGCGGGCGTCGTCCTCGCTGCCGAGCGCGTGACGCTCGAGGGTGGCCGCGAGGTCGTCGAAGCGCTGGAGCTTGCGGTAGATGCGGGCGAGCGCCTGGTTGGCGTTCTCGTGCCCCGGCTCGATCTCGACCACCTGGGCGTAGAGGTGCTGCGCCTTCTCGTGGTCGACGAACTCCTCGAGCTGGATGTCGCCCATCCGCTCGTAGAGCGCGATCTTCTGCCGCGGCGTGGCCGCCACCTCGAGCTGCTTCTCGAGGTTGGCGAGCAGCTCCGGGAACTTCTCCTTGCGGGCGTAGATCCGCTCGAGGCCCTTGAGCGCGCCGACGTTGTGGTCGTCGTGCTTGAGCGCCGCCTCGTAGTGGGCCGCCGCCTGGTCGAGGTCGTCGAGCCGGTCCTCGTGGATCTCCGCGATGGCGCAGAGGGTGTCGACCCGCTCCTCGCCGCGCTGGCTCTTGGCCTTCTCCTCGAGGAGCTTGACCAGCCCCTTCCAGTTCTTCTTCTGCGCGTAGATCGTCTCGAGCGCCGACGTCGTCTTCGGGTGCGCCGGGTCGTCCTTCAGGATCTGCTCGAAGAGCGCGGTCGCGCGGTCGGCGTCGTTCAGCTTGGTGTGGATGATCTCCGCCGCCTCGGCCTTCCAGTCGCGGGCCTTGGCCGGGTTCTGGGAGGCCTCCGCGCGGCTGAGGAGCATGGTGCTCAGCTCCTGCCAGCTCTGCGCCTTGCGGTAGAGGGCGATGGTGCCCTCCATCGCCGCGTCGTTGGTCGGGTCGATCTGCAGCGCCTGGCCGTAGCAGGGCACCGCGAAGTCCGGCCGGTTGAGCTTGTCGGCGTACCAGCGGCCGAGCAGCACGTAGAGCGGCGCCTTCTCCGCCGGGTCCTCGAGGGCCTCGAGCGTCTCGTTGAGCGCGCCGATCGCCTCGTTCCAGTTGTCGGTGCTGTCGCCGGCGAGGCGCTCGACCTCGGCGATCGAGCGGTCGTCGCGCGGATCCTCGGCGAGGGCCTGCACCCAGGCGACGAAGGCGTTCTCGGGGTCGCCGAGCTGCTTCTCGTAGGCCTCGGCGATCTCGCGGAGGATGGCCGCCCGCTCGTCCGCCGACTCCTCGGCCTCGACCTTCTCGAGCAGGAGCTCGACCAGGCCCTCGGCGTCGCCGCTCTTGCGCTTGAGCTCCTCGATGGCCGCCCGCGCGATCTCCTCGTTCTCGTCGAGCTCGAGGATCTTGCGGTAGCTCGCCTCGGCGCCCTCGTGGTCGGTGAGGTCCGCCTCCTGGATGCGCGCGACGCGGAACAGGAGCGCGACCTTGACGGCGTCCTTGTCGGCCTTCTCGGCCGCGGCCTGCAGCGCCTCGACCGCCTTGTCCCAGGCGCCGGCCGGCTCGACCACGCGCTCGAGGGCGACGGCGCGCTCCTCGTCGGCGGGCTTCTCCTTCAGCGCCTTGGCCGCCTTGTCGAAGGCCTTCTGGTCGAGGTCCTCCTGCTTGCGGGCCTCGGGCGGGATCGACGCGCGGCCGATCGACTCGAGCGCCTCTCGCAGCGCCGCCGCGTCCGCGTAGCGCTTGGACGGGTCCTTGGAGAGCGCGCGGAGCAGGATCGTGTCGAGCTCCTTCGACACCCAGCCGCGGGGCGCGTGCTCGCTCGGCGCGGCCGGCTCGGCGGTGAGGTGCTGCGCGACCACGTCGATCGCGGTCTCGCCGGTGAAGGGAGGACGCCCGGTGAGCGTCTCGTAGAGGAGGCAGGCGACGGCGTAGAGATCGCTCGCCGCGTCCGCGCGGCCGCCGCGCGCCAGCTCGGGCGCGATGCTCTTGGCGGTGCCGAAGACCGGGTGGAGGCCGGCCTGCGACGCGCTGACCGTGCCGCGGCCGAAGAGCCGGTCGATGCCGGCGTCGACGAGCACGCCGGTGGGCTCGTTCTTCATCTTGTCCGACGCGCTGGGCCGGATCATGAAGACGTTCTCGGCCTTCACGTCGCCGTGGGCCAGGCCCTTGCCGTGCAGCAGCTCGAGCGCCTCGAGCACGCCGCGGATGACCGGGCGCGCCTCGTTGTAGTGCATCGGGCCGGTGCGGCCGATGCGGCTGGCGAGCTGCTGACCTTCGACGAGGTCGGTGGCGATCCAGGGGCGGCCGTCCTCGAGGGTGCCGACGTCGATCACCGCGGCGAGGTTGTCGTGGGACAGCCCGCGGTGGATCCGGGCCACCGTCTGCCAGCGGCGGGTCGCCACCCGATCGCGCGCGTGCACCGGGCGCACGATCTTCAGCGCCACGCGGCGCTTCGGCTCTTTCTGCTCGGCCAGGTAGACGACGCCGACGCCGCCCTCGCCCATCTTCTTGAGGATCCGGAAGCCGGCGACCTCGGCGCCGGGCGAGAGCTCCTCGCCCGCGTGCGCGTCGTAGATCGCGGTGACCTTCTCGTTGACGCCGGTCTTGCTGACCAGCACCGCGTCGGTGAGCGCGAGCAGCGCGTCATCCGCCTCGCAGCGCTGGATCAGGGCGCGCGCGAAGGCGCCTTTGCCTTCGGTCCCGCCGACCTGCTCGGGGTCCAAGCCGAGCAGCTCATCGCTCAACTTCTTCAGCTCGTCGAGATCGAACAGGCGCTCGAGCTCTCCGCGGAGGAGGTCCGTGGTGGCGTTCATCGGGGCGAAGTACCTCGAAAGACAGCGTTTTTGAGAGGGGGATCACGTACGACCCCCAGAATTGGTCGGCGGATGTTACACGCGCGCACCAACTCGGCCAACCCGACGCGCGTACAAAGTCACACACACCGCCTTCGGACCACAAAGCGTTTGACGCCGCGCGGCGCTGCGTCCAGATTCCCGCCGCAATGGCTAGAGTGCGTTTCGAGCCTTCCGGATTCGAGGTCGACGTCGCGGTGGGAACCGCGCTGGTGGACGTCTGTGACGATCACCCCGAGTCGGAGGTCCCCTTCTCCTGCCGCTCCGCGAGCTGCGGCACCTGTCGCTGCTTCGTGCGCGAGGGGATGGACGCCCTGAGCAAAGCGGAGGACGACGAGCTGGACGTGCTCGAGGTCTTCGGCGACGGCGACGACGTGCGCCTCTGCTGTCAGATCCAGCTCGAGAAGGACGCGCGCGTCGTCCTCGAGGTCGTCGAGCCCGAGTAGGCTCCGCTCGGTCCATGGCCGGGTCGAAGTCGTCGAAGAAGGGTGGCGGTTGCCTGCGCCTCGTCCTGATCGGGGCGGGGCTCGCGCTGCTGGTCGCGGTCGGCCTGTACGCCGGCGGATACCTGATCGACGGCGACGTCGCGGTCGGCACCGAGGCGCGCCTCGACGCGCCGCCCGAGACGGTGTTCCCCTACCTCGCCACCCGCGACGGAGTGGTCGCGTGGTGGGAGCGCTTCGGCGAGACGGCGCCCGAGGCCCAGGGCATGCGCGTCGTCGCGGTCGACGGCCCGAACGACGCGCCCGGGGCCCAGGTCCGGTTCGAGATGGACGGGACGGTGACCGAGGAGTGGACGCTCCTCGAGGTCGAGCCGCCCGGCCGCGCGGTCTGGCGCGTCGACTTCCAGATCATGGAGGTCGAGCGCACCTTCACCCTCGTCGCCGAAGGCGCGCAGGCCACCCGCGTGTCCTGGCGCGAGACCGGCCACATCGACAACCCGCTCGCCCGCTACATGAAGCTCGCGATGGGCACCGACGAGGTCGAGGCCAACTTCGACCTCGCCCTCGAGGGCCTCGACCGCCTCGTCCGCGATTGACCGCTCAGAGGCGGTTCTTGGGGGGCGGCGGCGCGCTGGGGGTGGCCGGCGCGGGGAGGAAGGCGAGGTGTCGGAAGAGCGCGGTCGCCTCGTCGCTGAGGGGCTGCGTCAGGTCGGCGAGCTCCTGCTTTCGCAGGTAGAGCTCCTCGCGGCGGCCGTCCTCGCGCTCGACCTTGAGCGACAGCTCCTCGGGGTTCGGCGAGTGGGCCGAGACCTGGGCCGCGATCGGCTCGAGGCGGGCGGAGATGCGCTCGAAGAGCGCGCGGACCAGGCCGCGCTCGAAGACGTCGTGACCGTCGAGGTGGGCGTAGATCAGGCGCCGCTTGCGGGAGAGCAGCGGCTTGGTGCTCGAGCGCAGCGCGGTGAACAGCTCGTGGATGCGGGCCCGATCCTCGCCCTGTGAGGCGAAGGGCGCGTCGCTCTCGCCGCGCTTCTCGTCGATGCGGGTGATCTTCGGGATCTGCGCGCCGTGCTCGTCCGGATCGATCGTCAGCACGAAGCCGTCGCGGGGGGAGTCGGGCTTGCGGCGGAGGCGCAGCTCCATCGAGTCGGGGCCGAGCTCGATCGCGGCGACGTACTGGTCGTCGAGGGCGGCGATGTCCGGGTGCAGCGAGCTGCGGAGGAAGGCCTTCTTCCAGCCCACCTGGAGGGCGAGCCCCGGCGAGATCTCGCCGATCTTGCGCGGCTGACTCCAGGCGCCGTCGCCCGCGACGTCCACGCCGAAGCTGCTCGTGAGCTCCCCCGGGTGGGCGAGCACGCACTGTCCGCTCGGCGCGTCGCCCAGCAGGTTGAGGGAGATCGCCCAGCGCTCGACCGGCAGCGGATCCTTCAGCAGGTAGTCGCCGAGCACCCGCCGCAGCTGCGCGCGCAGCTCCCGGATCCGGCTCGTCACGTCCACCTGGTTCTGGTCGAGGTCCTGCGCGAACGCCGCCTTGGCCTCCGACGACACCGCGTCGACGTGCTCGAGGATCTTGCGCGCCCACGGGCCGACCGTCTGCGGAGCGCCCGAGCGCGCCGCCCGGTCCGCGACCAGCTCGGTCACCTGCTCGAAGAACCCCTGCACCGCCTCGACCGCGTGCAGGTGGAGCTGCGCCCGCTCGCCGAGGCTGTACTCGAGCGAGTCGGCCTCCTCCGAGAGGCTCAGCGCCTGGCTGGCCGCCTGCACGAAGAGCCGGAGCTCGGTCAGAAAGTCGTAGCCGTCGGGGAACGGCTGCGAGTCCCCGTATAGGTAACGCGCCCCCACGAACGGAGAGGGTACAAGGCCTGGTGAGCGGAAGGAACCCGCCCCCGGCCCAAGAAGGGCTGGTGCGAGCGCCCGGAGCCACTACGATTGCGGCGTGCTTCGTCATGGGCTCTTGCTTTGGCTCCTCGCGCTCTCCGGCTGCTCCAACTTCGCCGGCCCGCATCACCCCTACGCGCCGCTCCTCGACCGAGGCGGTCAGGTGGACGTGGCGGCGGGGGTCGGGCTCGTGCACAGCGCCGGCGTCACGTTCACCGGGCGAGCCGCGGTCGCGCCGGTCGACGGCTTCGTGATCACCGCGGCGGCCCACCTCGACCCGATCGACCTGGGCGACGGGACGCGCCAGTACGCCGGCGAGCTCGGCCTGGGCGCCTTCGCGATGGGCGACGACGCGCTCCGCGCCGAGCTCCTCGCGGGCGTGGGCGGCGGCTACGCCTACGGAAGGTGGAACGGCGAGGACGGCGACGAGGGGCTCGAGGGCCCCTACGCCCGCCCCTTTCTCCAGGGGACGCTCGCGGGCCGCTGGGGGGTCGTGACGTGGGGCGGCGGGCTGCGCCTCGGGGTCACGGTGGCGGACCTCACCGTCACCCCGATCGACCCGGGCGGCGACCTCGCGACGCCGGGCCTCGGCGCGCAGGTGAGCCTCGATCCGTTCACCACCGTCCGTCTGGACTTCGGCGCGTTGCACGTCGATCTGACGGGCGGCGGCGCGGTCGCGTTCGGAGAGCGCACCGTCGGACAGATGGGCAACGTGCACGTCGCGCTCACCGTCGGCGCGCGCTTCTCGGCCTGGGGCGAGGCGCCGTCCGATCAGAGCGCGACGACTCGCCAGTAGGCGTCGAGGAGGCGGACGAGGGAGAGGAAACGCTCGCCGACGTCGGACTTCACGATGTAGCCGGCGATGTGCTCCTTGTAGGCGGCGGCGCGATCCTCGTCGGCCTCGGACGTGGTGAGCACGAAGACGACGGTGCCGCCGAGCTCGGGATCCTCGCGCAGCTCCTTCAGGAACTCGATGCCGCCCATGCGCGGCATGTTCAGGTCGAGCAGGACCATGCGCGGGCCGGGGACCGGGTCGGCGCCGTTCGCGCCGCGCAGCATGTCGAGCGCCTCGAGGCCGTCGCGCGCCCGGAAGAGCGGGTTGCCGATCTTGTGCTCGCGGAAGGCGCGCCGCACGGCGCGCGCGTCGACCGCGTCGTCATCGACGAGCAGGACGTTGACGGTTCTCGGTTCGGTCGTCATCGCGTTCCTCGCTGGGCCAGGTCTTGGGCCAGGTGAAGGTGAAGGTGGTGCCCGCGCCCGGGGCGGAGTCGACGCGCACGTCGCCGCCCACGCTCGAGACGATCTTGCGGACGAGCGCGAGCCCCAGGCCGCTCCCCTCGACCTCGTCGCGAGGGCGGAGGGTCTGGAACATGTCGAAGATCTTCTCCTGGAAGCGCGGGTCGATGCCCGGGCCGTCGTCGCGCACCGCGATCTCGAGGTGCCGAACGTGCTCGGTCACGACGACGTCCACGCGGCCGACGTCGGCGTGGTGGTGCTTGAGCGCGTTGCCGACCAGGTTGTGCAGGACCTGCTGGAGCGGCGCTCGCGCGGTGCGGATGCGCAGGTCGCCCTCGAGCCCGAGCGCGAAGCCCTCGGGGACGAGCAGCAGCGCCTCGACCGCGGCCATGACCTCGCCGAGGTCGACGCTCTCCACCTCGGCCTTCTTCGCCCCCGCGCGGGCGTAGGAGAGCAGCCCGTCGAGCAGCGACTCCATGCGCCCGACCCTCATCCGCAGCAGCTCGAGGTTCTCCCGGCTCTCCGGGTCGAGGACCTCGTCGAGGTCCTGCTGGAGCCAGCTCGAGAGGTTGTCGATGGCGCCGAGCGGGGCGCGCAGGTCGTGCGAGGCGACGTAGACGAACTGGTCGATCTCCTTCGCCATGCGCTGGGTCTCGCGCTCGGCGTTCACCCGCTCGGTCAGGTCGACCGCGCTGAGGAGCGCGTGGGCGCCGTCGCCCTGGAGCCGCACCGAGAAGAGCACGTGCACCGTGCCGCGCGCGGCGTGCCGATAGGCCACCTCGACGTCCCCCTTCAGCGCGCGGCCGGCGCTCATCGCGGCGAGGCGGGCCGCGAAGCCGGCGCGGAGCTCCGGGGGGAGGCGACCGTAGAGCTCGGCCTGGAGGGACGCCGGCGAGTCGACCCCGAAGAGCGCGAGGGCCGCCGGGTTGGCGGCGCGGACGCGCACCTTGCGGGCGAGGCTCTCGAGCAGGGCGGTCCGCTCGAGGAACCAGGCCGCCGTGCGGGGCGCGTCGTCGAGGGCGTCCTTCACCCCGGAGACGTCCTCCTCCCAGAGGGCGGTGCCGACGTCGTCGAAGATCCCCTGGAAGCGACGCTGGCTCGCCTCGAGCGCGGCCTCGCGCTCACGGGAGAGCTCGCGACGGTACTCCAGCTCCTCGTGGAGGAAGAGCAGCCCGGAGAGGATCTCCACCCGCGCCGGATCGTCGGCGCTCGCGACCACCGCGTCGTCGTCGATCGCGCAGTGCCCGCCGCTGATGTCGACGAGGTGCTGCACGATCTCGGCGGCGAAGCCCTCAGGCAGCATCGTCTCGGGCGGCGAGGGCCTCGTCCACCGAGCCGACGACGCGCCAGTGGGAGAAGCCGATGAAGCGGAACAGGAAGGTCAGCGCCATGCGGACCGCGACGTTCTCGCCGGGGATGAGGTAGACGCCGCGCAGCTTGGGGCCGAGGGCGCGGAGGCCGTTGCGGATCGCGTGTCGCGAGGGCGCGTCCGGGCGGATCACGTCGCGCACGTCGACGATCAGCCAGAGCGCGTCCCAGGGCTCCGCCAGCTCGCGGGCCCGCTCCAGGCAGAGCCCGGCCGAGTGCGCGGTCATGATCGGCAGCTCCTCGTAGAGGACCGTGCGATCGCCGATCGCCGTGACCCGCGCCCGGATCGCGTCGTTCTCCTCCGCGGTGGCGTCGGGCCCGTAGGCGCGTCGCTCGAGCGTCACCGGCACGTCGCCTCCCAGAACCTCACCACGCCCCCCTCCTCTCGCTTGGCGCTGTACATCGCCGCGTCGGCGCGCTGCAGCAGCGCGTCCACGTCGGCCCCGTCGCGCGGATAGACGGCGACCCCGACGCTGACGCCCACGCTCAGCGGCGTGCCCTCGTAGTCGACCGCCTCGCGGATGCGCGCGGTGATCTTGGCCGCCACCGCCTCCGCCTGGTCCACCGACGGCAGGTCCTCGAGCACGAGCACGAACTCGTCGCCGCCGATCCGGCCGAGGATGTCTCGCTCGCGCACCGTCGACGCGAGCCGGCGCGAGACGTGGGTCAGCACCGTGTCCCCGGCCCGGTGCCCGTGCGTGTCGTTCACCGCCTTGAAGCCGTCGAGGTCGAGGAACATCACCGCGAGCTCCCGGCCCTCGAGGCGCGCGCGCTCGAGCGCCCGCTCGAAGCCCTCCCGGAACGACGCCAGGTTGAGGAGGCCGGTGAGCGGATCGCGCGAGGCGCGGTCGGCCAGCTGCTCGAGCCGCGCGCGGTGCTTCATCGCGTAACGCACCGTCCGCTCGAGGATGTTCGGGTTCAGCGAGTCCTTGCCGAGGTAGCCGAAGACGCCGCGCTCCATCGCCTGCAGGTCCGCCTCGCGATCGCCGCTCCCGGTCAGCACGATCACGGGCACCCGGGTGGCCTGCCCGATCTCGCTGTCGAGGAGGTCGAAGCCCGTGTAGCCGTCGAGGCCGAGGTCGAGCAGGCAGACGTCGTAGGCGCCGTGGGTGAGGCGCTCCACGCCTTCGGCGTAGGTCGACGCCCAGTCCAGATGGACCGGCGACAGCTTGCTGCGCTTGAGGACCGACCGGACGTAGAGGAAGTCGGACTGATCGTCCTCGACGAGGAGCACTCGCGTCATCGGGGGGCGGGACGTCGGCATCGTTCCCCGGGTCCAATCGGCGGTCGGGCCGCGCGTTTGACCCTCCAGCGGGCTCGCCCCCTCGTCGTTGGGGCGCCGTGAGCCAAAGGTTCGGTCAAATGGCACCTTGCGCTGTCCTCGGATGGCGCCAAACCAGACTCTTCGATGCGCACGTCCGTCCATCCCCCGCCCCCCACCGACGCCCTCTCGGCGGCCACCGAGATCGAGAGCCCCGCCTCGATCTCGACGCTCGAGCTGGTGACGATGGTCGCGGCGTTGATGGCGCTGAACGCGCTCGCCATCGACATCATGCTCCCCGCGCTCGGCGCGATCGCGGGCGACCTCGGCGTCGCCGGCAACGACGGGCAGCTGGTCGTGGTGGCCTACATCCTCGGCTTCGGCGCCCCGCAGCTGGTGTGGGGCCCGCTCTCGGACCGCTTCGGACGCCGCCCGGTGCTCTTCGTCTCGCTCGTCGGCTACACCCTCGCCGGCCTGGCGTGCCTCGCCACCCAGAGCTTCGAGCAGCTCCTCGTCGCGCGCTTCGTGCACGGCGTCTTCGCGTCGGGCTGCCGGGTCGTGGCGGTGGCGGTGGTGCGGGATCTCTTCGCCGGCCGCGGCATGGCCCGGATCATGTCCCTGGTGATGACCATCTTCATGGTGATCCCGATCCTGGCGCCGATGCTCGGGGCCGGAGTGTTGCTGATCGCCCCGTGGCGTTGGTGCTTCGGGGTCCTCGCCCTCGCCGGCTTCGGCATGCTCGGCTGGACGTACCTCCGGCTCGAGGAGACGGTGAAGGAGCGGGACCGCGGCGAGCTGAACCTGATGGGCACCGTGCGCGCCTACCTCGCCGTCCTGAAGAGCCGGGTCACGTTCGGCTACATGGTCGCCAGCGGCGTCGTCTTCGGCGCGCTCTTCGCCTTCATCTCGGCGTCCGAGCAGGTCTTCCGCGAGGTCTTCGGCAAGGGCGACACCTTCGTCTTCTGGTTCGCGGGCGTGGCCCTCGCGCTCAGCGCCGCCAACTTCACCAACTCCCGCCTCGTGGAGCGCTTCGGCATGCGGCGGCTGAGCCACGTCGCCCTCGTGGGCTTCATCGCGGTCTCGCTGACGCTCTGCGCGCTGATGTTCCTCGTCGGCGAGGAGCTGTGGATCTTCTTCCCGCTCTTCGCGATCGCCTTCGCCCTCTTCGGGCTGATCGGCGCCAACTTCAACGCGCTCGCCATGGAGCCGCTCGGCAAGATCGCGGGCACCGCGTCGGCGGCCTACGGGTTCGCGACCACGACGGTCAGCGGCGTGCTCGGCGGCCTCATCGGCCGCGCCTACGACGGCACGACCGCGCCGCTGCTCCTCGGCTTCGCGGCCCTGGGCGTGATCAGCCTGATCGCGGTCGCGATCACCGAGCGCGGCCGGCTCTTCGCGAGCCAGTGACGCCCTTCAGCCGAGCTCGGTGAGCAGCCGGCGGGCGTCTTCGTCCTTCGAGTCCAGCTCGAGCGCCCGCTTCAGCGAGCGGCGGGCGCTCTCCGGCTTCTGGGCGGCGGCGTAGATCTGGCCGAGCAGGCGGTGACCGCTCGCCTTCTCCGGGCGGAGCTCGGTGGCCCGGCGCGCGTGCTTGGCGGCGCGCTGGAGGTCCTCTCCGCTCCGCAGGGCCGCGAGCCCCGCCGCCTCCTGCGCGTCGGCGTCGTTCGGGCGCGCGTCCGCGACCTTCGCCCAGCAGCGGGCCGCCTCGTCCCACTTGAGCCGCTCCTGGGCGTAGCGCGCCCTCTTCTCGAACGCGGCCGCCTTGCTCTGCGCCGCCTCCCAGCGGAGGCGCTCGGCGTCGGCCCGCAGCGCGTCGTCGTTCGGGCGCCAGGCGACGGCGATGCGGAGCGCCTCGGCCGCGCCGGCGAGGTTGCCCTTGGCCTCCGCCTCGCGCGCGTCGGCGATGAGCCGGTCGGCCCGGTCCAGCCGCCCCGACGTGCGAGAGACCTGGGTGAGCGCGCGGCTGAGCGAGCTGAGCGCGGTGGGCTTGCCGGCGGCCGGCGGGAGCTGCGCGTCGCGGCGCGTCTGGGCGCGCAGGTCCTGGACCCGCCGCGCCGCCACCGCGCGCATCGTCTCGGATCGGGTCATCCGCGGCCGCGACGGGGGCTTGGCGGGCGGCTCCTCCTTCGGCGGCGGGGGCGCGGGTGCGGGCTCGGGCTCGGGCGGCGCCGCGTCCTCGAGGGCGGCCGTCTCCTGGACCGCGCCGAGGTACTCGTCGTACTCGCGCCGCCGCTTGGTCTTGCCGAGCACGTCGTACGCCTCGGTGATCGCGGTGAAGACGCGGTCCATCTTCTGGCGGTACTCGCCGAGCTCCACCCCGAAGAGGGTGTCGGTGTGGAAGAGCTTCGCGAGCGCGAAGTAGGCCTGCCGGATGTCCTGACGGCTCGCGTCGCGGGGGACGCCGAGCAGCTCGTAGTGGTCGGCCTCGTCGAGCAGCGCGAGCGCGTCGTCGACCTGCCGCTTCCGCGCCTCGGTGAAGCGGCCCTCCTCCTCGGGCGCCTCCGGCTCCGGCTCGGACACCTGCACGGCCGGGTGCTCGGCCGAGGAGATCGACGGCGGCGGGGGCGGCGGGAGGCTCGGGTGCGGCGCGCTCCAGCGCACGGCCCCGAGATCGGCCAGCCGACGGAGCATCCGGCGGGTCTCCGCCACCGGCGCGCCGATGACCGCGCCGATCTCGTCCACCCCCAGCTCGCCGTCCAGGATCGACAGGAGGTACGCCTCCGACGGCTCGATCGGGAGCGTCATCAGGTCGAGGTTCGACAGCCGCTGCGGGCGCACGCTCGGCTGGCCGGGCGCGGGCTCGGGGGCCGGCGGGGGAGGCGGCAGCGAGGGCGCCTCGTTCATCCAGAAGAACTTGATGGCCGCGACGATCCCCATGTACTCGCCCTCGTCGCGGGGCCGCGCGAAGACGTAGTCGGACGCGTCGTCCGGGGCGTCGGAGAGCGCGATGAGCGGCAGCTTCCGGGTCGCGTCGCTCTTGCGGAGCTTCTGGAAGAAGCCCTCGCTGCCCTCGACCGAGAGATCCGCGAGCACCACGTCCCAGGCGCCGCCGCGCAGCGCGACGAACGCCTCGAGGGGCGTCTCGTGGGCCTCGATCTCGGTCGGGAGGCCGGCGAGCTCGAAGCTGCTCCGGGCCAGATCCACCGCGCCCTCGTCCCGCTGGAGCATCAAGATGCGGATGGGTCGGGCGAAACTGCTGGCCATCGAATGGGGGAGCATGGACGCTTCCGCCCCCGCCGCACAAGGGACTCGACTGGCGCGATCGCCCGGGATGCCTCATAGCAGGGGGCTTCCTCCGCCCCCGAGGCCCAATGACATCCGCAGTATCGACCGACGTTTCGCCTTCGACTTTCGAGGGACTCTCCATCGACCCTCGCCTGATCGACGCCGTCGGCGCCCTGGGCTTCGAGTCGCCCACCCCCATCCAGGCCGAGGCCATTCCGCCCCTCGTGTCCGGGCGCGACGTGATCGGCCGCGCCCGCACCGGGAGCGGCAAGACCGCGGCCTTCGGCCTGCCCGTGCTCGAGCGGGTCAAGGGCGGCGGCAAGGCCGTGAAGGCCCTGCTCCTCTGCCCCACGCGCGAGCTGGCCCTCCAGGTGACGGACGCGCTCCGCAGCTACGCCGCCCAGCTCCCCGTGCGTGTGGTCACGCTCTACGGCGGCGCCTCCTACGGCCCGCAGCTCAAGGCGCTCTCGAAGGGCGTCTCGGTCGTGGTCGGCACCCCCGGCCGCGTCCTCGACCACCTCGAGCGCGGCACCCTCGACCTCAGCGAGCTCGAGCTGTTCGTGCTCGACGAGGCCGACGAGATGCTCCGCATGGGCTTCATCGACGACGTCGAGAAGCTCCTCAGCGCGACCCCGAAGGGCCGCCAGGTGGCGCTCTTCTCGGCCACGATGCCCCCGCCGATCGAGCGGATCGCCAAGACCCACCTGAAGGAGCCCCTCGTGGTCCAGGTGGAGTCGGAGGCGCTGACCACCGAGCACATCCAGCAGCGCGGCGTCCTCGTCCCGCACCGCTTCAAGCTCGAGGCGCTGCGCCGGGTCCTGGCGGCCGAGCCCCGCGGCGCGACCCTCGTCTTCGCCCGCACCCGCGCCGGCTGCGCCGAGGCGGCGACCTACCTCGCCGAGCGCGGCCTCCGGGTGGACGCGCTCCACGGAGACCTGAACCAGGGCGCGCGCGAGCTCGTCGTGACCCGGCTGCGCGCCGGGCAGCTCGACGTGGTCGTCGCGACCGACGTCGCCGCGCGCGGGCTCGACGTGGATCTCCTCACGCACGTGGTGAACCTCGACCTGCCCACCGACCCCGAGACCTACGTGCACCGCATCGGCCGCACCGGGCGCGCGGGCCGGGACGGCACCGCGATCAGCTTCGTGGCCCCCGCGGAGCGCGGCCGGGTCCGCCGCTTCGAGGACACCCTCGGGGTCCGCATCGCCCGCATGGACGTGCCCTCGGACGCCGACATCCTGGCGGCGCGGCGCACCCGCCTCACCGACGCGATGGAGAACGCGGCCCCCGAGCCGGCGCACCTCGCGCTGGCCGACGCCCTCCTCGCGGGGGGAGGCGACGCCCGCGAGGCCCTCGCCTCGGCGCTCAAGGTCATGGCCGACGACCGGGGCTTCGACCTCGCCGCCGACGCCAGCGAGGAGCCGCCGAGCTGGAGCCGCCCCCGCGAGCGCGCGCCGAAGCAGGCCGCCGCCCGCCCCGCGCACCGCCCGGCGTCGGAGGAGAAGGAGCTCTTCCTCCCGCTCGGCAAGCGCCGAGGCGTGCGCCCCGGCGACCTCGTGGGCGCGCTCGCCAACGAGCTCGGCATCCCGAGCGCCGACATCGGCCGCATCACGGTGGGCGCCAACGCGAGCTTCGTCCGGGTCCCGGTCGAGGTCGCCGAGCACCTCATCCAGGACGTGGGCCGCATCCAGATCCGCGGCGTCGAGGTCCCGCTCGTCGAGGCCCGCCCGTCGCGCCATCCCCGCGCTCAGGGACGTCCCTCGGGCCGCCCGCAGCAGCGCCCGCGCCCGTTCCGCCCCAAGAAGCGGCGGTGAGCGCGCGCACGCTTTCTGGAACACGCCGCGCCGATGGGCGTAGGCTGTCCAGCTCGGGGGAGCTGCTCATGGTGTGGATGATCATCGGAGGCGCGGTCGCGATCGCCGCGCTCGCCTGGCTCGGCTGCGAGCGAGGCTGAACCGAACCGAACGCGGTCCGCGATCCGTATTGGGCCTATCATGGCCCTCATGCGCCTCCTCGCCTGCACCGCCCTGCTCGTCGCCCTCGCCGGCTGCGAGTCCGAGCCGACCTACGACGACGACCTCCCCCCGCCCCCGATGGCCGGGGAGTGGATCGCGATCGAGCCCGGCGGCGAGACGGTGTGCGCCCGCGGCACCGACTACCGCTTCTTCGTGCGCGGGGGGGATCCGAGCAAGGTCATCATCGACTTCCAGGGCGGCGGCGCCTGCTGGAACGACACGACCTGCGGCTTCATCGGCGCCCTCTTCAGCGACTCGACCGGCGAGCTCGACGAGTTCACCGAGGCCATCGACGCCGGCGTGCTCGGCGGCCTCTTCGCGAACGAGGGGCCCTTCGCCGACTACACGATCATCCACATCCCCTACTGCACGGGCGACATCCACTGGGGCAACGCGCGCGTGGAGTACGCCGACGACCTCGTCATCGAGCACAAGGGCTTCGTCAACGCGACGACCGCGCTCGACTGGATCTACAGCCGCTACCCGTCGCCCGACACGGTGCTCGTGAGCGGCTGCAGCGCCGGCGCGTACGGAGCGGCGCTCCACTCGGCGTACGTCGCCCAGCAGTACCCGGACGCCACGATCTCGGTGCTCGCCGACTCGGGCGCCGGCATCATCACGGACTCGTTCCTCGAGGAGAGCCTCCCGAACTGGAACGCGGAGGAGGCGCTGCCGAGCTTCGTCCCCGGCCTCGATCGGCCGCTCACCGAGCTTTCCCTGCCGGACCTCTACATCCGCATCGGCCAGGCCTTCCCGGACATGCGCATGTCGCAGACCGCGACCGCCTACGACGCCGACCAGATCTTCTTCTACACCGCGATGGGCGGCGCCCCCGAGGACTGGCCGGGGCTCTTCCGGGACAGCCTCGCGCGCATCGAGACCGAGCTGCCGTCGTTCCGGAGCTACGTCCCGCCGGGCCCGGTCCACTGCGTCACGCCCTACACGCTCTTCGAGGAGCGCGAGGTGAACGGCGTGCGCCTCGACGAGTGGACCCGCCAGCTGGTCGAGGGCGAGACCGCCCCCGAGAGCCAGTCGTGCGAGGGCGCCGAGTGCTGCGACGACTCCGCCTGCGACGCCTGCCGCGCCGGCCTCTCGGCCCCCTACTGCCGGTTCTGCAACAGCTGGCCGCCGAGCTGGTCGGAGTGCGCCGAGTAGTCGCCGCGCCATCTCACGTGCAGGTCGTGCCGGGCTTCCAGAAGACGTCGGAGCCGTTGCCGCGGACCGAGACGCCGCCGACCTTGTAGTCGTCGCCGATGTAGACGGCGTGCCGGTTCCCGGTGCTCCCGATGCCGCTGATCGTGTTGTCGTGCACGGTCACGTTGGAGGCGCAGTCGTGCGGCACGCGCTGGTCCATGATCAGGATGCCCTGCGCCCACGGATCGCGGACCACGTTGCGCTCGACGTGCACGTCGCGCCCGCTGAGGTGGATGCCGTGGTTGCCGCTGCGGAGGATGGTGTTCCCGGTCACCCAGATGTCCTGGTACGTGAACCCGTGGCCGTTGTGGTAGGCGGTGATCCCGTCGGCCACCGGCCCGCCGTAGTCGCGGTTGCGGCCGTTGTCCTCGACGCGGTTGCCCGTGATCCGCGCGCCGAGGGTGCCGGTGAAGTCGATGCCGGCCGTCAACACGTCGCGCACCACGTTGTCGTGCACCTCCAGGGTGCGGGCGCGCTCGAGGTACATGCCCGCGCACACGCCGGACCAGCTCGTGCCGGACACCTTCGGGTAGCCGATGCGCTCGACGGTGTTGTTGCGGATGGTGATGCGCGTGCCGCCGGTGATGACGAGCCCGTGACACCGCGGGTCGGCGCCGGCGGGGAACGCGTTGCGGGTGTCGTGCAGGGCGCTGCGCTCGATGGTGACGTCCGAGACCCCGCCGCCTTGCACGAGGTGATGCGCGTTGCGACCGCCGTCGAGGTCCAGGTCGCGCAGCGTCACCCCGCTCGAGACGCTGAGGAGCGTGCGGCCGGTCACCCCGGAGCCCGCGCGCAGGGTGCCTCCCGCCGTCGCCACCAGGGTCACGCCGGCGGGCACGGCGACGGTGGCGTTCACCGGGTAGACCCCCGCGTCGACCAGGCGCACCGTGTCGCCGGCGCGGGCGCAGGTGAGCATCGCGGCCAGGCTGTCCCGATCGCTCGCGTCCGCGTGATCGGAGACCCCGGCCCGCCGCACGTCGCGACCGGTGCGAGCCACGCAGCTCCCGCTCGCGCACACCTCGCAGGTCCCGCACTCCGTGTCGGCGGTGCAGCCGGTGGGCGGCGGCGGAGGCGGAGGCGGCGGCGGAGGAGGAGGCGGCGTGCCCGCGTCGCGCTCGGCGCCCGCGTCTTCGGAGGCGCCGGCGTCCGCGCCGGGCGGTCCGGCGTCGAAGCCGCTCCCCGCGTCGGAGCCGGAGCTCGCGTCGAGCGCGACGCGCGCGTCCGCGGGCGGCTCGCCGGCGTCGATCGAGGGGATGGACGCGTCGGGGCCCTCCACGCCGGCGCGCCCGACGTTGCAGCCGACGGCCAGGATGCACAGCAGGACGACCGGTCGCATTCGAGTCAGCATGCCATGCCTGGCCGGCCGCCGTCATGGCCACCCGAGGCTCCACCCCGGAGCGCGTCGCGCTCCTCCGAGCGACGGCGGCGGCGGCGGACCGACGGGCTCCGTCCAGCATCTGGACGATCGCGCGCACGGGTGACCCCACGCGCGCCGGGGCTGCCACCTCGGGGTTGCAGCCGGGAGTCGGCCCGGGGATTGCTGAGAGGAGGCCCGTGCGACGCTGTCTCCTCACGCTCTGCCTCTGCCTGCTCGCCGCGCCCGCCGACGCGCAGACCATCACCAGCCGCTCGTGGTCCGACCCTCGCCCCGGCGTGCGGATCCTCGAGGGGCGCACGTCCGGGCCGACCACGCGGTTCTACGCCGCCTTCGTCGATCTCTGCGCCGACTACGTGCACGTCGACGCCACCGCGCGACCCACCAGCCGCCGGAGCGCCTCGAGCTGGGGCAGCGCGGTCGGCGCGACGGTGGCGACGAACGGCGACTTCTTCCTCTACGAGTCGCCGCCGCGGGTCTACGGGCAGGCGGTCGGCGGCGGGCGCGCCTGGCCGGTGGCGCAGACCGGGGAGAGCGCGGACGCGGCGGGCCAGTGGTACCACCGCCGCTATGGGTGGATCGCGTTCGGCGACGGCTGGGTGGACTTCAACCACACGCGCTGGGTGAAGAACAACCGGAGCCCGCGCGCCGGCTTCATGCCGTCCACCGTCACCGGCGCCGTGCCGCCGGGCACGAACGCGCTCGTCAGCGGCTTCCCCGAGCTGGTCACCGAGGGCGCGCGTTACACCTGCGCGAGCCCCACCGCGTCGGGCTGCTTCCCGGATCGCACCGACATGCGCCAGCGGCACCCGCGCACCGCGATGGGCCTCACCGAGGACATGCAGACCTTCATCCTGCTCGTGGTCGACGGCCGCTCGAGCAGCTCGGCGGGCATGTACGGGACAGAGCTCGCCAGCCTCATCCATCAGCTCGGCGCGTGGCAGGCCTTCAACCTCGACGGCGGCGGATCGAGCCAGATGTGGGTCGACGGCCGGGGCACGATCAACAGCCCCTCGGACGGCACGCCCCGCTCGGTGGCCAACCACTGGGGCATCTTCGCGGGCGCCGCCACCGGGCTGCCGCGCGCGCCGGGGAGCTGCGTGGCCGAGGTCGACGAGTGCTTCCGCCGGAGCGACGGCGGCGAGGGCTGCGAGGTCGAGCAGGCGATGTTCGATCTCTCGGTCGTCGGCGGCGACACCACCAGCGACGTCGACGGCGACGGGCTCGCCGACGCGTGCATCCGGAGCGGGAGCGACCTCCGCTGCCGCCTCTCCAACGCCGAGTCGTGGGGCGACTTCCACTTCCGCAACGACGCGTTCGGCGACGAATTCGAGGACATGACGCGCTGGTCCACCATCCGGATGGGCGACGTGAACGGCGACGGGCTCGCCGACGTCTGCGGCCGCTTCTCGGGCGGCGTGCGGTGCTGGCCCTCGACGCCGGACGGCGTGGGCGCGCCCATCGACGGACCGCCGCTCGCGGACGACGGGGGGTGGCGCGGCCCGGCCTACGGCTCGACGCTGCGGGTCGCCGACTTCGACGGTGACGGGCTCGACGATCTCTGCGTGCGCCGGAGCACCGAGCTGCGCTGCTACCGCTCGACCGGCGACGCCTTCGAGGAGCCGGTGCTCGGGCCGGCGTGGAGCGACGCCGACGGCTTCGATCAGCCCGCGCAGTACGCCACCCTGCGCTTCGGCGACCTCGACGGCGACGGGCGGGCCGACGTGTGCGCGCGCCGCGCGTCGGGCATGGAGTGCCACCTGTCGACCGGGGACGGCTTCGGGCCCGCGATCGAAGGCCCGACCTGGAGCGACCGCCGCGGCTTCGACCACGTGCGCTACTGGAGCACGATCCGGATGGCGGACGTCGACGGGGACGGGCGCGCCGATCTCTGCGTGCGCACCTCGACCGACCTGCGCTGCCACTTCTTCGACGGCGTCGCCTTCGGTGACGCGGTGATCGTCGCCGACCTCGCCGACGACCGCGGCTGGGCCGACCACGACAACTACGCGACGATCCGGACCGGCGACGTCGACGGCGACGGGGCGGACGAGCTCTGCGCCCGGGCCAACGCGGGCGTGCGCTGCTGGCGCTGGGACGGGGCCGCGTTCGCGCGCTTCTGGGGCCCGGAGCTGTCGGACGACGACGGCTGGGACGACCCGAAGTACTACCTGACGCTGCGCCTCGCCGACGTGAACGGGGATCGCCGCGCCGATCTCTGCGCCCGCGCCGCCGCCGGCCTGCGCTGCTGGCCGTCCACCGGCGCCGGCTTCGGCCCGCCGATCGGCGTGGACGGCTACGACGACGGCCGCGGCTTCGACCTCCCGTCGCGCTACGCCGCCTTCACCGTCGCCGGGCCGCGCTGCATGCCGGTGGAGGAGACCTGCAACGGCCTCGACGACGACTGCGACGGCGAGATCGACGAGGGCGCCTGCGCGCCGCCCGACGCGGGCGTGACCCGGGACGCGGGGGCCACGGGGCGCGACGCCAGCGCGACGGCGGACGCGGGCCCGACCGCCGGCGACGGAGGCACCGACGCGCCGCTCTCCGGCGGCTGCGGTTGTCGTTCGGCGCCGGGCGGCGCGACCCCGCTCGGGTCGCTCGCGCTCCTCGCCCTCGCCTTCCTCAGGCGGCGCGGTGGCACGCCTCGTGGTGCGTGATCGCCTCGCCGACCGACGCGAACATGTGCAGCCGCGAGCCGAGCACCAGCCGGGCCGCCGAGCCCGCGAAGCGCACCATCGGGTTGGTCGACGCCACGTAGATGCGGCTGATCGACGAGCCGTGGCCGGTGAGGACCTTCAGGTAGCCCTGCACCACGTCGGCGGAGAACGGATGCACCGACCCGCTCACGTCGAAGAGAATCGCGATCGGCCCGCGCGTGCTCGCGACGAGCCGCTCGATCGAGGCGCTCAGGCCCCCGACGTCGGCGCTGGCCTCCGACTCGTAGCCCGTGATCCACAGGCCGGGGCTGATCTCCATCCACTCCATCTCCGGGACGGAACGGCAGGACCGGCCGCGGCCTGTAGGGTCCGAACGGCGATCAGTCCGGGCCGCCGACCATGGGGGGCTCCGGCGGGACGAGGAAGAAGACGTCGCGGCTGTCGAGCTCGGTGAAGCCGTCGCCGATGACCCGCACGGTGGCCCGGAAGATCTGCGGCTCGGTGGTGGCGGCGACCGTGTCGTTCTGCCGCACGAAGATGTCGAAGCAGACGCGGGTGTCGGTGGTGACCGAGGGGAAGGTGTCGAGCACGCCGTCGCCGTCGCGGTCCTCGGCGCTCCGCCGGGTGCACCCGCGGACCCGGTCGCCCATCGCGTTCGCCGCGAGGTGGTCGAAGAACGCCGCCTCCGTGTCGACTCCGTCCGACGGGTCGTCGACGAACTCGGCGGTGATGTCGAGGCGGCTCTGCTCGGCGAGGATCTGGATGTTGTTCACCACCGCCGCCGAGATCATGCCGCTCATGTAGTCCTCGACGAGCGGCCGGCCGGTGTTGTCGACGGTGCCGGTGTCGCGCGCGAGGGCCTCGAGGTCGGCCCGCGCGCCGCCGCCGAAGCCGCTGGTCTGCGCGATGCCGGTGATGCGCACCCGGTTGGCGTTGGCCTGCGCGACCGCCTGATCGTAGGTGACCGCGCCGGGGATGCCCGAGTAGGGCTCGGCGCCCATCGGACCGTTGTGCATCTGGATGTCGCTGATGAGCACGATGACCGGCACCGCGTCGTCGCGGAAGCACGCGTAGCCGAAGGTGCCCATCGGGCAGGCGCCGAAGCGCGAGTCGGCGCGCGCGGGCACGCCCTCGAGCGCGTTCCCGGTCACCGCCGACCAGACCGCCTGACCGTGGCTCTCGGGGCCGTCGCCGCCGCCCGCCGGCTCGTAGGACGCGTTGGCCGCGCCCATCGCCATCGCGGTGTCGTTGGTGACGTCGAGGTAGTGCTCGTAGGGGAGATCGCCGGGCGAGCCGTAGCCGCCGGACGGGTAGTCGCGGAAGCCGCCGAGGCCGAACCACGCGTCGGGGATCACGGCGCGGATGCGGGTGATGAGGTCGGCGATGCCGGTCTTGAGCGAGTCGATCGACGAGCCCATCGAGCCGGTCTCGTCCATGAGGAAGTAGACGTCGGCCTTCGCGATGCTGGTCGCGAAGTCGAGGGTGTCCTCCGGAGGCATCGGCGCCTCCATGTGCGGCATGACGAACACGAAGTCGCCGAGCGAGCGCGGGTTGTCCATCGCGTCGAGCGGGTCGGTGCCGGCCGCGCGCTCGATCAGATCGGTGACCCCGTCGCCGTCGCTGTCGGCGCGCGTCGGGTCGAGCCCGAGGTCGTTCTCGAGCGCGTCGGACAGGCCGTCGTCGTCGCTGTCGGGGTCCCGGAAGTCCGGAATGGTGTCGCCGTCGGAGTCGACGGGCGGCGAGAAGACGTCTCCGTCACCGGCCTCGATCTCGTCGGGGATGCCGTCGGCGTCGGTGTCGCGGTCCTCGTGGTCGAGCAGGCCGTCGCGATCGGTGTCGGGGCCGAACTCGTCACCGTCCATGATCAGGTCGTTGTCGGAGTCCGGGTCGCGGTAGTTCGGGCGCCCGTCGCCGTCGGTGTCGGCCGGCGGATCGAGCACGCCGTCGAGCTCCTGCTCGTCGCGCACGAGGTCGTTGTCGTCGTCGAGGTCCGCGTAGTTGGGGATCCGATCGAGGTCGAAGTCCCCGACGCCTTCGATCTGGTCGGGGTAGCCGTTGTTGTCGGAGTCCAGGTCGATGTAGTCGGGCCGCGTGTCCAGATCGGAGTCGCGCGGATCGGTCGCGGGGTCGTCGTCACCGGCCTCGTCGCGGTCGGAGATGCCGTCGCCGTCCGAGTCCTCGTCGAGGTAGTCCGGGGTTCCGTCGCCGTCGGTGTCGAGCCGCAGGGCGCGCCCTTCGACCTCGTCGGGGATGGTGTCGCCGTCGGAGTCCGCGCCGACCGGGATGGCCCCGTCGCCGTCGCCGGCGTCCAGGGCGCCGCCGGACGTTCCACAGCCGGCGAGGAGGAGCAGCAGGGAGAGAGTCGAGACCAAGCGTCGCATGGGCGCCACTCTACTCCCCGCCCGACGGCAGTTCGAGGGTCAACCTCGTCTTCGGCGTGCGGCCGCGAGGCCCGGGCCCAGCGCCCCCGCTCCGTCGCGCTTCCAGACGCCGCCCTTGCGCGCGCCCCCGCCACGCGCCCGCCGCAGGCATTCGGCGAGCGCCTCCCGGTCGACGCTCCCGTCGGGCCGCCGCGCCTCCTCCAGGCAGCGCTGGCGCAAAAGGGCGCTCACGGACGGTGGAGCGGCGAGCCCGCCGACGTCCCGATCCACGCGGTCCTCCTCGGCGCGCGCGTCCGCCGCGGGCTCGTCCACCCGCGCCGGCTCGGCCGCCGGGGCGGCGCCGTAGCCCGCGCCCGAGCCGCGGCCCGCGCCGTGGCCGATGGAGCCGAGCCCGCCCAGCCCGATCGTGCCCTCCCCGGCCCCGCCGCCGCCGCGCCCGGCGCCCAGCGGGCCTCCCCGAGACACGGTGCGGCGGGCGCGGAGCGAGGGCGCGGGGGGCGCCGTCGGCGCCGTGGCCGTCCGTGCCTCCCGGCTCCGCTCCTGGCCGGCCGGGGCCTGCTGCGGCTGATGCACCGTCTCCTGCGCCGGCTCGTCGACCCGGTACCCCTCGTCGATCGCGAGGAACGCCGTCCACTGGGTCAGCAGGTGATGCCGCAGACCCAGCTGGGTCACCTCCTCCTGGAGCGCGTCGTTCGGCCGGAGCGCCATCGCCGTCATCAGGTCGCGGATGCGGGTGCGCGCCCAGACCGAGCCGAGCTCCGGCCGCGGGTCGCCGCTCGCCGGCAGATCGACCGACACCCTCTGCTCGAAGGGCCGGCCGGCCAGGCGACCGCGGATCCGGATCTCGCCTCGGCCCGCCGCGCCGTAGCGCCCGTGCACCACGAGCGGCCGGTCGGCGTAGAGGTCCGGCAGCCGCCGCGGGTAGGCGCCCTCGACCCGCAGGTCGCCCCAGTCGATCGACAGATCGGTCAGCGTCGGGCTCGCGATCCGCTCGTGGAAGCGGTCGGCGGCGAGCTCCGGCGACTCGTCCAGGGTGACCACCTGCAGATCCCCGCGGCCGATCTCCGACAGCCGGGTCAGCAGGTAGCGGTTCACCGCCGAGCCGACCCCGAAGCCGAACAGCCGCGACTGGCCGAGCCGCCGATGCACCTCGCGGAAGACCTCGGTCTCGTTGCCGATGTAGCCATCGGTCATCAGGAGCACCACCCGCATCCGGCCGTCCTCGGCCTCCGGCTCGAGCGCCGCGCGCACGCCCCGGAGCATCTCGGTCGCGCCGAGCGCGCGGAGCTCGTCGACGAAGCGGCGCGCCCGGGCCAGGTTCTCCTCGGTCGCGGGCAGCGGCGCGTCGCTGAGCGCGCTCGCCCGATCCGAGAAGCTCAGCACGCGGAAGGTGTCGGTCGGGCGCAGCCCCCCGAGGGCGCGCTGCATCGCCGCGCGCGCCAGCTCCATCGGCCGGCCGTGCATCGAGCTCGACGTGTCGACGAGGAAGACCACCTCGCGCGGCATCACCTCGCTCTCCGGCACGTTCAGCCGCGGGTGGAGGGCGAGCGAGAAGTGCCCGCGCTCTCCGTCGGCGGGCGGGCTCGCGAGGACCGAGACCGTCGGCGCCTCTCCCGCCACCGCGAAGCGCACGTCGAGATCGCGGTCGGGCGGCGCCGCCTCCGCGAGGGCCACGTGCACGGCGCGGCCCCGCTCGTCGACCTCGAGCTCGTGGGTCGGCGAGCGCACGCCCCGGAGCTCCGTCCCGAGGTCGGCGTCGATCGTCACCTCCACGCGATCGGGGCGCTCGCCGCCGGGCGCGAGCACCACCTGTCGCGTCGGGGCCTCGTCCGCGTCGCCGCCCTCCGGCTGATAGCGCGCGCCCGCGACCATCGGATAGACGAAGCGGTAGCTGCCCTCCTCGTAGGGCAGGACCTGCGTGTAGTGCAGGGTGACCCGGATCGCGTCGCCGGGGCGGATGTTGGCCACCGACTGGCGGAAGAGGTTCGGCCGCTCCTGCTCGAGCAGGCTCGCGAGCACGCCCCGCTCGCGCGCGTCCTCGTAGCGCTCCCGCGCCTCGTGTCGCCGCTGGATCTGGGCGCGCACCACGCGATCGCCGGCGCGCATCTCCATCGCGTCGACCGCCGCGTCGTCGGGCAGCGGGAAGAGGTAGACCGCCTCGACCGCGCGCTCGTAGGGGTTCTGGAAGGTCTGCTCGACGCGCACCCGGGCGACGAAGCCGCTGACCTCCGCGTGCACCCGCGTGCCCTGCAGCGGGAAGCCGGCGATCTCCTCGCCCCGCGGCGCCTCGTCGAGCTGCAGCGTGCCCTCGCTGGGCCGCTCGTCCTCCTCGGCGGGAGGCTCGGTCGCCAGCACCCGCCCGTTGTGCTGCGCGTTGCCGCCCCACATGTGCCAGCCGTCGAAGCTCACGTCGGAGACCTCGAGCCCGACCACGCCGCCGCGCGCGGTGCTCGCGTAGACCCAGCCGTGGCCGACGGTGGGCTGGGCGGCGATCGGCTCGCCCACGTCGTAGGCCCAGGCGGTCAGGCCGGTGTCGATGTCGAGGCCGAAGAGGTGACCGTCCCGCGTCCCGAAGACGAGCTGGCTCCCGGCCACCGCCGGGGGGCTCGCCGGGCGGCTGTGGGCGTCCTCGGTGTATCGCCGCCGCCAGAGGAGCTCGCCCGTCTCGGCGTCGCGGCAGTGCACCTCGTTGCCGATGGTCTGGTACGCCCGCCCGTCGATCACGGTCGCGCGCGAGCCCTCGTAGCGCCAGCCGCGCTGCACGTCGGGGTCGGGCCGCCCGGCGACGTAGGCCGCCGGGACGGGCTCGTGCTCCCGCTCGGTCCGGCCGCTCGCCTTCGCGAGGACCACGGCCCGCTCGACGACCTGGGGCTCGACGACCTGGGGCTCGCCGTCGACGCGCTCGCGGCGCCGCACCGTCACGTGCACCTCGTCGTGGTGGATCCAGGGCGCGCTCGTCGCGTGTACCGCGCGGCGCCACCGCACCCGCCCGGTGCGCTGATCGACCCGGTAGACGGTGCCCCGCATCGTCGTGAAGTAGGCGTCGCCGTCGACCAGGATCGGCGCGTTCATCACGTCGCCGTCCACCGGGACGCTCCAGCGCGGGGCCCCGTCCGCGAGCCGCAGCGCGGTGAAGCCGTAGCGGCGACCGTCGCCGACGCCCCAGCCCGTCGTGCCCACCTGGAGGCCGCCGGGCGAGCGCGTGTCGATCAGGTGCCCCGAGAACACCAGCCCGTTCGCGGCGGCCGGCTGGCTCATCAGGGGATCGCCGAGCCAGCGGCTCCAGCGCTGCCGACCGGTGTCGGCGTCGACGGCGAAGAGCGTGCAGCTCTCAGTGTTGAAGAGGATCTTGCCGTCCTCGAGGATCGCGGCCGACGGCCCGCCGTCCGGCGCCGAGGCCACCCAGTCGCGCTCCCCGGTGCGCGCGTCGTAGGCGAAGACCTGGTGGCTCGAGAAGCCGCCGCCGACGTACACCTTGCCGCCCCCGTAGATCGGCGTGAGCAGGTGCTGCTGGCCGCCGCCGGTGCGCGCGAACCACCCGCGGTGGAAGCCGTCGAAGGTGAAGCGGCTCGTCTGCCCGGGGTGGGTCGCGGGGATGTGGAGCCGCTTCGGGGCCATGCGGCTGGTGAGCGCGACGGTGTCGGCCGGCACCTCGGGCTCGGGCGGCGCCTCGGCGGCCCCCGCCAGCGCCGCGACCTCGGGGGGCGGCACCAGCTCGTCGCCGGTCGTGACGCGCGCCTGGTTTCTTCGCGGGCGCGGTGAATCTCCAGCCGGCTGCGGCGTCCCATGACTCGTCCCACATCCGAGGGCCACCGCGAGCGCGGTCAGCGCGCGGCACGCACGCCCCCACCCGCGGCGAGGCCCTCGCCCCACCGTCGTCGTCGTTCCCGTCATGCTCTCCTCCCGAGGCGCCTGCGACCCGGCGGGGAGAGCGCGCCTTGGGAGCGTTCTTCGACCCGAGGCAGGGACGGCACTATCCTGCCGGCGCCCGTGAGCACTCCGCAGTCACGCGCTCGAGGCCTCGACGCGCGCGCCCTCCGCGCGCCGCTCGCCGCTGGTCTGGCGACCTTCGGGGCGCTGGCCGGCCTGGGCGGGCTGCTGCACGCGAACCGCGAGGCGCTCGCGCCGCCGATGGTGGAGCGCGGCGACGGCCTCGACCTCGCGCTGATCGGAGGGCTGCTCGTCCTCGCCGCCTACAACGGCCTGAGCTACGTGCCGACGCGTCAGGTCAGCTATCTATTGTACGCCGCTCTCGGCGCGGCGCTGACCACGGTCTACGCGACCTACTTCGACGCGAGCGCCGCGGCCCTCGGCCTCGTGGAGCCCGCGCGCACGACCCTCAACCACGTCGCCTCGGGCTGTGGCCTGACGCTCGCCCTCGCGTTCGCCCTCGCCTTCCTGCGGGTCCACGAGCGCAAGCCTCGCCTCGCCGGGATCCTGACCGGGGTGGGCGTCGCCCTGGGCGTGCTCTCGCTGACCGCGGTCCCGCTGCTCGACCCGAGGGCGGCGGAGATCGTCAACGCGGTCATCGGCGCGCTCGTGGCGCCGGCGGTCATCGGGCTCGGCGTGGACGCGCTCCGCGGCGGCTTCCGGGCGGCGCGCTTCTACCTCGCCGCCTGGGTCCCGCTCGTCGCGCTGGTCGTGCTCAGCGCGCTCGAGGTGCTGCTCGACCGGCAGCTCGGGGGCGGCGGGCGCGCGCTCCTCCTCGCCAACGTGCTCGAGATGCTGCTCCTCGCCCTCGCCCTCACCGACCGGGTGAAGCTGGCGATCGAGGACCGGGAGCGCGCCCACCGGAGCGAGGTGCGCGCGCTCGAGGACGAGCTCGAGGCGGTGAAGAACCTCGGCCCCTACACCTTGCTCGACAAGATCGGCGAGGGGGGCATGGGCGTCGTCTACGAGGCGAAGCACGCGCTGCTCCGCCGCCCGACCGCGGTGAAGCTGATCCACCCGCGCTGGGCCGGCGAGGAGGCGCTCGAGCGCTTCGAGCGCGAGGTGCAGGCCACCAGCCGCCTGACCCACCCGAACACCGTGACCGTCTTCGACTACGGCCGCACCGACGACGGCATCCTCTACTACGCGATGGAGCTGCTCGACGGCGCGACGCTCGCCGAGGTGGTGGAGGTGGGCGGGCCGCTCGACCCGGGGCGCGTCGCGCAGATCGTCGCGATGGTGAGCGGCGCCCTCGACGAGGCGCACCGCGCCGGGCTGATCCACCGGGACATCAAGCCGGGCAACGTGCTCCTCTGCCGCCAGGGCGGCGCCCACGACGTGGCCAAGGTGGTGGACTTCGGGCTGGTGAAGGAGCTGCACCCCGACGCCGCGCGCCCCGATCTCAGCGGCACCTCCAACCTCTCGGGCACGCCGCTCTACATGGCGCCCGAGCAGCTGACCGAGCAGCCGACCCCCGAGCCGCGCTCCGACCTCTACGCGCTCGGCGCGGTGGCCTACTACCTGCTGACCGGGCGGCAGCTCTTCGAGGGCGGCACCGTCTTCCAGATCATGCTGCGGCACATGCGCGAGGATCCGCCGCGCCCCTCGACGTCGCGCGAGGTGCCGGCCGATCTGGAGGCGCTGGTGCTGTCCCTCCTCGCGAAGGATCCCGCCGACCGGCCGCGCGACGCCGCCGAGGCGCGCCGCCGGGCCGAGGCCTGCGCGTGTCACGCCGACTGGACGCCCGCGCGCGCGGAGGCCTGGTGGAAGGAGCACGAAGACGCCCTCGCCGCGCTCCGCCGGACCCGCGCCGCCCAGGCGCAGAGTCAGCGCAGCCCGCTCGGGGTCACCGTCGCCGCCCGGCGCCGCCGCAGCGCCTGAGCGGGATCACATGCGCAGGCGGTTCAGCTGGCCGTGCGCAGAGATGCCGGCGTTCGTGTAGTGGAACTCGAGCACGTCGGGATCGTTCGTCGCGCGCAGCTCCACCCGACCGCCCTGCGGGCAGCGCTCGTGCCCGAAGCGCACCGACTCCTGGACGACCATGCTCGTCTGGCCGAACCCGCTGGTGCACGTCCAGGTGCCGCTGCAGCCGATCGCGCCGTACTCGAACGTCCCGCACTGCGCGCTGTCGTTCACGATGGTGGCGACGATGTCCATCTCCTCGGGCGCGTTCGGCAGCGTCGAGGTGACGTCGGCGAGCCCACGCCACTGCCCCGAGTAGTGATCGGAGGGCGCGGCCTGGACGGGC
The DNA here is from genome assembly GCA_036149055.1 of Myxococcota bacterium. GTDB lineage: Bacteria > Myxococcota_A > Polyangia > Polyangiales > Sandaracinaceae > JAVJQK01. The sequence goes on along the minus strand of JAYZQJ010000181.1, from coordinate 9,859 downwards.
GCCGCGGTCTGCGGGGGCGGCGCGGCTTCGGAGGATCCACACGCGACGAGCAGCAGCGCGGCGAAGAGCGAGAGTCGAGTCGACATGCGGGCGAGAATATCAGACCGCCGCGCGGGGGTTCATCCCCAGCGCACCGCGCGCATCGAGATCGAGCCGGCGTCGAAGCCCTCGATGGGGAAGGAGACCGCGTCGCCCTCGAGGCTGGCGCCCGCCGCGTAGAGGAGCGGCAGCCAGTGATCGGGCGTCGGGTGCGAGAGGCGGCCGTCGTCGGTCTCGAGGCGGTCGAGCAGCGCCGCCTCGTCGCGCTGGCCGAGGGCGGCCTCGACGTCGCGGTCGAAGCGCGCGGCCCACCCCGGGGTCTCGCCGTCTCTCCGCTGCATGCGCCCGAAGGCGTCGCGGAGGTTGTGGACCACGTTGCCGCTCCCGAAGATCAGCACGCCCTCGTCGCGCAGCGGCGCGAGCGCGCGGCCGATCTCGAGGTGCCGGCGCGGCGCGAGCCGACGGTCGAGGCTCAGCTGGATCACCGGCACGTCGGCCTCGGGGCTCATCCACCGGAGCACGCTCCAGGTGCCGTGGTCGAGGCCCCAGTCGTCCTTCGCCTCGGCCTCGTGCGCCGCCAGCAGCCCGCGCACCCGATCGGCGAGGTCCGGCTGGCCCGGGGCCGGGTACCGCACCTCGAACAGGGCGCGCGGGAAGCCGCCGAAGTCGTGGATCGTCTCGGGCCGCGGCTGAGCGGTGATCCAGGTGCCGTTCACGAACCAGTGAGCGGAGATGGCGAGGATCGCGCGCGGCCTCGGGAGCGCCCGGCCGAGCCCGGTGAAGGCGCGGCTCCACCGGTTGTCCTCGATCGCGTTCATCGGGGAGCCGTGGCCGACGAAGACCACCGGCATGCGCCCGGATCGTTGCTCGCTCATCCTCGGCCTCTCTCCCGTGCGATCGTGGCAGCCGAACGACAGGAGCGCCGCGGTCCCCGCGACCTCGCGGACGAACCCGCGGCGCCCCTGCTTCTTCACGCGGCCTCCTCGTCGGCAGCGGCGACGGCCTGGACCTCGATCTCGATCTCGACCTTCTCGCCGACGAGCACGCCGCCCGCCTCGAGGACCTGGTTCCACTCGAGCCCGAAGTCGCGGCGGTCGAGCGAGGCCTCGGCCTGGAAGGCGACGCGCTGGTTGCCCCACGGGTCCTTGCCGGCCCCGAGCATGCGCGCCTCGAGCACGACCTCACGGGTCACGTCGCGAATGGTGAGCTGGCCGTGCACCCGGAGCTCGCCGCCGTCGTTCTGCTCGACGCGCGTGCTCTCGAACTTCAGGTGCGGGAAGCGCTCCACGTCGAAGAAGTCGGCCGAGCGGAGGTGGGTGTCGCGGTCGGCCACGCCGGTGTCGATGCTCGAGGCGTCGATCTCGACCGCGACCTTGCCGCCGGTCGGGGACGCGGGGTCGAGGTGCACGACCCCGGTCCAGCCGGCGAAGCGGCCGCGGACCTTGGCGAAGACCATGTGGCGGACCGAGAAATGAATGCCCGAGTGGGTGGTGTCGATGTTCCAGCGGGGGGTGGTCATGTTCGTTCTCCTCTTGTGTCTCGAACCTGACTGGAACCTAGCGACGTCCCGCCCACGGGATTAGACTGCATTCTCTGGAATGACAATCCCATGAACGGGACAATCGACGCCAACGCCATCCTGGTGTTCGCCAAGGTCGTGGAGGCGGGCAGCTTCGTCGGGGCCTCGAAGGCGCTGGACATGCCGACCTCGACGGTGAGCCGGAAGGTCTCCGAGCTCGAGGCGCGGCTGGGCGCGCGGCTGCTCCAGCGCACCACCCGCTCCCTGAGCCTCACCGACGAGGGCCGGATCTACTACGCGCACGCGGCCCGGGTGGCCGCGGAGGTGGAGGAGGCGGAGCTCGCGGTGGACCGCATGCAGGAGGCGCCGCGCGGCCGCCTGCGGGTCACGGTCCCGCTCAACTTCGGGTTCCTCGCTCCGGCGTTCGCCAGCTACCTCGCGCGCTACCCGGAGGTCGAGCTCGAGGTGGTGGGCGCCGACCGGCTGGTGGATCTCGTGCACGAGGGCTTCGACGTCGCGGTGCGGGCGGGCGGGCTCGCCGACTCGACGCTGGTCGCCCGGCGGCTCGGCGACCTCCAGAGCTTCCTGGTCGCGAGCCCTCGCTTCCTCGAGCGGGCCGGCGCGCCCGAAGCGCCGCGCGACCTGGAGTCGACCGACTGCCTCGTGTTCGGCGCCGGAGAGCTCGTGCGCTGGCGGCTGGTGAAGGAGGACGAGGAGCTGACCGTCGACGTGCGCGCCCGTCTGGTCGTCAACGACTTCGACTTCCTCGAGCAGGCGGCGCGCGCCGGGCTCGGGATCGCCATGCTCCCGGCCTTCCGCTGCGTGGCCCACGGCGGCCTGTCGCGCGTGCTCCCGGCCTGGCGCTCGCCCGCGATCCCGATCCACGCCGTCTATCCCAGCACGCGGCACCTGTCTCCGAAGGTGAAGACCTTCCTCGACCACCTGCAAGCGGAGATGTCGCCGCCTCCCTGGGAGCGCGGGCCGAGGCCGTGACGCCTCACCCCGGGGACCCTCGAACGGGGCTCTGGCGGGGCTGGCGGCGTGGATCCACCGAGGTGCCATGCCGCGAGGTGCCATGCCGAACCGAACCGACCCCGATCCCTCCGAGCTCCCGAGCTCGATGCGCCTGGGCTACGGCCTCCTGGCGGCCGTCCCGCTCGTGCTGCTGCTCCTCTCCGGCCTCGTCGCGGTCAGCGCGAGCCTGGGGGTCGCGGCGCAGCTGCTCTACGTGCACGTCGCGGCGCAGTTCATCGTGCTCCTGATGTACGGCGACCTGCTGATGAAGTCGAAGGCCATCGACACCACCGGCCGCGTGCTCTGGGGCGCCTACTTCCTGATGCTCGCCCCGGTCGCGGTGCTCTCGTTCTGGTACCTGCACGTCTGGTCGAAGGCCGCCGAGCCCCGCCGCGGTCGGACCATTCAGATGCTTTGATCCTGTCGGGGCGCGAAGAAGCGGGGCACGAGCTGAGGGTCGTAGCCCTCCGTGTGCGGCGTGACCTCGGTGACGGGGGCGTCGAGGAGCGGCCCGGGGCCCCGGCGTCGGACGTGGGGCATGCGCGCCGGGTCGAGCCAGAAGCGGCCCGCGTCGTCTTCGGCGATCGTCCACGCGCCGCGCCCCGGCTGGACGACCACGCGCACCCGGAGCCCGCGCCCGTCGTCGAGACGGGTGACGCGCGCCCGCGAGCCGTCGGCGGTCACGACGTAGCGCTCGCCCACGTGCACGGCGTGGCCGACGCAGGGCCCGAGCTCGCGCGGCGGGGAGCTCGCCGGGCGCCAGACCCAAACCGTATCGACGTCGCACCACGCCAGCCGACCCCGCGTGGGGTCGACCGCGACGCTCGCCCCGAGCGGGACCGAGACGACGCGGGTCGCGCCGTCGTCGAGCCGGGCGACCGAGAGGTGCCCCGCACGTCGCGTCGCCACCGCGTCCGGTAGCAGGCTCCACCACTCCCCCGCTCCGTCGTGGTCGCCAAGCTCGAACACGTGGCGCGTCTCGCCCTCGCGGACGACCAGCACCCGCGCCTCGGCCCGGTAGAACGCGTCGTCACCGCCGAGCGCGGGCGCGGCAACCTCCTCGCCGCTGGCGAGCTCGAGCAGCGCCGCCCGGAGCGCGCCTTCGCGCTCGACGAGGCGCACCGTCCGTCGCCAGTCGCGGTCGACGGTCTCGCTCTCGGAGAGCGTCCGGACGCGGCGGCCGGTGCGCGCGTCGAAGAGGCCGAGGTCGAGGGAGAGCCAACGCCCGTCCGGCGAGAAGCGCGGTGGCGGGACGCACCCGTCGAAGGAGCAAGCGTCCTCGGCCCCTTCGAGCGGCGTGAGCCCGCCGCTCCCGCGCAGCCTCGCGGGGCCCAGCAGCTCGGACTCCTCGGTCACCACCCGCGCGCGCCCGTCGGGCGAGACGCCGTGCACCAGCTCGCCGCGCGTGGCGTGTTCACCCATCGGGCAGACGTAGCGCCAGGCGAAGGCGGTCGGCCGCCCGTCGACCCGGCGGAGACGCGGAGCGCGGTCCAGGAGATCGGGGCAGAGCGACGCGCCCGCCCCCTCCGGGCCGAGCCACCCGAGCGCGGCCACCGAGGAGAGGGCGATCGAGCCGTCGTCTCCCTCCATCGCCTCGCTCACGAGCGCCTCGACGCCCTCGTCCGGCTGCGCGTGCGGCACCTCGCCCGTCGGCGCGACGATCGAGAGGGAGCGCCCCGCGGCGATCACGAGGTGCCCGCTCGAGGCGATCACCAGCCGCGGGTCCCACGTGCGGTCGTCGCGGCCGAGCGCGACCGGCACGTCGAGCGCTCCGAGGGCGCTCCCGTCGCGGTCGAGCGGCCAGCACCGAACCCGCCCGTCCTCCCCCGCGGGAGAGACCGTGCGACACGACCAGAGGCGGCCGTCGGGCGCGAAGGCGAACGCCGGCTGGATGACGAGCGTGTCGTCGTCCGCGCTCGTCGCGGCGGAGAGCCAGGCGCGCGGCGCCCCGTCCTCGAAGAGCGCAGGGCGATGCTCGAGGCGCTCGACCGACCAGCGACCGTCCGCGCTCCTGGCGAGGACCGGCCGGCGGTAGGGGTCGAGCGCGGACGAGGTCTTGCGCCCCTGGGCGTCGATCCCGAGGGCCGTGCTCCCGGCGACGACCCGCGGCGCGGCCGCGCCGTCTTCGAGGAGCCACGACGGCCCGACGCGAGCGGACCACAGCAGCTTGCCGCGCGCGGTGCGGCGCTCGAGCGCGTCCGACCGCCGCACGAGCGCGCTCGTGAGCGCGAGGGGTCGGGCCGGCGCCCCGAAGTCGAACACCCGGGTGAGCCCGTCGGAGAGTCGCACCGCGCGCGCCACCCAGCCGTCGACGAGCAGCGTCCGGTCCCCATCGAACCGGGCGCTGGCCTCGCCGGATCGATGGGGCGCGGGGACCCGCCACGCGGCCCGGGTGATGCCCGAGGGGACGTCGATCACCGTGATCGTCGCGAACGGGATGGGCACATGGACCATCTGCCCGAAGTCCGGGCGGTCGACGCTGAGGACCGCCACGCGGTCGCCGCGCGCGGAGAGCGCCAGCGCGTGGATCCACCCGACGTGCCCTCCCGAGAGCACGAGCTCGGGACCGGCCGCCCGCTCGGGCGGGTCGGCGGGCGGGTCCGAGGCTGCGCGACGCGGCGCGGCGGGCGGCGCCGAACAAGCGACCGCGAGGATCAGGATGCAACTCGCCTCGCGCACTCCAGGGAGGGTACGTCAGATGAGGATCACGTCACAGGGGAAGCTCGCCTCGAGGGTGACGCCGGGGCCGCTCTGGAGCGTGTCGCAGGCGTCGCCGGTGAGCTCGATGTGGGTCTCGTCGATCACTCGCCAGCCGTTCGGGTCGTCGCAGGAGAGCGCCTCGCCGTTCAGCCGCACAGTGCCGGCGCAGGCGTCCTCGAGGCTCTGGATGCGGCCCTCGAGGGTGACGACGCAGCTCAGCTCGCCCCCGATGATGTCGGTCAGGGCGGTCCGCAGCCCCTCGTCGTCGCCCGCGACCCAGAACTCCGCGTCGGGATCGCCCGCCCCGCGTCCGAGGCCGGCGTTGGCCATGTCCTGGAGGTGGCGCTCGCTCACCACGCCCTCCCCGACGCTGATCACGAAGGTCCGGATGCCCGTGCGGTAGGCGCGCTCCGCGGCGGCGAGCGCCTCGGGCTGCCCCTCCTGCGGGTTGGGCTGGGCGCAGGTGTCGGGCTCGCCGTCCGTCGCGAGGATGAAGATGGTGGGGTCCTCGCTCGGGTCCGGCGTCATCGCGAGCAGATCGAGCACCGCGTCGATGCTGGCCCCGGTCGGCGTCTCGTCGATGGGATCGGCGGGCCCGTAGACCGTCTGGATCGCGCCGTGGTTGTCGAGCGCCGGGCCGACCCACTCCACCAGCGGGCACATGCCGGGCACCGGGTCGCTGGAGTTGCCGTCCGCCTCGGCGCTGTAGAGCGCGAGGCCGAAGCGCACCGAGGACTGCAGCGCGAACACCAGGCCGTCGGGCTCGTCCATCAGCGAGTCGCGGAGCGCCTCCCAGCGGTTGCGACCACCGCCGAAGCCCTCGTTCATGCTCCCGGACTGGTCCACGATCAGGATCACGTTCGGCGTCACCCGGCGGGCCTGCACGCGCACGTCCGCGCAGACGCCGGTCGCGTCCAGGTCTCCGTCCGGCCGGCTCGACGGCATGCAGCGGCCGTCGTCCATGCATCGACCGCCGGGGCAGCCCTCCGCGGGCCGCAGCGGGTCGCAGTCGGCGGTGCAGACGCCGCCCGCAGCGCAGTAGAAGCTGCCTTCGCAGGGCTCCTCGTCGCTGCACGGCACGTCGCAGGTGTCCGGCGGCCGCGGGCCGGCGCACGGGCCGCCCGCCTGATGGGGACCGCTGCAGTCACAGCCCCAGGCCCAGATCAGCACCCCCGCCCACATCACCCACGCCGCACGCGTCATCGAAACCTCCGACGGTTCGAGAGTGACAGCCCCCGCCGCCCCGGATCGTCAGGCCGCACCCCTGTCCCACGATGAGGACACACCACCATCCCCACCCGCCTAGAATCCCACAACACGTGCCAGCGCCGCGACTGGCCGTTCTCGGGCCTGGATCGGCCGCGTGGAGCGCGCCGGGCGCCGTGGCAGACTCTCGGAATGAGCCGCGACGAGCTGGATCGACCGCGCCTCTCGCTGTCGCGGGAGCGCATGCGCGCGCTGGGCTACCGGGTGGTGGACGCCCTCGTCGAGCGGTGGGCGGGCCTGCCCGAGGCCCCGATCCCGTCGCCGCCGGACCGCGCCGCGCTCCGCGAGACGCTGCTCGAGCCGCTCCCGCGCGTGGGCCGGGCGCCGGAGGCGGTGATCGAGCGGGCCCTCCGCGAGGTGCTCGCCGAGGCCGCGCCCACCGGACACCCGCGCTTCTTCGGCTTCATCCCGTCGCCGAGCAACTTCATCGCGGTGCTCGCGGACACCCTCGTGGCGGGCTTCAACCCCTTCGGCGGCAACTGGCTCGAGGCGCCCGGACCGCACGAGCTCGAGCGGATCACCATCGGCTGGATCGCAGAGGCTTGCGGCTTCCCGGCCGAGGCGTCGGGGCTCTTCGTGAGCGGCGGCTCGATGGCCAACCTCACCGCGCTGGTCGCGGCCCGCGAGGCGCGCGGCGTCGACCCGCGGGAGGCCACCCTCTACGTCTCGGACCAGACCCACGCCTCGATCGCCAAGGCCGCGCGGGTCATCGGCTTCCCCGAGTCGGCGCTGCGGGTGATCCCGACCGGCGACGACTTCGCGATGCGGATCGACGCGCTCGCCGCCGCGGTGGAGCGCGATCCCGCGCCCTTCGCCGTCATCGCCACCGCGGCGACCACCAACACCGGCGCCGTCGACCCGCTCGAGTCGATCGCGGAGCTCTGCGCGGCGCGGGGCCTCTGGCTGCACGTCGACGGCGCGTACGGCGCCGCGGCGATGTTCTCCGACCGCGCGCGGGGCGCGCTCCGGGGCCTCGAGCGCGCCGACTCGCTCTCGCTCGACCCGCACAAGTGGCTCTTCACGCCCTACGAGTGCGCCTGCGTGATCCTCCGCGACGGCTCGCGCCTCGCCGCCACCTTCGCGCGCCGGGCCGACTACCTGCGCGACGTCGCGGGCGACGAGCCCGACTTCCAGGACATGGGCGTCCAGCTCACGCGCTCGTTCCGGGCGCTGAAGGTCTGGATGACCTTCCAGGTCTTCGGCGCCGACGCGATCGCCGAGGCCATCGACGCCGGGATCGCGCGCGCCGAGCACATGGCCGCGCGCGTCGAGTCGATGGACGGCTGGTCCCTCGCCGCGCCGGCCTCGATGGGCATCCTCGCCTTCCGCTGCGACGCCCTCGACGACGACGCCCACGCCGCCCTCGTGCACCGCCTCGTCGACACGCACGAGGCCATGGTCAGCTCCACCGTGCTCCGCGGCCGCCGCTGGCTCCGCGCGTGCACGAACAACCCGCGCACCACCGACGACGACGTCGACCGCACCCTCGCGACGCTGCGGAGCCTCGTCGACTGACCCGGGGGCATCTCTGCCGAATCATGGGACGGGAATCCCGCGCGGCGCGGCTCGCGTTGGGCCGACCATGACGAAGCCGGGAGCACTCCTCGCCCTCTCCCTGCTGCTCGGGCTCCCGGCGGTGAGCGCCCGGGCGCAGGACGACCCGGAGATCCAACCCGAGCGGGTGCTTCGAGCGCTCGCGCTTCCGCGACCGGGCCGGACGCGGCTGCTCCGCCTCACTCCGTCCGACGACGGCGCAGGGCGCGTCACGATCCTGGTGCAGGGCTCGCGGCTCGACGCGGACGGGGAGGTCATCGGGATCTTCCTGCGCTGGGTAGACACCGACCGGCGCGTTTACACCGCGCTCCCCGACGCGCCCGAGCGCGCGACCCCGATCCAGCGTCTGGAGGCGGCGCGCTTCGATGGCTGCGAGCGAGCCGCGAGGACTTGCCGCGAGGCGTGCGCGGGCGCAGCGTGCGGCAGGTGCGGGGCCGCCGCCGAGGACTGCATCTTCGGTGAGCAGGTGCTGCTCGAGGCTGGCGACGCGACGCTGACGTTGACGCGAGCGCTCGACCGAAGCGATCGGCGCTCCGGGGTGAGGGCGGCCACCCTGCGGTGGGGCGACGCGACGCTGGAGGTGCGCGTTCCCACCCAAAACTCCATCGATGCGCCCCTGGCCTACTGGCCCCGGGAGCAAGAAGGGATGCAGGTCACGCGCCTCTCGCGGCGGCGCTCCGTCCTCGCGCTGACGCTCGCTGGGGAGGGCGACGAGGATCCGCCCGCCATCCGCAGATACTTCGTCCGCCGCGGCGACGAGCTCGTGGAGATCCGCGACTCGGTCATCGGCTCGTTCCTCCACCGCAGCGTCGTGCCTGGCGACGGAACCATCCGGGTACGGGGAACCGACTGGGCGGACTGTGAGCGGATCGGGTACCCGGAGACGGCGCCCCGCACCGAGGTGGTCTTCCGGATCAGCGACGCCGGGGAGGTCCTCTCCGCCCGCCGCCGGCGCGTGGGCGGCCACTGGCGCTGCGACGAGCTCGCGGCCTGCCCCTACGTCGACGTCGTCCGCGACGGGCGCCCGGAGCGCGTCGGAGAGATCCTCCGCAACGTCCGCTTCGAGCCCCAGACGCAGACGCTGGCGATCGGTGAGATCGGAGAGCGGACCACGGTGCGCCTCTCCGAGGAGAAGCCGGAGACCACCTACCTGGACGCCGTCTGGGTCGAGGTCGACGGGGTGCGGATCGCCCCCGCGGCCTGCGAGACCGTCGACGCCCCCGCCTACTGCGTCGCCGACGGACGGTACTTCGAGCTCACCGAAGGCGAGACCTTGGACCTCCAGCTCGAACGACCGGACGCGCCCGCCGCCGAGGCGCACCTGGTCGCGCTCGGCTACTACCGCCCCCATCCACCGAGCCCGTCGAGCTCTCGGTGATCCGCCGGGGGATCTCTGCCGAATCATGCCTCGCTCATGAATCGGCAGAGCTGCCCGTTGGAGGGCAGGGGTAGAGTCGAGACCCCGCACCTTTTCTTGCGATTTCCGCCAGTCGCGCCGAGCGCTCCCCGTCCGTGCGGGCATGCGCAAGAAGAGGAAACCAGAGCAAGGCACGCTCCTGTTGTTCAGGCACGGCGGCGCGCGGAAGGGCGCCGGGCGCAAGCCCAAGGGAGAGAAGGCGGGCGTCCCTCACGCCACGCGGGAGCGCTTCGCGGCGCGGCACCCGGTGCTGGTCACGTCGAAGGTCATGCGCGGCATCTGGAGCCTGCGCGGCCGGCGGCTGTCGACGCGGCTGTGGGAGATCATCGCGAAGGCGAACGCCCGCGGCG
>JAYZQJ010000180.1:0-13425 GCA_036149055.1 Myxococcota bacterium | reverse complement strand
GGCGACCTCGCTTCGCTCGTCGCCGGCGGAGGGCGCGTGCGGCGACCTCGCTTCGCTCGTCGCCTTCGGTGTTCGTGCCGGCGACCTCGCTTCGCTCGTCGCCGCGGAGGCGCGTGGCGCTCTCCGCGAGGTGACCCGGAGTTGGGGCCGGGGCGCGGTTCGGGTCACGGGCCGCAGCGGGCGTCGACGAGGTCGTGGACGCGGGCCGCCAGGGCGACGGTGAAGGCGGAGAGGTCGGGGTCGCAGGCGGACGCTAACAGGGCCGGGACGTCGCGCTCGGCGAGGGCTTCGGCGAGCTCGAGGAGTCGGGCGGGTGGGGTCGCGCGGACCTCGGGGGTCTCGCAGGAGGGGGCGAGGCGGGTCTCGTCGCTGGGGTCCCGGGTGGGGACGAGCTCGGCGCGGAGGCGAGCCCACTCGGCGTCGGACGGCTCGACCGGCGCGTCGACGGGGGTGCCGGCGACGAGGGCGAAGAGGTGCTCGCCTTCGCCGCGCACGTCGAGGAGGCCGCTGGTGAAGCGGCGGACCGGCCAGAGCGGGTCTTCGCCCTCGCCGCGGAAGAGCACGCAGGCGAGCTCGGGCGCGAGCGGGAAGCTCGGGTCCGGCTCGAAGACGAACTCGCCGCCGGGGCGCACCGAGCAGTCGTCGCCGTCGCTCGCCACCACCGTGACGAGGAGCGCGCCCTCCGGCAGGAAGTCGTCGTTGTCGAGGTCGGCGTGCCCCAGGCGGCTCTGGTCGAGGTCGAAGCGGAGCAGCGACGAGGCCGGCGTGAGGCCCCAGAGCGCGGCCTCGAGCGGCTGGGGGAAGGTGCAGCCGACGTCTCCGGCCTCGACCCGGCAGGACGCCTCCTCGGTGAAGCCCTCCGGCTCCTCGAGGACCGAGAACGGCGGCAGCGCGCGGTCGCAGGCGGGCGTGAACGCGTCGGTGCGGGTGATCAGCAGCCCCTCCGCCGACGGGCCGCAGACCTCGACGTCGTGGCTCCCGAGGTCGCTCCGGATCACGCCGAGGCGCAGGGCCTCGACCGGCTCCCGGTCCGGCTCGCCGTCGCCGTCGAGGTCGCCGGTCGCGAGCGCGTCGACCAGGGCGGGGAGCGCGGCCGAGAGCGCCTCCTGCACCGGGCGCATGCCGGGGCCGTCGTCGATCGCGAAGAGGACCGAGACGTCGGCGCAGCCGCAGTGGGTCACGTGCGTCGCGTCCTCGTCGTCGCAGTCACCGAAGAAGGCGACCCACTCGCCGCCTTCGCAGGGCGGCTCGGGCAGCAGCTCGGCGCCGCACACCTGGGCGACCCTCGAGCGCCCGACGCCGTCGCCGTCGCAGTCGAGGTAGAAGGTCTCGGCGAGCGTGCCCTCGTCGATGCGCCGGTCGCAGTCGTCGTCGACCCCGTTGCAGCGCTCGGGCGCGCCGGGGAAGGTGTCCCGGTCGCGGTCGTCGCAGTCGGCGTCGGCGTTGCCCGCGCCGAGGCAGGCCTCCGCGAGGAAGCCGTCGCCGTCGGCGTCCTCGGTCTCCATGCAGCCGACCGGCGCGTCCATGCCGTAGATGGAGGTGCAGCCGACCAGGCCGGCGCAGGCGGCGATGAGCAGCGGGCGGGTCACGGCGCCTCCTCGTCGGACAGGAGCGCCGTGCTCGGCCCCGTGTCCTCGAACACGTGGATGAAGACGAGCACGAGCGTCGTCAGGGCGGCGGCGCCCCCGGCCAGCCAGAGGAGGTCCGCGGTCACCGCGAAGCGGTTCGTCTCGTCGAGCGAGTCGAGGTACGAGCGCCCCGACTGCTGCGATGTCGTCAGCTGATCGTGCGATTGCACCGTCATCGCGGTGAACACGCCGGCGGCGCCGAGCAGGGCCAGGGCGAGCGCGCCTGCGGTCACGGTGTCCTCGGTGAAGGGCCCGCGCGGGGCCGGGCTGAGCGAGACCCGCGCCCAGCTGCGCGCGTCTTCGGTGATCTCGATCTCGCCCGCGTAGGGCCGCATGCCGTCGAGGCGCAGCTCGAGCTGGTGGGTGCCGACCGGGACCCGGCCGAGCACCTGCGGCGCGTACCCCCACTCCTCCCCGTCGATGCGGATCTGGGCGCCGGGGTGGTTGGCGATGACCGAGAGCTCGCCGGTGGGCCCGGTCAGCTCGGCGTGCGCGCTGGCGACGCCGTCGGCCGGCACGGTGAGGGCCTCGCTCCAGCGATCGCGCCCCGACACCGCGCGCACCTCGTAGTGGCCGGCCGGCAGCTCCGCGTCGACCGGGCTCTCGCCCTCCCAGACGACGCCGCTCGGGCCGATCACCCGCACCCGCGCCGGCGCGCTGGCGGTGAGCCGCAGCCGGCCGACGATGGCCGGGGGCTCGAGGGTCACGGTGACGGTCCGGCCTCGCTCGAGCGTCACGACCGAGGCCGCCGGCCGGTGCCCCTCGCGCTCGACCCAGACCCGGTGCTCGCCGGGCGTGAGCGCGAGCACCCGCGGCGTCTGGCCGTAGCGGCCGAGCTCGGCCCGGTCCACGTAGATGTCGGCCCCGCTCGGATCACTCTCGATTCGCACGAGCGCCACCCGTGGGGTGAGCTCCTGGAGCGCCTCCTCCGCCCGGGCCCGCCGCTCGGGGTGCTCGGTGTCCGCGTCGAGGAACTCGGCGAAGTACATGTACGCCTCCTCGTTCCGCTCGAGCGCGCGGAAGCAGAAGGCGATGTTGAGCAGCGTGTTCGGGTTGGGCGCGATGCGCTGCCCGATCATGAACTCCCGCACGGCGGCGTCGTAGCGGCCGGCGTCGTAGTGCCGGCGCGCCGCCTCGTCGTGGAAGCGGGCCTCGGCGGCGCGATCGGCGCGCGCCGTCGACGCGAAGGCGAGCGCTCCGACGCCCGCGCACAAGAGCCCGCACAGCGCAGCGCGCCGCATGGCATCCCCCCTTCGGAGGCGCGCTCATGCCGCTCACCTCGGCGGCTTCACCGAGGCACCAGCGGCTCCCCCCGCCTCCGGGGGCGACGTACGCGCTCGCGCCGGGGCCGCAAGCGCACCAGGAGGGGGTCCGGAGAGTGGGGGCCGATCTCGACGTGCAAGGGCTCGTGACCGGGGGCGGTGACCCGGAGGCCGCGCGGCGCGCCGCCCGGGAGCGCGACGCGCAGCGGGGTGTGGCCGAGGACCTGGTCGCCGCTCGCGACCTGCGCCCCCGGAGGCTCGCTCTCGAGGCGCAGCGCCCGCGCCGGCGCGTCGGTCAGGGGCTCGGTCGGGGGCCGAGGGGCGGGCGGAGTCGTCGTCGCCAGCGGCTCGGCCCGCGGCTGACTCGAGGCGGCGGGGGTGGGTGGATCCACGCCGACGGGCAGCACCGGGGTCGCGGCGGGGGCTCGAGCGGCGGGCGGCGCGCGCGCGGCCTCGTCGTCCGGGACGGCGAGCAGCGCGAGCGCGACGAGCGGGAGCAGCAGCGCGCCTCCGGCGATCCACGGCCACACGCGGCGCGCGCTCCGACGCCTCCGTCGCCGGGGGAGCGCCACCTGCGCGCTCGGGATCCGCCCGGTGCGGGTGGCGGCCAGCCCGAGGAAGAGCTCCCGGTGGCCGGGCGCGAGCGTGACCCCGGCGGCGTCGGCGGCGGCCACGAGGCCGGCGCCGAACGCCTCCATCGAAGGCCAGCGTGCGTCGAGGTCCCGCTGCAGCGCCCGGTGCACCGCGTCGGCGATCGGCGCGGGCACGTCCGGGCGGAGCGAGGCGATCGGCGTGGGATCCTCGGTGCAGACCTTGGTGACGAGCCCCGGCAGGGTCTCCGCCTCGAAGGGGTGCTGGCCGGTCAAGGCGACGTACATCACCGCGCCCATCGACCAGACGTCGCTCTGCGCCCCGAGCGCCGGGCCGCCCATCGCCTGCTCGGGCGACATGAAGTGCGGGGTCCCGAGCACGCCGCCGGTGACGGTGTGCACCGCGTTCTCTCCCTCGAGGAGCTTGGCGATGCCGAAGTCGAGCACCTTGGGCACGACGCGTCCCCGGGCGTCGTGGGCGAGGAAGAGGTTCTCCGGCTTGAGGTCGCGGTGCACGACGCCCCGCTCGTGCGCGGCGGCCAGCGCGTCCATCACCGGCAGCGCGACCGCGAGGAGCGCGCCCGGCGTCATCGGCCCCTGGGCCTCGAGCCGCGCCGCGAGGTCCTGCCCGTCGAGCAGCTCGAGCACCAGGTACGGCTGGCCGCTCTCCGGCTCGACGTCCATGTCGAGCGTGTCCACCACGTTCGGGTGCGCGAGCGACGCCGCCGAGCGCGCCTCCTGGAAGAACCGCGCGAGCAGCTCCGCGTCCCGCGCGTGCTCCGGCAGGAGCAGCTTGATCGCGACCTCCCGCCCGGTGTGCACGTGCCGCCCCCGGAGCACCGCCCCCATCCCCCCGCGCCCGAGCACGGCCTCGACCCGATACCGGCCGTCGAGCGTGGTCCCCACGCGCTCCTCGGGGGTGATCAGGGGCATCGTCCGGGATCTACGCCCGCCCCACGGACCGCCACCTCGCTCTGGCTGTCGGTGTCCTGGCGGTGTCGGTGTCCGGGCGAGGGCTCCGGGCGGGGCGTTCTTGTAGTCTCCCTCCGATGAGAGTGATTCGTGGACTGCTCGGCTTGGCGCTCGTCGGGTGCGGGACCGGGCCGCTGGTGATCGACGCGCGTGAGGACGGCGCGGTGGCGGAGACCGACGCGGCGACCGACGCGGGGGCGCCGGATCCGGACGCGGGGTGCGCGCCTCCGACGCTGCCGGGCTGGGAGCCGGTCGACACCATGGGGCCGGACGGGGAGGGCGTGCTCGCCTGCGCGATGCGGGTCGGGCCGCGGACCGACGAGCGGCTGCCGGTCGATCAGTCCTACCGTTTCACGAGCTTCGAGGACGGCGCGGTGAGCTGCGAGGGGGCGATGAGCGCGGACGGGAGCTGGTGGTACGCGGCGGGGGCGCAGCGCTTCCGGTGCGGGCAGCGGCTCCGGGTCGTGGACGAGGCCCGGGCGCGCTGCGCCATCGTCGAGATCGCGGACGAGGGACCGCACGTCTGCGAGGAGGAGGCCGCGGCGGCGCCGATCGTCGACGTGAGCCCGCTGGCCGCGATGCACCTCTTCGGGGTCGACGCCGCGAGCTGGTCGGATCGCCTCGGCGTCCGCGCGGCGCCGGTCGGCGGCGACAACCCGCTCGGGCCCTGTGACGCCTCGCTCGCCGACCCGTCGCGTTTCCTCGACGGCTTCATCGGCGGGGCCTGCGAGAGCAGCGCGGACTGCGACGGGCGCACCTGCCTCACCGAGGCCGAGGGCTGGCCCGGCGGCGCGTGCACCGAGCCCTGTGAGACCTCCTGCCCCGACCGCTCGGGCGCCAACGCGTTCACCGCCTGCGTCGACATGGGCGGCGCGCGCCGATGCCTCGCCCGCTGCGACTTCACGCTCTTCCGGGACGGCTGCCGCGACGGCTACGGCTGCGAGCGCGCGCCGCACCCCACCGGCGCCGGCCCCGACCGCTGGGTGTGCCTGCCGAGCGAGTGTCGCTGAGCTTCAGAACGCGACCGAGAGCGCGCCGTAGCCGCCGCCGAGGGTGGGCGCGAGATCGAACGCCAGGCGCGGGGCGACGGCAGACGGGATCGGGGCCAGGGCGGCGCTCTCCTCCTCTTCGGCCTCGCGCTCCAGTCGCTCCTTCAGCTCCTGGTAGGCGCTCCAGCGCTGCTCCGCCGGCGAGGTCGACGCGAGCGTGATGATGCCGCTGACCACGCCGACCGCGGCCCCGATGAGGATGAAGTAGTCGAGCGGCTGGTCGAACCGCAGGTCGCTCGCCGCGAGGTAGATCGGGATCACCGCGACGCCCGCCGCCATGTTCAGGCTCGCGTCGAGGATGCGCGCGGTGAGGCTCTGCTCGGCGAGCGAGCGCAGCTGCGCCTCACCGTAGTCGAGGCGGGCCTGGACCTCGGCGTGGTCGCCCATCGGCATGTGCTGATACGTGATCGAGGCGCCCTGCGCGTTGGGCGTGAGCACCAGGTCGAGCACGCCGCGCGCCGCCATCGCGCCGCCGTAGACGTAGAGGTAGATGGAGAGCGCGTCGTCCGCAGGCTCGGAGAGCGCGCCGAGGGTGATGGTGAGGCCCGCGGTCACGAAGGAGAGCACCGCGTTGACGACGTTGGCGCCGCCGCGGGCCGCCAGCGCGCGCAGGTTCGCGTCGAGCGCCCGGAGGCGCGTCGTCACCCGGCTGGGGATGCGCACCGAAGGCTCCTCGTCGCTGGCGCCGACGCTCGGCAGCGGCTCGTCCTCGTCGGGCACCGGGTAGCGGAGCTCGGCCTCCTCCTCGGGGGCGCCGGGAGGGGCCGGCACGTCGACGTCGGCCACGTCCACGTCCACGTCGCCCGCGTCCACGCCCGCCTCGACCTCCCCACGCGACGAGGCCGAGGGCGCCGGCTCCGCCTGCGGCGCGCGCTCGGGGGCGCCGGGGGCGGCGAGGCCCCGACCCGCCTGCGCGGACGCGAGCGCCGGGGTGAGCGCCAGGGCGAGGGCGAGCAGCGCGGTCGAGCGAGGCACGGGGTTCAGAGTAACCCCCCGCGCCGGGGCTCGCGAGCGCGGCGCGTGTTCAGGGCGCGTCGAGCGCGCGCGCGGGCGACGGAGCGAGGGGAGGCGAGGGCGGCTCGGCGCCGTCGAGCGCGGCGAGGCCCTGGCGGGCGCGGAGGTCGCGGTCGTCGCGGCGGAGCGCCTCGCGGAAGGCGGCCCGCGCCTCGGCCGGCCTCCGCGCGGCGGCGAGGGCGCTGCCGAGCACGGCGTGCGCGCGGGCGTCGTCGCCCGGGAGGCGCTCGGCGGCGGCGCGGGCGGCCCGCTCGGCCAGGGCGGCGTCTCCCGCCTCGAGCGCGGCGTGCGCGAGCTCCAGCCGGAGGTTCAGGTCCTCGGGGTGCGCGGCCACCGCCCGGCTCAGCAGCGCCGCGGCGCCGTCCGCGCGACCGGCGGCGACCAGGGCGCCCGCGAGATCGCGGCGGGCGGCGAGGTCGGTGGGGCGTCGCCCGAGGACGCGCTGGAAGTGCTCGATCGCGACGGTGGGCGCGCCCCGAGCGAGCGCGACCGCGCCCAGCTCCGAGAGGATCGCGTTGTCCTGCGGCCAGGCGCGGTGGGCGGCCTCGAGCGCGCGCTGGGCGACCGCGAGCCGATCCTCGAGCGCGGCGCTGGTGGCCAGCCGCCGCAGCAGCTCGGCGCTCGCGCGATCCTGGAGCCCGGCCGCGCCCGAGGCCTGCTCGACCGCGCGCTCGAGCTCGCCGGCGAGCGCGCGCGCCCAGGCCCGGAGCCGATCCGCCTCCGCCCGCCGCTCGTGCCGGGGCGCCTCCGAGGCGAAGGCGTCGAGGGCGTCGGCGATCCGGCCCGCGGCCTCGCGGGCCTCCGAGGAGAGTGTGCGCGGCGACCGCGGATCGGTCGGCAGCGCCGCCGCCAGGGCGAGGGCGGGGCGGCCATCGTCCGGCGCGGCGCGCTCTAGGGCCCGCAGCCTCAGCCGCTCGGCGGCGGCGCCGCGACCTCGCTCCTCGAGCTGGGCGGCCCTAGCCAGGAGTCGCTCGATCGCGTCCGGTCGGCCCTGCGCCGCCGCGACGGTGGACAAGCCCCAAACCAGCGTCATAACCAGGACCCAGCAGCGCCGTGCCGAGCGGGGAGGGGCAGAGCGTTCCATGCGATTCACGCGCTTCGAAAGCTAGCAAACATGCGCCCCACCCGCCTCCGCGGGGCCCGGACCCACAACCTCCGCGGCGTCGATCTCGACGTCGAGCCGGGCTCCCTCGTCGCCATCGTCGGCCCCTCCGGCGCCGGCAAGTCCTCGCTCGCCTTCGGCACCCTCTACGCCGAGGGCCAGCGCCGCTACGTCGAGAGCTTCAGCGCCTACGCGCGGCAGTTCCTCGAGCGGCTCGCCCGCCCGCCGGTGGACGAGCTCGATCCGATCGCCGCCTCGGTGGCGGTGGACCGGCAGGCGCCGGTGCGGACCAGTCGCTCGACGGTCGGGACCATGACCGAGGTCGCCGACTACGCGAAGAGCCTCTGGGCGCGCGCGGCGACGCTCTGGTGCCCCGGCTGCGACCGGCCGGTCACCCGCGACACCCCGGAGGCCATCGCCGACGCGATCCTCGCGGACGCCCCGGGCGCGAAGCTGCTCGTCACCTACCCGATCGCCCCCGGCGCCGACGCGGAGGCCTTCCTCGGGGTGCGCGAGGCGCTCGTCGAGGAGGGCTACCGCCGCGTCGCGTTCGACGGCGACGTGACCGATCTCGACGAGGTCGCGCCGAGCGCCGCGCTCGAGCGGGCCGAGCTCGACGTGGTCGCCGACCGCCTCGTCGCCCGGGAGGACGCGCGAGCGCGGCTCGTCGAGTCGCTCGAGATGGCCATGCGCCGGAGCGCCGGCCGCGCCGACGTCACCGTCGTCGGCGAGGGCAAGCGCCGCTTCTCGCGCGGCCTCCACTGCGCCGAGTGCGACCGCGAGTTCAAGGACGCGACGCCCGGGCTCTTCTCGTTCAACAGCGCGGTCGGCGCCTGCGAGACCTGCCGAGGCTTCGGTCGCGTCATCGGCGTGGACTGGGAGAAGGTCTTCCCCGAGAAGCACAAGACGCTCGCCGGCGGCGCGATCCGCTGCTGGCGCGGGAAGTCGACCGCCTGGGAGCGCCGCTACCTGAAGAAGCAGGCCAAGCGCGCGGGCGTGCCGATGGACCGCCCGGTCCACGCGCTGACCGAGGCGCAGTGGGAGTGGCTGCTCGAGGGCGACGGCACCGAGTGGCCCGAGGGCTGGGTCGGCCTGCGCGGCTGGTTCGAGTGGCTGCAGACACGCGCCTACAAGATGCACGTGCGGGTGCTGCTCTCGCGCTACCGCAGCTACGATCTCTGCCCCGACTGCGAGGGCGCGCGGCTCAAGCCCGAGGCGCTCCAGTGGCGCATCGACGAGCGCAGCATCGCCGGCTTCTTCGCGCTGCCGGCGCGGGAGGCCCTGGCCTTCGTCGAGGCCCAGGACGAAGGCGACGGCGCGACCGCGCTGCTCCTGCGCGAGGTCCGCGGCCGGCTCGCGACCCTCTGCGACGTCGGCCTGGAGTACCTCACCCTCGATCGCGCGAGCCGCACCCTGAGCGGCGGCGAGGCCCAGCGGGTGGCCCTCACCAGCGCGCTCGGCGCCTCCCTCACCGGCGCGCTCTTCGTGCTCGACGAGCCCACCGTCGGGCTGCACCCGGTGGACGTCGACCGCCTCTCGGAGGTGGTCTCGCGGCTGGCGAAGGGCGACAACACGGTGCTCCTGGTCGAGCACGACGCGGACATGATCCGCGCCGCCGACCGGGTGGTCGAGCTCGGGCCGGGCGCGGGCGCCGACGGCGGACGGGTGGTCTTCGACGGGACGCCGGCCGCGCTGCTCGAGGCGGACACGCCGACCGGGCGCGCGCTCGCGAACGGGCACGCGACCCGGCGCACGCCGCGGCGCAGCGCCGGCGCGCTCCACCTCCGGGGGGCGCGGGGCAACAACCTCGAGGGGATCGATCTCGACATCCCCCTCGGCGCCTTCACCTGCGTCACCGGCGTGAGCGGCTCGGGCAAGAGCAGCCTGGTGACCCAGACGCTCGTGCCCGCCGCGATGCGGGCCCGCCGCCAGACCAGCCCCGAGGCGCCGCTCGAGCACGACGCCCTCGAGGGCGCCGACGCGCTGAGCGCGGTCGTGCACGTGGACCAGAGCCCGCTCGGCCGGACCTCGCGAGGCAACGCCGCCACCTACCTCAAGGTGTGGGACGTGATCCGGAAGCGCTTCGCCGAAGAGGCGCTCGCGAAGGAGCGCGGCTACACGGCGAGCACCTTCTCGTTCAACACGCCGGGCGGGCGCTGCGAGGCCTGCGGCGGGGAGGGCGCCGAGACGGTCGAGATGCAGTTCCTCGCCGACGTCACCTTCTCGTGTCCGGAGTGCGGCGGGCGCCGGTTCGTCGGCCCGGTGCTCGACGTGCGGCACCGCGGGCTCGACGTCGCCGACGCGCTGGAGCTGACGGCGGCCCAGGCGGTCGAGCGCTTCTCGGACGACACCCCGCTGCTCGACCTGCTCGCGCCGATGGTCGACGTGGGTCTGGGCTACATCCGCCTCGGCCAGCCGCTCAACACGCTCAGCGGCGGCGAGGCGCAGCGGCTCAAGCTGGCGGCGACGCTCGCCCAGACGCCGCCGGGCTCGCTCCTGGTGCTCGACGAGCCGACCGCGGGCCTGCACCACGACGACGTCACCCCGCTGCTGACCACCCTCGACCGCCTCGTGGAGCGCGGGGACACGGTGGTCGTCGTCGAGCACGACATGCGGGTCGCGGCCGCCGCCGATCACGTCGTCGACCTCGGCCCCGGCGCGGGCGCGGAGGGCGGGCGCGTGGTGGCCCAGGGCACGCCGGCCGAGGTCGCCAAACATCGCGCCTCGCTCACCGCGCCCCACCTCGCGCGCGCGCTCGGCAAGAAGCGCCGCCGGCAGGTGAGGGCGGCCGAGGCCCGGGACGAGCTGTCGCGGGAGGACACGCAGCTCGCCGTCACCCGCGCGCGCGAGCACAACCTCCGGGACGTCAGCGTGACGATCCCGCGGGAGCAGCTGGTGGTGATCACCGGGCCGAGCGGCAGCGGCAAGAGCTCGCTCGCGTTCGACGTGATCTTCGCGGAGGGGCAGCGCCGCTACCTCGAGACGCTCAGCCCCTACGCGCGGCAGTACATGCCGCAGCTGCCCCGGCCCGACGTCGACCGCGTGGTCGGCGTGCCCCCGACGGTGAGCCTGGAGCAGCGCATCACCCGCGGCGGCGCCAACTCGACGGTGGCGACGGTGACCGAGGTCGCGCACTACCTCCGGCTGCTCTGGGCCCGGGCCGGGACGCCGCACTGCCCCGACCACGGCGAGCCGATCGCGGCGCGCTCCCCCGTGTCCATCGCGAAGGGCTTATCGAAGCGGTTCGGGAAGAAGAAGGTCACCGTGCTCGCGCCGGTGGTGAAGGGGCGCAAGGGCCTGCACCGCGAGCTGCTCGCCAAGGCGATGAAGGACGGCTTCACCGAGGCCCGCATCGACGGCGCGCTCACCGCGCTGGAGGAGGGCATGGCCCTCGAGCGCTTCAAGGAGCACGACGTCGAGCTGGTGGTCGCGCGGGTCTCGGCGAGCGACGCGGCCCTGGTCGAGCACGTGGAGCGCGCGGCCGAGCTCGGGCGCGGCCAGCTGCGGGTGCTCTCGGGCGCCGACGAGGCGCTGCTGAGCACGCTCCGCGCGTGTCCGGTCTGCGGCCAGGGCTTCCCGGAGCTCGACCCGCGCTTCTTCTCGTTCAACACCCGCCAGGGCGCCTGCGAGGGCTGCGACGGGCGCGGCGAGATCGCGCGCACGGTCGGGCGCGGCAAGAACAAGCGCGAGGTCTACGAGACCTGCGGCGACTGCGGCGGGACCCGGCTCAGCGAGCTGGCCCGGGCGGTCACGGTGAACGACGAGCCGATCACCGCGGTGCTCGGGCTGAGCGTCGGCGCGGCCCGCGCGAAGGTCGACGCGTTGACCTTCGAGGGTCGAGAGGCGGAGATCGCGAAGGCGCCGGTGAGCGAGCTGGCGCGCCGGCTCGCCTTCCTCGAGGAGGTCGGCGTCGGCTACCTGGGGCTCGACCGCCCCGCGCACACGCTGAGCGGCGGCGAGACGCAGCGGGTGAGGCTCGCGGCCCAGCTCGGCGCCGGCCTGACCGGGCTCCTCTACGTGCTCGACGAGCCGACCATCGGGCTGCACCCGCGCGACACCGGCAAGCTGCTGAAGGCGCTGCGCGGGCTCGTCGACCGGGGCAACACGGTGCTGGTGGTCGAGCACGACGACGAGACCATCCTCGCCGCCGACCACGTGATCGACTTCGGCCCGGGTGGCGGCGTGCGCGGCGGCCGCATCCTCGCCGAGGGCCCGCCGTCCGAGCTGCTCGAGAACCCGGAGTCGGTCACCGGGCCGGCGCTGGCCAGGCGCGCGCCGGTGCCCGAGGCGCGCCGTCCCACCGGCCGCGGCGTGCCCAAGCTCGTCCTGAAGGGCGCGCGCATGCACAACCTGAAGGGCAAGACCGCGCGCTTCCCGGTGGGGCGGCTGACCGCGGTCACCGGGGTCAGCGGCTCGGGCAAGAGCACCCTGGTGCGCTCGGTGCTCCTCCCCGCGGTGCGCCGGGAGCTCGGCCTCGTCGCCGATCCCCCCGGCGACTTCCGCTCGCTCGACGGAGTGAAGGAGCACCTGAAGCGCGCGGTCGAGGTGGACCAGAGCCCGATCGGCCGCACGCCCCGCTCGGTCCCGGCGACCTACGTCGACGTCTGGAACGAGCTGCGCAAGCTCCTCGCGGCCACGCCCGAGGCGCGCGCGCGCGGCTACGGCGCGTCGCGCTTCTCCTTCAACACGAAGGACGGTCGCTGTCCGGCCTGCAACGGCAACGGCCAGCTCAAGGTGGAGATGGCCTTCCTCCCCAACGTGCACCTGCCCTGCGACGCCTGCCGCGGCATGCGCTTCACCGACGAGACCCTCCAGGTGAAGCTGCACGGCCTCAGCGCGGGCGAGATCCTCGAGCTCGATCTCGAGCAGGCGGCGGAGCACTTCGCGGCCATCCCGAAGGTCGCCCACCCGCTGGCGCTGTTGACCGAGCTCGGCCTCGGCTACCTCAAGCTCGGTCAGCCGAGCAACACGCTCAGCGGCGGCGAAGCGCAGCGCCTCAAGCTCGTGGCCGAGCTCGGCACGAGCGCCGCCGGTCCCACCCTCTACGTGCTCGACGAGCCGACGACCGGCCTCCACCGCGACGACGTGCAGCGCCTCCTCGGCGTCATCGAGCGCTTCGTGGAGCGCGGCGACACGGTGGTGGTCATCGAGCACCACCCCGACGTCATCGCCGCCGCCGACTGGATCGTCGACCTCGGCCCCGAGGGGGGAGACGGAGGAGGCCAGGTCGTCGTGCAGGGCACACCCGAGAAGGTCGCCGCCAGCGAACACAGCCACACCGGCGCCGTGCTTCGCACGCTGCTCCCCTGACCCCCGAGAGCGGCCCGTCCAGCGCGGCCTCGCCGACCCATCGAGTCGCTTCGTCGTCGCCGAACAAAGGGAGATGGGAGGGGGGAGGCGAGGAGGAATGGCCGCGCCTGCCGCTGCGACGCTGTCGTCCCTCGGAGTCAGAGTCGGAGTCGGAGTCGGAGTCGGAGTCGGAGTCGGAGTCGGAGTCGGAGTCGGACTCGGAGTCAGAGTCGGAGTCGGAGTCGGAGTCGGAGTCAGAGTCGGAGGCGACGAGCTCGATCCCGCGGCAGCGGGCGGCCAGTGAGCGCGCAGCGCGAGCGCGAGCCGCAGGGGACCCAGCGCCCCGCGCTGGGGTCGGGGCCGAGCGGAGCGAGGTCCCGGAGTGGGCAGCGGGGGGGCTGGGGCGGACCCGCCCCTGCCCAGCAAGGACAGGCGGCCAGCTCGCGCGCAGCGCGAGCGCGAGCCGCAGGGGACCCAGCGCCCCGCGCTGGGGTCGGGGCCGAGCGGAGCGAGGTCCCG
>JAYZQJ010000179.1:0-12768 GCA_036149055.1 Myxococcota bacterium | reverse complement strand
CGGGTGCGGCAGCGGGGCCGGGTGCGGCAGCGGCAGCGGGGCCGGGTGCGGCAGCGGCAGCGGGGCCGGGTGCGGCAGCGGCAGCGGGGCCGGGTGCGGGGCCGGGTGCGGCAGCGGGGCCGGCAGCGGACTCGGTCTCGGATTCGGACTCGGACTCGGTTTCGGGCTCGGAGTCGGAGTCGGATTCGGATTCGGCCTCGGCGTCGGACTCGGACTCGGTGTCGGCGGAGTCGCGGCCGCGCGGGGCGGGGGATCCTGGCTCCCTCTTCGCCGCCGCCTCCTCCGCCGAGTCCTCCTCCCCCGATCGGGCGGATCGCCTCTACGCGCGCCTCTCTTCCGGCGCTGGCCCGTGGGCGGCCAACGCGCTCTTCGCCCGCGGTCGGCTCGCCCACGAGCGCGGCCTGCGCGCCGCCGCCGGGCGGCACCTGCGCGCCTATCTTCGCCGCTTCCCGAGCGGCCCGAACGCCGCCGACGCGCGGCGGCTCCTGACGGAGCTGGAGGGATCCCGATGAACCGTCTGCTTCACTGTCTCACCTTCACCGCGCTCCTCGCCGTCGGCTGCGACGACGCGGTGGAGCTCGACCCGGACGGGAGCGTCGGCCTCGACGCCCGCGTGGCGCTCGACGGTCGCGTGGACCGGGACAGCCGGGTGGACCCCGATGGCGCGACCGCGTGCGAGGACCTCGGGCGGGACTGCAGCCGCGACGACGAGTGCTGCTCGGGGATCTGCACCACCGCGCCGGGCGGGACCCTGCGGGTCTGCGGCTCGCCGGGCGGCGCCTGCGTGGAGGCCGACGGCGCGTGCACGAACTCCATCGACTGCTGCGAGGGCTTCTGCGACGGCACCTGCGTCGCCGGGAGCTGCGTGGCCGTCGGCGAGGCCTGCACCGACCCGGGGCAGTGCTGCTCCGGGCGCTGCGAGGGCGGGAGCTGCGCGGTGGGCGGCGGCGGCTGCCGGGGCGCGGGCGTGGCCTGCGACGCGGACTACAACTGCTGCAGCGGCACCTGCGGGGGCGACGGCACCTGCGAAGGAGACGGCCCGGCGTGCCGCACCGCGGGGGAGCCCTGCATGGCCGACGACCAGTGCTGCTCCACCTCGTGCGGCGACGCGGGCACCTGCGACCGGCTGCCCTTCTGCCGCCCGGCCGGCGAGCCCTGCGGCTTCGGCGCCGAGTGCTGCGGCCTGCTCTGCGGCGACGGCGGCGCGTGCGACACGCCTCGCTACTGCCGGCCCGCCTTCGAGGTCTGCGACACCGCGCGCGACTGCTGCAGCTTCCGCTGCGAGGACGGCGGCGGGGGCGTGAAGCGCTGCGCGCCGATCGGCGGCTGCCGACCGAGCGGCCCCATCGACACCCCGCGCGGCGCGCTCAACGAGTTCGGCGAGGTCTGCGCCTCGGACGCGGAGTGCTGCTCGGGCGACTGCTCGCCCGACCCCGAGGGCGTGCGGCGGTGCCGCAAGCTCGGCGACCCCGAGTGCGGCGGCGCGGCGCCCGTGTGCCTGCCGGGCGGCGAGCTCTGCGAGACCGACTGCGAGTGCTGCACGGGGACCTGTCGACGGCTCCGGCCCGACGACGCGGCCGGGCCGTTCCCCAAGCGCTGCACCGGCGTGCCGGAGGGCAGCTGCCTGCCGGACGGAGACGCGTGCACCGATCCCTCGGAGTGCTGCGGCGGGATCTGCGTCCTGCACGGCGACACCTTCCGCTGCGGGCCGCCGTCGCCTCCCCCGCTCCCGGACGGCGGCGTGCCGGACGCCGGCACCCCGGACGGCGGCTACTGCGTGCCGGACGGCGCCGACTGCACGACCTCGAGCGACTGCTGCATGGGGCTCACCTGCGCCCCCTCCGCCGGCCGCCTCGTCTGCCAGGTCCCGGTCATCTTCTGACGCCCTCTTCCATGCGAGCACCCATGACCTCCAGACTGACCTTCGCCCTCCTCCTCCTCCTCGCCGCCGGCTGCTCCGGAGGCGGGCCCACGCCCCCGCCGACCGAGGTCGACCTCGGCGAGACCACCTTCGTGGTGGTGGTGAACCCCGCCATCGACGACGTGAACGACGTCCCGGTGCCCGAGCCCGGGCTCGAGCGGGCCGACGTGCTCGTGCGCGACGTCGCCCTCGACCTCGGCGGGCCGAGCGACGCCGACGGGGTCTACGTGCTCCCGCTCCCCGAGGGCGAGGCCGGGGTCCGCACCCTCGAGCTGAGCGGCGGCGAGGCGAGCGGCACCATCTCGCAGGAGATCGCGGCCCAGGACCTCGTCGAGGTCGCCCTCTCCGGTCGCCCCGGCGAGGTGCAGGAGATGGTGCGGATCCGCTACGCGTTCGGGCGCGAGGTGGTCGAGCTGTCGCCGGAGATGGGCATCGACGCCGTCAACGACGCCCTGTCGGCCAGCGACCGCATCGTGCTGCTCGGCGGGGGCGTGTACGAAGGCGACCTCGTCTTCGGCGGCTCCGACGTCGCGCTCTTCGGCGCCGGGGTCACCGGCGGCGAGGTGACGATCGTCGGCAACGTCACGGTGAGCGGCCAGAACAACCGCATCCGCGGCGCGATCATCGACGGCGACGTCACGGTGTCCGGCAGCGAGTGCGGCCTCTCCTTCACCCGGGTCTCCGGGGCCACCGAGGTCAGCGGGAGCGGCGGCGCCCTGCTCGCCAACGAATTCTGCGGCGGCCTCTCGGTGGGCGGCGACGGCACGACCGCGCTCGGGAACGCGACCGACTGCTGATATCATCGCGGCATGGAGACGGCGGGCTGCCCCGGCTGCGGGGATCGCGAGGCCTCGAGCGTGGGCTTCACCTGGTGGGGCGGCGCGCTCGGCCCGCGGCTCTTGAGCCACGTGCGCTGCCTCTCCTGCGGCGTGGAGTACAACGGCAAGACCGGGCGCTCCAACCGCAACGCGATCATCGTCTACATGGTGGTGGTCGTCGGGATCACCCTGCCCCTCGCGCTCGGCCTCACGCTGATGCGCTGACCCGCCATGGACTGGATCTCGACCGATCCGGATCGCCCGGCGGTGTTCGCCTTCGGCCAGCTCGCCACCGGCATCTTCGCGTTCGGTCAGCTCGCCTGCGGCGTGATCGCGATCGGGCAGGTGGCGCGCGGCGTCATCGCGATCGGGCAGGTCGCGGTCGGCGTGGTCGCGATCGGACAGGCCGCGCTCGGCGTGGTGTACGCGGGCGGCATGGTCGCGGTGGCCGCGCGCGGCTTCGGCATCTGCTTGAAGCTCTTCCCGAAGATCCGGGCGGAGCGGTTCGAGCGGCCGGAGATCCCGCCGGTGTCCTCTCTCGCCGAGCTGCGGGCCGGCCCGCGGCGCCAGGGCTGGCTGCTGGCCGAGATCGAGGACGGCGCGCTGCGCTACGAGGACGCCGACGCCGACGTCGCGCTGAGCGAGGAGGCGCGGGAGACCCTGCGCGAGGCGGCCGCGGCCGGGCACACCCACGCCTGCGTGACCGTGCGGGTGGAGGAGCGCGCGCTCCCGAGCGACGGCGGCTACCGGGAGGCCGCGCCGCGGGAGCAGATCGCCCTCGGGGCCCGCATGCAGACCTGGCGCGAGGCGCCGCCGAAGCTCCGGCTCGAGGGCCCCCTGACCGGGGCCGGCGGGCTGACCCTCCGCGGGCTCGGCCTGCTGCTCGTGGTCCTCGCGTGGTGGATCATCGCGGGGGCGTCGGTCGCCGGCATCTTCGACAGGGGGGTAACGGTCGGCGGGGTCTGGCCGTAGGGTGGTGCGATGCGAGTCGTCATCATCGGCAACGGCGTCGCGGGCATCGAGGCCGCGATCACGGTGCGCAACCGCGAGCCGAGCTGGGACATCACGATCATCAGCGAGGAGAGCGACCACTTCTTCAGCCGCACCGCGCTGATGTGGGTGATGAGCGGGCAGCTGAGCCACCGCTGCATCGAGCCGCACGAGCGAGACCTCTACGCGCGCATGGGCTTCCGCCGGGTCCGCGCCCGCGCGACCCGCCTCGACGGCGAGCGCCGCACCGTCTACCTCGCCGGCGGCGAGTCGGTGCAGTACGACCGGCTCCTCATCGCCTGCGGGAGCCGCCCACGTCCGTCGCCCTGGCCCGGCGGAGACCTGCCCGGCGTCGGGCACTTCGTCACCCTGCAGGACCTCGAGTGGCTCGAGCGCGAGGTGCACGGCGGCCCGAGCCACGGGGGCCGCCCCCCGAACCCCGACGCGCACCACGACCGCAGCGAGGAGGGCTCCCCCTACCTGCCGCGCCCGGTCCGGGCCGAGCGGCGCGGGCGGCCCACCCGGCCGGCGGTGGTCGGCGGCGGGCTGATCGGCATCGAGGCGGTCGAGGTGATGGTCGCGGCCGGGCTCTCGCCTCGCTTCTTCATCCGCGAGGACTGGTTCTGGCCCATCGCGCTCGACCCAGCCGAGTCGACCTGGATCGCCGAGCGCATGCGCGAGCACGGCGTCGACGTGCGCCTCGGGGAGAACGTCGAGGCGCTCGAGGGGGACGGGGCGCTCGAGGCGGTGGTGACCGACCGGGGGCGCTACGACTGCGATCTCTGCGTGGTCGCCATCGGCGTGGTGCCCAACACCGAGTGGCTGGCCGACAGCGGCGTCGCGCTCGAGCGCGGCGGGATCGCGGTCGACGCGGGCCTCGGCGCGAGCCTCGACGGCGTCTTCGCGGCCGGCGACTGCGCGGCGGTGCGCTGGATCGACGGCGGCCGGCGCCCCGAGCAGCTCTGGTACACGGCGCGCGATCAGGGCCGGGTCGCCGGGCGACGCCTCTGCGGCGACCGCGCCGAGTACGCGCGCGGCGTCTGGTACAACTCGGCAAAGCTGATGGACATCGAGTACACGACCGCCGGGCTCGTCTCCATGAACGTCGAGGGCGAGCGGAACTGGTACTTCGAGGAGCGCGGCGAGGTCCGGAGCACCACCCGGATCGTGGTCGAGGACGACCGGGTGATCGGCTTCAACCTGCTCGGCCGCCGCTGGGATCACTCCATCCTCATCCGCTGGATCGAGGAGCACCGCTCGCTCGCGTACGTGCTGGCGCACCTCGGCGAGGCGGAGTTCGACACCGAGTTCGTGCCGCCGCTGGTCTTGCCGCCGGGCGCCGCGGACGCGGAGCTCTCCGGCCCGGCGCACAGCGTACTCGGGTCTCACATGCCGGCGCCGGAAGTGCGGGGATAGCGCGATGGATCTGCAGGGACAGAACGGGCTCGACACGACCTTCCGGCGCGGCTGGCGCAGCAAGAACTGGCTCGCGATCGTCATCGCGGTGCTCTTGATCGCCTTCTACTGCGACCTCTACTTCACCGAGCACCTGCAGCCGGTCGCCGAGGCCGTCGGCCTGCGCAACAAGTGGTTCCTCTACGCCGCGCTCTACACGGTGTTCATGGGCATCGGCGCCGCCTACTACCTGCGCCGCCACGGCAACAGCCGCTACAACAAGTACCGCATCGTCACCAACGTCGCGGTGCAGAGCACCCTGGCCTTCACCCTGCCCTTCGTGATGCCGCTCTTCTTCGGCGTCAGCGGCGGGGACAGCTGGAAGTACGAGTACTTCGCCGCCAGTATCTGGCCCCTCGATCACTACAAGCTGCACCCGGACCTGCTCGCCGCGGTGCCGCTGATGTTCGCGATCACCAGCATCGTGCTCGCCTTCGTGGTCGCCCCGCTCGCCGCCTACTTCTTCGGCAAGCGCTGGTACTGCAGCTGGGTCTGCGGCTGCGGCGGCCTCGCGAACACCGCCGGCGATCCGTGGCGCCACCTGACCAGCACCTCGACCCGGAGCTGGAAGTTCGAGAAGGCGGCCATCTACCCGATCCTCTTCCTCGCGGTGGGCTCCACCTTCCTGCTCGTGCTCGACTCGGCGGCCAACCTCGGCGGCACGCTGCACCAGGCCATCTCCGGCGAGCACTGGTGGTCGATGAAGAAGCTCTACGGCCTGGTCGTCGGCATGATCCTCGCCGGCGTGGTCGGGGTCGGCTTCTACCCGCTCTTCGGCGCGCGGGTCTGGTGCCGCAACTTCTGCCCGATGGCCGCGCTGCTCGGCCTCCAGCAGAAGCTCGGCCGCTTCCGCATCGCGGTGAAGCCGGACATGTGCATCAGCTGCGGCAACTGCAGCACCTACTGCGAGATGGGCATCGACGTCCGCAGCTACGCGCAGGCCAACCAGAGCTTCACCCGCGCGTCCTGCGTCGGCTGCGGCATGTGCGCTCACATGTGCCCGCGCGGCGTGCTCAAGCTCGAGAACGTGCCGCGGGAGCAGCCCGACAAGAAGCGCGTGAACCTGCCCGTCGTCGATCTGTGACCTTGCGGCGGGGCGGCCCCAGCCTCAGAACCATGGCCGCATGCTCGCGTTCGGCCTCTTCACCCTCGGGGGGGCGCTCACCGTCGTCGCGGCGGCCTGGGCGCTGCGGGGGCGCCTCTTCGCCACCTTCGCCGGCATCCTGATGGCCGTGCAGGGAGCCATCGCGGTCGCGATGTTCCCCGCGTTCGAGGCCCTCTGGCCGCTCTACGCCTACCTCCAGCTCACGGTGCATCTGCACTTCATGAGCCTCGCCCGGGCGCGCATGCGGCCCCTCTGGTGGCGGGCGCTGGTGAGCGTGCCCGGCCTCTTCTTCGCCGCCGGCACGCTGCTGTCGATCTTCTGGGCCTCGCCGGTGGCGATGGGCCTCGACACCTACGGGACCGAGCTGATCCCCTTCGTCATCGCCGCCTTCGGCGTGCTGCAGTCCCTCCACACCCGCGAGGAGGTGGTGGACGTCACCCTCGACGGCGTGCGGGTCGACGGCCTGCGGCGCTACCCGAAGGGCGGCGCCGGCGGCGACCGACCGCTCCGCATCGTGCAGATCACCGACCCGCACCTCGGCCCGCTGATGAGCGTGGAGCGCCTCCAGCGCATCTGCCGGCGGGCGGTCGAGCGGGACCCGGATCTCATCCTGCTGACCGGCGACTTCATGACCATGGAGTCGCAGGCGGATCCCCGGATCCTCGAGGACGGCCTCGCGCCTCTCGCCGCCGCGCCCGGCAAGGTCTTCGCCTGCTTCGGCAACCACGACCACGAGGCGCCGCACATCGTCCGGCGCGCGCTCGCCGCCCACGGCATCACCCTGCTCGTCGACGAGGAGGCGGTGGCGGAGACCCCGGTCGGGCCGGTGCAGATCGTCGGCGCCGACTTCCACTTCCGCCGCCGGGCCGAGCACCTGCGCGCGCTCTCGGAGCGCTTCCCGCGCCGCCCCGATCACCTGCGGGTCGTGCTGCTCCACGACCCGGGGGCGTTCAAGCACGTGCCCGAGGGCGACGGCGACCTCGTGCTCGCCGGCCACACCCACGGCGGCCAGCTCGGGCTGGTGAGCCTCGGGCTCCCCTGGACCTTCGTCAGCGGCTTCACCTCGATCCCGGATCACGGCCTCTGGGCCCGCGGCGAGGATCGCCTCTACGTGCACCGCGGCACCGGGGTCTACGGCTTCCCGCTCCGCATCGGGGTGCCGGGCGAGCAGAGCCTGCTCCAGGTTCACCGGCCCTAACGCGGGTTGGAGCGCCGGTAGCGGAGGTAGCGCGCCCGCGTCTCGCCGAAGCGCTGGAGGTCGGGCGTCCAGCCGGCCTCGAGCGCGTCGAGCGTGACCCCCTCGAGCAGCCCCCGGGTCACGCCGCGGTGCCCGATCAGCCGCTCGAGGCGCGCGGTCTCGAAGCGCTCCGGGTAGAGGCGGTGCAGCGCCCGCGCGAGCGCGAGGCCGGTGCGGACCGGGTCGTAGCGCGCCGGCTCGACCACCCGGACGCGGACGCCGCGGCATCGCACGCCGCGATGACGGCTGGAGCGCGGCACGAAGGAGTCGGCCTCCAGCGCGACGCCCGGGATCTCGAACTCGGCGAGGCGGGCGTCGATCCACGGCGCCCCGAGCCGCTCGAAGGGCGCGTCGGTGCCGCGGCCGACGCTGACGTTGGTCGGCTCGAGCAGGGCGAGCGCGGGATAGAGCTGCACCTGCGCGGGGCTGCGCAGGTTGGGCGACGGCGGGACCCAGCGCAGGCCGGTCTCCGCCCACGGCGCCCGCGACCAGCCGCGCAGCTCCACCACCTCGAGGTCGGCGTCGATCTCCCGCTCCACGTTCAGCAGCGTCGCGAGCTCGCCGAGGGTCAGCCCGTGCACGGTCGGCAGCGGGTGGTGGTTCACGAACGAGGCGAGCGCCTCCTCGGAGACCGGGCCCCGCGGCGGGCCGCCCCCGAGCGGATCCGGCCGGTCGAGGATCACCACCCGCAGGCCGCGCGCCTTCGCCGCCTCGAGCACCCGCCGCACCGTCGAGGCGTAGGTGTAGAAGCGCACGCCGACGTCCTGGAGGTCGATCACCACCGCGTCGACGCCCTCGAGCATCGCGTCGGTCGGCGCGCGCGTCCGGCCGAAGAGCCCGTGCACGGTCAGCCCGGTGCGCCGGTCGACTCCGTCGGCCACGTGCCCCTCGCGGTCCACGTCGAGGCCGTGCTCGGGCGCCCAGACCCGGGCCACCTCGACCGGCGAGGCGTGCAAGACGTCCAGCGTGCGGCGGCCGTCCCGGGCCCGGGCCGCGTCGTGGGTGAGGAGCGCGATCGTCGCGCCCTCGAGGCGCGCGAAGCCCTCGGCCTCGAGCACGTCGATGCCCGCCTCGATCGGCCCCGGCGCGGGCAGCGCCTCTTCGGCGGCCCGGGCGGCGAGCGGCCCGAGCGCCCGGACGAGGGGCTGCACGTCGCCCTCCCCGTCCGGGTGCACCCGGTTCGAGAGCAGGAGCACGAAGACGTCGCGCTCGGGATCGATCCACAGCGAGGTGCCGGTGTAGCCGCCGTGCCCGTAGGCCCGCGCCGAGAGCCCGCGCCGTCCGACGTCCCAGCCGAGGGTGCGCGCGCCGCCCGGCAGCCGGACCGGCGCGGTCATCGCGGCCACCGTGTCCGCGTGCAGCACGGGATCGGCCCCCAGCATCGCCCGGGCGAACCGGCTCAGATCCGCGGCGGTGGAGAAGAGCCCCGCGTTGCCGGCGACGCCGCCGAGCCGCCAGGCCCGCGGGTCGTGCACCACCCCGTGGATCAGCGCGCCGCCGCGCCGCTCGGCGCGCTCGGTCGGGGCGACGCGCGGGCGCCACGCCTCCGGCGGCCGGAAGCGGGTCTCGGTCATGCCGAGGGGCCCGAACACGGCCTCGGCCGCGTAGGCGTCGAGGGGCCGCCCGCTCGCGCCCCGCACCACCTCCCCGAGCAGCACGTAGCCGAGGTCGCTGTAGCGCACCCGCGCGCCGGGCGGGTGCTCGAGCGGGAGCGCGGCGATGGCCGCGATCGCCTCCTCGCGGGTGCCCTCGTAGTCGCGCAGCGGGTTCACCGCCGGCAGCCCCGAGGTGTGCTGCAGCAGGTGCCGCACCGTGATCCGCCGGTCGAGGCCGGGCACGTGGGCCGCCGCCGGGTCGTCGAGGGCCAGCCGCCCCGCCTCGATCAGCGTCCACACGCTGGTCGCGGTGGCCACCGCCTTGGTGAGCGACGCGAGGTCGAAGATCGTGTCGCGGGTCATCGGCCGCGGCTCCGGGTCGACCGCGCGGCGGCCGTAGGCGCGCTCGAAGAGCACCCCGTCGCGCCGCCCGAGGACCACCACCGCGCCGGGCGCGCCGCCCGCCTCGAGGGTCGCGTGCACCGCCGCGTCGAGCTCCCGCTCGAGGGCCACCGGGATCCGGATGGCGGCGCGCGGCGGCGGCGGCGCGGGCTCGTCGGGCGGGGACTCGGCCTGGGCCGTCTCTTCGGGGGCCGCCTCCTCGGGGGCCGGCGCCGGCGCGGCGGGGGCCGGCTCTTCGGTCGAGCCGCAGGCCGCGAGCGCCAGAAACGACAGCGCGTGTGCCCACCTCACGATCTCACCCTAACCCGGATGAGGGCCCGGTCGAAGGCGCGCCCAGCGCGCCCGCTTTCGCAACCATCCCGCTGGCTTGGCCGGGGCGCGCGTCTACCTCCGGGGCGCGGGGCCCCGCGCTCGCGCACGCCTTTGCTTGCATTCGAGCGCGTTGCACGCCACGGCTACCCACTGGGGGGCGTCCGGCGGCACGCCGAGTCACCCCTGATACTCACGGCACCGTTCCCGACTCATTCCCGGTCGGGTCGAGGTGCCCGGGGAGCAGCGTGCAAAAGAATTTCGTCCTCGACACGAACGTCCTCCTCCACGATCCCGGCGCCCTCTACGCGTTCGAAGACAACACCGTCGTCCTGCCGATCTACGTGATCGAGGAGATCGACAAGTTCAAACGCGACATGAACGAGCTCGGCCGCTCGGCCCGCGGCGTCAGCCGGATGCTCGACGAGCTGCGCGCCCAGGGGAACCTGGCCGAGGGCGTGGACCTGCCCGAGGGCGGCCACCTGCGGGTCGCGTTCAGCGAGCGGCGGCTGCCGACCGCGATGACGAGCGTGGGCCACGAGGTCGACTCCCGCATCATCGCCGTCGCGCTCGACGTGAAGGATCAGGGGGACGACACCCCGACCATCCTCGTCAGCAAGGACGTGAACCTGCGCATCCGCGCCGACGCGCTCGGGCTGGTGGCGGCGGACTACGAGCACGACCGCACCCGGCTCGACGAGCTCTACACCGGCGTCTTCGAGGTGGAGGTCGACGGCGATCAGGTCGACGCCTTCTACCGCGAGGGCGAGATGGCCCCGCCGGAGGAGGCCAAGCCGAACGCCTTCGTGCAGCTGGTCGACCGGGCCAACCCGAGCCACGGCGCGATGGGCCGGGTGGAGCCGAACGGCCAGCGGGTCACCAAGCTGCCGACCAAGCGCGACCGCGTCTGGGGCATCGGCGCTCGCAACCGCGAGCAGAGCTACGCGCTCAACCTGCTGCTCGACGACCGCATCAAGCTGGTCACCATCGTCGGCAAGGCGGGCACCGGCAAGACCCTGCTCGCGCTCGCCGCGGCGCTGCACAAGGCCCACGAGGAGAAGGTCTACCAGCGGGTGCTGGTCTCCCGCCCGATCTTCCCGCTCGGCCGCGACATCGGCTATCTGCCCGGCGACATCGAGGAGAAGCTGCAGCCCTGGATGCAGCCGATCTTCGACAACCTCGAGCTGCTGATGGGCCTGACCAGCGAGGACCGCCGCAACGGCCGGAGCTACGAGGAGATGTTGCACCTCGGCATGCTCGAGGTGGAGCCGCTGACCTACATCCGCGGCCGCTCGATCCCCGACCAGTTCCTCATCGTCGACGAGGCCCAGAACCTGACGACGCACGAGGTGAAGACCATCGTGTCGCGCGCGGGCGAGGGCACGAAGATCGTGCTGACCGGCGACCCCTACCAGATCGACAACCCGTACATGGACGCGACGAGCAACGGCCTGGTTCACACCGTCAACCGCCTCCGCGGCCAGACGATCGCCGGCCACATCACGCTCCGCAAAGGCGAGCGCTCCGAGCTCGCCGAGCTCGCCGCCAACATCCTCTGAAGCCGTACCTGGAGGGGGCGACGGGATGGCAGCTCGCCGCCGGTCGCGCGACTGTCCGGCGGCTTGGCGGCTGTCTATTAATCTCTCGCAGAGGCGCAGAGCCGCAGAGGGGCGGCAGGCTGGCGACTCGCCGCCGGTTGCGCGGCTGCCGGCGGCTTGGTGGCTGTCTTTTTGTCTCTCGCAAAGATGCGAAGACGCAAAGATGGACCGGGGCGGCGAGGTGGGGACTCGCCGCCGGTCGCGCGGTTGCCGGCCGCTCGGCGGCTGTCGGTTGGCGCAACGCGAAGCTGGACCGAGGGCGGCGGGATGGCGGCCCGCCGACCGTCGGCCGTAGGTGCTCGCCCTCCCCCCGTCCTGACTGCGGGATCTCCCAGTGCTGAGATCCGCGACCCGAGGAGGCGTGGGATGACAGGGCAACGAGACCTGAAGCGAGCGGTGGAGCGGCGTGAGGCGGGGCGCGGACGGCGCTGCGCTCCGCAGGTCGGGACTCGTCTCGAAGTCGGACGCCAGCTGGTACCGGGTCTCCGAGGAGCTGGGCGTCCCGGGGAGACGTTGCGCCGATGGTGGGTCGGCGCGCCGCCGATGCTGACGAGGTCGCGCGTCTTCGCGCCAGCAGCCGGTTCGTCTCATGGGCTGTCGTGATTTCGACCAGGGCCGATATGCGCAGAGACCGCTACAGGAAGGGAAGAGCAGACCCTTCTGGGTGATGGCGCGCCAGGAAGTACACCAATTCGTTTGGCTGCACAGGCCCTCGGAAATGGGGAGGTCGACGATCGCCCAGAGACCCTGTCGGCGCTGGCACTCCCGATGAACCGGTGGCGAGCGTATTCCAGATCGCAAACCAGCCGTACGGCCGATACCCGTCGAGCGCTGAGATCAGTCTTCCGACGAGAGCCTCCATCCGGGGGGTGGCGAGCGCCGAGAAGACGCGCCCGCGCGACGGTCCGGGTCGCCAGAGTCCGGCCGGCTCTAGAACTGGAACTATCACCTTCGCGGGCCACAGCTTTCCCAGGTCTTCCTGGCTCACGCTGATGAAGGTGCTCAGAGGCGGGTCTGCATCGCGATCGAGAATCCGCACGAACGGGGACGGGGGTGCTATGCGCCGCTCGGGTTCTCCCTCGACGAACGCATCTTCGAGAGCACCAGCCGCCGCGCGCGTGAGCTGTGCCGAACCTCGTGTTGCGCCTCGAATCAGTACAGCTGTGACTCGGCTCATGGTCGTGTTTCCGTACCAGACGTCGCCCCCTGCGTGCAGGTTCCGGAAACGATGGCCGGCTGATTCCAGAAACTCTGTCCGGTCCGTCGTCTTGATCGGGAGCATCGCCGACGTCGGCCGTGAGGTCCACGTGGCGGCTGCGGATCGAGGGCCCACCGAGG
>JAYZQJ010000178.1:0-66124 GCA_036149055.1 Myxococcota bacterium | reverse complement strand
GGGGCCCCCGGCGCCCCCCGCCGGGGTCGGGGCCGAGCGGAGCGAGGCCCCGGAGTGGGTGGGGGGGCCCCGCGGAGGAGGCGCAGCGATGTTTGCGGAGGGCGCAGCCCGGAGCGAACATCGTTGTGCCGCCGCAGCGGGGGGGCGGGGGCGGACCCGCCCCTGCCCAAGAAACTCAGTGGGGGAGGAGGGACGCGCAGAGCTCGACCGCGGGGGCGTCGTCGCCTTCGACGATGCAGCTGGTGACGCCGCCGGGGGCGCGGACCGCGGCGACGCCCATGAAGATGCAGCTGTCCTCGGACTCGCACTCCCTCACGCGCCAGAAGGTGCCCTGGCCGTTGGCGATGGCGCGGGTCTCTTCGATGCCCGACTCCGGGAAGGCCTGGCCGGCCAGGAGGAGCTCGCCGTCGGTCACGCCGACGTCGGCGTAGTCTTCGCCCGCGGCGTAGCGGACCTCGGCGAGGGGGCCGCCGTCGATGACGTAGCTCCGGTAGTCGTCGCCGGCGCTGTCGAGCTCGGCGGTGGCCGGGAGCGTGAGGCAGAAGTGGATGTCCTCGTTGCGCTCGGCCCGGTCGGGGCACGCGGGCAGGGCCGGCGCGGCCGCGCTCGGCTCGGCCGCCTCGGCGGGCTCCGCGGAGGGAGCCGCCTCCGTCGCCGGCTCGGCGGCGCTCTCCTCTTCGCCGCCGCAGCCCACGCCGAGGCTCAGGGCACCCAGGACCGCCAGGATCGCTCGAATTCGACTCGCTCGCATCACACCTCCAAGCGCCGCGCGCGTTCACGCCGACGGGCGTGAGTGGCCGGCGACGCATGTTTCCGTCGCGTTCTTCGGGGATGGGGAGGCTGGTCCCCAGCGTTCGGTCACTAGCCTAGCCGGTGCAGAAGCAGGGGCGCATGTGGGGGCGTGGGCACGGGGCGTGCACAGGGGCGCCGGCATGACTCTCCGCAAGCTCTCTCCGGCCTTCGTGACCGCGCTCCTGGCCGCCTGCACGGCGCCGACGACCTCCGCGTCCCCGTGCGAGGAGGCGGCGGCTCACGTGGCCGCCTGCCTCGGCACCGAGGCGACGACGCCGGCCACCTGCGACGAGGCGGCCGCCGAGCGCGCCCTGGGCTCGAGCTGCGACGCGATCGCGGCCGCCGGCGGCAAGGGCGACGGCTGGTGGTGCCTGTGGAACCCCTTCGGCCCGGGCTGCGGCGCGTCGGACGACCCGGAGGAGCCGACCGGCCCCGAGGCGCACCGGCTCACCGGCTACGTGGGCTTCACCTGGGGCATCGGCGCCGAGCCGAGCCCGATCGGCTGCGCGCGGGTCCTGCTCGAGGGCGAGGACGGGGTGCACGCGACCTTCACCACCTCGGTCGGCGCCTTCGCCTTCGAGGATCTCGCGCCCGGTACCTACGAGCTGCGCGTGGTGAACCGCGAGGACGAGGTCGCGCTCGACCGCCTCGGCGAGCCGGCGGTGCGCACGCTGACGATCGAGGGCGACGGCCACGAGGCGATGGTGCTCTCCCTCCTCGCCGACGGGACCAACAACGAGTTCGGCACCGGCCTCCGCAGCGAGGACGCGGTGAGCCGCTGCGGCAACGTGCGCTTCGACCTCACGCTCACCGACAGCTGCGGCGAGGCGGTGACGCCCTACCTCGAGTCGCGCTTCGACTGGATCCTCTCGCTCGAGGGCGAGGACGGCGTGGACCACGCGGCCGCGTACTGCCAGCCCGTCCACGGCGATCACTGGTCCTGGGACGGCTGCGGCGGCGACGCCGACGACATCACCCGCGCGACCTTCGGCAGCGTGAGCCCCGGCACCTATGCGGTGCGCGCCTACCGGGTCGACCTGCCCGAGCGCAACAACCTCGACTACGAGGACGAGCTGCGCTGGCGCGACAGCGACGTGTTCGACCTCGGCGAGATCGAGGTCGAGGGCGACGGGACCTGGGAGGTCACGCTGGCCGATCCCCGCGCCGGCGGCTGCTGAAGGCGAAGACCACGCGGGCGAGGGCCAGCGTGGTCAGCAGCAGCCCCCCGAAGAGCAGCCCGCAGGTCGCGAGCTGGTACGGGCGGGACGCGTAGGCCTCGTCGCTGGCGATGAGGATCGCGGCGAGCCCGGTGGGGAGCGCGGCGACGAGGCTGAGCAGGCCGGGCGCGAGCCACAGCAGGCTCCCCCAGGGTCGAGGCGAGTCCGTCATCGCGAGGCCGAACCCGGGAGCGCGCCGCTTCATTCGCGTACGATCCGGTCATGGAGATCGACTGGGGGGCGGTCGAGCCGCCGGGGGCCGAGGGGTTCATGGTGGTGACCGAGAGCGCGGGCGCGCTGCTCGTCGGCGCGGTCTCGGGGATTCACCGGCTGGAGGGCGACGCCTGGACGCACCCGCACGTCGCCCGGATGAGCTGGATGCGCGGCGCGTTCGGCGACGCGGGCGGCTTCGCCTGCGTGGTGGGCGACCTGGGCCTGACGCTCGCCTCGTGGGACGGCGGCCGCAGCTTCGAGCGGGTCGACGTCGGGACCGACGCGCGGCTCGAGGGCGGCGTGGTGCGCGGCGACGACGTGTGGATCGTGGGCGCTGGAGGCACCGTGCTCCGCTCCACGGACCGCGGCCGGAGCTTCGCGCCGCAGGCGAGCGGGAGCCGCCAGCACCTCTCGGGGATCTGCCGCGCGCCCGAGGGGCACCTGCTCGTGAGCGGCACGATGGGCACCCTGCTCCGCTCGGACGACGGCGAGGCCTGGCGCGTGGAGCGACAGAAGGGCGAGAAATTCATCTACGGCGTCGCCGCCGACGGCGAGCTGGTGGTGGCCCCGGCGAGCGGCGGCGCGGCCTTCGTGTCGGTCGGCGGGCGCGACTTCTCGACCAAGCGCACCGGCACGAAGGGCTACTTCTATGCCGGCGCCTCGGCGGCCGGCGGGCGCGCGTTCGCCGCGGGCTCGGACGCGCGACGCGCGGTGGTGGTGGCCACCGACGACGGCCGACGCTGGGCGGTCTCCCACCCCGACGTGCCCGACCCGCAGGTGCACGGCGTGCACGCGCGCGGCCGCGACGAGGTCTGGATCGCGACCGGCGGCGCGCTGCTGCGCGGCCGGTGCGTTTGACCTCACCGAGCGCGCCCCGTAGATCGAGCTGCGGAGACCGCAGCGATGCACGCCTCGATCACCGCCCGCGCCTCGATCGCCGTCGCCCTCGTCGCCGCCGCGACCGCCTGCGACGTGCCCTACATCGACACCTCGGAGGAGGCCGCGGAGGCGGTGCGCGCGCAGGAGCTCGGCGCCCTCCCCTATCACCCGATCGCCTACCACCTCGACCTCTCGATCTTCGCCTACCAGCTCTACGGGCAGACGCTCGTGTGGCCGTTCGACCCCTACTACGAGGAGACGGGCGAGGCGCGGCCGGCGCTGATGGCGCGGGTGCGCGAGTGGGCGGCGCGGACCGGGGAGGCGCAGCGGGCGGCGGGCGGGAGCGCCGAGGATCTCCGCGGGCCCGGGCTGCTGGCCGGCTTCGAGGACAACCCCGCGCACGATCCGATCGTCTACCAGTACAGCCGCATCCACCCGTGGAGCGACGCGGTCACCTTCCCGTCGGGTGGCCGCTGGACCGAGTACCTGACGCCGCGCGCGATCACCGAGCGCATCGACGAGGCCCACGTGTGCGTCCGGACGATCGGCGGCGCGCCGGGGGACGTCACGGTGTTCCCCCTGCCCGCCCGCCGTGACGACGCCGCCCCCGACGCGCGCGACGTGCTGCTCGTGTTCGAGGGCGGGACCGGCGACAAGGGCGAGGACGGGCAGCCCGCGTCGCAGAGCGTGGCCGGCTTCGCGCTGGTGCGGGCGACCGAGGGCGACGCCTACGACGTGCACATCGCCTTCCGGGGCTCGCGGAGCGGCGCCGCCAACCGCGCCGCGATCGAGGCGCTCTCGAGCGAGATGGCCGGCGGCAACCCCGACTGGATCACGGACCTCGGCTACCGCGAGGAGGCGCACCCGCTGGTGAGCGCGACCGAGGGTCACCGCGTGAGCCGCGGCATGGCGACCGCGATCGGCTCGAGCCTGCCGCAGCTGTTCGGCTGCCTGGACGCGGTGGTGGGCGATCGCGAGGTCGCGCCGACGAACGTCTACGTGACCGGGCACAGCCTCGGCGGCGGGCAGGCGCAGATGCTCGCGAGCGCGCTCCTGCTCGGCGACGCGTACGGGCCGGGCGGTGCGCGCATGCCCGCGGCGCTGCGCGACTGGCCGTGGGAGCGCCTCAAGCTGATCACCTTCGGCGCCCCACGCGTCGGCAACGCCGCCTGGGCCCGGGCGCTGACCGAGGAGCGCCTCGAGTCGCGCTTCTACCGGGATCAGGCCGCTCCCTTCGACGGCGGCGCGGTCGGCGTCACCGACCTCGCGATCCTGCCGCGGCTGATCGACCCGGAGCGGCCGGTCGCCTACCGCGTGCTGCTGCCCTCGGACCCGATCACGACCAGCCTGCTCCCGAGCGGCGCGCACGTCGGGCACACCGTCTATCTCGAGGAGGGGGACACCCTCGAGATCCTCTCGCACGCCGACTTCGAGGCGCACGAGCCGGTCGAGGCGCGGCGGCTGATCCTCGAGACCCTGCGCGACCCGCGCATCCCCGAGGTCGCGTGGGCCTACCGCGAGGCCGAGGCGCTGGCCCCGGCGCGTGACCCGGCGCGGGCCGGCACGGCGGCGGAGTACCGGACCCTGATCGACGCGGTGCGCGACTACTACGCGAGCCGCGATCTCTTCTTCGACGTCGAGGCGTACGACGCGCTGAACGAGACGTTCCTCGAGCTCCTGGAGGCCGAATGATGCGCGCGCTCCTCGTCGCCTCGCTCCTGCTCGCCGCGCCCTCCCTCGCGTCGGCCCAGTCGGCGCGGAGCCTCTCCGACCGCTACGTCGACGCGCTCGCCGGCACGTGGGCGGCCACCGGCGTCGCGGTGGGCTCGGGCGGCGCGCTCGGCGCGCTCGGTGGCCTCGCCGTCGGCTGCAGCGTGCAGCGCGACGTGGGCTGCGCGGCCGGAGCCCTCGGCGGCCTGGCGGTCGGCGGCGCGCTCGGTTTCGTAATCGGCCCGGGCCCCGGCGTCGCGCTCGGCGCGGGCCTCGACTTCCTCGAGGCGCTGCCGGTCTACGGTCTCGGCCTCGCGAGCAACCTCGCGGTCTTCGGCCTCTCCACGCTGGTGGGGATCGCCGTCGACGAGAGCGGCAACACCTGGGGCCTCGGGCGCGCGTGGGGCCTGATGATCGGCGCCGGCCTGGGCGCGCTGACGCAAGCCTTCCTCACACCTCTCTACGCGGTGCTGCTCTACGAAGACCGCCCGCGCGAGCGGCAGACCGCCGTGCTCCCCTTCCTCGCCCCGGCCGCCGGCGGAGCCACGATCGGCGTCGCCGGCAGCTTCTGACGCTCAGCCGCGATCTCGCGCCGAGAGCGTGCCCAGGTGGCGGACGACGAAGCGCTGCTGCTCCGCCAGATCGAGCAGCGTGGTCTCGACGGCAGAGAGGCGATGGTTCGTCGAGTCGAGGCGCTCGTTCGTCTGGTCGAGGCGCTCGTTCGTCTGATCGATGCGAGCGCCGAGATCGCGGCGGGTGCCGATGATCTCGTCGCGGATCTGCTTCAGGACTTCGAGGGTCAGGTCGTCGGTCGACATCGGATCTGCTCCAGGATAGCGCTCCGCCCGAAGTGGAGCGAGCGCGCCCCTGGACGGACGCGAGCGCGGGCGACTGACGGAGAGCGCTGACTCGACACGGAATCGTCCCCCAGTGTCACGCACGGCGTGTACCATCCCAACATGGTGACCCTCCGCTCCCTCTCGCTCGCCGTCCTGGTCTCGTCGATGCTCGCCTCCGCGTCCGCGCACGCGCAGGTGATGCAGCCCAACGGGATGGTGGTGCCCATCGACTCCGGGCGCGTCGAGACGCAGCTCCACGAGCTCTTCGCGGACCGCGGCGAGTCGATCGACTTCGTCGCCGACGCGAGCGCCACCCCGAACACCTTCTCGCCGCTCTGCGAGTTCACGGCGTCCTTCGTCCTGAACGAGGCGAGGTTCCAGTACGGGGTCGGCTGGTACAACGTCGTCCCCGGCGCGACGACCGCGCCGACCGCGGCCGAGATCTACGAGGTCATCCCGGCGGGCGCGCCGCTCGGCACCACGATCAGCGGCACCAGCATCCGCGACGACCCGCGGTACCTCGGCGGGCTCGTCGGCTTCGCGCTGATGCGCAGCCCGGCCCACTTCACCGAGGCCCAGTGGAACACGGTGTGCAACAGTGGACCCTGCGCGGGCAGCCCCGGGCCCTGGATCCTCAGCCTGAGCTACCGGTCCACGGTCAGCCCCGACGGCTGGTACATCGCCTTCGAGGACGGAAACACCAGCAGCAGCGGTTGGAGCAACGACGGCGACTACAACGACGACGTCTTCTTCTTCACCGGGCTCAGCTGCGCTGGCGCGGGCGAGGCCTGCGAGGTGCCGGAGGCGATGGGCGCCTGCGCGGTCGGCCTGACCGAGTGCGAGCCGGGCGGCGGGCTCTCGTGCCGCGAGGTGACGAGCCCCGCCGACGAGACCTGCGACGCCATCGACAACGACTGCGACGGCGCGGTGGACGAGGGCGAGGCGCTCTGCGGCGCCGCCGAGGCCTGCGATCGCGGCGTGTGCGTGGCGAGCTGCTTCGAGGGCGGGTGCGGCGAAGGCCAGAGCTGCGCCGACGGGCTCTGCGTGGAGACGGCGTGCGTCGACGTCGAGTGCGGGCCGGGCGAGCGCTGCCTGGACGGCGCGTGCGTCGGCGCCTGCGAGGGCGTGGTGTGCCCGGGCGAGCAGGTGTGCCGCGCGGGGGTCTGCGTGGACGCCTGCGCGGGCGTGATCTGCGAGGACGGCCGGGTCTGCGAGGCCGGCGTCTGCGTGCAGACCTGCGAGTGTCGGCCGTGCGGGGCGGGCTCCGAGTGCGGCGGCGCGGGGACCTGCGTGAGCGCGGGCTGCGCGGACGTGACCTGCGACGCGCCGAACATCTGCCGCGACGGCGCGTGCGTCGACCCGTGCGAGGGCGCGGTCTGCCCGAGCGGTCAGATCTGCCGGGCCGGTGGGTGCGTGGATCCCTCGGCGCCGGGCGACGGCGGCGAGCTCGACTCCGACTCCGGCTCCGGCTCCGCGGACGGCGGCGGCGCGGGCGAGGTCACGAGCGGCTGCGGCTGTCGCGTGGTCGGCCGCGGCGGCTCGCCTCTCGCGATCCTCTTCGCCGCGCTCGCGCTCGCGCTCTGGCGGCGGCGGCGCTGAGCGCGGTCGACATCGGTCGGCGCCGGCGGGGCCACGGGCGCCTGCAGAGGCGGGGTGACTCTGGCGGCGCGCCACGTATACCTCCGTGATGATCGCGCGCGCGCTGCTCACGCTGGCCTTGGCGAGCTCGGCCGGGGTCGCCCACGCCCAAGAATTCGAGGCCTTCCGCGGCACCGTCGACGACGTCGAGCACGTCGTCTTCGGCCGCGGCCTGATCGTGGTCCACGTCACTCGACGCGCCGACCGGGTCGAGGCGTGCAGCTATCAGCTCGCGGGCGAGCGACTCTCCGCGAGCACCGCGAGCGAGCGCTGCGACGCACCGCCCAGGCTCACGGGCTGGGGCACCGAGACGCCGCGCGCCTTCTTCGGTGACGCCGAGCTGGCGCGGGTGACGCGAGAGGGACTGACGATGGAGTTCCCGCGTCACCGTGGCGCGTGGCTGGCGCTGGCCGAGATCGGCCAAGCTCTGAGCCCGGGTCGCTGCACCCACCCGAGACGCTACCCGCACGGGCCCTTGGGCGAGGAGAGCCGCGACGGGCTCCACGTGACGGTCGCCTGTCGCCCGGGAGTGCACCTGTCGACCTCCCCGCGGCAGCTGCACGTCCGGGCGGGCAACTCGTATGCCGACCGCACACCGCGCTGCGAGGGCTTCGCGGACGCGCGTGACTTCGACAGGGGGCATCTGAGCCAGGGCGGCGTCTGCTTCCGTGACTTCACGATCGCCCACTACACGACGCGCGCCGACATCGAGGAGGCGTTCCACGGCCGTTGCCGCCCCGCGGCGCACGG
Source organism: Myxococcota bacterium (assembly GCA_036149055.1). Taxonomy (GTDB): domain Bacteria; phylum Myxococcota_A; class Polyangia; order Polyangiales; family Sandaracinaceae; genus JAVJQK01. Next base: position 58,086 of record JAYZQJ010000178.1, on the reverse strand, counting down.
CGAGCTCCGGTGTGAGGGCTTCCGCATTCGCCCGGAGGAGCACGTCACGAGGGCCGCACCGTGATCCGAGCGGGCGGCTGACGACCTGGCTCGTCGAGGGCGGTCGACATCGGGTCGACGCCGGGATAGCGCTCGGGTCGAGATCGATGAATGAATAGGATCGTCCCTGGACTCTTGATCGCGGCCGCGGTGGCGCGGATCGGGTCGAGCGTCGCGCTGGAGGTGTGGCGGCGGCGCGTCGACGCGGCGGTGCGGGCCGCGGAGCTGCGCGACGCGGGGGCGGTGTCGCCGACCGAGGTGATGGCGCGCTACGCGAGCTGGACGCAGGCCTCCGAGGCGGCGCTGCTCGCGGTGACCGCGCTGCTCCTCGCGGCCGCGGTGGGGCTCGCGAGGGACCGGCGCACCGGGCCGACGATGGGCGCGATCGGATCGACGCTGCTGGTCTTCGGCGCGGTGGCGCTCGGACGGCTGACCGAGGTGGCCGATCTCTGGGACACGACGCGGCCGATGGTGCTGCTCCCGCTCGCGCTCGCGGTTGGGGCGTGCGCCTACGAGGTTGCGGCGCGCGCGGGTCGCCGCCACCTCGCGCTCGTGACGAGCGGGGTCGCGTTCCTCGCCGTCGCGACCCAGGCGCTCGCGCTGACGGACGCGCTCTTTCGACCGGCGGGCGAGCTCACCCACCTCGCGCTCTTCGCGCTGGCCGGCGTGGTCGGGATCCTCGGGCTGCGCGGAAAGCCGGAGTAAGCCGAAGCTCGGCGACGCGTCGAGCTCGAGCGCTACGCTCGCGGGATGATTCGACAGCTCGCGCTCCTCGCGCCGATCGTGCTCACGGCTTGCAGCTCGCCGGTCCCGACCGACGCGGGCCACGTCGACGCTGCACGCCCCGAACGGGACGCGCAGCAGGAGGACGCGGCGCCGCCCGACGCCGCCGTCGAGGGGTGCCCGGTCGTCGCCGACGGCGTCTCGGGGTGCCTCGCGCACGGCGAGATCGTCACCCTCGAGGTCGGTGGCCTCGGTGAGAAGATCAACCCCGAGGTGCCGGCCGGCGCCATCGACGACGCCGTCCCGTCGATCTGGATGATGGGCGACGACCTGCGCTTCAACGGCGTCCCAAGCGACCACTTCGTTCGTCACGAAGACGGCGCGCCGCTGAGCTGCCACGCGTCGCCGTCGAACCCCTGCGACGATCCCGACTCGCCGTGGGCCTCCACCGCCGGCGTGACGATGGACCGATCGGAGCCCAGGCACCCGCGGGTCGAGGGTCACCTGCACCTCGAGCCTCCCCGCGACGGCTCCCGCCACACGCTCGGCGGCGCGATCGGAGGCCCGGTGCCGCTCGTCGGTCACGCCGCGCCGCTCGACCGGGGCGTGCTCGCCTGGTGGGCGCGGTGGACCCACGACCCGACCGCCTATCGACGCTACGTCGTGCGCGTCACCACCGGCGAGCTGAGCGCGGCGGTGCCCTCGGGCGAGTGGCCGCGGCCGCTGGGCGAGGCGATCCACTTTCCGGACACCGAGGCGTACGGACAGCGGAACCCGACCGGCCGGCTCCTCCGGGTCGACCCGGGGGCGCGCGTGCTCAGCTTCGTGTTCGACGACGACTCCCAGGTCATCTTCGGCGGCGCCGCGGTGGGCGAGCGCTTCGTCCTGCAGGAGAGCGGCGTCGAAGGCGTCGTGGAGCGAGTCGAGTTCGGCTCGACGTCCCACAAGCTCTTCCGCACGCATCACCCGCGCATTCCGACCACCGGCCAGCCGGAGCCGGGCGTGGCCATCACCTGGACGAACGGCATGCACCTGCAGGTGATCTTGAACGGCCACGACCACGACGGGGCCGGCGAGATCGACCGGATCGCGGTGTTCGGCGTGAGCGGGTCTGGTGAGCACGTCGTACGGCACGCCAGGCACGTGGAGGAGCGCATCCCGCGCGAGGTCTGGCGCCGCTACGAGATGATGGTGGACCGGAGCGAGCCGTCGATGATCCAAACCTTTCTCCACGGCGCCCCGCGCTACGAGGGTCGGCCGCTCGACGACATAGCCGCCGCCTTCCGGATCACCGAGACCGAGCCCGCCCGCCGGGGCGGCGCGGTCGAGGAGAGCGGGGTGCCGTTCCGCGGCGGCTTCACGATCGGGCGGCTCGGGGTCGACGTCTCCGGCAACGAGCACGGCGAGGTCTACGCTGATCTCGGGGAGCTCTACTTCGATCGGACGAGCGCGCTGCACCTCGTGCTCTCGGACGCGGCGGACCCTCGCGACGCGGACGAGCTCGCCCATCAGCTCCCGCTGCGCTGGCGCGACGGAGCCATTCGCTTTCAGGTGAACGCCGGCGGACACGAGCGCCTCGCCGGGCGCTGGCTGCTGGTCCGGGACGGCACGCGTGTGCTCCACCGCGTCCCGCTGCGGGCGCCGTGATCTGGCATGATGGGGCGTGCCCGCCCGTCCGCTGCTCCTCGCCCTGACCCTGTGTGCCTGCGACGGCCGAGCTCTCGCGCCCGACGGTGGACCGCGCGTCGAGCGGACCGACGGAGGTCGAGTCGACGCAGCGCGCGTGGACGGCGGCCCGATCGACGCGGCCTTCGCGGTGGACGACGCGGGGCGCTCGCCGGACGGCGGCAGGAGCGACGGCGGCACGGTGGACGCGGGGCGATGCGACCCCCGCTGCGCGGCGCGGAGCTGCGGGGACGACGGCTGCGGCGGGTCCTGCGGCGTCTGCCTGGACGGGGAGCGCTGCGACGGCGGCGGCTGCGCGCCGGACGGCGTGTACTTCGTGGCGCCGGGCGGCGACGACGGGGACCTCGGGACGCGCGACCGGCCGTTCGGCACGCTGGCCCACGCGCTCTCGGTGCTGACGGCCGGAGATCGGCTCTGGGTGCGCGGCGGCGACTATCGGGAGGTGGTCGACGTGCCGCTCACCCGGGGGACCGAGGAGGACCCGATCACGGTGGCGGCCTACGACGGCGAGCGCCCGGTGGTGCGCGGGCGGCTGGTGCTGCGGCGGCCTTTCCACTGGCGCTTCGCCGGGGTGAACGTGACCCGCGATCCGGCGACGAGCGGGGACGGCGATCTGCTGCAGCTCCGCGACGGGCGCGGGTGGGTGTACCGCGACGCGGAGATCTGGGACGCGCGCGGCTACGCGGCGGTGACGATCGGCGGCGGGCGCGCCTACGACGGCGAGCCCTCGGACTGGCGCTTCCTCGGCAACTGCGTGCACGACAACGGCTCGGTGCACGGGGCCGACCAGGACCACGACGTCTACATGAACTTCGGCGACCGCGGCCGCGACGGCTTCTTCGAGCGCAACGTCGTGTGGGGCGCTCCGAACGGGACCAACGTGAAGGTCGGCGCCGGCAACCCGTCGCACCCCGACCCGAACGACGTGACGATGCGCTTCAACACCTTCCACGACGCGCGCTACAACGTCCGCCTCGTGGACGGCAGCGCGTCGATCGTGCTCCGCCGCAACCTCTTCTCGCGCGCGACGCGGGCGTGGCCGAGCGGGACCCAGAACGTGCAGGGCTACTGCCTCTACGGGACGGGCAACGCGCTGCTCGAGAACCTCGGGGGCGGCGCGGACGTGTTCGACTCCTACTACGAGCCGGCCGGCTCCCCGAGCTGCGTGGTGCCCGCGGGGCGCAGCTTCACCCGGCCGACCCGACGCGACCAGCGCTTCCCGGTGAGCCCCGGCTTCGACCGGACCGACACGTGCGAAGGCTTCCGCCCGAGCGGCGCGGCCGAGGCCTACGGGCGCTGGGCGCCCCTGGACGGCGCGGTGGTCGGAGACTGGGACGGCGACGGCGCCGATGGCCTCGGCGCGATGACGGGCAATTCCTGGTACCTGCGAGACGACGCGAGCGCGGGCGGGTACGACCGGGTCTTCGAGTGGGCGAGCGCGAGCGACGTGCACCTCGCCGGCGACCTCGACGGGGACGGCGTCGACGAGGCGGTGGCGGTCCGCGGCGGGACCTGGTTCGTCCGGGGCGGCGGCAGCTTCGGCTTCGGCGCGGCGGGCGACCAGTTCCTCCTCGGCGACTGGGACGGCGACGGCGTCGACACCGCGGGCTACGTGCGCGGCGGCGAGGTGCACCTCCGGGACGACCGCGGCGGAGAGACGCGCTTCCGCTACGGCAGCGCGGGCGATCGCCACGTGGCGGGCGACTGGGACGGCGACGGCGTCGACACGATCGGCGTGGTGCGCGGCAACATGGTGCTGCTCCGCAACGCGAACGCCTCGGGGCCCGCCGACGTGAGCTACGCGTTCGGGTCGGCGAGCGACGTGCACGTCTTCGGCGACTGGGACGGCGACGGGGTCGACACCGTCGGGGTGCTCCGGGGCATCACCTGGCACCTCCGCGACGCCCCCGGCGGAGGCGCCGCGAGCCGGACCTTCGACTACGACGGCTGACCCGCGCCTTCGTCGCAGCGCGCGACCCGGCGGAGGCCCCCTTCGGGCGCGACGCGCCAGGTGCCCGAGAGATCCAGCGGCCACGGGCCGTGGAGACCGTGATCGTCGCGCCCGTCGAGCCGGTCGCCCGCCGCCTCGGTGGGGTCCGCGGAGAGCTCCCGCGCCGCGTCCGCGTCGAAGCGGTCGGTCACGCGGCGGCTGGCCTGCTGGGCCGAGATCGTCAGGCAGCCCGTCGCGTCGATCGAGACCTCGGGGTGAGTGACCACCCGCGAGTCCCACACCGACCGTTCCCCACCGAGGTGATCGATGCGCTCGGAGTGCCACCGCGAGAGGCGGAGCGCGGCGCGGAGCCGGAGCCCCTCCCCCCGCTCGTACACGAGCAGCGTCTCGAGCCCGGTCGACACCTCGGCGCCGCCCTCCGACCGCACCCGCCGGAGCAGGATCCAGCGCGCCCCCTCCTCGTCACGGCCGACGCCGCCGAAGGCGAGCTCGGTCCGGACGGCCACCTCTTCGGGCGCGGGGACGTCGACGCAGCCGTCCTCCACGCAGAGGCGGCGGGCGGTCTCGGTCTCGAGGAGGACGGGACCCGCCGGGTGCCGGGACACGCCGAGGTCCGCCAGGAGCGCCGCGTCGAAGGGCGGGCGCGCGGGGCGCAGCTCGGGGGCGGGCCCGAGGAGCGTCGGCGGGCTGCCGCAGCGGCCGCGGTGGAAGGGGCCGTCGGACCAGCGCAGGATCCACTGGTCGCCCGCCGAGGTCTGCAGGCAGGCGTGGCCGTCGTCCACGAACCAGGTCGACGCCGACGCCACGTCCGCGAACGGCCCGGAGAGGCAGCGGGTCTCGGGCGGATAGTGGAGGCACAGCAGGCGATCCGCGTGGGCGCCCACCCAGGACACCCGGGACGCAAGGCGGGTCTCGATCGAGAGGTCGCGCGGCCACTCCCGAGCGCGTCGCAGGCGGTCGAGGTCGAACACCCGGAGCGGCAGGTCCTCCGGGAGCGTCCACCCCCCGTCGTGCCGGGGGAGCACGGTGAGCTCCAGCGCCCCGAGCGGCCCGTCCGCCCCGCGAACCTCGAGGTGAGCGCGCCCCTCTCGCAGCTCGACCCGCGTGAGGCAGGGCCGGAGCGCGCGCACGGAGACGAGGTCGGAGGGGCCGGGCTGGCGCATGGAGAGGTGGCCGAGGCCGGCGACCGAGCGGCCCGCGCGGAGCGCCTCGAACGCACGCTCGGCGACCCGGGCGAGCGAGCGCGCCTCGGGCGGCCCCTCCGGGGACGCGACCGCGGGGCACGCGGGCCGAGGCGCGCGCGGTGACGGAGCGGCGACCACGGGGCGCGGAGACGCCGGCGGGGGCGGCGGCGTGCCGCACCCCACCGCCAGCGCGAGAAGCGAGACCGAGAGGCGGACCAGGCGGCGAGCGGGCATGGGACGTCGCGGGCTGACGGTCATCGACGGTTGTACGGGTCGATCATGCGATTGTAGCGGTTGCGGAGCTCGCCGGCCGATCCGTCCGTCATCCACTCGGCGGACGTGCCGGCCCGGGAGAGCTCGCTGCGGCTCACTCGAGCACCTCCTCGGAGGCCGACATCGCCGCGAGCCGAGCCCGGTTGCGAGGAGCGCGGAACTTCTCCGAGCGGGGGACGTCGCTCCCGCGTGGAGACCCTGCGGTATCACCTCGAGGAGGGCGGCTGGATCATGGGGGTGATCGCCGCGTGCCTCTTCGGGGTGGCGGCGATCGCGATCGATCGGGCGATCGCGCTGGCGCGGGCGCGGGGGCCGGCGACCAAGCTGGTGTCGGCGCTGGAGGCCCACCTCCGAGACGGCGATCTCGGCGGCGCGATCGCGCTCTCGGGGGCGGCGCCCGGGGCGGTGGCGCGGGCGGCGCAGCGCATCCTGCTCGAGGCGCTGACGACGCCCGCGCGGCTGGAGGCGGCGCGGGAGGTGGCGCTCCTCGTCGAGGTCCCGAGGCTCTGGGCCCGGGCCGGCGGGTTCGCGGTGCTCGCCAACCTGGCCACCCTGTTCGGCCTGCTCGGCACGGTGACCTCCGTGTTCGTCCCGTTCGGCTGCGTCCCGGTCGACGCGCGCTCGAGGGCGGTGATCCTCGCGAAGCAGATCAGCGAGGGCCTCACCTGCACCTGGTTCGGGCTCTTCGTCGCCGCGGCCGCCCTCACCTGCGTGCTCGTGTTCCGGAGCCGGATCGAGGCCTGGGAGGCGACGCTGCGGGCCGAGTCCAAGGCGGTGGTCAACCTGGCCATCACCTACCGCGAGCGCCTGCGCCTCGGCGACGCCCGCCCGCGCATCGCGCCCAGGGGCTATCGCCGCGCGATCTGGGATTCGTAGGAAACCGTCGCCGGCTCGCTACGATGAGGCGGACCGTGCAAAGACTACTACGCGCTCTGATCTGGGTGGCCTCGGTCGGCTGCGGCTCGCGGACGGCGTACGTCCAGGCGCCGCCGACCGAGGCCGACGTCGTCATCCACGTGCCTTGCCAGGGGGCGCGGTGCGGACCGCCGCCCGCCGCGCCGCCTCCCCCGCCGCCGCAGATCCCTCCGCCGCGCATGCTCGCCGCCGGCTGGCACCACAGCTGCGCGCTCACCGAAGACGGCGGCGTCTACTGCTGGGGCTCGAATTCGCGCGGGCAGCTCGGCGACGTGGGCGACGAGCGCACCTGGGTCCCCGGCCGGGTCCCCGGGCTGCCCCGCATGGACGCGGTCTGGGCGGGCGCCGACCAGACCTGCGCGCGGGCCGCCGAGGACGGCCGGGTCTGGTGCTGGGGCGACACCGGCCTGCCCGAGGACGGCACCGAGGGCCCGCGGCAGCTCGCGTACGCCGACGTTCGCCAGATGGCGCTCAACTTCCGGCGCGGTTGCCTCGTCGACGACGGAGGCCGCACCTTCTGCTGGGGCGACATCCGCCACCCCTACGGACCCCGCTGGCGGACGCCGCAGCGCGTTCCGGTCGACGCGCCGGTCGAGATCGTCTGGAACATGCAGCGCGGCTGCGCGCTCCTGCAGGGGGGTGAGCTGCGGTGCTGGGGCCTGCCCCACAACTACTACCGCACCGAGCGCGCCGAGAGCCCGACCTTTCGCCTGCCCGGCATCGAGAACGCGGCGATGCTGGCCATGAAGACGGAGAACCAGGACGAGGTCCTGATCGTGGACCGGCGGGGGCGGGTGTTCGTGAGCGAGAACGGCCGGCAGCGCCGCATGCAGTCGAGGCACCCGGTGCTCGCCCTGCGCCGCGTCGACGGGATCGAAGATCCCGCGCAGGTGCAGGCCGGCAGCAACGTCTACTGCGCGCGCACCGCGGAGGGGACGGTGGCGTGTTGGGGCAGCAACCTCGCCGGCGAGCTCGGAGACGGCACGCGCGCCGCGCGGACCACCCCGACCTTCCTGCCGCTCGCCGGGATCCGGGAGATCGCCGTCGGGCAACATCACGTGTGCGCACGCGACGACGAGCGCGTCTGGTGCTGGGGCAGCAACACCGACGGCCAGGTCGGCCTCGAGCGGCCCCGCGAGGTCCCCGAGCCCTACCAGCTTCCCTGGTGATGGAGAGCGTGATGAAGAGAGCGATGATCGGGGTCGTGGCGCTGCTGTCCGCCTGCGGGACGCGGACGGAGATCGTGCAGCGGCCGTCGGACGAGGTGGTGATGCGGGTGCGGGTGCGGGACGATCTCGCCCCGGCGCCAGCGCCCGAGCCGGCGCCGGCCGAGCCGCGGTGCGAGGGGCCCGGGCCCGACGGACAGCCGACGAGCAGCTTGACGATGGGCTACGCGCACGCGTGCGTCGTGCTCGGGAACGGGACGGTGCGCTGCTGGGGATCGAACTACGCCTCTCAACTCGGCGACGGGACCATCGCGCGGCGAGCCACCCCGGTGCAGGTGCGGGATGTCACGGACGCCGAGACCGTCGGCGCAGGCGGCTCGCACTCCTGCGCGCTGCTCCGGAGTGGGCGAGTGGTCTGCTGGGGCGGGAACACCATCGGGCAGATCGGCGCTCGGACCCAGGGCACCATGACGCGGGCCCCGATCGAGGTCGGCGACCTTCGTCGCGTCGCTCAGCTCGGCGTCGGGAGTCAGCACAACTGCGCGGTGAGCGACCGCGGGCAAGTCTGGTGCTGGGGTGCGAATGGGGCCGGGCAGGTGGGCAACGGGCGGCGAGACACGGCGCGCACGCCCGCGAGGGTCCGCGGCCTGCGCGCGAGCTGGGTCGGCGCCGGGCACGACAGCACCTGCGCGGTCCGCATGGACGGCGGGGTGAGCTGCTGGGGCGCGCTCGTGCGGTCCGAGCGACCGGTGCACGTGGACGGCCTGCCCGGTCCGGCGGTCACGGTGGAGGTCGGGCGCGCCGCCGCCTGCGCGCGCCTGGCGGACGGGAGCGTCTGGTGCTGGGGCGACGGGAGCATGGGCACGCTCGGACCGGAGGGGCTCGGCTACGTGGAGACGCCGGTCCAGGTGGCGGGGCTGCCGCCGGCGACCAGCCTGTCGCTCAACGACACCGTCGCCTGCGCGGCCGACGCCCAGGGCGGCGCCTGGTGCTGGGGCAGCCACGAGGGGATGGCGCGGGAGCTGAGCGAGCCCCGGCTCCGCGGGTACATGGCGCCGGCCAGCCAGGTGATGACGGCCGAGCGGGACGCGGCGTGCGCGCTGCTGACCGAAGGCAACGTGTGCTGCTGGGGCGACAACCGCGACGGGCTGCTCGGGGCGCTGGCGAGCCCCTTCGCGAACCCGGGGCCCTACAGCGAGCTTCCGGTCCCGATGGTCTGGTGAGCTATGTTCGGGGAGATCGATGGCGGTCTCCCTCCGCGAAGTCCTGTCGTTCGGCCGCTACGAGCCGCTCTTCCGCATCGCCTCCGGCGGCATGGCCGAGGTGTACGCGGCGCGCATCCGGGGCGAGGCGGGGTTCCAGAAGCTCGTCGCGGTCAAGCGCATGCACCCGCACATGGCCTCGGACGCGGGCTTCGTGGACATGTTCCTCAACGAGGCGCGGCTCGCGGCCAACATCGCGTCGCCCTACGTGGTGCAGACCCTCGACCTCGGCCGGAGCGAGGACGGCGCGCTCTACATCGTGATGGAGCTGGTGGTGGGGGTCTCGCTCGCGCAGCTGGAGGAGCTGCTCGGGGGGCCGCTGCCGCCGCCGATCGCGCTGGAGCTGATGGCGCAGGCGGCGCAGGGCGTGGACGACGCGCACGAGGCGACCACCCCGGCCGGAGATCCGCTGGGGCTCATCCACCGCGACGTGTCGCCGCACAACATCCTGGTCGGGCTGGACGGCCGGGCCCGGGTGACCGACTTCGGGATCGCGCGGGCGGTGCACCGGCCGCGGGCCGAGACCAACGTGAAGGAGCTCAAGGGCAAGTTCGCGTACATGTCTCCAGAGCAGACGCGGCTGCTTCCGCTCGATCGGAGGTCGGACGTCTTCTCGCTCGGCATCGTGGTGTGGGAGGAGCTGATGGGGCGGCGGCTCTTCGCCGACCGCGACCCGACGCAGATCATCCGGAACGTGCGGAACAAGGTCGTGCCGCCGCCGGAGGGGGTGCCCGAGGCGGTGAGCGACGTGGTGCTCAAGGCGCTCGATCGGCACCGCGACCACCGCTACCAGAGCGCGGCCGAGCTCGCCGAGGACCTGCGGCGCGTGGGGCGCGAGGCCTACGGGCGGCTGCCGGACCGGAAGGCGATCGGCGCGTTCGTGCGGCAGGCGGGCGGCGAGGAGCTGGAGCGGCTGCAGCGGCTGATCCGGCTGGGCACCGAGGGCGCGGACCCGGAGGCGATCGAGAAGGTGCGCCCGGGGGTCACCCAGGTGTCCGGGATCGCAGCCTCGGGGGTCGCGCAGATCCGGCGACCGACCGAGCGGCTCGAGGAGGAGCTGCCCAAGGTGCCGACCGTGACCCTGCCGCCGGAGGACGACACGCAGGCCGGCGCGCTCGACGGCGAGGTCCCGACCGACGTGCTGCTCATGCAGGAGGGCGAATTCGCGCCGCCGACGCGGGACCTGCGGAGGAGGCCGCCCAAGGCGCCGCCGCCGACGCGAGCGCGCATGGAGGACGGCCCGCCGACGGTGAACGACAAGGTGCGGAAGCTGCCGCCGCCGGGTGAGCCGACGCGACCGTACGAGAAGGTCGAGAAGCAGCCGCCCGCGGCCCCGGCGCCGGTGGTGGTGAGCGCGAGCGCCGCGTGGACGTGGATGGTGATCGGCGTGCTCGCGGGGGTGGCCCTGGTGAGCGGCACGATCGCCGTCTGGGTGTTCTGGCCGGAGGAGCCCGCCCGGGTCCCGCTCCCCCTCGAGCCCCACGACGCCCCCGAGCCCGTCGCCCCCGAGCGGCTCGAGCCCGAGACGCCTCCGCGGGTCGAGATCATCGAGCCGCCGGAGCCGGAGGTGGAGGAGGAGACCGAAGCGCCCGCCCCGCCTCGGCGACGCCGCCCGAGACCCCGCAGGGCGCCGCGCCAAGAGCCGCCGTCCGGCCCCGAGCTCATGGGCGTCGACGCCTTCGACCGCCACGCCCCGTAACCCCGTTCGGGGACCCGGGGACGGAGTGAACTTGTTACCTTAGGTAGGTCAAAGCCCTACGCGTAGGCGTTTGTCGTACGTAGGTTCACAAGTGAACTCCGTCCCCCCGTCCTAGTTCGGGGGCTCGCAGAAGTGGGTGCCGTCGAGGCGGCAGTAGCTGGAGACGGTGCCTTCGCGGCAGCGGACTTCGCAGCGCTCGAGGGTCTCCCGGCCGGGGGCGACGTCGTCGAGGCAGACGCGGGCCTGGGTGTATCGGCCTCGATAGAAGGGGCGCTCTACGTCGATCAGATGCTCGGGCGCGGCGGGGTCCGTGGCGCAGCTCGGGTCTTCGCAGTAGCGGACGCGGACCTCGAGGGGGACGTCGAGCTCCGACTCGTCGGCTACGACGCTGAGGACGGCCGCGCAGGCGGGGTCGAGCACCCGGTCGTCGCAGGGGCCCTCGCTGGCGCGCGCGCAGAGGGGCACGCCCGGGAGCGCGTCGAGGGTGTCCCAGTCCGCGCCGCCGACCGGGCGCGCCTGGACGACGGCGTAGAGCGCGGGGCCGGCGGGCTGCGCGGGGAGGTCGAGCTCCAGCTCGAAGATGGCGTTGCGCGCGCAGCCGCTGAGCGCGAGGGCGGCCAGGAGCGCGCACTGGGAAACGAAGAAACTCCGTCCCGGGGCGCCGGGGCCTCGACCGCCGAGCGGAAACCACGCGCGCTCGGAAACAAGGAAACTCCGTCCCATCACAGGTCGATCACCAGGTCGGTGCGGGGGGAGAGCTGGGCCTCCTGATCGAGGATGAGACCGGTGACGACGGCGCCGGTGAGCACGGCGGCGCCGACGCCGATCAGGATCCAGGGGAGCGGGTCGTCGCCAGGCTCGACCACCGGGGTCGGCGGGGACGGATTCTCGAGGGTCGCGTCCAGGTCCAACAGCGCGCCCGGCGCGACGTCGCCGCTCCAGGTCCAGGGCTCGACGTCCGGCAACCCCACCGCGAGCACGTGGGGCCCCGGATCGAGGATGAGCTCGATCGGTCGCTCGTCGGTGATCGCGCGGAGCCGGCCGTCTTCGGTGACTCGCGCGTCTCCAGCGGGGACTCCGCGGATGGTGATGGCGCCGACCCGGGCCGCCGATCTCCGGCGCAGGGTCTCGGCCCGGGCGCGGGTCTCGGCGTCGAGCTCGGGATCGGTCAGCAATCGGTCGAAGGCCTCGAGCGCGCGCCGGTGGCGGCCGAGCTCGGCGTCGGTGCTGGCGAGGTTGAAGAGGGCGATCGGGCTGCCGCTCAGCGTGTAGGAGCGCTCGAAGGCCTCCCTCGCCGCCTCCCAGCGCTCGGCGCGAGCGTGACCGATCCCCTCGAGGAACGCGGCGCGACCGCCGGAGACCTCGGTCTCGCTCGGGCTCGCCGGCGGCTCGGGCAGCTGCGCGAAGGCGCCCGACGCCCAGAGCGAGAGGATCAGGATCGACGCGAGGGCGCGCATGAACCGGCGAGTATACGCATTTCGCGGTGGCCAGCCGGCTTGCCGCTCGTCCCGCGTGAGCGGCGCCTCCGGTGGTCGATCTCGGCGCAGGCTCGCCCGATCGCGCTCCCGACGCGTCTGGCACGGCCGATGCGATGCAGCCCCTTCATGCGACGCCTCCTCACCGCCTCCCTCCTGCTCGGCCTCGCCGGCTGCGCCTCCCCCGCCATGCCCGCCGCCGAGGACCTCCCCTTCACCAAGGTCGACCCGGGCAAGGCCGACTCGAGCGCCGAGGCGGTGTTCCTGGACTTCACCTTCGACGGCGAGCTGGTCACCGACCGCAGCTGGAACGTCGAGGGCCAGATCGAGGATCAGCTGCTGTACACGATCGGGCAGCTCAACGGCGTGCGCGGCGTCAGCCGCCTCGACCGGGTGGCGCTGAGCGACGTCGAGACCTCGCGCGACGGGGAGATGACCCGGGTCCGCTACACGGCGACGATCCCGGTGGCCTGGGGCCGCCGGAGCGCGGTGCCCACCGAGTTCACCTTCCAGCTCCCGCGCGACGTGAGCTACGAGGGGCTGAACCGCTTCGCCGAGCGCTACGGGCACGACTGCGTCGACTGGGGCGCCCACGACGTGACCAGCGGATCGATGTGGTACTACTACCGGCCCGACCGCTCGAGCTGCGAGCTCGCGGCGGGCGACATCGCGCCGGCCGTCGCCGACGTGGCGCTGAGCGAGATCAACACCACCGGCCGCTTCCCCGAGTACGACCGGGTCTGGGAGGACGACGCCCTCCAGGTGGTCGCGGTCTTCGGCAAGTACGAGGACGGCGCCACGACCTCGAGCGACGCGGGCATCGCCGCCTACAACCGCTTCCTCCAGGAGATCGGTCGCACCCTCGGCGCGCACGAGCTCGAGACGACGCCGGCCGAGGTTCCGTCGAACCCCGGCATCGAGCTGCCCGAGGTGACCTACCGCGCGACGCTGGCCGACGGCCGGACCGTCGAGGTGGTGGCCATCCTGGTCGACAACGTGCGCACCGCCGGCCGCGACTTCGACGCGCGCTACGCCGAGCTGAGCAGCGACGCCGACCTCATCATCTACAACGGCCACGCCGGCCTCGGCGCCAACATCCGCGCCCTCGCCCAGAAGGGCCGCTGGGTCCAGGGCCAGTACGCCATCGTCTTCATGAACGGCTGTGACACCTACGCCTACGTCGACAGCGCGCTCTGGGACGCCCACGCCGAGGTGAACCCGGATGACGAGACGGGGACGAAGTACCTCGACATCGTGATGAACGCGCTGCCGAGCTACTTCCGCTCGATGCCCCGCGCTACCATGGCGCTGGTGAACGGCCTCCTCAGCTACGACGAGCCGCGGACCTACGAGCAGATCTTCGCTGACGTGGACAGCTCGCAGGTCGTCATCGTCAGCGGCGAGCAGGACAACACCTACACCCCCGGCGGCGGCGGCGACCCGACGCCCGGCTGGGCGGGTCTCACCGAGGGCGGTGCCCTGGACCGCGGGCAGGAAGTCCGCTACGAGACCCCCACCTTGTCCGCAGGGACTTACAACTTCCAGCTCTCCGGCAGCGGAGACGCCGATCTCTACGTGCGGATCGGCAGCGCGCCCACCACGCGCGCCTACGACTGTCGGCCCTACCGCTCCGACGCGAACGAGACCTGTGAGGTCACGCTCGCCTCGGACGCTCCAGTGCACGTCATGGTGCGCGGTTACTCGGAGAGCGAGTTCTCGCTCTCTGGACGACCGCTTTGAGCACAATCCGATCTCCGACCACGTAACGCTTGACTTAAATCTGGAACCCCGCCGGCCGCCACCGGCGGGGTTCTGCCTTTCTAGCGGCGCCGCTCAGGCGGCGATGACGTCGCGCGCGGCGTGCTCCAGCGCCGCGATCGACGGGCTCATCGGCTGGGTGCGGAGGCGCTCGGCGGTGCGCTTCAGGCTCGCGTACTCGAGGGCCGCGCCGGCGACGCCGCCGAGCACCGGGACGAGGTTGGCCGCGAGGCGCACGCCGGTCTTCTTGGCGCGGCCGATCGCGAAGCGCTTGCCGAGGACCTTCGCGAGGTCCTTGCCGTCGAGCTCGCGCGCGTCGACGCCGGTGACCGCCTTCAACACCTCGAGCTCCCAGTCCGGCTGGTCGAAGTACCGAGGGTTCTTCAGGTAGCCCAGCGTCGCCGCGAGCTTCGCCTGCTGCGACGTGGCGCCGTCCAGGTTCGCGAGCGCGAGCGGGATGGCGGTCCAGGGGCTGCCCGCGAGGCCGGTGACGAAGCCACGGATCGCCGCCTTCTTCGCCTCCTTCTTCACGAGCGCGTCCATCACCGCGTCCGCGTCGCGCCAGGGCCCGGCCACGCTCTCCACGCGCGCCTTGGCGCCCTGCTCACCGTCGACCTTGCGCCGCACGTACCAACGCGCGGCGCGCTCGAAAATCGATTCACTCACGAGGGTGGGTCAGTGCAACCGCCGGACCGACGCCTTCGCCCGCCCCGAGCCGCGTCTCTCGCCGGCAAGCACGCCACGACCGTGGCGCACCCGCGCGCATTGGGGGCGACCGGAGCGGACCTATCCCTTCCGATCGTGAGCTGCGCGCTGCTGCTGATCGACGTGATCCACCCCTTCGACTTCGACGGCGCCGAGGCGCTCGAGGCTCGCGCGCGACGCATCCTCGGGCCGGCCGCGAGCCTCGCCGACCGCGCCCGCGCGCGCGGGCTCCCGGTGATCTACGTCAACGACAACTTCGGTCGCTGGCGCTCGTCGTTCGAGGAGCTGGTCGACAAGTGCGAGGAGGGGCCCGGCGCCGAGATGGTCCGCGCGCTCCACCCGGCGGACGGCGACCTCTTCGTGCTCAAGCCGCACCGCTCGGGCTTCTACTGCACGCCGCTCGAGCTGCTCCTCGCCGAGCTCGACTGCCGGGAGCTGATCGTCGCCGGCCTCACCACCGACATGTGCGTGCTGGCCACCGTCAGCGACGCGCGCATGCGGGACATGCCGGTCACGGTGGTGGAGGACGCCTGCGAGGCGCTCGACGACGAGCGACACGAGACCGCGCTGCGCCTGATGCGCCTCTCTCACGACGCGCGCGTCGTGCGAGCCCGGGACGCTATCCCTTCTTGAGCTTCTTCGGCGTGTCGACGCTGGCGAGGATGTAGGCGTTCCAGCCGGGGTCGTTGCCGACCTTCTCGCGCGGGCGGTAGACGCCGTTGCCCTCGCCGTCCTCGTCCTCGTCTTCCCACAGCACCTCGGTGTGCGAGAAGCCGGCCTCCTCGAGCAGCTCGCGCAGCTCGCGGATGTTCCAGAGGCGCCAGTCGTAGGTGAAGGCCTTCTTCAGCTTGCTTCCGTCTTTGAACCGGAAGTGGATGTGGCCGAGGAAGTGGCTCTGGATCGGGTCGTACTTGGCCTGGTGCCAGATGTACCAGAAGTCCTCGCAGTCCCGCTCCTCCTCGAGCTCCTGCACCGACTCCCAGCCGCCGAAGAGATCGAGGAAGAGGAGCCCGTCCTCGGCGAGGTTCTGGCGCGCCGCCTCGAAGTAGCCGCGGAGCGTCGGGCGATCCTGGAAGCAGAAGTACGAGTAGTTGAGCGCCATCAGCACGTCGAACTTCTGGTCGTGCACGGTGCGCACGTCGCCCTCGACCAGGTTCACCCGCGCCGCGTCGTCGCCCAGCGGCACGATGTTGTGCTCGCGGCCCCACCCGAGCACCTCGCCGGAGATGTCGACCCCGGTGGCCTCGCGGTTCGGGTCCGACTTGACCCACTCGGCGCAGAGGAGCGCGGTGCCGCAGAAGTCCTCGAGCAGCGTCAGCGGCTTCCGACCCACGCGGCGCCGGAAGTAGCTGTCGGCGAGCTCGACCTCGAAGTCGGGGTTCTGGACGCTGCGCTGATACAGGTCGTGACGGTCGGCGGTCGAAGCGATCTTCTTCTTCCGCTTCTTGTCCTTCTTGCGCTTCTTCTTGGCCATCGCGCGGCGGAGTTAGCAGACGCGGGCCCCCGCGGGAAGCGACAAAGCGTGGCAAGCTCGCGGCGTGCGATGGATCTGGCCGCTCCTCTTGCTCGCGTGCGCCGGCCCGGGAGCCCCCTCGGCCGCTCCCTCCGATCGCGTCGCGGGGCACGCGCGCGACGTCCACGCCGCCTTTCGCGCCGAGGCCGCGCTCGACACCGTGCGCTACGTCGATCGCTTCTTCCGCGTGCGCGGCAACGAGGGCTACCAGAAGACCCTCGAGCGCGTGGAGACCGAGCTGCGGCGCGGTGGGCTCGAGGCGGTGCGCCGGATCCAGCTCGGACCGGCCCGCCCCACGTGGACGCCCCGGTCGGCGCGGCTCGCGCTGGACGGCCGCGCGCTGATCGCGTTCGAGGACGAGACCGGGGTGGATCGCGCGGCGCTGCTCGTGGGCTCGGAGTCCTTTCGCGGTGAGCTCGACGTCGTACACGCCGACGCGGTCCGACGCGGGGCCGACGCGCGGGGCAAGCTCATCCTCGGCGTGGGATCGCCGCGCGCCCTGTACGCCGAGCTGGTCGAGCCGAACGGGGCGGCGGGGCTGCTGGTGCGGAACCTCGAGCCCTATCATCAGCCGGAGCGGTACCCGGAGAGCGCGCAGTTCGGCTACGTGCCGGGAGGGATCGGCTTCTCGCTCTCCGACGCGGACTACCGCGCGCTCGCCGCGGTGACGGACGCGCGGGTCGAGGTCGAGATCGACGTGGCGGTCGGCGAGTCGCGAGCGACGGCGGTCGAGGCGCGCGTCCCCGGGACCGATCCGGCGGCGGGCGCGATCGTGTTCGTGGCCCACGCGGACGAGCCCGGCGCCAACGACAACGCGAGCGGGGTCGCGGCGCTGGCCGAGCTCGCGGTCGCGCTCCAGGGGCGGCCAGCCCGGCGCACGCTGATCTTCCTCTGGGGCCAGGAGATCGAGGTCTCGCGCGCGTGGCTCGCGGAGACCGACGCGCCGGTGGCCGCGGGCCTGGTGCTCGACATGGTCGGCGAGGATCCTGCTGAGACCGGCGCGCCGTTCCTCATCGAGCGCATGCCGGACCCGGGCGCGATCTGGCTCCGTCCACCCGACGCGCACACCGAGTGGGGCGCGGGCGAGGTCGACGAGGCCGACCTCCGCGGTCACTTCCTCAACGACTTGCTCTTCGAGAGCGCGCGCGCGGTGGAGGCGCTCGACGGGCCGTGGCGGTGGCGCACCAACCCGTTCGAGGGCGGGAGCGACCACGTGCCGTTCCTCGACCGCCAGCTGCCCGCGGTGCTCGGGTGGCACTTCACCGACGACGCCTACCACACCACGCGAGACCGCTTCGATCGAGTGAGCGGGCGCGAGATGCGGCGGGTGGCGGCGGTCTTCGGCGCGGCGGCGCGGGTGATGGCCGAGGACGATCGCGAGACGATGCGGCGGGCGGTCGAGGAAGGCGAGCGGCGGTGGATGGCCACGCTGCCCCCGGACGATCGTCGCGTGCGCGAGGCGTGGCGGCGCTGGTACGCGGAGGCCCGCGCGAGCGTCGACGCGTGGCCGGAGCTTTGACCCGAGCGGGCCGGTGCGCGTAGCGTCGGCGGGTGGCCTCGGACGACGAAGATCGCGCCGCCATCCTGGCGCGCCGGAGCCGGCTGATCGGCCTGGCGCTCTCGGGCATCGCCGTCGCTGCGGGTTGCGACGATCGTGACCCGCCGCCGGGCCCCTGCCTGAGCGCTCCGATCCAGGAGAGCGATCCCGGGCCAGCGCCGATGCCGTGCCTCTCGCCCGTTTCACCCGAGGAGCCCGAGACGCCACCCGCGGAACCCGAAGACCCCGAAGCGCCCTGACCTTGCTCCGCGTCGCCAACGACTACACCCAGCTCTGTCTCCACGCGCTCGCGCATCTCCCGCTGCCGGGCCCGGAGCGTCTGGACGACCCGCGCTACCTGGCGTGGAGCGAGCGGAGCTTGCCCGAGGCGGCGCGGGCGCCGCTCGCTCGAGACGCGGCGGTGATCGCGTCGATGGGCGAGCTGATCTTGCAGTCGACGCCCGAGCTCTACGGTGACATCGCCCAGCTGCGGGCCACGGCGGCGCTGGCGATGACCGAGCTGGGCGAGGGTGACGTCTCGGCGCCGAGCCTGCTCGCGCGCGTCCGGAGCTCCGAGCCGGTCGAGCTCTTCCGGGCGTGTGTGTCCCTCGCCGCGCCGGCGTACGCGGGGTGCTGGCACGGAGAGCTCCTCGCGGAGTGCGCCGCCCGGCTGGAGCGCCTGCGCGAGCCGCTCGAAGAGGCGCGCCGCCTCTCGAGCGCGCTGCGCGACGCGGACGTCGAGATCGTCTGGGCCCTGGGCTCGCGCGGCCGGGCCTTCGCGCGCCGCATCCTGGTGGGCGTGCCCGACGACTGGGGCGCGCTGGCCGCCGAGCGCCCCGCGGTGCTCGCGATGCACGAAGCCGAAGTGCGCGAGGCGAGCCGCGCCGCGGAGGATCACCGCTACGTCCGAGCCGAGTGGGCGGCGCTCACCCGGGTCGCCACGACCCTCGAGCGCGCCTCGACGAAGCTGCGCGACGCCCACGCGACCTGGCTCGCCGCCCTCGACCTCACGAGCGTGCTCGCCCCCGCCACCGAGCTCGGCCTCTGCGACGAGACCACCCGACGCGCCCTCGTCGAGCGCCCCGCCGAGCGCCCCACCCTCCTCGCACGCGCGTCCAGAATCTAGAACCCGGGGACGGAGTTTCCTTGTTGCCGAGTCGGCGGCGCGAGCCCGAGCCCCCTCCAAGATCTAGGTACATGGGACGGAGTTTCCTTGTTGCCCACCTTGCCTACGCCCGGGAACTCGTTGGGACTTCGACGCAGTCCTGCACGGATTCGAGGGGTCTCAACCGAGGGACGCGCGGGAGGCAACAAGGAAACTCCGTCCCGGTGTCCGTCAATGGGGACCGGTTCGAGGAGAGGCCAGCGGGACGGCAACAAGGAAACTCCGTCCCAAAGTCCCGGGTCGGGGACTCAGTCTTGAAGGGGCAGGCGGCGTTTGGCGCGTGATCTCGGGGGCTTGGGCGCGGGGGGCGCTTCGCGGCGGAGGGGGACGTAGCGGACGGGCTCGAAGGTCTCTTCGCCGGCGCCGACGGTGACGCGTTGGAGGGTCTGGGTGTCGCCTTCGCCGATCGGGGCGAGGATGCGGACGCCGGGGCGGAGGCGGGCGAGCCAGGCGGGCGGGAGCTCGGGGAGGGCGAAGCCTACGGTGACGGCGTCGATCGTCTCTGGGTCGACGCCCCACGCGTCGACGTCGAGGGCGTCGCCGGTGACGCAGGTGACCTGGGCGGGGCAGAGCTCGGCGGCGCGCGCGGTGAGGGCGGGGTCGATCTCGACGGTGACGACGCGGCCCTCCGCGCCGACGCGCTCGGCGAGGATCGCGGCGCCGTAGCCGCTGCCGCCTCCCAGGTCGAGCACGGTCATGCCCGGCTCCACGCCCAGCAGGGAGAAGGAGCGGGCGTAGGCGTGCATGGCGCTGACGGTGGCCGCACCGCTGGCGTCGAGAGGGACGGCCTCGTCGCGGGTCGACTCCGCCACCTGGTCGACGGGCACGAAGAGCTCGCGCGGGACGCGCTCCACGAGGTCGAGCCACGCGTCGTCGACGGGGAGCTTCGCGCGCTCGGCCACGATCGGGCGCCACGCCTTGCGGCGCCGACGCGCGACGTCCCGCAGCTCGGCGTCCTCGCGGCGCACCCGCTCCGCCTTCTCCCGGAAGCCCAGGTAGCGGAGCCACGCGTAGTAGCGGCCGAGGTAGTGCGCGCGGGTTCGCGGCTCGCTCTGCTGCACCTGGTCCCGCACCGCGCGCAGGAAGTAGTCACGCGCCGGACCGCGGTAGACGAAGTTCTCTCCGACGCGCGCGAGCACGGGCCCGTAGAGCGCGTGCTGCAGCCGGGTGCGCTCCCGCCAGTCGAGGTCGGCGCTCGGGTCGACCCACTCCGCGAGGAACGCCTGATCGCCGTCGTCCCACCACGAGGGCCGATGGAAGCGGGTCCCGAAGCGCTGCTCCCACTGCCCCCGCTCGGCGTCGATCGGCGAGCCCGGGTAGAGCCGGAAGGGGTCGACGCTCAGGAAGCCGGTGACTCCCTTCGGGTCGAGGAAGAGCTCGCGCATGTAGGCCGCGCTCCGCTCCATCGTGCCCGGCGTCTCGCCCGGGTGGCCGCAGATGATGTTCGCGCCCCACGGCACGTCGTGCTCGCGCGCCCAGGCGCTGACCTCCTTCATGCGCTCGAGGTAGGTGTCGAGCCGGCCCGCCTTGCGAATGGTCGCGAGCAGCTGCGGGTCGCCCGACTCGAGGCCGAAGCCGAGCCCGCAGTTCGCCTCCGCGAAGAGCCGCAGGTCCTCGTCCTCGACGAGGTCCACCCGGATGAGCAGCCAGAGCTTGTCGACGGGCACCCGCTCCCGCGCGAGCGCCGCGAGGAGCTCCCGCCGCCAGCTCTTCTTCATGCCGAAGAGCGCGTCGGCGACGTAGAGGGTCCAGCCTCGAAGATCGAGGTAGGCGTGGAGCGACACGATCTCTTGCACCGCGCGCTCGACCGACAGGCTGCGCCAGCTCACCTCCCTCTTCGCGCGCTCCATGCAGAAGGCGCAGTCGAACGGGCAGCCGCGGGAGAGATACACCTGGGCCTGCGACGCCATCTTGCGCGCGATCGGCTTGTAGCGATCGAGGAAGGTCCAGTCGCTCGGCGGGAGCGTGTCGAGGTCGAGGATCGGATCGCTGGCGAGGATCGTCTCGCGGAGCGGCGCGCCGCCCTCGACCGACTCGATCATCTTCACGAGCGCGTTCTCGCCCTCCCCGACCACGCACACGTCGAACGGCGATCCGTCGAAGACGTGCTCGGTGGGGCGCGCGCTCGCGTGGTAGCCGCCGGCGGCGATGAGCGCGTCCGGGTTCAGCTCCCGGGCGAGCTCCGCGAGGGCCATGCACTTCAGGAAGTCGAAGCTCGAGTAGACGCTGAAGGCGATGACGTCCCAGCCGTCGAAGAGCTTCGCCACGTCGACCGGCCCGAAGCATCGCTCCGCCGCGAGGTCGACGATCTCGATGTGCGCGCCGGTCTTCGCGCGGGCGTGGGTCGCCATCAGGACGAGCTGCGGCACCCCGAAGTTGCCGCTCGCCGGCCCCTCGCAGCCCGGCCAGAGCAGGAGCACCCGGGTCATGGCAGCACGGGGAGCTGCGCGCGCTGCTTCGCGAGGCGCTGGCGGAACCCCTCGTCGACGTGCTGGGCGACGAAGGGATCGAGGCGGCGCCCCTCGCCGAGCGTCCAGTGCGCGGCCGCGCCGCAGCCCCCGAGGCAGCTCGACTTGAGCGGGCACGGCGCGCAGAACTCGTCGGTCACGTCGCGATACGCGGTGACCGCGGGCCGGGTGACCAGCTCGGCGAACGAGTGGTCGACCGCGTTCCCGATGACCTCCTCGTGCAGCGTGCAGTTGCGCAGGCCCCCGTCCGGCCCGAGCGCGAGCTCCTGGGCCTCGGTGCCGATGGGGCAGCCACCGAACGTGACGTGCGGGTAGTCCGCGTGCTCGATCACGCACTGCGGCGTCGGCATCGTCACCTGGATGCGCGTGCCGTGCTCGCGCCCGCGCGCGTCGGCCTGTCGCAGCGCCTCGATCAGCTCCGAGCGCGAGCAGAGCAGCTCCGCGACCTGCGCCGAGGCGTAGCCCGCGGGAGAGAACCGGCTCAACGCGATGTCGTTCACGCCGAAGGAGCGCCAGAGATCGAGGATCGCGCCGACCTGGTCGGCGTTCTTCCGGGTCACGACCACGCACCCGCTGACCGCGACCCCGGCGCGGCGGCACGCCTCGATGCCGTCGAGCGTGACCTCCCAGTGGCCCTCGCCGACGTGCGCCTCGTGCGTCGCCTTCTCGACGCCGTTGAGCGTGATCTGAACGAAGTACGGCCGATACGGCGCGAGCCGCGCCGCGAGCGCGTCGGTGATGAGGCCGCCGTTCGAGATGATCTTGGCGCGCTTGCTGTGGCGCTTCACGACGTCGAGCACGTCGAAGACGTCCTTCCGCGCGAAGGGCTCGCCGCCGGTGAGGGTGACATGGTCGAAGTCCACCTCGGTGAGCGCGCGGTCGACCAGCTCGAGGAGCCGATCCGACGGCAAGGAGCCCACCGACTTGCCTCCGTCGTCGCGCCAGCCGTTGTAGCAGTAGCCGCACTTCTGATTGCAGTAGCTCGTCAGCTCGATCGCCAGCGCGTACTTCTTCGGTCGGCTCCCCATCGGCGCCCAGCCTACACCTGCGGGCTCGGACGCTCACCCCCCGGTTTGCGCCCGGGCCCGGCGAGCGTCAGGTTCCGCCGCTGGACATGAGCGAGAAGACCATCCACTTCATCAGCCTCGGGTGCCCCAAGAACCGGGTCGACACCGAGGTGATGCTCGGGGTGTCGGACACGCGGGCCTACCGCGTCGTCGACCGCGCCGAAGACGCCGAGGTCATCGTGGTGAACACCTGCGGGTTCATCGACGAGGCGAAGGAGGAGTCGGTCAACACCATCCTCGAGATGGGCGAGCTGCGGCAGACGGGCTCGTGCCAGAAGCTCGTCGTCGCCGGGTGCCTCTCGCAGCGCTACCCGGAGGAGCTCGCCTCGGAGATGCCCGAGGTCGATCACTTCCTCGGCTCGAGCGACATGCTGAAGCTGGGGACGATCCTCGACCAGGGCGGCGCCCCCCGCATGATGGTCGGCAACCCGGCCGACTACACGCTCCGCGCGACCGATCCGCGTCGGCTCTCGCAGGGCCACCACAGCGCCTACGTGAAGATCGCCGAGGGCTGCAACCGCCAGTGCGCCTTCTGCACGATCCCCAGCTTCCGCGGGAAGCAGCGCAGCCGCGCGATCGACGACGTGGTCGAGGAGGTCCGGCGCCTGGTGGAGCTCGGCACGGTCGAGATCAACCTGATCAGCCAGGACACCATCGCCTACGGCCGCGACCTCAAGGACGGGACGGATCTCGCGAAGCTCGCCGAGGCGGTGGCCGAGGTGCCCGGGCTGCGCTGGGTGCGGCTCTTCTACCTCTACCCCGAGACCATCAAGGACTCGCTGATCACCCTGCTCGCCGAGCACCCGAAGGTGCTGCCTTACGTCGACATGCCGCTCCAGCACGCGTCCGACGCGATGCTGCGCCGCATGAAGCGCGGGCACGGCGGCGAGCGGCTGCGGCGGGTGGTGGATCGGATGCGCACCCAGATCGACGACCTGGTCTTCCGCACCGCCTTCATCGTCGGTCACCCCGGCGAGACCGACGCGGACTTCGAGGAGCTGCTCGACTTCGTGCGGTGGGCCGAGTTCGATCGGGTCGGCGTGTTCCGTTACTCGGTCGAGGAGGGCACCGCGGCCGGCGAGATGGACGCGCAGGTCCCGGCCAAGGTCGCGGCCTCGCGCCACCGAAAGCTGATGGCCGCCCAGCGGCCGATCTCCAAGCGCAAGATGGAGGCGATGGTCGGGCGCGACGTCGAGGTCCTGGTCGAGGGGATCAGCGACGAGTCCGAGCTGCTCCTCGAGGGCCGCTGGTGGGGACAGGCCCCCGAGATCGACGGCAAGGTCTACCTCGCCAACGGCACCGCCCGCCCGGGCGACGTGCGCAAGGCGTTCGTGACCAAGGCCGCCGCCTACGACCTGGTGGCCGATCTCTACGAAGCCGACGGCACCCTGCCCGAGCCGCCGCCCGGCGCCGATCCGCGCCCCAAGCGGGTCCGGCTCCCGACCGTCTAGCTCTACTCGAAGTAGACGGCGCTCCTACTCGGAGCATCTCCGTATCGGGTTCAGTCGGGATTTCCCGAATGATCTCGGTGGCTCTCGTCGTGGCACGGGGGCTGCTCTCTCATCCACCCAGGAGGCGAGGATGACGACCGAGAGCAGCACGCTGATGAACCTGAAGGAGCTCTTCGACATGGAGGCCGACCGCCGCGTGTCCGAGGCGGTCGAGCGCGAGCGAGCGGAGCGCGAGGAGGCGGCGCGGGAGGCCGAGCTGAAGCGCGCCCGGGAGGCGGAGCTGGCGGCGGTCCGTGACGCGGAGCGCGAGCGGGCCGAGGCGGAGCGGGAGGCGAGGGACGCCGAGCTCGACGCGCGCATCCAGCGCATGAAGGCGGAGCTGGCCGAGGTCCGGGCGCAGCGCGAGGAGATGCGGCTCCAGATCGCGACCGCTCCCCCCGCGCCGGCGCCCTCGAGCAAGAGCGGGTTGGCGATGGGCATGGCGGCGGCGAGCCTGGTCGCGGCCGCGCTCGCGGTGGTCGTCGCCTGGCCGCAGCCCGCGCCCGCGCCGGTGGTGAGCCACCCGGAGCCGGCCCCGGCGGCGGTGGTCGAGGCCGAGCCGGTCGCCCCGGCGCCCGAGGTGGTCGCCGAGCCCGAGCCCGAGGCCGCCCCGGTGGAGGAGGCCCCGGCCGTGGCTGCCGCCCCCCGGCCTCGCCCGCGTCAGCCGCGTCAGCCGCGCCCGCGCGCCGAGCGACCGAACGACCTGGCCAGCCAGCTCGACCTCGGTGACGACGACGACGTGCTCGGCGGGGGCTTCCTCCGGGACAGCCACCGCTGATTTGATCGGTTTTCCGGGCGGATGGCTCGACATAGTCGCTTTCCACCGGAAATCCTCGCATTTTCCTCGCCCTCGCGGCTGGCGTCGCGGGGGCGAGAGCTATATAGTTTGGCCGCGCTTTCTGAAGGACGCGGACATGTCGACTTACATCACCGACGAATGCATCAACTGCGGCGCCTGCGAGCCGGAGTGCCCGAACCAGGCGATCAGCGAGGGCGAGGAGATCTACGTGATCGACCCCGACCTCTGCACCGAGTGTGTCGGGTTCTACGACCACGAGGCCTGTCAGGCGGTGTGTCCGGTCGAGTGCTGCCTGCCCAACCCGGAGCACGAGGAGCAGGAGGCGGATCTCGCCGAGAAGGCGCTCAAGCTGCACCCGGACGACGGCGACCTCAAGGGTCGGATCGCGTCGGGTGACTACCCCTCCCGCTTCCGCAAGTGAGCGGCGGCTGATGGGCGCGCGCGGGGCGATCCAGCCGGGTCGCTCCGTTTTCATTTTGGCCCTGCTGTCGCTGGCGGGGTGCGCTCCGGCGCTGCCCAGCTTCGCCGGCGGGAGCACCGTGCCCACCGGACGCAGCGACCTCGCGGCCGGGGCGGCCTACCGGATCCCGGTGGGAGACCTGAGCCCCGAGGCGATGGGCGCGGAGCTGGACCAGGCGCTCTCGTTCGGGGCGCCCGGCGGCGCGACCCCGGTGGCCTTCGTGCGCCACGGCCTGGGCCCGCGCGCCGACCTCGGCGTGGAGGCGACCGCCTCGAGCGCCCGCGGGCACCTCCGGGGTCGCCTCCCGCTCGGCACCGTCAGCTTCCTCTACGGCATCGCGCCGCACGTGGGCGTGGCCCACGACGAGACGAGCGCGGTGCGCGTCGGCGGAACCGTACCGCTGGTGATCGCGCTCGACCTGTTCAGCCTCTACGAGGCGTGGATCGGAGCCCGTATCACCGTCGAGCACATCGCGGGGGACCTCGGCCCTTCGTCGGTGAGCCTCACCGGGCTGCGGACCGGCGGGGTCGTCGGGCTCGCGGTCGGCTTCCGGCGCTTCCACGTGATGATGGAGCTCGGCGTGGACCATGAGCTGTGGACCGGGTCGCTCGGTGATATCAGCATCGGCGCGAACGGCCTGGTGCTCACGCCGGCGTTCGCCGTGCGCCTGCGCCTGTGAACCCGTAGCACGGGTGGAGCCCACGCTTCACACCTCGCCCGGAAACCAGATGGCGATATCTCTATCTGATCTCCTCGGCACGCCCCGTGCGGAGAACGGAGGCGAACTTGGAGGTGTGAGATGAGCATGAAGGGAACCCTGGGCTGGATCGGCGTGGCGGCGCTGATGCCGATGATGATGGGCGCGCGTGGGGGCTGCGGTGGGCCTCTGACGTCGATGAGCCCGGCGCCCGACGTGGAGGGGGCGTGGGCGGTCACGTACGACGACGCGCTCGAGGTGGAGATCACCCTGGGCGGCGCGACCTACGACGCGACGCTGCCCGAGGAGGGCGGCACGGTGATGGTGGAGCACGGGGGCTACGCGATCCCGTTCACGCTCGACTGCAGCCGCCCGGAGATCGTCTGCCCGAGCGAGGCCTGGCCGGAGCGGGTGACCGTGTCGCAGCGCGAGCCGGAGTATCCGCATCGCATGTGGGTCACGATCCCGAAGCAGGAGTGCATGGGCACCATGCGTGATCCCGACCCGAGCGAGTGCGGCGCGAACACGCTGAACCCGGAGTGCGACCGGGTGTGCGACGGCGAGGTCACCACGGTCGAGCGGGACACCTTCGGCCTGATCGACGTGCCGGGGGAGAGCTTCGACCTCCTGCTCGGGGGCGGCATCGCCACCAACGGGGTCAACTGCGTGCTGCTCGGCGTCTCGAGCGCCCACGCCGACCTGCTCAGCAGCGGCTCGGCCGAGACCGAGGACTGGACCGCGGAGGAGATGCGCGAGGGCCGGGTCGTCGCGGCTTACGGCGGCGGCTGCCTCTGGGCCGGTGACCCCGACGGCGACGACGAGCTCGAGGCCCTCGTGCTCGGCGCGAGCGTGAAGTTCACCACCGGCTTCACGGCTATCCGCGAATGAAGACTAGGGGACGGAGTGAACTTGTGAACTCATGTAGGCGTATCTCCTACGTAAGTTCACAAGTGAACTCCGTCCCCGGGGCCCTATTCGGGGACGTCAGCGGTTCTTGGCGTCCTGGATCTTCTCGCCGATGAAGGCGCCGAAGAGGGAGATCATGCCGCCGAGCAGGCCGCCGATGACGTAGGCGGGCATGGTGAGCTGGAAGCCTCCGCCGAGGTGCTCGGGGGCGCTCGGGGTGGTGTCGACGAGCCACCAGACGGTCGGGACGACGGCGACGAGGGCGCCGACGGCGGGCTCGAGGAAGGTCTTGCCCGGCGAGACGAAGCCGACGATGACGCCGCCGACGCACCACACCGCGACCGAGACCATCAGGGCCGAGAAGCCCTGCGGGTCGTAGGCGTCGATCACCATCGGCAGGAGCACGAGGACGACGGCCTGCAGCACGAGGTAGACGACGAAGGCGACGAGCGCCCACTTGATCTCGAAGCCCTCTTGCTGGTTCTTCTTCCGGGCAGCTTCCTCTGCGCTGTAGGCGCCGGAGAGCTCCTCGAGCTTCGCGCCGCACGAGACGCAGCGCTCGGCGTTCGCCGGATTCTTGAATCCGCAGACGTGGCAGATCACCTGGTCACTCGACGCGGCCATCATTCTCCCTCTCGGCGGACGCTCGGCGCACGACCCCCACCCGGTCGCTCGATGCCCCACGTCTCGCCCATCTTCAGCAAGCTCGTACCCATTGTCGCCCTGGCGACGTCCCGAACGCAACCATACGGCAATCCGGCCCGGTCCTTCAGCCGAGCAGAGCCGCACCCCCTGCCCTATACTCCCGGGTCCGTGCCCGACGGCAGAAAGCGCTGGTTCGAGGTCGCCGACGAGGGCTGGCGCCGGCTCAGCGCCTCCCGGCCCCTCGGGCGGCTGATGCTCGAGGCGCTGCAGAACGCGTTCGACGAGCGCGCCAGCCAGGTCGCGGTGGAGCTCGGCGCGGACGAGGTGGTAGTCGAGGACGACGCCGAGGGCGGGATCGGCGACGAGCGCCTCGTCTACACGATCTTCCTGAGCGACAAGCCCGACGACCCCACGCGGCGCGGGCGCATGGGGCGCGGGCTCAAGGAGCTGCTCGCCGGCATGGAGCGGGCGCTGGTCGAGACGGTCGGCACCACCGTCGCGTTCACCGAGGAGGGCCGCGTCTCGCGCGACAACGATCGCGCGCGAGGCACCCGGCTGGTGCTCGGGCGGCGCTTCACCGACGAGGAGCTGGCCGAGGCCAAGCGCATGCTGCGCCTCTGCATCCCGCCGAAGGGCACCACGCTGCGGGTGGCCGGGCGTCAGGTCCGCCGGCCGCGCTCGGTGCTGACGCTGAGCTCCTGTCACCTCGAGACGGTGATCATCAAGGACGGCGTGGAGCGCGCGGCGATGGGCAACACGACCCTGTCGATCTACACGCCCCGGCGAGGCGAGCAGGCGCACCTGTTCGAGATGGGGCTGCCGGTCGAGGCCTGGAACCTCCCCTGGCACGTCGACGTCGCGCAGCGCGTGCCCCTCGGCGAGGGCCGCGACGCGGTGCCCGACCGCTACAAGCTCGCGGTGAAGGCGGCGCTGCTCGAGGCGATGATCCACAGCTACCTGGACCGGAACGATCTGCGCTCGGACTGGGTCCACGAGGTCATCGCCGGCT
Organism: Myxococcota bacterium; assembly: GCA_036149055.1. Taxonomy (GTDB): domain Bacteria; phylum Myxococcota_A; class Polyangia; order Polyangiales; family Sandaracinaceae; genus JAVJQK01. The sequence goes on along the minus strand of JAYZQJ010000178.1, from coordinate 29,494 downwards.
GGCCGCTGACCCCGGCGCTGCTCGACGCCTACGTCTCGCGCGTGTTCCCGCGCGGCTCGGTGCTCGGGGGGACCCGGCGGGCCAACGACCGAGCCCGGCAGCTCGGCGCGCACATCGTCGACGCGTCGGTGATCTCGCACGGCGCCTACATGTCGCTCAGCCGCGTGCTCGAGACGTCCGACGACTACGTGCGGCGCCGCTCGAGCGAGTTCGGGGGCGAGGACGTCGAGCCGGACGAGGCGCAGCTGCGCTTCGCCGACGCGGTGCGGTGGCTGGCCCGCGCGGTGGCCGGGCGGGTGGTGAAGGTGCGCTTCTTCGCGCGCGATCCCAGCGACGCCGGGCTGCTCGAGGACGCGGTGACCGACGTCGACAAGCGCGAGATCTCCTTCAACGTGCGCGGCCCGCTCCGCTTCGACGACATCCTGGACGCCCAGACGCTCGGGGTGGTGCTCCACGAGATCGCGCACCTCGAGACCGCCGAGCACGACCACCGGTTCATCGATCGCCTGCAGCACCTCGCCGGCAAGACCGCGCGCCTCCTCGGCGAGGGCGGGCCCGAGCTGGCCGAGGCGCTCCGGCAGGGCGACCCCGACGGCTACCGCGGCCACGCCTGACGAGCTCCGGAGATGGCGCGCCTCGGTCTCGTAACCCTGCTGATCCTCCTCGGCGGCGGCGTGGCGGAGGCGCAGGAGGGCGACGTGGCCCTGGTGGCCTCGGGCCAGGGCGGCGCGGCGGCGGCCGACGCGTTCGCGAGCTTCGTCGGTCTCCCGAGCGAGCGCCGCTACACGGAGGCCCCCGATCCGACGCCCGAGGGCGTCACGCTGCTGGTCACGATCGACACCGATACCCCCCTCGTCCGGGTGTGGCGGCGGCGCGACGACGCCGTCCTCGAGCGGCGGTTCGAGGTGGCGGAGGACGACGGCTACGCGCTCGCGCTGGTAGCCACCGAGCTGCTCGAGGTGGCGCGATCCGGGGCGGACCCGGAGACGGTGGGCGCGACGATCACCACGTCGACGCCCGAAGCCCGGGATGCCGCGGCCGTCCGAGCGGCGGACGAAGCGCCGGCCGAGCCCGCGCCCGAGTCGACAGAGGGGTCGGCGCCCCGAGCGCTCGCCTTCGCGCTGACGGTGGGCGCGGGCGTCGAGGCCTGGCTCTCGAGCGACGCGGGCTCACCGTGGCTCGTGCAGCCGGCGCTCTTCCTGGAGCTCGTCGCCACCCCGCCCGGCGAGCGCTGGGTGATCGGCGGCGGCGTCTTCGCGTCCGGCCTCGGCGCGTTCGACACGCAAGACCAGGCGGCGACGGTGGTGGGTCGCTACCAGCGCTACGACGTGGGGCTCCGGCTGAGCTTCGGCGGCGACGTCGGCCCGGTCCGGACCCGCCTGATGGCCCACCTCCGCGGCGGCGGGGCGGTCGTGGTCGGGCGCGGCACCCGGGAGCCGTCGGGCGAGCGCGCCGAGGCCCTCCGCGGCGGGTGGTCGCTCGGGATCTCCGGCGAGGCCCGCCAGCCGCTGGTAGAGGGGCTCGAGGTGACGCTGGAGCTCGGCCTCGACGTGCTCCCGGCGCCGGTCGTCTACTCCGCCTTCGGAGAGCCCCTGCTCGTCGAGTCGACGCTCCGGCTGGCGGGTCGGCTCGGCCTCGCCTGGCGGTTCGCGTGAGCGCGCCCGACGAGCCGATTAATCAGTTCCAGGGCGCGGCGCGACTCACGGGTGTGACCGCGTCCTCCCACCGCCCGCTCGCCCTCGCCGGCTCCGAGCGCGACCTCGTGCGCCGGGCCAAGCAGGGGGACGGAGCGGCCCTGAGGACGCTCGCCGAGCGCGAGCTCCCCCGGGTCGAGCGGCTGCTCGGACGCATCCTGGGGCCGCGGCCCGACTTCGAGGACCTGGTCCAGACGGTCTTCCTGGAGCTCTGTCGCGCGCTGCCCACCTTTCGCGAGGAGAGTCGGCTCTCGACCTTCGTCGGCGGCATCACCGTGCGGGTGGCGCGGCGGGCCCTGCGACCGAGCGCGTTCGAGAGTCGCCGCGCGCCGATGCCCCCGGAGATGGTGGGCCCCGAGAGGACCCCGGAGAGCGCGGCCTCCGCTCGCGAGCGGCTGGCGCAGCTGCACCGCGCCCTGGACGCGCTCACCGCGAAGAAGCGCATCGCGTTCACGCTCTGGGCGCTCGACGGCATGAGCCCCGAGGAGATCGCGGAGCTCACCGGGAGCAAGCCCCACACGGTCCGCTCGCGCATCTATCACGCCCGGCACGAGCTGATCGCGAACCCGCTGGTCCGCTCGCTCCTGGGGGATCCGTGACCGACGACGAGCTGCGGGCGCGGCTCGGCGCCCTCGCGGAGGCGGGGGAGCCGAGGCTGGACGACGCGGGCCGCGAGCGGGTCCTCGACGCGGTCCTGGAGAGAGGCCCCGAGCTCGTCGCGAGCGGGATCGGGGCCGAGGCGGTCCGCGACCGCCTTCAGGATCTGGCGGAGGAGGGCGCCCCGGAGCTCGACGAGGCGGCGCGCGGGCGGATCCTCGACCGGGTGGAGCGGGAGGGCCCCGCGTTGGCGCGCCCGAGGCGGGCTCGCTACGCGCTCGTGGCGATCCCCCTGATGGCCGCCGCCGCCGCGCTGCTGCTGTGGGTGGCGACGCCCCGCCAGCCGGAGACGCCTCGAGCGAGCTGCGCGTCGTGGGACCCCGCCGAGGGCGCGCCGGTCGACGGCCGCCTGTCGCTGGGTCGGCGCGGCGCGGCGACGATCGACGGCGAGCTGTCGATGCGGGCGCCCGACGGATGCACGACCGAGCTGGCGCTGGGGGCGGGCCGCGTGTCGGTGCACGCCCGAGAGCTCGGAGGCGGCACGCTCCGGGTTCGCGCCGGCGAGGTGACGGTGGAGGTGCGCGGCACGCGCTTCTCGGTCCTGCGAGACGGCGATCACGTGGCCGTGCAGGTGGACGAGGGCCACGTCGTGGTGCGCGCGCCGGAGGCCCGGGAGATCCACCTCCACGGCGGTGAGCGCTGGGCGCGCGGACAGGAGCTCGCCGCCGCCGGAGCCGAGCCCCCCGAGCCGGAGCCGGCGGCCTCGACCGTCGAGGAGGCCGTCGAGGAGATCGACGTGCCCGGCGACGCTCCCGTCGCGGAGCCCGCCGCGGAGCGGTCGGCGCCTCCGCGCGCGAGCGAGGCGCGCGAGCTGCTCATCGCGGCCGAGGCGCGGTGGCGCGCCGGGGAGCGCGATCGGGCCCGCGCGCTCTTCCGCCGGGTGGGGTCGGGGCGCGGGACCCTGGCCGAGGCGGCCTGGATACGCCTCGCGCGGCTGGAGCTGAGCGGCGGCGATCCCGAGCGCGCGGTGCGGGCGGTGCGCGCGCAGCGCCGCCGCTTCCCGAGGAGTCGATTCGGCGCCGAGGCGCTCTGGCTCGAGGCGGACGCCGAGCGGCGCCGGGGCAGGACGCAGGCCATGGAGGCCGCGCTCGAGCGGCTGCGCCGAGACCACCCCGACTCCCCGCAGGCGAGAGCCGCGGCGCGGGGCGATCGATGAGGCGGGCGATGGTGATCGGGGCCCTGCTCCTCGGGTGCGGGCAGCAGCCGGTGGAGCTCTTCGAGGGCTGCGACGGCTGCGCGCCGACGATGGACGCGGGCGCGATCACGCCGGTGGCGCTGCGAGACCCGGAGTCCTGCGGCGCGACGGCGAGGCACTGCGAAGACGACGAGTACTGCGTCGACGGCGCGTGCGTCTGCCGCGAGGGGCTCGTCCGGATCGGCTCGGAGTGCGTCGACCCCCAGGCGGACGGGCGCCACTGCGGCGCCGGAGACGTCGACTGCCCCGCCGTCTGTGAGGCGGGCGTCTGCGTCGACGCCTGCGCGGCCGGGACGGCGTGCCTCGACGGCTGCGTCGACGTGCGCACCCACCCGCTGCACTGCGGGGAGTGCGGGCGACCCTGCGGCGCGAACCAGATCTGCGTCGGCGGGACCTGCACCCCGTTCGTGCCCGCCTCGGACTGCGGCGCGTGCGCGCGCGCCTGCTGCACCTACCCGACGCGCCCGTCCGACCTGATCTGCGTCGACGGCGATTCTTGTTAATCAAACCAGCGGCGTGGCGTGACCCACGGGGCATGAAGACCACGATCTCTGCTTTCACTCTCTCCTTCCTTCTCGTCGCTTGCGCCGGCGAGAGTTCGCCCGGTGACCGCGTCGCGTGTCCCGGCCCCGAGTGCGCTTGCACCGGGGTCAGCTGCCTCTGCCCGCTCGGCTACGACTGCGGGCTCACCTGCGACGCCCTCGAGGGCTCCGGCTGCCAGCTCGCCTGCGGGGAGGGCACCACGTGCACGACCGACTGCGGCGCGGAGGCGTGCGACGTCGACTGTGACGCGATGGCCGACTGCGTGGTCGACGCGCTCGGCGACACCGACGTGTCCTGCGCCGCCGGCTCCAGCTGCGACGTGACCACCGCCGGAGACAACGCCGACCTCGGGTGCACGGGCTCCATGTGCACGTTCGAGGCGACCGGAGCCGACAACGAGATCCGCTGCGACATGGAGGCCTCCTGCACCGTCACCAGCGGACGCGACGCCGACGTGCTCTGCAGCGACGCGACCTGCACCGTGACCGTCGCCGACGAGGGCGACGTGGAGTGCGCGATGGGCGCCACCTGCACCGTGACCTGCGAGGCGGACTGCACCGTGCTGTGCCGTGACACCGCCACGTGCATGGTGCAGTGCCCCGGCGACACCGAGCCGTCACCGACCGAGGGCGAGCACACCTGCGTCGCGAGATAGGTCGTCGCGCTTACCGGGCGGCGTCTCGGTAGGCCTCCGCGACGGCGACCACCAGGAGGAGGGGCGCGTCGAGCCACGCCGCGTCGATCTCGCCGAGCACGCCCCCCTCCGGCCCGCGCACCACGAGCCCGAGCTCGAGGCTCGACTGCGCGCGCGCCGCCTCGAAGCGGCCGACGTCGGCCCAGCGCAGGGTCTGGACGCCGGTGCGGAAGCCGATGATGCAGCCGTCGGGGGCGAGCACGAGCACCCGCTGGCGAGGCAGCGTGGCGTCCTTCGCCGCGCGCCAACGCTGACCGACGTAGCGCGCGAGGAGCGCGCCGCCGAAGATGCCGAGGAAGAGCCCCGCGTAGGTGCAGAGCCCGGCGAGCTCCGGCGCGTCGGCGACCACGGCGAGGGCGACGCTGGCGAAGAGGCCGGCCATGGAGGCGCCGGCGATGGAGCCGAACTGGGCGAGCCCGAGCCCGGGGTAGGAGCGGCCGAGCACGATCGTCGAGGGGACCTCGAGCGCGCCGGGCACCGCCTCCCGCGCGCTGACCCGTCGCCGCAGCTCGTCGAGAGAGAGGTCCTGCCGCTGCGCCCGGATCGCGTCGCGGTAGCCGCCGCTCCGGCGGCGCTCCTCGAGGCGCCGGAGGAAGGCGTCCACGCCGTCCGGGACGAGGGCGCCGTCGACCGCGATCCACGGCGGGTGCGGCGGGCGGCGCGGGACGAGCACGTAGACGCACCCGGCGTGGGAGACGACCGAGACGACGTCGCTCCAGCGCGCGACCGTCGCGAGCCCGCCTTCGACGACGAGCAGCCCGGCCTCGAGGAAGGCGACGCGATCGCCGGTCCGTCCGTCCTTCGCCCACGAAGGCAGCGCGTCCTCGGCCACCCCGTCCAGCTCGATCCAGCCGTCGCTCACCCGGAGACGATAGCAGCGCCCCGTTGCCAGATCTCCGAATGAACTTATGGATCCCTCAGAGAGGGACCTGCAACGCACGGCCCCTCCCGCCGTACTGATCTCTGCCATCCAGGAGCGAACGAACGAATGCGCGTGCTGAGGCCGACCCGAGACCTCCGCCGTCCGGCGAGGCGGCTGATGCTCTCCGCGCTCGCGCTCGCGCTCGGCTCCTGGACGGCGGCGTGCGCCTGGTGGATCGCCCGCCCCGGCGAGCCGGTCGAGTCGGCGCTCGGGGTCAGCGTCCCGGACGGCACGCGGCGCCTCCACGGCGAGGAGATGACGATCGACGACGAGACGTCGTTCACCGCCGTCTACCTCAGCAGCGCGCTCTCGGTCGCCGACGCGATGGCGTACTACGCGGCGATGGCCGAGCACGCCGACGAGGAGACGCGGCGCTTCCTGATGCCGGACGGCACCATCGTGGAGATCGCGCCGGCGCGCGACGTCCCGGCCACTCGCCTCGGGCCGATCCACACGGTCAGCGACGGGGTGCCGCTGGGGACGCGGAGCTGGATCATGATCTTCCGCGGTGCGCCCCCCGCGAGCACCGGCGTCGTCGCGGTGCCGCCGCTCGGCGAGGTGTGATCAGCAGCCGTTGAGCGGGTGAGGCACCGCGGTGACGGTGCGCTCGTCCCGCACGCGCGCGCCGGCGGCGTCTTCGATCTCCACCTCGACCCGCACCGTCATGCCGGTGAGGTCCGAGCAGCGCTCGATGTCGAGGAGGAGGAGGCGGCCGACCATCTCGTAGACGCCGGGCTCGAGGCTCGGGTCGAGGCCCTGGGTGTAGCTCGAGGCCATCAGGTCGACGCGCCGGTCACCGACGAACGCGCGGAAGGTGGTGGTCGGGTTGGACGCGTCGAAGCGGTCGTCCGGGTTGCCGGGGACCACGCCGCTCGCCCGCGCCGACGCGAGGAAGTGGAAGCCGCCCTGAGGCCCGAGGATGAACTCCAGCTCGCCGCCGTCCTCGATGGGCTCGAAGTCGGGGTGACCGGTGCCCAGCTCCACCGCCGGGGGGCCGGCGTCGACCGGCGGGATCGACGCGTCCTCGGGCTCCGCGCCGCCGCAGCCGAGCAGCAGCAGGGCGGCCAGCGCTCTCAGAGGCACAGGCACATGCAGTCGTCGCCGCGGCGGTCGCAGGTCTCGCCGGAGCGCGCCTCGAGGACCTCGCGCCAGGTGTCGGTCGCGAGGTCGTAGGTCCAGATGTCGTCGAGGTGGTCGCTGCAGTCCGACTCGCCGGCGAAGAGCCAGATCTGGCCATCGTGGAGGTCGAAGAAGCCGCCCTGGCGGCGCTCGGGCGCCTCGAGATCCTGGGTGACGTAGTTCTGCGGGATCTCCGCGGAGTTGCCGAGGCACCCGAGGGGCTCGCCGGTGAAGGCGTCGCCGGCCGAGAGCACGCTCCAGCCCCCGCCGTTCGGGTCGAAGGCCCAGAGATCGTTGGTCACGCCCGGGTCGGCGTGGCCGCCGAACATCAGGTAGCGGTCGCCCTCGGGGTCGTAGGCCATCATCGCGTTGAAGCGGCCGGAGGGTCCGCCGGCGCCGCCCGCGTCGAGCTGGGTCCAGGCGCCGGTCTCGAGGTCGAGCGCGAAGAGCTCGTCGAACGCGGGCGAGAAGAAGTCGCCGACCTGACCGCCGAAGGCGACGAGCTGGCCGCGGCTCGTGTCGTGGGCCCAGGCCTCGAAGAGCCGAGACGAGGGCGCGGCGCCGCTGGTCGGGATCTCGCGCCATGTCGCGCCGTCCCACGCCCAGAGGTCCTGCGGGGCCTCGGGGCGGAGCGCGTTCGCGTTCGTGCCGCCGCCGGCGACGTAGAGGGTGCCGCTGCCCTCGTCGTAGGCCGCGGTGGCGAAGTAGCGCGCGGCCGGGCCGGTGCCGTCGTCGAGCTGGCTCCACTCGCGGGTCTCGAAGTCGAAGGCCCAGAGATCGGCGTAGAGCGTGTAGTCGCCCATCGCGCCGGTGTCGCGGTAGCGCCCGCCGAAGAGGAAGAGCTGACCGTCGCCGTAGGCGGTGGCGTAGCGCGCGCGGGGGCTGGGCCCGGCGCCCTCGATCTCGACCCAGCCCTCGCCCGCGACGAAGAGCCAGGTGTCGTCCCGGAAGGCGGCCATCGGGCGCTGGTTGACGATCGGGCCGTCGTCGCCGCCGAAGATGACGAACGACGACGTGGCCGGATCCCACGCGCCCTGCACGTCGCTGCGCTTGGTGGGGCGCGGGCCGGGCGGGAGCGTGGCGCCGCTGTCGGCGGCCGCGTCGGGCGGGGTGACGCCACCGTCGGTGGGGGCGGGATCCCCGCCGCAGGCGACGAGGCTCGAGGTGAGGGCGAAGGTGAGGAAAGCGCGCACCCGGTCTCGATACTCCCGCGCAGTCACCGCATCAAGCGGGTTGCCGCCCGGGGGGGCGCGCCCGACCATGCGCGCCATGGGTGAGAACAAGGCGTTCAAGGACTGGTTCGATCGCGACGCGGCCCGGGCGCTCGGGGCCCAGCTGCGCGCGGTGTCGCCGCGCTTCGACGAGGCGCGCTTCTACGCGCGCGCGACCGAGGGCATCGACGACCTGGAGATGATGGACCGGGTGCGGCGCTTCTCGAGCGCGCTCCGGGCGGAGCTGCCGGACGACATGGAGGACGGCCTCCGGATCGTCACCGAGAGCCTGCCGCCGATCCTCGACGGGACCGACAGCGTCACCCACGGCTACCTCCAGTGGCCGATCGGGCAGCTGATCGCCGACCACGGGGTGGAGCACCTCGACGCGTCCTGGGAGGCGATGATCGCGCTGACCCAGCGGCTGACCAGCGAGTTCGCGATCCGGCCGTTCGTCGAGCGCTATCCCGACGAGGTGTTCGCGCGCCTGCAGGCGCTGACGGGTCACGAGAGCGCGCACGTGCGGCGCTGGTGCTCGGAGGGGATCCGGCCGCGGCTGCCCTGGGGCAAGCGCCTCGACGCGCTGGTCGCCGACCCGTCGCCGATCTTCCCGGTGCTCGAGGCGCTGAAGGACGATCCCTCGCTCTACGTGCGCAAGTCGGTGGCGAACTGCCTGAACGACGTCGCCAAGGATCACCCCGAGGCGGTGCTGGCGATCGCGGCGCGCTGGATGGAGGGCGCGAGCGAGGAGCGCGCCTGGGTGGTGAAGCACGCGCTCCGCACGCTGGTGAAGGCGGGGGATCCGCGCGCGCTCGAGGTGCTCGGCTTCGGGCCGCCGAAGGGGCTGACGGCGTCGCTGTCGGTCTCGCCGGAGCGGGTGGCGATCGGCGAGCACGTGACGCTCTCGCTGACGATCGAGAGCGCGGTCCGGTGCGAGCTGCTCGTCGACTACCGGGTGCACTATCGCAAGTCGAACGGGGAGGCGCGGCCCAAGGTCTTCAAGTGGAAGACCCTGTCGATGCGCGCGGGCGAGACGGCGTCGCTGACCAAGAAGCAGCCGATGCGCGTGACGACGATCCGCCCGCTCTACCCCGGGGAGCACGTGGTGGACGTACAGGTGAACGGCGTCGTGCTGGCCGAGAGCCGCTTCTCGCTGCGCGCGGCGAGCACCTGACGTCGCGGCGACGTCACGGACGACGGGCAGCGTCGCCACGCGAGACCTTCGCCGCGCTCGGGGCCCCGCCGCACGCCGGGCCCGGGTCTTGCTCCTCGTCGCGTCTCACCGAGAGGAGCTCACGATGAAGAACTGGATGACTGGACTGACCCTGATGATCGTCGGGACGGCGTGCGCGGCGCATGTCGGCGCGGGGCACGAGGCGCTGATCGACCCCGCCCTGCGCGGGCCGATCGAGCACGCCGAGGACTTCGCGGAGCCGACGCTCCTGGCCGGCTCGGCTTCCGACGTGTTCGGCTCCGTGGGGCGCGCGCTCACCTCGACCCCGGGCGCTGGCACCGCGGCGGAGGGAGGCGAGCACATCGCGACGGAGTTGGCGCAGCGGGCCGGCCCCGACCTCGTGTCCTGCTACCGCGACGCGCCCCCGAGCTCGGCGTGCGGGCCCTTCGGCGCGATCATGATGGTCGCCGAGTGCGAGATCGGCGTGGGCTGCGTGCTGCAGGTCGAAGACGACGAGACCGACGGCGCGGCGACGGCTTGCGTGATGGCCGCGACGCAGGCGGACCTCGAGTGGATCGTCGACGCCGCGCAGCGGGACTACGACTACTGGCGCGAGGAGCGCCTCGTCTCGATCCGGGTCGGCGTGTTCGGCGCTGGGGGTGACGGGAGCGCCGACTGCACGGGGAACTGCACGCGCGAGGAGGACTGCTACGCGCTCGGGGCCTGCCACTGTCATCAGAACCAGCCGCGCCCGGGCGGTGGGCAAGGCGTGTGCGCGCCCGACGGGACCTGAGCTCTTGGAGGGTTTGGTGCAAACCCTCCCCCCCATTGGCGAAGCGGCTGGCCGCCCGCTGCCGCGGGATCGAACACAGGTGGTGGTTGTCCGTGCGGCGACCTCGCTGCGCTCGTCGCCTGCCGTCGTCTCGGGTCAGTGTCGTGGAAGCGGGCGGGGGTGGCCCGGCGCCTCTCGAGCATCAGGGACGGCGAGAAGCCGCGGCGGAGATGACGGCGGCCAGCTCTTCATACCAGGGCATCGAGGACGGGGCGGTCACGTGCATCATGCGCGCGTCTTCGCGCAGGGTCACCGCCTCGTCGTGGGGGATGTCGAGGCGCTCGCGGAGCTCGGCCAGGAGCGCGCCCTCCACGTCGTCTTCGCGTCCGTCCACCACCGCCATCCACGCGGCGCACAGGTACACGAGGCGGCGGTCGGCCCAGTTCAGGCCCTCGATGGGCAGGCTCGAGAGGTCCGGGGGGCCGGCGTCGAGGGCGTCGAGCACGTCGGCGTCGAGGGTGAGCAGCTCGCCGGCGGCCCGCACGGCGAAGACCTCCTCGCGGGTCAGGTGCGCGTCGGCCCAGGCCATCGCCACCATCGCCTCGAACGCTGCCTGACGGGCCTCGTCCGACAGCGACTCGATCTTCACTCCGCCGCTCCGGAGGCGGCGCCGCTGGCCGGCTGGCTCGCCTGTCGGATCGCGTCCATCGCCGCCTCGGCTTCGCGCGCCATCAGCCGCTCGATCGCCCAGTAGGTCTTCTCGGCGGTGGCGGGGCTGGCGAGCTCCACCGGCTGGCCGGCGCTGGCGAAGGCGCTGACCGCGTGCCGGATGGCCTCGCGCGCGCTGATCGCGAGCATGAACGGCGGCTCTCCCACCGCCTTGCTGCCGTACACCACGCCTGGCTCCTCGGCCTTGGGCAGGAGCGAGACGTGCATCTCCTCGGGCGCCTCGCCGAGCGTCGGGAGCTTGTAGGTCGAGGCGTTCGAGGTGCCGAGCCGCCCGTCGTCGGCCCACCACAGCTCCTCCTGGGTGAGCCAACCGAGGCCCTGCATGAACCCGCCCTCGACCTGCCCGCGATCGACCAGCGGCGAGAGGCTCGTCCCGCAGTCGTGCAGGATGTCCACGCGCTCGATCGTGTACATGCCGGTGAAGCCGTCGACCTCGACCTCGGTCACCGCCGCGCCGTACGCGAAGTAGTGGAAGGGCTTGCCGCGGCCGGCCTTGGCGTCGAAGTGGATGCGCGGCGTCTTGTAGAAGCCGGTCGCGCTGAGCTGCACCCGGTCCATGTAGGCCTTCTCGACCACGTCGGCGAAGGGGATGGAGCGGTTCCAGAGATGCGCGCGTCGGGCGACGCCGTCCACGAATTCGACCTCGTCGGGGTCGACCTCGAGCATCTTCGCCGCGATCGGCCGGAGCCGCTCGATCAGCTGCTCGCAGGCGTCCTTCACCGCCGCGCCGTTCAGGTCGGTGCCGCTCGAGGCGGCGGTCGCGCTGGTGTTCGGGACCTTGTCGGTCCGGGTCGGCATGATGCGGACCATCTCGAGGGGCACGCCGAGGGTGTGGGCGGCGATCTGCAGCATCTTGGTGTGCAGGCCCTGGCCCATCTCGGTGCCGCCGTGGTTCACCTGCACCGAGCCGTCGCGGTAGACGAGCACGAGCGCGCCGGCCTGGTTGTACCACTTGGCGGTGAACGAGATGCCGAACTTCACCGGCGTGATCGCGACCCCGCGCTTGACGTGCGCGCTCCGGGCGTTGAAAGCCTCGATCTCCATGAAGCGCTCGTCGAACTGGCTGCTGCCGCGGAGCTCGGTCCAGATGCGCTCGATGCGGTCGGCCTGCTCGACCGGCTGCTCGTAGTGCGTGGTGTGCCCGGGGCGGTAGAAGTTGCGCTCCCGCACCGCGTGGGGCGGCAGCTTCACCGCGCGGGCCACGCGGTCGATCGCGTCCTCGATCATCAGCATGCCCTGCGGGCCGCCGAAGCCGCGGAAGGCGGTGTGCGAGCAGACGTTGGTCTTGCAGACCCGGCCGCGGACCCGGAGGTTCGGCACGTAATACGCGTTGTCGGCGTGGAAGAGCGCGCGGTGGAAGACCGGGGCGCTCAGATCCAGCGACCAGCCGCCGTCGGAGTAGAGGTCGAGATCGAAGCCGAGGAGCGTGCCCTCGTCGTCGAAGGCGACGCGGTAGCGGCCGAGGAAGGGGTGACGCTTGCCGGTGAGCGTGAAGTCGCGCATCCGGTCGAGGCGCACGCGCACCGGGCGCCCGGTCAGCTTGCAGCCGATCGCGGCGACCGCGGCCCACGGGTTGGCCTGGACCTCCTTGCCGCCGAACGCGCCGCCCATGCGCAGCGACTGCACGACGACCTCGTTGCGCGGGATGCCGAGCACGCGAGCGACGATCTCCTGGGTCTCGGTCGGGTGCTGGGTGCTGGACTGCACGAGCACGCTGCCCGCCTCGTCGACGTCGGCGATCGCCGCCTGGGTCTCGAGGTAGAAGTGCTCCTGGCCGCCGACGAAGAGCTCGCCCTCGGCGGTGTGCGGCGCGCTCCGGAACGCGGCGTCGAGGTCCCCGCGGGCGATCTCGCCCGGCTCGGTGTGGAAGCTCTCCGCCTCGATGGCCTGCTCGATGCTGGTGATCGCGTCGAGCGGCGTGAAGTCGACCTTCGCCTTCAGCGAGGCCATCTTCGCCGCCTCCTCGGTCTCGGCGAGCACCCAGGCGACCGCCTGGCCCCAGTAGACGATCTCCTCCGTCGGGAAGAGCGGCTCGTCGCGCCTCGCGGCGCCGGTGTCGTTCTCGCCCGGCACGTCGTCGGCGGTGAGCACCGCGACCACGCCGGGGTGACGCCGCGCCTCGTCGAGGTGCAGCGCGTCGATGCGCGCGCGCGCCGCCATCACCTGGACGGGCCAGGCGTGCAGGCAGCCGGGGTAGCGGGGGACGAGATCGTCGGTGTAGAGGGCCGCGCCGGTGACGTGGCCCTCGGCGCTCTCGTGCGAGATGGACTTGCCGACGCTCATGCGCTCGCTCCCGTCTCGGCCCACAGCTTGTCGAGCAGCCGCGTGACCATGGCCGCGCGATAGTCCGCGCTGCCGCGTTGATCGGTCATGGGGGTGAAGGTCCTGGCCAGCCGGGTCTTCGCGTCGGCCACCGCCTCGGCGCTCCACTTCTTGCCGACGAGCGCCTCCTCCGCGTCGCTCGCCCGGGCCGGGGTCGCCGCCACGCCGCCGTAGGCGAGGCGCGCCGACTTCACCACGCCGCCCTCGTCGAGCTCGATCGCGAAGCCGGCCGCGACGGTGGAGATGTCGTCGTGGATGCGCTTGCTGACCTTGTAGAAGCGGCCGATGGTCGGGAACGGCCGAGGGATGCGCACCTTGGCGATGACCTCGCCGGGCTGGAGCGCGGTCTGCCGGTAGCCGGTGAAGAGCTCGCTCACCGGGACCGAGCGCTCGCCGCCCTTGCTGGCGAGGATCACCTCGGCGCCGAGCGCGAGCAGGACCGGCGGGGAGTCCCCGATGGGGCTGGCGGTCGCGAGGTTGCCGCCGAGGGTCGCGCGGTTGCGGATGAGGCGCGACGAGAAGAGCGGCAGCAGCGCCTCCATCATCGGCAGCGCGCCGTCGAGGCGCTCCTCGATCTCGGCGAGCGGCACCGCGGCGCCGATGGTCAGCGCGTCGTCGGCGTCGTCCCAGGTCCGCAGCTCCTCCACCGCCTCGAGCGAGACGATCGCGTCGTAGCGGGTGAGGCGCTGGTTCATCTCGACCACCGCGTCGGTGCCACCGGTGACGAGCTTGGCGTCCGGGTGCGCCTCGAGCGCCTCGAACACGCCGGCGAGGCGGGTCGGGCGCAGGTAGGCGCGGTCGCCGCGGGTCAGGCTCACGTCGACGGGCGCCGGCGCGGGCGACCTCAGGCGCGCGCCGTGGGCGTCTCCGTCGCTCACCACCGGCAGGCGCCGGCCGGCGTCGCGGATGGGGCGGTAGCCGGTGCAGCGGCAGAGGTTGCCGGCGATCGACTCCGGGTCGAGCTCGCCCTCGGCGCGGCCGTCCCGGTAGTACTCGGCGAAGAGGCTCATGATGAAGCCCGGCGTGCAGTAGCCGCACTGACTCCCGCCGAGCTCGACCATGGCCTGCTGCACCGGGTGGAGCTGGCCGTTGGCCACGCCCTCGACGGTCAGGATCTCGCGGCCGATGGCCGAGCCGAGCAGGTAGAGGCAGCTGTTGACCGGCTGGTAGCGGGTCTCGCCGCCCGGGCCCTCGGTGACCACGACCACCGCGCAGGCGCCGCACTCTCCCTCGGCGCAGCCCTCCTTCGAGCCGGTGAGCCCGCGCTCGCGGAGCCAGCCGAGCAGGGTGGTGTTCGGGTCGGCGCCGCTCGCGTCGACCTCGCGTCCGTTGAGTCGGAACGTGAGCATTCCAGGCAGCTTAGCGCGCGCTCCGGGGGAGCCCACAACCCCTCACGTCGGGAGTGGATAACCTCACGCTATGGCTGCCATCGTGAACCGGTAGTTCTGCGCATGGGCGCGATCCCGCAGGCTGGAGGGCATGCGAGCCATGGCCCTGCCGCTTCTCCCGCTCCTCCTGGTCGCCGGCTGCGACGGCGCGCCCCCCGAGGTCCTCCGCCCCGACGCCGGGGTCCCCGTCATCCGCGACGCCGCGACCGACGCCGGGACGTCCGGGAGCTGCCTCGCGCGGGGCGGCGCGCTGGAGGTCCTGCGGACCCTGGACAACAACGTCGTCACCGACCACGGCGGGCTGATCACCCTGGACTGGGGGACGAGCGGGCAGATCGCGGTCGCCTCCACCGACGGGGCGATCAAGCTCTGGACGGTGGAGGGCACGTCGTCGGGCGGGCTCCGGGCGGGGGCGCCGGTCTACGACGCGGCGTTCGGCGCGGGCAGCCCGGTGGTCGGGGCGCTCGCGTACGCGCCGGGCGCGCTCTGGGCGGGGGACGAGACGGGCCGGGTCGTGCGCTACCGCACCGCCGACCTCGAGCCCGCCTTCGAGGCGACGGTGACCGGAGCGGTGCGGTCCCTGGACGCGAGGGGCGAGCGCTGGGCCGCGCTGGCGGACGGGCTGAGCGTCGACGGCGCCGAGGTGAGCGCGCCGATCGACGCGCCGCGGGCCGTCGCGCTGGACGACTCGGGGGCCTGGGTCGTGGGCGCGCACGGCGGGCAGGCCGCGCTCGCCCGGATCGGGGGGACGCCCGAGACGGTCGCCCTCGAGGGCGCGCTCGTCGCCCTGGCGGTCGAAGAGGGGCGCCTGCTCGCGGCGGGGGACGGCGGCGTGGCGATCCACGACAGTGAGGGAACGCGCGTGCTCGGGACGGAGCCCTCGCGCGGGGTGGCGTTCGCGCCGGGGGGCGACGCGGTCCTGGTCGCCGAGCCTGGCCGGGTGGTGGCGCGAGGGCTCGACGGAGCCGAGCTCGCCTCGGTGGCGGTCGAGGGGCTCGTCGACGTGCGCGCCCAGCCGGGCCGAGATCACGCCGTGGCGATCGACGACACCGGCGGGATCTTCGTGCTCGGCTGTCGTTGAATCGCGTCATCGATGTTGCGTGGCTGACGCAGTCCGTCTACAGCCTGCGCCGACATGCACACGCAACATCGTTTCATCCTACCTTGTCTTCTCCTCGGCCTCTCGACGGTGTCGTTCGCGACATCGGCCGCCGCGCAGCGCGCGGTGAGCGCCGGCTCCCCGGTGACCGAGGACTTCTCTGCCTACACCGGCACCGGCCTCGTGCCGATGCCCTCGGCCGGCGAGCTCGACTCGGACGAGTGGCGCGTCACCGGGATGTCGGACGGGGACACCACCTTCGGCGGCAGCGCGACGGGCGGCGACCACGGGCGCGGCGCCTCGGCCGGCGGCGTCACCACGGGCGGTCTCTACGCGTTCGAGGCCGGCGGCGCGGGCAACCCGGCGCTCGGCGTGCAGCTGGGCGGAAGCGACTTCACCCCCGGCACCCTCGAGCTCCGGGTCCAGAACGGGACCGGCGCGGCGCTCACCTCGCTCGACCTCGCCTACACCCTCTACGTGCTGAACGACCAGGGTCGCTCCAACACCTTCACCGTCGAGGTGGAGCGCGAGACCGGCGGCGGCCCGATCGCGGTGCCGAGCCTGGCCACGGCGACCCCCGAGGCGGCCGACGCCGGCCCGGTCTGGGTGGGCACGATGTACTCGGCGACGGTCGATCTCTCGGCCACGCCGGTCGCCGCGGGCGAGAACGTGATCGTGCGCTTCCTGAGCGACGACGCGAGCGGGTCGGGAGGCCGCGACGAGATCGCGATCGACGACCTCAGCGTCTCGGTGCCGGCCGCGAGCGGCATGTGCGGCGACGGCACGCTCGACGCGGGCGAGACCTGCGACGACGGCAACACCACCACCGAGACCGAGTGCGCGTACGGCACCGCCTCCTGCATGGCCTGCTCGGGCGACTGCTCGATGACGCTCGCGCTCACCGGCGGCGTCTGCGGTGACGGCACGACCGACGCCGGCGAAGAGGCCTGCGACGACGGCAACACCACCACCGAGACGATGTGCCCGGGCGGCGCCTCGAGCTGCACCGTCTGCAACGCGGACTGCACCGCGGAGATCATGCTCGGCGGCGGCGTCTGCGGCGACGGCATGGTCGACGCGGGCGAGACCTGCGACGACGGCAACACCACCACCGAGACCGAGTGCATCTACGGCATCGCGACCTGCATGGCCTGCAGCGCGGACTGCGGCATGGTGCTCAACCTGACCGGGCCGGTCTGCGGCGACGGCACGACCGACGTCGGCGACGAGGCCTGCGACGACGGAAACACCATGACCGAGACCGCCTGCCCCTACGGCATGGCGTCCTGCATGGCCTGCTCCGCCGACTGCTCGATGGCGCTCTCCCTGACCGGCGGCGTCTGCGGCGACGGCACCGTCGACGCGGGCGAGGAGACCTGCGACGACGGCAACACCACCACCGAGACCGCCTGCCCCTACGGCATGGCGTCCTGCATGGCCTGCTCGGACGACTGCGCCACCACCCTCTCCCTCACCGGCGGCGTCTGCGGCGACGGAACCGTCGACGCGGGCGAGGAGACCTGCGACGACGGCAACACCACCACCGAGACCGCCTGTCCCTACGGCATGGCGTCCTGCATGGCCTGCTCGGACGACTGCGCCACCACCCTCTCCCTGACCGGCGGCGTCTGCGGCGACGGCAACGTCGACGCGGGTGAGGAGACCTGCGACGACGGCAACACGGTCGACGAGACCGAGTGCGTCTACGGCATGGCCACCTGCACCGAGTGCGCGGCCGACTGCTCGATGGAGCTCTCCCTCACCGGCGCGGTCTGCGGCGACGGCAACGTCGACACGGACGACGGGGAGGAGTGCGACGACGGCAACACCACGTCCGGCGACGGCTGCGACGAGACCTGCGGCATGGAGGTCCTCCCGGACGGCGGCGTCATGGGCGACGCGGGCGTCATGGACGACGACGCGGGCGTCATGGGCGACGACGCCAGCGTGACCGCGGACGGCGGCGTCGACGGCGGCGTGGACGGCGGCGGCGACGAGGGCTGCAGCTGCTCGGCCGCCGGCGCGCGCCGCGGCTTCCCCGGCTCGGCCGCCTTCGGCCTCGCGCTCTTCGGCCTGGCGCTCTGGCGTCGGCGCCGCTGAAGCCTCGGGTCTCTCCCACGAGCCGCGCGCCTCTCGGGGTGCGCGGCTCGTCTCGTTCCGTCAGACGGGCTGCTCGAGCGGCTCGCCCTCCTCGCGGCTCTCGACCACGCCGCGCCGCTGGAGCAGGCGGCCGACGATGCCGATCAGGAGCGCCCAGCTGAAGCCGAGGCAGAGGCCGGCGACGACGTCGGTCGGGTAGTGCACGCCGAGATAGATGCGGGTGAAGCCGACGAGCGCGGCGACGAAGACGCCGAGCCCGAGCAGATAGAAGCGGAGCCGTCGCCGCTGCACGAGCCGGCCGAAGAGCTCGGCGATCGTCGGGTAGAAGGTCGCCGAGATCATCGTGTGCCCGCTCGGGAAGCTCGGGTCGCTGGCGCCCATGAGGTGCGGCACGATGGTGGGCCGCTCCCGGGCGAAGAAGTCCTTCAGCAGATCGTTGAGCAGCCAGCAGCCGATCACCGCGATCACCACGTAGAGCGCGGCCGCGGGGCGCTTGGTCAGCAGCAGGTAGCCGAGCAGCCCGACGGTGAAGAGCACGGTCAGCGTGCCCGAGCCGAGGGACGTGACGTCGCGCACCATGCCCTGGAAGTGCTCTCCGCCGATGCCCGCCGCGAGATCCGAGGGCTCGCGGAGCGAGAGCAGGATGCGCTCGTCGATCGAGAGCGGGCCCTGTCGCACGCGGTCGGCGATCCGGATGAACCCGAGCACGAGGGCGAAGAAGAGGGTCCCGAGGCCCATCAGCTCGAGGTCACGAGCGCGGAGCCAGTCGAGGAAGCGTTTCGCGAACGGTGCAGGCACGACGCCCATGGCATCTAAGGCCAGGTCGTCGGGCGGCAACGCGGTGTCCGAAGGACCGTCGTCAGAACGACAGAGGTGGCGTCTCGCCCCGGAGCGTCCGCTCCCGGCGCCGCCACGCGCGCTGTCGGCCGAACAGGAGCAGCGCGAGCCCGAGCCCGAAGATCGCGAGCACCACGCCGGCGGTGCCGCCGCCCCGGGTCACGTGAGGCTGGAGGAAGAAGCCGAGCTCGGCGCCCGTGGCGTACGGACCGCGCGGGATGGTGTCGCCCTCGAAGTCGTAGGTGCGCGCCCCGACCTCCGGGTGACGCGCGAGGTAGCGCTGCACCGCCTGCTCGTCGTCGTAGCGCTCGTCCACGAGCATCCGGAGGGTGGGATCGCTCGGGGTGGCGAAGAGCGGCGCCGCGTCGGGATCGGACGAGACGACGAGCACGCTGCCGTCGTACCCGCGAGTCGGGTCGACCGAGCACTCCGTGAGGCGCACGCCCTCGATCGCCTCCGGCCGCGCGAGGAAGGCCTCGCAGTCGCGCTCGTCGAGGAAGCCGATCTCCGCCGCGCTCGGGGTCGCCAGGGCCACGCCGAGGATCCCGATCGCCGAGGCGAGCGCCATCGCGAGCCGGTAGCCGAGCGGAGTCACCGGGCCGCTCCCCCCGCGGCGTCGCCGCAGACCCGGGCGCACAGCGCGTCGCGGTCCTCATCGAGCAGCGCGGCCGCCACGAGCGGGTCGGCGTCGACCTCCTCGTGATCGCAGAGGGCGCCCGCTTCTCCGTCGGCCGCGGCGTACACGTAGCAGCGCTGCCCGGGGCCGTGCTCCCGGCGCTCCACCCGGTGGGTGCCCCGAAAGCGGCGGCGCGCGATCATGTCCACCCGATGGTCGCGCGTGCGGAAGCGCGCCTCGAGGAGCTCGCCGCGGTCCCGCGCGTCGAGCGCGTCGCGGACCTGCTCGAAGGTCATCGGGTCGAGCGCGAGCCGCGAGACCACCGAGCGCGAGACCCGGACGTGGCGGTCGAGGGCGAGCGACAGGGCGTGGACCCCGAGCGAGCCGCCGCGACCGGCGAGCGCGACGAGCGCGCGGTCGACGTCCGCGCCGTCCAGGCAGCGCGCGAGGTCGACGTGATCGGCGGAGGCGCGCTCCGGGTCGCCGAGCCCCGCGAGCACCGCCTCGCGCAGGTCGGAGGCGTCGATCTCCTCCCAGCGCCGGCAGAGCTCCGCGCCGAGCGACACGGCGTTCGGGTCCCGACGCTCGACGAGCGCGGCGAAGAGCTCCGGCGCCAGCGGGGAGGCGGCCAGGGCGTGCGCGCCCGGGACGAACGCGTCGGGCCGCGCGAGCATGTCCCCGAGGACCCGGAGCGCGCCGGCGAAGCGAGGCGAGGGGAGCGACGGCGACAGGAGGTGGGTGAAGACCGCGGCGCGGGCGGCGGGGCCGAGCTGAGACACCGGCCCGAGGTCGTCCGGCATGAGCTCGCGGCGCGCGTCGGTCTCGATGACCTGGGTGACGAGCCGCGTCCTCCGCTCCGGCTCGATCGACGCGCTCGCGCTCCAGTCGAGCAGCCGTCGACGCTGCTCCAGATCGAGCTGCCAGCCGATCTCCCCGACCTGCGCGAGGGCGACGTCGCGGCGCGCCTCGTCGGCGCCGGTGACGTCGTCGACCACCTCGACGGTCTCGTCCGGGAAGCGCAGCGGCCGCTCGACCACCGCGTCGGGATCGGAGAACGCCACGTCGGTCATCACCATGGCGAACAGCAGCACGGCGACCGCCGGGCGCGCCCCGCCGAGGGCGATGCCCCAGACCGCGCCGGTGCGGATCTCGCGATGCTCCGGCGACCAGTGCCCTCCGGCCTCGCGGCGGTCGACCTCGCGCAGCTCCGAGAAGCCCCGGCTCAGCGCGATGATGGAGGGGATGAGCAGCGGATCGCAGAGCAGGCTGATCACGCCGAGGTTGAGCGGGCTGTACTTCCCACCTCGCTCGGACATCGGAGTGAGCGTGCAGCCCTCCTCACCGTCCTCGCAGCCGCGACACCCGCTCACCCCGAGAGGATGGTCGATGCGCCCGCAGATGGAAAGGCCTCCTGCCCGGGACACACTCTCTCTAGCGGAGACGCGGGAAGGGCGAGCCTCGTTGACACCCTCGATCTCACCCACGCATATTCCTCGGGTGGGGGCGCGCTACGGTTGGTGGTTCGCGCGCGGCGCGGTCGAGCCCGGGGCGATCGAGCGGGTCGGGGGCGAGCCGGTGGTCGGACGCTCCGGGCTGCACGCGGCGACCGGGCTGATCGGCGCGCTGGCCCACGCGCGCGGCGGGCCGCTGTGTCTGGTGCGGATCGGCGGCACGGTGGTGGAGGACGCGGAGCAGCTCGCCGGGACGGCGCGCGAGGTGGTGCGGGCGTTCGACGCGAAGGACGCCCTGCGGCCGCGGATCGCGCGGTGGGTCCGGAGCGCGCTCACCGAGGCGCACGAGGCGCCGACGCTCGAGGACGCGCGGGCGCACCGGGCGCGGGCCGGGGACGCGAGGGCGCGAGCGATCGACGCGGACGAGAGGGTGCGCGACGCGGAGTGGGTGCTCGAGCAGGGTCGGGCCGACGCCCTCGCGAAGGCCCGGGCCGAGGGCGAGCGAGCCGGCGCGATCCGGCGGTGGGCGGAGGCGCGGGCGGCGGCGTTCGCGCACGAGGCCGCCGCGGCGCTCGCGGAGGACGACGTGACCCGCCTCGGCGGCGCGCTCGAGCGGCTGAGCCGCGCCCGGGCGCTGCTCTCGGAGGGGAGCGAGGACGAGGACGCCATCCAGAGGGCCAGGGAGGCGCTGGAGGCGGCGTGCCGGGAGGCGCTCTCGGTCGATCTGGAGGCGCTCTCGGTCGCCGAGGCCGAGACCCAAGCCGAGACCGAAGCCGAGACCGAGACCGAAGCCGAGACCGAGTCCGCAGCCGAGACCGAGACCGCAGCGGAGTCGGTGCGCCCAGGGCTGCGGGTGGGGACCGGGAGGCGGGCGCCGACCGTCGAGCGGGAGGGGCGGGGTCTCGGCGCGCGAGCGGGGCTTCAGGAGCTCCTCGCGACGCTCCGGGAGACGGGCTCGCAGGCCTGGGCCGTGCCGCTCGTGGGGGAGCCGACCGCGGAGTACACGATGCACGTCTACGTGCTCACGCGGTGGAGGCGTTCGGCGGTCGCGCTCGCTCGCGCGATCGACGGCCGAAAGCGCGGTCTGCGCGGCCTGGCGGCGCACGTGGCGTGGGAGAAGGAGCGGGGCGCGCGCGAGCACCTCGTGACGCGGCTGGCGCGCGGGCAGGAGGCTCCGGCCATCGAGCGGCGGCTGTTCGGGATCACCCGGCAGCTCGCGCCGCTCGGCAACGCCCCGACCACGCGACTGCGGGTCGAGCTGGCCGCCGCGGGAGCCTACTCGGCCGGGTGGCTCCCGGGCTCCGAGGGCCGCTTCATCGCCTGGGCGCCGCCCGACCGGGTCGACGCCACCCTGCGGGGCGTCGCGAGAGCCCTCCGCGGGATCCGGGACGTCGTGGTGGTGCACGGCGACGACCCGATGGCCGCCGTCGCCGCCGGCGAGTTCACGTTCACGGGCGAAGGCAGCGAGGCGCTCGCCGAGCTGGAGAGGGACCTCGGCGGCTGGACGGCGATCGCGGCGGCGCTCATCGACCGCCCCGTCTTCGACCGACGATCTGGGCTCGCCGATCCCGCTCCGAGGATCACGCTCTCGGGGGCTCACGACGACGTGGATCCGCTCGCCCCGATCGCGGCCCCAGGGCTGTCCGGGGGCGGTGGCGAGATCCCGAGGACACGTGGGGGCGCGTGGAAGCTCGGCCACCGGGTCTCCGGGAGGCAGCTCATCGAGACCGTGCTCGCGCTCGCCGCGCCGATCGGCGCAGAGGTCTGGCCGATCGCGGTCCCCGCGGGGGTGACCGCCCGGATCGCGCTCCTGGTCCGCGCGCCGACCGAGCGAGCCGCCTTCTGCTTCGTGCGCGCGTTCGACGAGAGGAGCGACGAGCTGCCGCGCTGTGGGGCCCTCGTGACGTGGGGGGACGAAGCCCCGGGCTCCGCGCTCGAGCGGGGCCGCTCCACCGCTACCGAGCGGCTGGAGTCGGCGCTCGCCACGCCGCCCGCGCTCGGAGACCTCGACGCGCAGCCCGCGCTGACGCTCGGCCCCGACGTGATCTTCCGCGCCGAGATGGCGCTCGCCGGCGTGAGGGCCGCGGGGTGGATCGACGAGGTGGAGGTGCTCGCCGCGTGGCGACAGCCGGAGACCGAGTCGCCCGAGGCGGTGCTCGCGCTCGCCGAGCGCGCCCTGCGCGGCGACCTCTCGATGCTGCTCGCCGAGGCGGACGATCCGATCAACGGGACCCTGCGGCGGCGCAACTTTCACTATGCCGCGGGCGCGCGGGAGCGGCTCGACGCCCTCGGGACCGATCAGGCGGTCGCCCGGGCCCTGTCGCGCGCCCTCCAGGAGGAGCCCGACTACCGGCACGGCGAAGGCTTGAGGCTCCCCGAGCGACGCCCCCGGACGGCCCGCCTCGACCGCCTCCCGGAGACCGAGGTCCTCGAAGCCAGCGTGCCGATGCCCGCGTGGACCTCGGCGCTCGCGATGGTGGTGGAGGCGGCGCAGATCGCTCGGGCGCAGAGCGAGGCAGCGGAGGGGGCGACCGACGCGGGGTGCGCGCGGTGCGGGGCGCGGTACTCGCTGCCGGACGGAACGCCGCTGCGGACGACGCGGTGCGGGCTGTGTCGGAGCCTCGGCCTCGTGGGCGTGACGACCGGTCCGGTGCGTGAGACCGAGCCCGCGTGGTGCCCGCACTGCGACGCGACGGTCTTCGCGCCGACGCACGAGCCGCCGGTGCACGTGCGCTGCCCGGCGTGCGGGCACGCGGTGCAGCCTATTCGATCCGGGCCGCCGCGTCGGGGGTGAGCTCGCCGCCGAGCACCCGCTGGAGCGCCGGGTCGTCCATCGCGCGCATGTGCGCGCCGGCCACGCCGTGCCGCAGCGCGACCAGCTCGGCCGCGATGCTGATCGCGATCTCCTCGGGCGTGACCGCGCCGAGGTCGAGACCGACCGGCGCGTAGACCCGCTCGAGCGAGGGGAGGCCGCGGCGGGCGTGGATGCGCTGGAGGATGCGGTAGATCTTGCGCCGGCTGCCGATGACGCCGAGGTAGGCGTGGGGGAGGCGCGCGAAGGTGTCGACCGCCTCCTCGTCCAGGCGGTGATCGTGCGTGACCACGAGCAGCCAGTCTCTCGAGGTCGGCGCGACGCGCTCGGCGGACTCGGCGGGCTCGGCGACCACCCGCTCGCAGCCGGGGAAG
Source organism: Myxococcota bacterium (assembly GCA_036149055.1). Classification (GTDB taxonomy): domain Bacteria; phylum Myxococcota_A; class Polyangia; order Polyangiales; family Sandaracinaceae; genus JAVJQK01. The sequence goes on along the minus strand of JAYZQJ010000178.1, from coordinate 5,785 downwards.
CGCGCCTCGTCGTTCAGCTCCGCCCGGTCGTCGACCACGACCAGCCGGAAGCCGAGGCCGCGCGCGACGTCGCACACCGCCTTGCCGACGTGACCGGCGCCGAAGACGACCAGGCGTGGGCGTCCTTCGATGGGCTCCACGAAGACCTCCATGCGACCGCCGCAGCACATGCCGAGGTCGCGGATCAGATCCTTCTGCACGACGCGCGGGCGGCCGTCGCGCACGCACGCCTCGAGCTCGCTCATGACGTGGTGCTCGATCGCGCCGCCGCCGATGGTGCCGACCGCGCGGCCGTCGGGCAGGAGCAAGAGGCGCGCGCCCGGCTGCTGCGGGGTCGAGCCGCTCGATCGGATCACGGTCGCGAGCGCGCCGCGACCACCCTCGTCCAGCAGCGCGAGGAGCGCTTCGGTGACGTCTCGCACGCCGCAGCTTAAGTCTGTCCGGTCCGGTGGTCCACGGCGGCGGGTGATCGCGAGTATCCTGGCGTCGGTGGCGTACGGAGGCGTCGAGGAGTGGTCGCTGGAGGAGCTCGAGGCCGAGCTCCGCCGCCTCCGTGAGGTGGAGGCGGCCCGCGACCTCGATCATCGCGAGGAGGCGCCCGAGGAGGTGTCCTGGCGGGTCACGCGCGCGGTGCTCGAGATGCTCGACGCCCACGCGGGGCCGGACGAGGTCGACCGTCGGCTCCGCGCGGCGGGCCTCGCGCCGTCGACGGTCCGAGGGCGGCGCACCTGGTGGACGTGGCCGGGCTACTGCGAGGTGGCGGACGCGCTGGAGCCGCTGGTCGACGGCGGCGCCGTGCGGGAGGGCATGCGCGGGCTGCTCGGCTCGCCGGCGCTCCAGTTCTTGCGGGTCGCCATCACCCCGTTCGCCCCGCTCGCGCTCGTGCTGCAGGGCATGGGTCGCCTCGTCGCCGGCCCGGGCGGGGTGCTGCTGCGTGGCTTCACCCTCGAGGTGCGCCGGGCGGGGCCGACCCGGGTGGAGGCGCGGTTCGAGCCGCCGCCCGGCCCCGAGCTGCCCGCGCTCTTCGTCGAGGCCACCCGGAGCTTCCTCGAGGGGCTGCCGGGCACCACCGACGCGGGCGCGAGAGAGATCTCCGTGCGGCGCGACGGGCGCGCGGTGACCTTCGCCGTGCGCTACGCGCAGCCCTCCGGCGCCGCCCGGGCCCGGGCGCTGATCGGGCAGCTGCTCCCCCGGATCGAGGCGCGCGCGGTGCGCGACGCGGAGCAGGAGCTGAGCGGGCGCAACGAGGAGCTGCGGCAGCGCATCCTCGAGCTCGAGGCGTCGGAGCGGGCGCGGGCGGCGCTGCAGGCCGAGCTGGTGGAGCAGGAGCGCATGGAGGCGGTGGGCCGCTTCGCGGGCGGCGTGGCCCACGACTTCAACAACCTCCTGACCGTGGTCCTCTCGCAGGTCGCGCTGCTCGAGCCTCGCCTCGAGGCGTCGATGAAGGCGGACCTCGGCATGGTCGAGGAGGCGAGCCGCCGCGCCGCGTCCCTCTGCCGGCAGCTCCTCGCGGTGGGCCGTCAGCAGCCGATGGAGATCGAGCTGGTCGACCTGAAGGCCCTCGTGGAGGAGCGACGCGAGCTCTTCGACGCGGCGGCGGGCGAGCCGGTGGCGCTCCGCTTCGCGCTCGAGGAGACCGGGCGGGTGAAGGCCGACGGCGCGAGCCTGGAGCGCGTCATCCTCGACCTCATCGACAACGCGCGGGCCGCGCTGCCCGAGGGCGGCGCGCTGGAGGTGCGGGCCGGCCGGGTCGAGGTGGGCGACGAGGAGGCGACGAGCTACCCCGGCGCAGACTCGGGATCGTACGCCATGTTGACGGTGCGCGACGAGGGACACGGCATGGAGCCGGAGGTGCGCGCCCGGGCGCTCGAGCCCGTCGTCACCACCCACCGCGATCGAGGCGCCCGCGGGCTCGGCCTGTCGAGCGCGTTCGGCGTGGTCCGGCAGCTCGGCGGCGCGCTCTGGCTGCGCTCGGCGCCGGGGGAGGGCACCGAGGTCCGCATCCTGTTGCCGCAGGCGGAGCCGGCGTGAGCGAGGCGCGGTCACGGGAGGCGCTCGTCGCCGAGATCGAGGCGCTGCGGCGACGGCTCGGCGAGCCCTCGCTCGAGGAGGAGACCGGCGTCTCGGGCCGCAACGTCGACGCGATCGTCGAGCTGGTGCGCCGGATCGGCATCGACGCGGCCCAGCTGCAGGAGGGGCTCGAGCTGGACCTCGCGCGGGCGCGCCGGCCGAACGTCTGGATCTCCTGGGCCGCGTTCAACGCGATCCTGGAGCGCGTCCGTGAGCTCGCGGGGGACGACGCGGTGGTCCGCCTCGGCCAGCTCGCGCTGGAGTCGCCGCTCTTCCGAGCGCTGGGGCTGGCCGCGGGCGCCTTCGTCTCCGAGCACGCGCTGATGACGTGGGTGAACCGGGTGGTCTGGCGCGAGGACGGCCTCTACTTCCGCGGGGTCGACGCCCGGCTCGACCCGCTGGGGCGGCGCGCGCTCCGCGTGACCTGGCGCGGGCGCGGCCACGTGACCTTCTCGCGCGGCTTCGCGCTGGCGATGCAGGGCGTGACCCGCGAGCTCCCACGGCTGGTCGGCGCGGCGCCGGCCGAGGCGGAGCTGCTCGAGGACGGCCCCGCGCGGGTGGTGCTCCACGTGCGGCTCGCCGAGCGACGGCGCGCGGGCGTCGGGAGGTGGCTGTCGCGGCTGGTGAGCCGTCGCGGCGCGGACGAGCTGCGCGGGCTCTACACCGAGCTGGTCGAGACCAACCAGCTGCTGCAGGAGAAGCTGCTCGAGCTCGAGGCGTCTCGCTCCGCCCGACGCGCGCTCGAGCGACGCCTCGAGCAGCGCCGGCGCATGGAGATGCTGGGTCGCTTCGCGGCGACGATCCGGCACGACTTCAACAACCTGCTCACCGTGATCCTGAACCACGCGCAGTTCATCTCGATGGAGCTCGACGGCGACGACCCGCGCAAGGGGGACATCGACGTGGTCGTGAGCATGGCCGAGCGCGCCGCGGCCCTCGCCCGGCAGCTGCGCGGCTTCGATCTGCGCAGCCGCGCGCCGGAGGCGCCGATCGATCTGCACGCGGTGGTGGAGGGGAGCAAGCGCATGCTCGCCCGGATCACCGACGGCGAGGTCGAGCTCGTCTACGCGCGCGACGAGTCACCGGCCACCGTGCTCGTCGAGCCGTCGCGGGCCGAGCAGGTGCTGGTGAACCTGGTGCTCAACGCCAAGGAGGCGATGCCCGATGGGGGCCGCGTGGAGATCGAGACCCGGATCGAAGAGGTCGACCCGGCCTACGCGCGGCGCCACCCTCCCCTCGAGCCGGGGCCGCACGTGCGCCTCTCGGTGCGCGACGAGGGCCACGGCGTGCCCGAGGCGGCCCGCGACCGGATCTTCGAGCCCTTCTACACCACGAAGGCCGAGGGCCACGGCGTGGGGCTGGCGACGGTCTACGCGGTGGTCACGGCGGCCGGCGGCACGGTGGTGGTCGACTCCGACGAGGGCCGCGGGGCGCGCTTCGACGCGTGGCTCCCGCTCGCCACGCCGAGACCACGGAGCAGCCGCCCGCCCCCGCCCCGGCCCGCGCGCCCGGGCCCCCGCGGGGAGCTCGTCCTGGTGATCGAGGACCACCCACAGATCCGCGACGCGACCGAGCGCATCCTCACCGCGTCGGGCTACCGGGTCCGGGCCGCCGAGCATGGAGACGCGGCGCTGCGGCTGCTCGACGAGGGGCTCCGCCCGGACGTTGTGGTCTCGGACGTGGTGATGCCCGGCATCCGAGGCGCGGCGCTGGCCAGCGCGATCCGGGAGCGCGTCGGCCCGCTGCCCATCCTCTTCGTCTCGGGCTACGCGGCGCGCGCGCTCGACGAGCCGCTCGGCGACGACACCGGCTTCCTCCCCAAGCCCTACCGGCCGACGGAGCTGCTGGACTCGATCGCCGGGCTGCTCTCGCGCTGAGCGTCGCGCGGGAGCTCGACCCAGAACACCGCGCCGCCTCCGTCCCGGTCGGAGACGCCGATCTCGCCGCCGGAGCGCCGGACGATCTCGCGCGCGATGGCGAGCCCGAGGCCGCTGCCGCCGACCGCCCGGGTGTCCGATCCGTCGGCCTGCTGGAAGCGATCGAAGATGCGGGCGCGGTGCTCGGGGGCGACGCCCGGCCCGCGGTCGCGCACCTCGAAGCGCACCGCGTCGTCGCCCCGATCGCTCGCCACCAGCTCCACCCGGGCGCGCTCGGGGGAGAACTTGAGCGCGTTCGACAGGAGGTTGGCGAGCACCTGCACCACCCGCTGCGCGTCGACGTGCACCTCGCCGCTCGCCTCGTCGCGGATCACCACGCTCACCTCGCGCTCGCCGGCGTAGGTGCGCACCCCGTCCGCCGCCTCGAGCAGGAGATCGGCGACCGGGACCGGGCTGGCGACCAGCTCGAGGTTGCCAGCCGAGGCGCGCCCGAGGTCGAGCAGGTCGTCGACCAGGGCGCCGAGGCGCCGGGCGTTGCGGTCGGCGAGCCCGACGAGCTCCAGCACCTTGGGCGGCAGCGTCGCGCCCATCATCCCGGTCACCAGGCCCAGCGCGCCGCGGATCGAGGTCAGGGGCGTGCGCAGCTCGTGGCTCACCGTCGAGAGGAACTCGTCCTTGAGCCGGTCGACCCGCTTGCGCTCGGTCAGGTCGTGCACGGTGGCGGTCGCGTGAGCGTCGGCCTGGGCGGGCTTCACCGGGAGGGCGAGCTCGAGGGGGAACGTCGTCCCGTCCGCGCGGTAGCCCTCGAGCTCGAGGAGCGCGCGCTCGTCGTCGGTCCGCACCGGCGCGGTGGTGAAGAGGTCCTCGAAGGGGTCGCCCACGCGGGCCCCGAACATGCGCACCGCGGCCGGGTTCATCGCCACCACCCGCCCCGCGTCGTTCACGCTCAGGATGCCGTCGAAGACGTGGTCGACGATGGTCTGCACCCGGGCCTCGCTCGCCGCGAGGGCCGCGGTGCGGGCGTCCACCAGCCGGGCGACGCGGGCGGTCTGGCCGGTGACGATCATCAGCAGGATCGCGAGCAGCCAGGTCAGCAGCCCGCCGGCGACGAGCACCGCCCAGGGCTCCCACGTGACCAGCACCGGCGCGACGGCGGTGGAGAGGGTGAGGTGCCAGGTCCGGTCGGCCGCGCGCACCCGGACCTCGGCCCGGAGCGGGAGCCCCTCGCCCGCGCTGCCCTCCCCGAAGAGGGCGCGCTCCGCCTCGGCGTCGACCAGATCGACCCGCGCGCCGGCCTCGCGCTCTCGCACCACGCCACCGACGACGTCGTCCATCCGGAGCACCGCGGCCACCAGCCCGGCGTCGCCGGCCGGGGCGAGCAGGAGCACCGCGCGGCTCTGCCCGGTCTCCTGCACCAGCGTGATCGGCGCGGTGAGGGTAGGCTCGCCGGTCCGCACGGCGCGCTCCACCGCCCGTCGCCGATCGGGGTTGCTCGCGAGGTCGAAGCCGAGCGCGGACTCGTTGCCCTCGAGGGGATGGATGAGGGCCACGGGGTAGTGACGCGCGCGCGCGGCCGCCGGCACCGCGCGGCCGTCGACGCGCTCGACGATGGGCCCGTACCCCGGATAGCGCCGCGCGAGATCGGCCTCGAAGGCCTCCCGGCCGTCCGCGTCGACGCGCGGCACCCACTCGATGGCGGTCAGCGCGGGGTGACGGGCCCGGAGCGGGGGCGGGACCGCGGGCCGCTCCGCGGCCGGGCGCCCGCCCGGGCGGGCGCCCGGGGGCTGGGCCTGCGGGGGCACCGCCTCGACGTAGGTGGGGACCTCGCCCTCGAGCGC
>JAYZQJ010000177.1:0-14649 GCA_036149055.1 Myxococcota bacterium | reverse complement strand
GCCGGGCTAGTCAGGGACAAGGGCCCGCAGGGCCCGCAGCCGGCGAAGCCGGCGCCGCAGGCGTCCTTTACTCGCCCGGCCGCGTCCGGCACCGTCGGAGGAGGAGGACGAGGCGCCAACACGTCTGCCTTCCATACGGATGAGACGCAACGAGCACGGCGTGACCGGCAGCGGACTCGGCGGCGAACTCGCACTCCGCAGCGGACTCGGATGCGGCAGCGGACTCGGATTCGGCAGCGGGCTCGGACTCGGCAGCGGGCTCGGCCCCGGCAGCGGACTCGGACTCGGCACCGGACTCGGACTCGGCACCGGACTCGGCACCGGACTCGGCAGCGGACTCGGCAGCGGACTCGGACTCGGCACCGGACTCGGACTCGGCACCGGACTCGGACTCGGCACCGGACTCGGACTCGGCACCGGACTCGGACTCGGCACCGGTCTCCGCGTCCCAGCCCGATCGATGAATCGAATGGGATCATCCCCGGTCTCCGCGTCCTCGCCCTAGGCCGACCCCGTGCACGCGGCGGCAGCGGCAGCGAGACCGGCGGCGGCAGCGAGACCGGCAGCGGCAGCGAGACCGGCGGCGGCAGCGAGACCGGCAGCGGCAGCGAGACCGGCAGCGGCAGCGAGACCGGCAGCGGCAGCGAGACCGGCAGCGGCAGCGAAGACCGGCGGCGGAGGCGGAGCCGGAAGCGGCAGCGGGGCCGGGCGCGGCGCCGGGCTCGGTTGGCGACTCCTCCTCGCCTCCCACCTCCCTTCTCCCTCGTTCGGCGTCGACGACGAGGGCTCGGCTTCTCCCTGGTTCTGCGTCGACACCGAGGGGCCTGCTCCCTGGTTTCTGCGTCGACGACGAGGGCGTCGGGACCGGAGGCGGCGGGCGGGTTCTTTGCCTTTGGCCGGGAAGGCGTGAAATTCACGGAGGATGAGGGCGGCGGCGTGTGTGTTGGTGGTGTGGCTCGCGGGGTGTGGGCATCCGGAGCCGCCGCGGCCGGCCGAGCCGACGGCGCCGCCCGAGCCGGTCTCGGTCGCCGAGCCGACCGAGCCGAGCGAGCCTCCGCGGGAGACGGCGGAGCCGCCGCCCGATCCGCGGGCGCTGGCCGAGGGCCGACCGCTGGCGAGCCCGGGGCCGGAGGGCTTCCTCTCGACCTGGAGGGTGGGCGAGGAGGTGGTCGCGTTCCCCTCGTGGCGCATGGAGCTCGCGGACGCGGCACCGGCGGGGAGCGACGCGATCACGCTGTCGGCCACCTTGCTGGTGCCGCGCGACACGCACGCGTGGGTGATGGTCGGGATGCGGGGGGCGGCGGAGATCTCGCTCGACGGCGAGGCGCTCGGGCGGGTGGAGAGCCCCGATCGCTTCCATCGCGACTGGGGCCTGGTGCGCCTCCCTCTCGCCGCGGGGGAGCGCGCGCTCTCGGTGCGCTTCGAGAAGCCCGAGCGGGGCGCCTGGCGCGGCGCGGTCCGGCTGCTGAGCGCGCGGCTCCGGCCGGGCCCCGGCGCGGTCGCGATCACCTACGGCGAGCTCGACGAGGCAACCCAGGTCACGCTGCGGCAGCGCTCGGTGGCGCTGGACGAGACGCGGGGGCTCGGCGACGAGGGGCCCGAGGTCCGGCTCCGGCTGCACCGCCCGGGCGGGGGGCTCGAGGGCGCGCCGAGCGTGGTGATCGACGGCGAGACGCTCGCCCTCGAGGCGCCGCTCGAGCGCGCGTGGGCGATCCCGGACCGCGGGCTGCTCGACGTCACCGCCCTGGTGGGGGAGCGCGAGGCGCGGCCCGGTCGTCGGCACCTGATCAGCGACCGCCGCGCCCTCGCCGCCGCGGCCGAGCTGCGCGAGGCGCTGGGGGAGGCGCCGGAGGGAGCCCGCGCGCCGATCGCCTGGCGGATCGACGAGCTGACCCGGGTCGTCCGGGAGCACGACGGGGACCAGGCGTGGCGCAACGTGCTCCAGGCCGACGCGCGGCGCATCACGCGCAGCCTCGCGCGGGGTCGGGATCCCTTCGCGCGGATCCGCGGCTACGAGCGCATGGCCTTCTTCTCGCGCCTCGACGGAACGGCCCAGGAGTACGAGCTGTTCGTGCCGCCGGCCTATCGCGACTCGCGCGCCTGGCCGGTGCTGATCACCTTGCACGGCTACAAGGGCAACGCCGGCGACTACTTTCGCAACACCTTCGGCCTGGCGCGCGACTACGAGGGCGGCGAGACGCTCCTCGGGCACGGTCGGACCGGCGAGGCGCCGCGGCAGGGGCCGATGATCGTGGTCGCGCCCACCGGCCGGGGGCAGGCGTACTACCGGCACGCGGGTGAGGTCGACGTGATGGAGGCGCTCGCCGACGTCGAGGCCCGCTTCCGGGTGGATCCACGCCGCGTCTACATCACCGGCGGCTCGATGGGCGGGACCGGCGCCGCCTACCTGCCCTACCGGCACCCGGACCGCTTCGCGGCGGCGGCCGCGCTCGCCGGCTATCACGACCAGCGGGTGCGCCAGGACACGGACCACGACGCGCTCGGTGAGGTGGAGCGCTTCCTCGTCGCGCACCGCTCCGACGTGGACTGGGCCGAGAACGGGCTGCACCTCCCCACCCTGCTCGTCCGCGGCACCCGGGACCGCCCGCTCGAGTGGACCCGCGTGCTCGCGCGCCGCCTCGACGCGCTCGACTACCCGCACGAGCACCGCGAGCCTGAGCTCGGCCACAACGTCTGGACCGAGACCTACGCTGGCGGCGCCATCTTCGACTGGCTCGGCCGCCATCGCCGCCCCGAGGCCCCCGCGCACGTCCGGCTGCGCACCGCGCGCGAGCGGACCCGCGCCGCCTACTGGGTCCGGGTGGAGGCGCGCGAGGCGGCCGACGCCTTCGCCGAGGTCGACGCCCGCCTCGACGGCGCCACCGTCGAAGCCTCGATCACCGGCGCGCGCGCGGTGACCTTCTCGCCCGAGGTCGAAGGCCCGCTGACCGTGGTCGTCGACGGGCAGCGCCTGACCGGCGCCTCGCCCCTGACCCTCGAGCGCGCCGACGCGCGCTGGCGGGTCTCGACCGCGGCGTGGCCGGCTCCGGGGAGCAAGCGCGAGGGCGTGAGCGGGCCGATCCGCGACGTCTACCACGAGCCCCTCGTGTTCGTGATCGGGACCCAGGACCCCGATCACACCTTGATCAACCGGCTGGTCGCGGCTCACTGGGCGAGACCCAAGGGCTGGATCGTGGACTACCCGATCGTCGACGACGTCGACGTGACCGAGGCGATGATCCGGGAGCGCACCCTGGTGCTGGTCGGGCCGCCGCACAGCAACGCGGTGCACGCGCGCATGGCGGACGGGCTGCCGATCCGGGTGGGCGAGGAGGCGGTGACGGTCGGCGACACGCGCCACGCGGGAGCCCAGGTCGGCGCCGTCTTCGTGGCGCCGAGCCCGCTCGCGCCCGAGCGCGCCGTGCTCGTCATCGCCGGCCCGCGACCGCTCGGCACCTGGCGGAGCCTGGCGCTGCCCGACATCCTCCCCGACTACGTCGTCTACGACGAGCGCGTGGGGCCGGCGCGCGGCCAGTGGGCGTGCGGAGGCACGGGCTGCGAATACCGCTCGCACGGGTTCTTCACGATGGACTGGGCGCTGCCCCGGTAGGTAGGCTTCCTCGCGACGGTGGGGGCCCGAGCCCGGTGGGGCCTCGGCTCCACCTCCCCGGGGCTCCCCCGGGGACATGCCCGTACCATGCCGATCACCGCACGAGCCTCGCTGCGCGTACACGCAGACCCGCTCGCGCCAGGAGCGTCACGTCGGGCCCCCGCCGTCACCTGCCCATGACGCATCACCGCCGCGCGCTCGAGGTGCTCGCCGACGCCGCCCTCGCCGGGCCGTGGGACGTCGCTTCGATCCACGCGCGCTTCGAGCGCTGCGTGCGGGCGGAGGGCGAGGCCCAGCGACGCTTCCTGCGGCACGCCGCGCGCCGGCTGGCGGTGACCTTCCCGGAGGCGCCGACGGATCGGGCCGCGCTGATCGGCCGGCTCCGCGCCCTGCGGGAGCGCGCGGTCTCCCGGGATCCGGGCGCCGGCGGCGCGCTGCGCTCCTTCCACGTCACCCGCGCGCTCTTGCCCGCCCGGGTGATGCGCCCGGCCCCGTTCGCGGCGCCGCCGCTCCTCGACGCGGCCGACGTCGCCTCCCACCTCGAGCTCCGGCTGGACGCGCTCGACTGGCTGGCGGACGTGCGCGGCATGAACCCGAAGGCGCGCGACGCTCGCCTCCACCACTACGTCTGCCGCCTCGTGCCGAAGCGGAGCGGCGGCGCGCGGCTGCTCGAGGCGCCCAAGCCCACCCTCGCCATCGCGCAGCGGCGGCTCCTCGATCGCGTGCTCTGCGCGTTCCCGGTGCACGAGGCGGCCAAGGGCTTCGTGCCCGGGCGAGACCTCCTCGATCACGTCGGCGCGCACGTCGGCAAGCGCGTGGTCGTGCGCATGGACCTGACCGACTTCTTCGCGCAGATCGGCTTCGCCCGGGTGCGCGGCCTCTTCGCGGTCGGCGGCTACCCCCGCGAGGTCGCCGGGCTGCTCGCCGGTCTCGCCACGACGTCCACGCCGCGCCGGGTGCTGCGCGCGCTCCGCGGGCCCGAGCACCGAGCCCTCCGCGAGCGACTGGCGGCCAGCCACCTGCCCCAGGGCGCGCCCAGCTCCCCGATGCTGGCGAACCTCGTCGCGTTCGGGCTCGACCGCCGCCTCGCCGGCCTCGCCCGGGCGCTCGGGGGCGTCTACACGCGCTACGCGGACGACCTCGCGTTCTCGGGGGACGCGGGCTTCGAGCGGCGGATCGACGCCCTGCTCCCTCGCGTCGGCGCGATCGCGCTCGAGGAGGGCCTGACGCCGAATCATCGCAAGACGCGGGTCATGCGCGCGGGCGGGAGGCAGGAGCTCTGCGGCGTGATCGTGAACCGGAAGCTCTCGGTGCGGCGCGCCGAGCGCGAGCGGCTCGAGGCCATCCTCGTGGACTGCGCGCGCCGCGGCCCGGAGGCGGCGAACCGGGAGGGGCACGCCGACTTCAGGGCCCACCTCGACGGTCGAGTGGGCTGGATCGAGCGGCTCGATCCGCGGCGAGGGGCCTCGCTGCGCGCGCGCTTCGACGCGATCAGCTGGGATCGCGGAGCCACGCCGCCAGCTGCGCCGACGTGAGCCCGCGCTGGCCGCCGGTGATCGGCTCGAGCGTCGTCTGGGCCACCCGCTCGCCCGACTCGGGGTCGAGCACCACCAGGGTCGCGATGCGGTCGATCGCGTAGCGCTCGATCAGGTGACGGTGCCGATCGAAGCGGCCGACCTCGACGTAGACGACGACGTACTTCTCCTCGATGACCCCGCGGGCCGGGTGGCGCTTGCTGAGCCGCACGACCTCGCGGCAGTCCTCACACCAGTCGGCGATGAAGTCGAGCAGCACCTGGCGGTCGCTCTCGCGGGCCTGCGCGCGCGCCTCGAGGATGCGCGCGTCCAGCTCCTCCTCGGTCTTCGGGAGCCAGGGATCGACGTCGAGGCCGGACGGCGCGCGGCGGGTGTCGCCGCAGCCGAGCAGCGCGAGCGCCGTGGCGACCGTCGTGAAGACCAGGGCGAGCGGGGGGCGGACGTTCATCGGTAGAGCTCCATCTGGTCCTCGAAGGGTGTCACGCAGGGCGGCCCGTCGGCGAAGAGGTGGTGGGCGACCCGCCCCGGGGCCAGGGCGAGCAAGGTGGCGCTCCGGGTCCCGTACACCGGCAGATGCACGCAGAGCGCCTGGAGGCGACGCAGCGTCGCGTGATCGAACACCGCGTCGGCCGGCGGCGCCGGGACCGCCTCGAGCGGGGGCTCCTCGTGGTCACCGAGCATCGCCGCCAGCCCCTCCGCCAGCCGCGGCCAGGGCGCGGTGACGAACGGGTCGGTCAGCGCGATCGCCCGGTGGGTCTTCGGGAACTCGGCCGAGCCGATGCGATCGTTGGGCAGGACCCACACGCCGTCGCCGAGGGTCTCCACGCTCACCGCCGCGTGGGCCCGGCGGGCGTAGCCCACCCGGAGCGTGGTGGCGTCGCCCCAGAACAGGTTGAAGCTGTTGTAGCGGCGCGCGTCGAGCCCCTCGACGAAGGCGTCCACCGCCTCGAGCCGCCCGGCCGCCAGCGCGCTCGAGACCACCGGCCCGCGCGAGGCCAGGGTGTCGTCGGCGCCCTCGTACTGGCGCTGGTTGGTGAGCGCCACGAACACGCCGTGCTCGTTGGCGCCGAGCCAGGTGCCGCCGCTCGGCACGTCGACGCCCGCCACGACCCGGGGCGACACGTGCGTCACCTCGGGCGGGCGGGCGGGGCGGGCGCGGAACTCGTCGCGGTTGGCGGCGAGCACGAGCCCGTAGTCGGGGTGCAGGCCCTTGATCGCGACGATGGTGCACACGCGGGCGTTCTGGGACGACCCGCGCGCGCCGTCAACGGTCACGGCATCGGCGGGGGCGCGCCGCAGCCGCTCGGCCCGGGCGCACCGCCGAAGGTGTCGTAGCCGGAGGCGTTGGCGTCGCAGGCGCTCGTGTAGAGCACCCCGTCGCAGCCGCAGACCTCGTCGATCACCGGCGGGCAGGTGTCCGGGCGCGGCCGGCAGACGCCGGTCTCGTCGGTGCCGCCGCAGAAGCTGCCGTCGGGGTAGTCACACCACTCGTCGGGATCGCACACCAGGCCGGCGAAGCCGCCGCAGGGGCGCATCTCCGGGCCGCAGCCGGTGCGCGCCGCCCGGCACTCGGCGTGCGAGCGGTAGAGCGAGTCGCAGTCCGGGCCCTCACAGGTGCAGCCGCCGACGCTCACGCACTCGGTGCCGTTCCAGGCCACGCCCAGGTCCAGGAAGCAGGGCCCGATGCCGCGGGCGATCTGCGGGCTGCACGGCCCACCGTCGCACGCGCCGTCGTAGGCCACCGAGGTCCCCGCCTGGTTCGCCTCGGACTCGCAGGCGTAGGTGCGGCCGTCGCAGCCACAGATCGGCGGACCGTCGTCGGTGCAGAACACATCGGTCACACGACTCCGGCACTCGCCGAAGCCCGTCCCACCATCGCCGGCGAGGCACTGACCGGGCTCGAGGTGGCAGTAGCTCCCGCGCTCGCAGTCCGCGTTTCGCGCGCAGGCCGGGCCGGGGACGCAGTGCGCGAAGTCGGCGAGGCAGCTCGACTCGTCCATGTACAGCCGGTCGCAGTCGGCCCCCGCGCACTCGCAGCCGCCGATCGAGGAGCAGCCGTCGCCGTCCCAGCGGTAGCCGAGCAGCGCGCGGCAGTCCCCGACCCCCTCGGCGTCCTGGGCCGCGCAGGTGCCGCAGCTGGCGTACTCGCGCTGGCAGCGCTCCAGCCCCCCGGCGCCGTACCGGCCGCAGTCGCTGCCGACGCAGCGGCAGCCGCTGATCTCGAGGCAGCGCGTGCCGTCCCAGGTCACGCCCACGATCGCGTCGCAGGCGCCCTCGCCGCGCGCGTCGAGCGGCGCGCAGACGGGATCCGTGCCGCACTCGCCGACCGAGGCCACGCTGACGCCCGCGCCGGCCGCGGAGCAGCGGTTCGAGTGGGTCACGCCGTCGCAGCCGCAGACGGGATCGTACAGCTCGTCGCAGGCGGACGGCCGCGGCGTACACACGCCCACGCCGCCGCAGGCGCCCTCGTCGAGCTGGCAGTACTCGCCGCCCGCGCAGTCGGCGTTGGTGGTGCACTCGTCCGCGCAGGCGATCGCGGGGCAGGCGACGCCGGGCGGGGCGCAGATGCCGCAGCTGGCGTTACAGCACTCGAGGCCCGCGCCGCAGACGACCGGGCCGCACTGGCTGGAGCCGCCGTCGCTGTCTCCGACGCCCCCGTCGTCGTCGCCCACGTGCACCTGCCCTCCGCACGCGCTGGCGGCGAGGGCGAGCCCCGCGAGGCACGCGAGGCGAAGCGAAAGTCGAAGTGAATGCATCTGATTTCCCGGGTCCTCCCCATCCTGCGCATCACTGGGTGGCCGGGGTCGCGCCGTTCCGTCACCTAAATCGACAGCGGCCGGATCTCCCGCGGGGGCAGCCCGGTGCAGGGCCCGGTCGGCGCGGCCGGCAGGGGCTCGAGCGCCTCGCCCGAGAAGCGCCGCGCGGCCCCCTCGTGGGCGTCGGGCACGAGCAGGAGCTCCCGCTGCGGATCCCAGGCGCCGTCCCCGACCACGAACGCCGAGCCGGCCTCGAAGAGCGGCTCCACCCGTCCGCTGGGCAGGTCGATCACCGCCACCCGGTCGTTCACCCCTTCGCGCAGGTCCCCCATCGCGACCGCCACCGCCCGGTCCGCCGAGAGCGGCACGCCCCAGGCGTTGAAGACCGGCGCCTCGGGGTGCTCGGCCGCCCGCCAGACGTGACGCACCACCACCTCGCCGCCGTCGAGGGCGAGGGTGGCGAGGCCGGCGCCCGCCCGCCGGGCGTCCTCCTGCACGAAGGCCGGCCCGCCGCACGTCACGAGCGCCGCGTCGCCGCCCGGGGCGCCGTCCACCTCGTCGCAGCCCTCGAGCCCGTCGAGGGTCAGCGCCTCGACGTCGCCGCTCTCCGGGTCGAGGACCGCCACCGCGCCCGGCCCCGAAACCATGAAGTCGAGCGAGGCGCGCCCGAGCCCGATCACCACGAAGCGCCCGAGCGGCGCGACCCGGCTCGGCCGCGCGGGGAGGCGCTCGCCGTCCACCTCGGCGTCGAGGGCCGAGAGATCGATCGCGTGCAGCACCTCGCCGTCGCGCCAGTCGACGACCAGCAGATCGTTGCCGGCCCCGAGCGGATCGTCGGCGCCCGGGTTCGGCTCGTGTCGGCTGACGAGCACCCGGCGCTCGTCGAGTCGCATGACGTCGTGCGGGTTCGCGCGAAAGCTGGAGCCGACGTCGACCTGCGAGACGACCTCGCCCGCGCAGTGGTCGAGGAAGCTGACCACGTCGGTGCCGAACCGGTCGACCACGGCAACCACGCACGGGGTGATCGGGCCGCTCGCGATCGCCACGTCGCCGCTCAGGCTGGCGACGATGCCCGGGGGCGCGCTCCCCGAGCTCAGCCAGCCCTCTCGGACGAGCGCGCCGTCGGGCCCGAGCAGGGTGATGGCGCTCGAGGCGTAGTCGCTCGAGACCACCGCCCAGGCGGCCTCCGGCTCGGCGGTCAGGGGCGCGTCGAGCTCGCAGGTGGCGGCCGGCGCGCAGCCCGTGACCAGGGCCAGCGCGAGCGCGAGCCTCACGGCGCCTCCGCGAGCCAGCGCGCGGCGACTCCGTCGATGTCCGGGCCGTCGCTCACCGGGTCGCGCGGGAACGGTGCGCCGGTGTCGGGGTTGGTGTGCGCGGAGGCCGGGCTGAGCCGGACGTAGCGGATGGAGGCGAGCCCGAGGTCCGCCAGGTCGAAGCCGTCGCCGCCCGCCTCTTCGGGGTCGAAGCGATCGAGCTCCGCCCGCTCCTCCTCGTGGAAGAGCACCGGGGTCCGCCCGGCGAAGCCGCGCCAGTCGGTGGCCCGGTTCGAGTAGCGCGCCTCGTCCTCGGCCACGTAGTCGTGCGGGAAGGCGACCCAGGTCTCGCCGTCGCTCGAGACCTCGACCACGACCGGATCCATGAAGGTCGCGCCGTCGCCGTAGTGGAAGGCGTTCTCGAACACCACCAGGTCGACGCCCGGGCCATCCATCACCCGGCGGCCCGACCACCCGAGCACGAGGTGCCCCTCCAGCGAGATCGAGTAGACGTCGAGGCTCTGGGCGGTGAGGCCGCCGCCGCGCACGCCGTTGACGGCCCGGCTGGGATCGCCGAAGCCCTCGCCGGTGGCGTCGGGCGCGTCGACCACCTCGTCCGCGTCGGCGGCGGGCGCCTCGACCGCGCAGGTGGCGCTGCAGCCGTCTCCGGTCTCCGCGTTCCCGTCGTCGCAGCCCTCGCCCGGCTGCCGCGCGCCGTCTCCGCACACCGCCTCGACCGCGGCGTCGCTCATCGGGGTCGCCGCGTCGGGGGACATCGGCCCCCCGCCGTCGCAGCCGGTCCAGCTCGTGAGCAGCAGCGCCCACGCCATCGTCGTTCGCATCTCGGTCCGTGTCCCGGACCCCGGCGATCGCGTGGATCGGCCGGGGCCCTTCCGCGAGGCCCTGTGACCCCCGGCGACGGAACCATCTCCGCGCCGGCACCTCGAGCAGGTCTTCGGACTCGCGGACACGCGACCCAGGTCGCTCCTACCGGCCGTCGCTTCCCAGGCTCGCGCCCAGTGCGTTGACGGCTTTCGTTTCCGCTCACCGCTGCGGGACAGTCCCGGATTCACACCGGGTTCCCTCTTCGACGCCCCCGAGGGGACGTCTCCCCGTCCGGATGAAGCCACCACCCGGCCGGACTCGTGGCCCACCCAGCCTGTCGCGGGCCGCCTCATCCGTCAATCGGGGCGCGACGTCGGCTACCGAGCCACGAGCCCTCGCAGCAGCTCGACCAGCGCCGCGATCTCCACCGGCTTCACCAGGTGCGCCGCGAACCCGGCCGCGGTGGTGCGGTCGCGGGCGCCGCGCTGGCCGTAGCCGGTGAGCGCGACCAGCGGCGGCGCCGCGTCCCCGAGCCGCTCCCGGATCCGGGTGCCGAGCTCCACCCCGTCCATCACGGGCAGGCCCAGGTCCAGGATGGCCGCGTGGAGCGGTCCGTCGAGCAGCTCGAGCGCCGCCGGCCCGTCGTGCGCGACCACGACCTCGAAGCCGCGCTTGCGGAGCGCCACCGCGAGCAGGAGCGCCGCGTCCTCGTTGTCGTCGACGAGCAGGACCCGCCCGCGCACGTCCGCCCGCCGCTCGCGTGAGGGGCTCGGCGCGCGGGCGACCCGCCCCTCGCTCGGCAGCAGCGGGAGCCGCACGGTCACCGTCGTGCCGCGACCGACGCCGTCGCTCTCGATCGTGATGTCGCCGCCGTGCTTCTCGACCAGGCCGCGCACGATGCTCAGCCCGAGGCCCAGCCCGCCGTCCGCACCCGACGGCTCGATGCGCTCGAAGGGTCGGAACAGGCGCGGCAGCGAGTCCGGCGAGATGCCGCGGCCGTCGTCGCGCACCGCCACCTGCACCCGGTCACCGACCACCGCTCCCGCGACCTCGATGGTCCCGCCTCGCGGCGTGTAGCGGGCGGCGTTGGTCAGGAGGTTGCTGAAGACCTGCGCGAGCCGCCGCGCGTCCCCGTCCACCCACGCCCCCGCCGGCGCCCGGATCTCCAGGGTGTGGCCGCGCTGGTCCACCAGCGGGCTGGCCATCTCGATCGCCGCTTGCAGCGCGTCGGCCAGGTCGATCGGCTCGCGCAGCAGCTCCATCGTGCCCCGGGTGATCCGCGCCACGTCGAGCAGGTCGTCGACGAGCTGGGTCACGTGCCGGAGCTGACGGTCGATGATGGCCATCTCCTTCACCTCGGCGAAGCGAGGCTCCGCCCCGAGGACCTCCACCGCGGTGCGGATCGGCGCGAGCGGGTTGCGCAGCTCGTGCCCCAGCACCGCCAGGAAGTCGTCCTTCACCCGGACCGCCTCCTCCGCGCGGTCCCGCTCTTCCCGCAGCTCGACGAGGAGGTCGGTGAGGTGCAGCGCGGTGGCCGCGCGGCGAGCCAGCTCCCGGGCCACGGTCACGTCGGTGTCGTCGAAGGTCCGCTCGCCTTCGCTGGCGAAGCAGATCAGCCCCAGCGGGCGCTCCGGCCGGACGAGGGGGCAGGCGACCACCGCCCCGAGGCCGATCTCCCTCAGGATGGCGAGGTGCTCGGGCCCCCGCGCCATCTGGGCGAGCGCGGCCCCGTCGATGTCGCGCACGACCACGGTCTCACCCGCCATCACGCGCGCCAGCAGGGGGCTCTCTGCCGGCCCCATCGGCCAGCGCTCGGCGATCTCGAAGCCGAGCGCCACCTTGCTCGGATCGCGGTGAGCCACCGAGATGCGGACCAGCCGGCCGCCGCGGTAGAGATCGACCGTGCACCAGTCCGCGAGCTCGGGCACGACCAGGCGCATCAGCTCGTCCAGGACGTGCTCGGTGTCGAGGTCGGAGCCGAGCAGCTCCGAGGCGCGCGCCAGCGAGCCGAGCTGCCGGGTCCGGTGGGCGCTGGCGAGCGCCTCCGTGACGTCGCGGAAGGTGACGATCACCCAGCCGTCGACGCCGACGAGCGTGGCCTCGTAGTCCATGCCGGTCGGCTCGTAGCGGGAGCGATGACGGACGGGCCCGCCCGTCTCGAGGGCCTCGTCGAAGGCGCGGCCGAACTCGGAGTCGCGCAGGCCGGGGTAGACGTCCCAGAGCCTCCGCCCGAGCAGCTCGCGGGTCACCGTCGCCTCCGCGGCGGGGTTGAGGTAGCGGCACGTGCCGTCCCCGCCGTATCCGATGACCGGATCGGCGAGGGCCGCCAGCAGCGTCCGCATCCCTGCGCTCGGGATCCCCCCGTCCACGGCGCCAAGCTAGAGCCGCGGCGCCAGATTGCCAGCGGAGTGGCCGCGTGACCGGCCGTCGGCCGCCTGATAGAGCGCGGCATGCGCCTCGCCGTCGCCCTCGCGCTGGTCGCGATCGCCGCGCCCGCCCAGGCCCAGGAGGCGGGCGAGGCGGGCGAGCTGGGCGTGACCGCGCGGGTCGAGCGGCCGATGCCGGCGACCGGCGGCGACGATCCCACGGCGAGCGCGACCGAGGTCGACGCCCAGGATCGCCCGAGCGCGCTCGACACCCTGGAGGACGGGCTGCTCGAGGTGCCGGGGGCCCGCCCGCTCCGCAGCGGCGCCTGGGGCAGCCCGACCACCCTCTCGCTCCGCGGCTCGGACGCCGACCAGGTGGAGGTGCTCTTCGGCGACGTCCCCCTCACCACCGCCGACGGGGGCGCCTTCGACCTCTCCACCGTGCCGCTCTGGGTGCTCGACCGGATCGAGGTCTACCGCGGCGGCGCCCCGACCTGGCTCGGGGTCGGGGGCCTCGGCGGCGTGATCCGGCTGGTGCCGCGCGAGGACGGCCCGCGCGCCTTCGGCACCATCGGCGCCGGGTCGTTCGGGCTCGCCCACGCTCGGGCCGGCGCCCACGCCTCGAGCGAGGACGTCTCCTGGACGACGGCGGTGGGGGCAACCACCTCGCAGGGCGACTTCCCCTACCTCGCCGACGTCGGCCTGCTCGACGGCGACGCGCCGGTGGAGCGACACCGGGAGAACGCGTGGCTCCGGCAGGGCTCCGCGCTCGGCCACCTCCGGCTGCGGATCGGCGACGGAACCCTGAGCGCCGTCTTCTTCGGCCTCGAGCGGCTGGGCGGGGTGCCCGGCCCCGCGGTGCAGCCGACCGAAGACACCCGCCGGGGCGAGACGAGCCTGCTCGGCGCGCTGAGCTGGGCGGTGACCGAAGGCGGGCGGCCGGAGACCGAGGCCGACTGGCGGGTGAGCGCGGCCGCGTCCGCCGGCTATCGACGGCGCCGCTTCACCGACCTGGACCGGGAGATCTCGCCCCTGCGGACCGCCACCGACGACGAGGCGCTGCGGGTCGTCACCCGGGTGGCGGCGAGCGGGCGCGTCGCCGACTGGCTGGAGCTGACCGGCCTCGGGCTCTACGTGCACGAGTCGCTCTGGCCCGAGGACGCCCTGGCGCGGCGGGCCCCCGAGGACAGCCAGCGAGACGGCGGCACGGCGGCGGCCGAGGCGCGGCTCCACGGCCGCACGGACGGCGTGCGCTACGAGCTCCGACCGTCCGCGCGGCTCTCGGTCTTCGGGGCGCGGCTGAGCGAGATCCGCCCCGAGCGGCTCGGCGAGACGAACGAGGTCGTGCAGGTCGCGCCGACGTTCCGCCTCGGCGGCGCGATCGAGCCGACCCGCGGGCTGGCGATCAGCGCCTCGTTCGCGACCGCCACCCGGGCGCCGACCGCGCTCGAGCTCTTCGGGGATCGCGCCTTCCTGCGGGGCGACACCCGCCTCCGGCCCGAGCGCGCGGAGACCTTCGACCTCGGCGCGACGCTGCGCGGCCGGGCCGGGCCGGTGCGCGGGCAGGCGGAGCTCCGCGGCTTCGCCACCTTCGCCAGCGACCTCATCCGCTACCGACGCAACAACCAGTTCCAGGCCGTGCCCGAGAACGTCGCCTCGGCGACCCTCGCCGGCGGCGAGCTCGGGGTGAACGGGAGCGTGACCCGCCACTTCCACCTCAGCGGCGCGCTCACCGTGCTCGAGACCTGGACGCCCTACCTCGGGCAGACGCGCCGGCTCCCGCTCCGCCCCGGCGTGACCGCCTACGTGCGCCCGTCGCTCCGCCTCTTCGCGCTCGGGCCGCTCGATCGCCTCGAGCTCTGGGCGGACCTGCTCCACGTCGGCGCGTCCCACTGGGATCCGGCCAACACCTCCGCCCTCCCCTCGCGCACCCGCGTCGGCGTCGGGGCCGCGCTGTCCACGTGGGGAGGCCGCCTCCGCCTCGACCTCGCCGTGCGCGACCTCTTCGACCAGCGCGGCCCCGACCTCCTCGGCTTCCCCCTCCCCGGTCGCTCCTTCCTCGTCAGCCTCACCCTCGCCAGCGACTGAGGTTCTTGGAGGGTTTGGTGCAAACCCTCCCCCCATTGGGCAAAGCCCAATGGGGCCCCCCTCCCGACTCCGTCGGGCCCTCGCGCGCTTCGCGCGCTGGCCCCGCGACCCCAGCGCGGGGCGCTGGGGGCCCTGCGGCTCGCGCTCGCGCTGCGCGCTCGCTGGCCGCCCGCTGCCGCGGGATCGAACGACTCGAGTGGCGCGTGCGGCTCGCGC
>JAYZQJ010000176.1:0-17485 GCA_036149055.1 Myxococcota bacterium | reverse complement strand
GCGCGAGCCGCAGGGCCCCCAGCGCCCCGTCGCTGGGGTCGCGGGGCCAGCGCGCGACGCGCGCGAGGCCCCGACGGAGTCGGGAGGGGGGCCCCATGGGCGCTTCGCCCCATGGGGGGAGGGTTTGCACCAAACCCTCCAAAAAGCTCAGCACTCGATGATGTTCACGGCGAGGCCGCCGCGGGCGGTCTCCTTGTACTTCTTTTTCATGTCGGCGCCGGTCTGCCGCATGGTCTCGATGACCTGGTCGAGGCTGACCTTCTGGTTGCCGTCGCCCCGGAGGGCGAGCCGCGAGGCGTTGATCGCCTTGACCGCGCCCATCGCGTTGCGCTCGATGCAGGGGACCTGGACGAGGCCGCCGACCGGGTCGCAGGTGAGCCCGAGGTTGTGCTCCATGCCGATCTCGGCGGCGCACTCGACCTGCTCGGCCGTGCCGCCCATCACCTCGGTCAGGCCGGCCGCCGCCATCGAGCAGGCCACGCCGACCTCCCCCTGGCAGCCCACCTCGGCGCCGCTGATCGAGGCGCGCTGCTTGAAGATGATGCCGATCGCCGCGGCGGTGAGCAGGAAGCGGCGGGCGCCGTCCTGGTCCGCGTTGGGCGCGAAGCGCGTGTAGTAGGTGAGCACCGCGGGGATGATGCCGGCCGCGCCGTTGGTGGGCGCGGTGACCACCCGACCGCCGGCCGCGTTCTCCTCGTTGACCGCGAGCGCCCAGAGATCGACCCAGTCCATCGCGTGGAGGGGATCGGAGCCGCTGCCCGCGTCGCTCCGGAGCTTGCGGTGGAGGCTCGCCGCGCGCCGCTTCACCTTCAGGCCGCCGGGCAGGATGCCCTCGCGCTCGCACCCGCGCGCGATGCAGCCCTCCATCGCCGCCCAGATGGCGTCGAGCCCCGCCAGCACGTCGGCCTTCGGGCGCCAGGCCTGCTCGTTCTCGAGCATCAGCGAGCTGATCCGGAGCCCGCTCTCCTTGCACTGCGCCAGCAGCTGCTTGCCGCTGTCGAAGGGGTGGGGCAGGGCGGTGGTGTCCTCGACGATCCGGTCCTCGTCCGCCGCCGCGTCGTCGACCACGAAGCCGCCGCCGACCGAGTAGAAGATGCGCTCGCGGAGCACCTCGCCGGCCGCGTCGAGCGCGCTGAAGCGCATCCCGTTCGGGTGGCCGGGCAGCGACTTGCGGCGCTGGAAGACCAGGTCCTCGGCGGTGAACGGCACGTGCTTCAGGCCGGCGAGCCGGAGCCGCTGCTCGGACTCGATCTGGGCCATGCGCGCCGGGATCTGGTCGACGTCGACCGACTCGGGCGCCTCGCCCTCGAGGCCCAGCAGCACCGCGCGGTCCGAGCCGTGTCCCTTCCCGGTCGCGCCGAGCGAGCCGTAGAGCTCCGCCTTCACCCGCTCGGTGCGCTCGAGCAGGCCGCGCTGATCGAGGCCCTCCGCGAACCGCTTCGCGGCGCGCATCGGCCCGACGGTGTGCGAGCTGGAGGGACCGATCCCGATCGTGAACATGTCGAAGACGCTGATGGCCATGGGGGTCGCGGAGCATAGCGCCGCGTCGTGGAGGCGCCGTAAGGGGCGTGTGAGGTTGATCCGTCACCCGTGCCTGAGTTACGTTGACGTGACTCAGGTGGGGGTGACGGATGGGGGAGAGTCGACGCATCGCCCTGGGAGGGATCCTCGGCGTCGCGGTCGCGTGTGGGGCCTTCGCGTGCGCGCAGGGCTCCGGGCTCGAGCCGCTGCGCCCGCCCGAGCGGGAGCCCCCGCCGCCCCTGGACGACGTCGACGCGGCCGCCCGCTACGCGGAGCTGTGCGCCAGCTGCCACGGCGAGCTGGGCGAGGGCGGCTTCGGGCCGCCGCTGGTGGACCTCGAGACCGACCAGGCCACGCTCGCCGCGATCATCGACGACTCGATGCCGCAGCGTGCGCCCGAGCTGTGCAAGGGGAGCTGCGCCGAGGGCGTCGCCCGGTTCATCCGCACCCGGCTGACGAGCGAGGCGCTCCGGTGCGACGGAGTGGAGCCGGGGCCGCGGCGGCTGCGCATGCTGAACCGCCGCGAGCTCTCCGCCACGGTGCGCGACCTCTTCGACGTCGACGGCGGGGGCTGCCCGGGGGAGACCACGTTCGTCTACGACCCGGGTGGGCGCAGCCTCGAGTCCGTCCACGTGGCCGGCACCTTCAACGACTGGAGCCCGACCGCCTGGCCGATGCGACGCGAGGGCGGGGTGTGGACGCTGACCCGCGCGCTCCCGGCGGGGCGGCACGCCTACAAGCTCGTGCTCGACGGCGGCGAGTGGATCGCCGACCCGAGCGTGGCCGAGACCGAGGACGACACCTACGGCGGTCGCAACTCGGTCCTCCACGTCGACGCCTGCGCGCCGGGCGCGGCGCCCGACTTCGCGGCGTCGCTGCCGATCGAGCCGCGGCCGCCCGGCTACGTGTTCGACAACTCCGCGTCCGCGATTCGAATGACCTCGATCCACCTGGACGAGCTCTCGGCGGCGGCGGAGCTCGTCGATGCGGTCGACCTCGCGTCGCTCGCGGGCTGCGCGCCCGGGCCGGCCTGCACGCGCGACTTCGTGACCCGCTTCGGCCGGCGCGTGTTCCGCCGACCTCTCGGCCCGGAGGAGGTCGCGCGCTACGAGGGGCTCGCCGCCGAGGCGCCGTCGTTCGAGGACGGGCTCGCCGCGGTGGTGCGCGCCCTGCTCGTCTCGCCGCACTTCCTCTATCGCTCCGAGCTCGGCGCGCTCCAGCCGGACGGGACCTACCGGCTGACCGGCTTCGAGGTGGCGACCGCGCTGTCCTACGGGCTCTGGGGCACCACGCCGGACGCCGCGCTCCTCGACGCGGCCGCGCGAGGCGCGCTCGAGGCGCCGGCCGACGTGGAGGCGGAGGCGACGCGGATGCTCGAGGATCCACGCGCCCGGCCGGTGCTCGCGGCCTTCGTGCGGCAGTGGCTCGGCGTCGGGGAGCTCGCCCAGGCGACCCGGATCGACCCGCGCTGGGACGACGCGCTCGCGCGAGCCATGATCGCGGAGACGGAGGCGTTCGCGCTCGGCGTCGTGTTCGAGGGCAGCGGCCGCTTCGCGGACCTGCTCACCGCCGAGGTCGCGCCCGAGGACGCTTCGCTGCGGGCGCTCTACGCCGGCGACGGCGCCCCGAGGGTCGGGGTGCTCGGCCACGCGAGCGTGCTGACGGCGACCTCCCACTCCGACCAGAGCTCGCCGATCCGGCGCGGGCTGTTCGTACGCCAGCGGCTGCTCTGCCAGGAGCTGCCCGATCCGCCCCCGGACGCGGGCGGCGTGCCGGACGTGGACCCGACCGCGACGACGCGCGAGCGGTTCCGTCAGCACACCGACGACCCGGGCTGCGCGGGCTGCCACCGCTACATCGATCCGGTCGGCTTCGGCTTCGAGCGCTACGGGCCCATCGGCGAGTGGCGCGACGAGGAGGCGGGGGCGCCGATCGACGCGAGCGGCGACATGCGGGACGTGGAGGGCATCGGGAGCGGCACCCGCGCGCCCTTCCACTCCCTCGCCGAGCTCGGCGGGATCCTCGCCGAGAGCGACGCGGCGCCGGCCTGCTTCGCGCGGCAGGCCTTCCGCTTCACCCGCGGCGCGCGGGAGACGATCCGCGAGCGCTGTGCGCTGCAGCACGTGCGCGAGGTCTGGGCGGCGCGAGACCACGACGTGCGGGCGCTCTTCGCGGCGCTCTACGCGTCCCCCGACTTCCGGGTGCGCAGGGAGGACGAGCGATGATCACGCGGCGAGGCTTCCTCTTCGGGCTCGGCGGCGCGGCGGCCGCGCTCCCCTTCGCGGGCGTGCGCGCGCTCGGCGACGCGGGCGGCGCGGCCCGCCGGGTGATCATCTTCTACTTCCCCGACGGCGTGCCCGGGCGCAGCCAGGACGGCGACGCCAGCCTCTGGGGCGCGCGCGCGGAGGGCGGCGGCGTGCGGCTCGGCGAGTGCCTCGAGCCCCTTCGCGGGATCGAGCGCGAGTGCGTGTTCCTCGGCGGGCTGACGATGGGCGGCGCCGACGAGGGCAGCCACCCCGGCGGCGCGAAGAAGCTGCTGACCGGGGTCGACGGCGGGCACGCCGAGTCGATCGATCGGTCCCTCGCGCGCACCGCGGGCGCGTCGTCTCCCCACCCGCACCTCTACCTCGGCGCGATGGCGAACGTCTCCGGCGCGTCCGGCGACAAGCACATCAGCTACCTCGGACCCGGGCACACGGTGCCCCCCGAGGACGACCCGCGCCGGGCCTTCGCCCGCCTCTTCCGGGGCGCGGCGCCCGTCGATCCGGGCAGCGGCGGCTGGGATCCGCGCCGGAGCATCCTCGACGTGTCGCGCGCGGAGCTCGAGGCGCTCTCCACCGGGCTGGGCGAGCGCGAGCGCGGCAAGCTCGACCTGCACCTCGAGGCGCTGCGCGAGGTGGAGTCGCGGCTGATGGCCCCGAGCGAGCCGCCGCCGGCCAGCTGCGAGATGCCCGCGGCGCGCTTCCACGGGGTCGAGGACGGCCGCCTCCACGAGCCCGAGCGCTTCGGCGACATCCTCCGGGCGCAGATCGACGTGATGGTCACCGCGATGGCCTGCGGGCAGACCCGGGTCGGCGTGATCCAGGGCTCGCACCACACGAGCGAGCTCATCATGAGCCGCATCGCCGGCAGCGAGATGCACGACCCGGGCTTCGACATGCGCAGCCACCAGGCCTCGCACTACGGGGCGCGGCACGACCGCGGCAATCGGCTCTTCACCGACTTCGTCGCGCAGCGGCGCTGGTGGGTCGCGCGCTTCCGGGATCTGCTCGAGGCGCTGCGGGCCCGACCCGAGGGGGACGGCACCATGCTCGATCACTCGCTGGTGCTGCTGTGCTCCGAGGTCTCCGACGGCAACACCCACAGCCACGCCGACATGCCCTTCGTGCTCGCGGGCCGCGCGGGCGGCTGCGTCTCCACCGGCCGGGTGCTCGAACACCCGGGGCGTCGGCACGCCGAGCTGCTCCTCGCCCTCGGCCACGCGATGGGCCAGCGCTGGGACTCCTACGGCGACGCCGGCTGGGAGCCCCTGCCCGGCTTGCTCTCCTGAGGTCGGGGGTCTAGCCAGGAGACATGACCGAGCCGACCGATCTCCGTGACGGCGACGCCCTCGTCGTCGTCGACGTGCAGCCCGACTTCTGCCCCGGGGGCGCGCTCCCGGTCCCGGACGGCGACGCCGTGATCCCCGTGATCAACGCGTGGCTCGAGGCCGCGAAGGGCAAGGGCGTCACCGTGGTGGCGTCGCGCGACTGGCACCCCTCGCAGCACCCGAGCTTCGAAGCCCATGGCGGCCCGTGGCCGACGCACTGCGTGCAGGACACCCCGGGCGCCGCGTTCCACGCCAACCTGAAGCTGCCCACCGGCGCGGTGGTGATCAGCAAGGGCACGCGCCTCGACAAGGACCAGTACTCGGCCTTCGACGAGACGGGCCTGGGCGACTGGCTGAAGGCGCGCGGGGTGAAGCGCGTGTTCGCGTGCGGCCTGGCCGAGGACGTCTGCGTGCGCGCCACCGCGATCGACGCGGCGAAGGCGGGCTTCGAGACCCACGTCATCAGCGCCGCGACCCGCCCCGTCACCCCCGAGGGCGGCGAGGAGGCGGTGGCGGCGATGCGCGACGCCGGCGTACACATCGAAGGCCGACCCCGGAGCGGCCGGCCCTTCGACGTGGTGGACGAGGCGGGCAAGGAAACCTTCCCGGCCTCGGACCCGCCGAGCTTCACGCCCGAGAAGGCGTGACCCCTCGGCTCACCAGTCCTTGATGACGTCGACGCGGGTCTGGGGCACGTCGAGGGTCGCGCTCATCTCCGCCTCGTCGTAGGTGGCCACCCGCTCGACGTAGCGGCGGATCACCTGGGCGGCCTGCAGCAGGGGCAGCGGCCCCTCACCCTCGCGGGTCGCGAAGTGGAGGATGCGGCCCTCGTGGGGGATGGCGATCGCGATGACGCGAGCGCTCGGGCCGTCGAGATCCTCGGCGTAGCAGCCCTCGGGGAGGGCGAGCACGCCGGTCTCTTCGAGCTCCTCGCGCAGCTCCATCGCGAGCTGCTCACCGCCGCGACCTTCGGGCGGGATCACGCTCTCGATGGTCGCGAAGCCGCTGGTCTCGATCACGCCGTAGGCGTCGACCTCGTAGCGGCGCGCGGCGGCGGTCAGGTCGCTGGACTCCTCGAGCACGGCGACGATCTGGCGGTCGTGGGCGGGCGAGACGTCGAGGCCGCAGCCGGGGGCGCCGACGTCGGCGACCGGCTCGATGGCGGGGCTCGCCGCCGTCTCCGGCGTGGGGGGCGCGCCCCCGCCGCAGGCCGCGAGGCCGAGCGCGGCCGCTCCGAGAACCGGTCCGAGGAAGGTGGGGCGTAGGAAGTCGGTCATGCCCCTACACACTCCCAGATCCGTGCCAAGCGACGCGGCGCGCCCCGAATGGGTCACTCTGCGTGTCGGGGGAACCTCGGCGCGGCGTCGTGCCCCAGCACGTCCGCCTCACCCTCCGCGGTCTCCGCGTCCGGCTCTTCGCTGGGGTCGCCGGCGAGGAGGATCGCGATCCACCTCGTGCGCTCGCTCTCCGCGCACACCAGCGCGATGAGAACGGTGAGGGGCACGGCGATGAGCGCGCCGGCGACGCCCCAGACCCAGCCCCAGAACGTGACGGTGAAGAGCACCACCAGGGGCGACAGCTCCAGCGCCTTGCCCTGCACGAGCGGATCGATCCAGTTGCCCATCACGAGCTGCACGCCGCCCACCACGCCGACCGCCGCGAGCACCATCGACCAGTCTCCGTCGAACTGCACGAGCGCGAAGAGGGCCGGCGGGATCACGCCGAGGAACGAGCCGAGCGTCGGGATGTAGTTGAGCAGGAAGTTCAGCAGGCCCCAGAGCCACCAGAGCTCGAGGCCGATCATCCAGGCGCCGCCCGCGCAGAGCACGCCGGTGATGAGCCCGATGAGCGTGCGCACCAGGAAGTAGCGGCGGAATTGCGACGACACGCGCTCGCTCACGTCGAGGATGCGCCTCGCGCGGCGCTCGGAGGTGGAGGCGCGCACCTTTCGCTGCGCCTCGCTGACCTCGAGCATGGCCAGCGACATGAAGGCGATGACGAGCACGAACCCGGCGATGGCCTCGAGACCGACGCGGCCGCTCGACTGGAGCAGCCCGGCGAAGGTCGAGCTCGCGTCGAGCTCGTCGACCGGGACGCCGTGATCGATGGCCCAGGTCCGCGCGCCGTCGATGGCGGTGACGAAGCGCTGCTCGTAGCCGCGCGCCTGCTCGCGGAGCGCGGCGGCGGTGCCGTAGAGGCTGGCGAAGAAGCCGGCGGCGACGGTGAGGAACACCAGCGTGCCTCCCGCGACCGCGACGCCTCGGGGCACGTGGCGGGCGAGCCACCGCGTCACCGGCCACACGAGGGCGGCCAGGAAGAACGCGAAGGCGAGCGGCAGCGTCACGGAGGCCGTCTCCCGAAGGGCGAACCCGACCGCGATCACGGTCAGGACGCCGAGGAGAGTGTTCCGGACGCGCCGCCCGCCGTCGTCCTGGCGCGCCGCCTCAGGCGCGCGCGCGGCCATTGGCGCTGGAGGAGTGGCTCTCGCTCTCCTCGACGTGGTTCCAGCCCATCGTGGTGCGGATCCGCTCGCCGACCGCGCTGGCCTGCTCACCGATCTGCTGGCGCACCTCCTCGCCCTTCTTGGGCGCGAGGAGCAGCGCGACGCCCGCGCCGATGGCGACGCCGGCGCCCACCGCGGCCGCGATGGGGAGCGCGCGCGACATCATCGAGGGACGCGGCACGTAGCCGTAGCGGCCGAGCACGTCGTTCGCCGTGCCGCGCGCGTAGGCGCGAGCCTGGTCGGCGTCGATGTCCTTCAGGATGCGATAGGCGCTGTTGAGAATGCTGATCGTATTCATGGGTCTCCCTTGGGTTGGGTTCTCGGCTCAGCTCGGCGCGGCCTCGAGTCGAGGGCCTCGCGCCGCGGCGCGGAGGATCTCGATCGCAGCGTCGGGCCGGACCGGAGCGGCGCGGGTGGCGCCGCGGCGGGCGAGCTCGTGCTCGACCGCGTCGAAGAGTGCGCCGATGGCGCCGCCGCCCAGGCCCGCGAGGGGCCCGGGCAGCACGGAGAGGGCGGCTCGCGCCCCGCGCACGACGGCGAAGCGGACGGCGAAGCGCGTCAGCTCTCGCGCCGCGAGGTCGCGGAGCGGCGAGGCGTCGCCGAGGCCGAGCACCCGGCGCGGCCAGGCCTGATCTTCGAACAGGCGCGGATCCGCCTCGCGGAGCATGCAGGCCTGCACCAGCGCGCGTCGGCGGAGCGCGCTCCGGTGCTCGAGCAGCGAGGGCACGAGGCCGCTCGCCCGGGCGCCGCTCACGACGCCCGAGAGCGCGGCGCGGACCCGGTGCCGCTCGAAGAGGTGAGCGCGCAGGTCGGTCTCGCCGTGCTCGGCGCGGAGCCTCTCGAGCTCCGCCTCGACCCGCTCGGGGCGAATGGCGAGCAGCTCGGTCACGAGCCACTCGAGAACGTCTCCTTGCGTCGCCTCATCCATGACCCTGGCGTGGTGCAGGGCGCGTGCCGCGCCGCGTCAGGCGTTTCCGGCCTGCGATTCGTGGCGTCGTGCCCCGGGCGTGCGGCTGGCGCGTGTCACGACGCGACCTCCTCCGCCGCGGATTTTCGCGCGCTGGTCACGGACCTAGAGGAAGAAGACGATGCCCACCTGGACGAAACGCGCGCTCGAAGGCTTCCTGGCCCTCATCGCCACCCTCGCCCTCGCGCTCGGCGCGCTCTGGCTTCACCTCGGGCAAGGCGTCGGCCGGGTGGCGGTCGGAGAGCTCGTGACGGGGTGGGTGAGCCAGAAGATCCCGGGCACGTTCACGCTCACCGAGGTGCGCGAGGCGCGCCTGCCCGCGGTCCGCGTCGGCACGCTCCGCATGGAGGCGCCCAACGGCCGCACCGTGCTCGAGCTGCGCGACGTCGACGCCGAGCTCGACCTCGGGCGCTCCTGGTCGGAGCGGATGCTCATCGCCAGGCGCGCGACCGTCGGTTCCGGGCGCGTCGACGTCAGCGAGGCGGCGGACGGACGGAGCTATCTGGAGCACGCGGTGAGCGACGGCGAGCCCGAGCCGGCCTCCTCTTCTTCGGGCGGGGGCTTCGGCTTCCGCTTCGAGGAGGTCGACTTCGAGGGGCTGAACACGCGGATCGCGCGTGAGGGCGGGCCCACGCTGCGGCTCCTCTCCGCGCGCGGGCGCGCGCGTCTGTGGTTGCCCAAGGACGCCGACGTGCAGCTCCGCTTCTGGGGCGTGCACGGTCACCTCGAGACGGAGGGCATCCCGATCGTGAGCGAGACGCCGATCGACGGGCTCGCGCTGACCATCGACCCGAGCGCGGCGCCGACGGTGCGCTTCGCCACCGGCGCGCGCCTCACCGGCTCCGAGGTGACGGTGGCCGGCGGGCTCGGCGGAAGGAACCACCAGCCGCGCCTCTGCCTCTGGACCGGCGGGCCGTCGCTCGCCACGCTGCTCGGCCTCGGCGCAGAGGTGGTCGTGCCCCTCGTCAGCAGCCTCGACCTCGACGTGCGACCGAGCGAGGCTCCCCGCCGCCCCCGCTGCGAGGAGGGCGCGTGACCGCCGCGATCGCCGTCTGGCTCGGCCTCGGGCTCACGCTCGCCGTCGCCGTCTATCTCACCCTGCGCCTCGCGCTCGTGCACGCGTTGCGCGGGGAGGGCGCCGTCGGTCGTCGCGTGCTGCGCGCGGTCCTCGTGCCCTGGGCCGCCACCGCGGAGTGGCGGGGCGGCCGGCGCGCGTCGGTGATCGCGTGGGGGGTGTTCCTCGGCGCGTACGCGATCCTGCAGGTCGTCGCGCTCGCCCTCTGGGGCACCTGAGGCACCTGCCCCCATGCTCTGCGCAGCAGCGCGCAGCGTGGCGTGGCGACCCGGTCGGGGCCCCGAATCGTCGTCCAGGGCCCGCTGGCACGCTTCCTGTTGTGTCTCCCGGTGACTCGAATTTCCACGGGAGGAAACACGACATGCTCAAATGGACTCTGATCTTCTTCGTCCTCGCCCTCATCGCGGCCGTCTTCGGCTTCGGCGGAATCGCGGCGGGCGCGGCGACCATCGCGAAGGTGCTCTTCGTCGGCTTCCTGATCCTGGCGGCCATCAGCCTCGTCAGCGGCAGCCTCCGCTCGCGCAACGTCTGAGCCGCCGCGGTCGCTTCGGCCGCTCCCCTCCGACCGAGGAGGCGCGAGCGGCCGCGGCGCCGCAGCCGACCGAAAACGATCACGAGAAGGATGACGATGTTCTTGGAGAAGACATGGATGAGCTGCGGAGCGGTCCTGGTCGGCGCGGTCTTCGCGCTGGGCTGCGAGACCGCGGGGATGGACGCGCCGGACGGCGCCGTCCAGACGGCCGACGCCTCGGACGCCGGCGCGCCGGTGATCCCGGGCGACGCGGAGCCGGGCTGCGAGCGACGCAGCGGCTTCCTCGACGCGGACGGCGACGGATACGGCGACCCGACCGCGCCCACGACCTGGTGCGGCGCGCGCCCCGACGGCGTGGCCGACAACGGGGAGGACTGCGACGACACGTCCCCCACCTGCCGCCCGCTCGCCGACGAGCGCTGCGACGGCATCGACAACGACTGTGACGGGGTGGCCGACGAGGACGTCGTCGACGCCACGTTCTACGCGGACGCGGACGGCGATGGATTCGGCGATCCCGCGCGCACCGTCGTCGACTGCGACGTGCCCGAGGGCTACGTCGACACCGCCGGTGACTGCGACGACCGCCTGCCCGCCATCTTCCCCGGCGCCGGGGAGACCTGCGACCTGGTCGACCAGGACTGTGACGGCGCGGTGGACGAGGGCACGCTCGCGCTCTCGCCGACGCCCACCATGCTCGGTGAGTACGACGAGGTCGGGCGCAACCTCGCGCTCGCGGCCGATGGCGCCGGCGCGGCGGCCGTCTGGGTGCGCCCGGGCGGCGAGCTCGTCATGCAGCGCCTCGACGCGACCGGGGCGCTCGAGGGCAGCCCCGCCGTCATCGGCGCGGCGCCGGTGAGCGGCGACGCCATCCCCCGGATCGCGCTCGGTGAGTCGGGCGGCGAGCGTCACGCCTACGTGCTCTGGAAGGCCGACGACGGGCTCCGGGCGCGTGCGATGCGGCTCGACGGCGCCTCCTCGCCGACCGCGGCGCGGATCGACGTGGACACGCTCTCGCGCCCGACCGACCTCGTGGTCGTGGGCGGCGCCCCGTACGCGCTCTGGCAGCGAGGGCAGCGCCACTACCTGCGCGCGCTCTCGGCCGCCGACGCGGCCCCGGTGAGCCAGGAGGCGCTGATCTACGAGTCGCGGGCCACCGACATCACCGAGAGCGGCGCTCACGCGGTCGCCTTCGGATCGGACCGCATCCTGTTCGGCGTGCTCGACCAGGACGTCGTCACCACCACTCGCTACGCCTACGTCTACTCCGTGCGCCTCGAGCCGACCCTCGAGGTCGGCGCGCGCGGCGGTCGCTTCACCCTGCCGGGGGACGTCGCGCCGCGCAGCATCCACCTCGCGGTGGACCCCGACGGCGACCCCACCCGTCGCTCCGCCCTCGCCTTCGTCGGCTGGGGTGAGCGCCCGGACCGCTTCACACAGGCCTTCCGCTTCGTGCCGGCCGCGCCGAGCGCGACGAGCGCCATCCGCCCGGTCGGCGCTCCGGTCGAGGGTCTCGTGATCGGCGCGAGCCTGTCCGAGGCGGGCGCCGAGTGGTGCGCGCTCGAGGAGGAGCCGGCCGACCGGGAGACCCTGCGCCTCCGTCACCAGCCCTTCGCCGACGTCGCCTCGAGCTCCGTCGGCTCCACCGGCCCGCTGATGCCGACCCTCTGGGGCGCCAGCGCGCCGCGCTACGGACCGACGGGCTTCGTCCTCTTCGGCGGGCGCGTCTCGCCGACCGACGTCGAGCCGCAGGTCTGGGCGAACACCTACGGGTGCCTACCCTGATCTCGGCATGATCAACGAGACCGTCATCACCCAGGAGGAGCTGCGGGTGTGGCTCCGAGAGCTCACCCCCCTGCGAATCCACATCAACGGTCCCGAGGACCCCGAGCGCTGGATCGAGCTGGACGAGCCCGAAGACGTCCACCTCGAGGCCGGCGCCGGGGCCGTCGTGCGGACCTCGGGCCGCTTTCGCTACGAGTGGAAGGGCCTCCCGGTCAAAGGCGAGATCCGTCAGGTCACCGTGCGACTCTCGCCGACCATCGTGGAGAGCGATCCGGCCGGCAAGGCGCTCGCCTTTCAGCTCGACATCGAAGGCGGCGACCTCGTGAACGTCCCGGACAAGATCGACGAGGGCATCGTCGCGATCATCAACAAGGCGATCACGGCTCACTCCACCGGGCTGGTCTGGAACTTCACCGAGACCCTCGACAGCCGCTTCGACCTGGGCCCGAACCTCCAGCAGCTCGAGGCCCTCGGCACCCGCGTGGAGGACGGCGAGGTCCAGGTGACCGATCACGAGATCCGGTTCCGCCTGACGCTGCGGCTCGACGTGCTCCGCGCCTCCTGACGTCGCGCGTCGTGAGTGACGTGCCGACGTCGGTGCGGGCCTCGAATCGCATCACTCCGGGCCCGCGACCGCACCTGGTACCGAAAGTGCGGAGGCCGCGCCTCGTTCATCGAACCCACGGAGGGCGAACATGAGAACGAGGATGCTGATGACGCTGTGGACCGCGACGGCGCTGGCCGGTTGCGCTTCCACCGATGACCTGGAGGACCGAAGCTTTCGGGACGAGCTCGGGGTGGAGTGGCACGATCTGGGCCCCGCACGCACGACCTCGGACTACGCAGCGATCCTGAACCACCGGGCCGCCGACGCGGTGTCGTCGATCGACGGACCGGCGTCGGGCCTCGACGGCGTGCGCATGGAGGGTGAGGACGGCCGTGACTACTACGCCGATCCTCCGGACCCCGAGCTCGTGACCCGACTCGTCGCCAGCTACGACGCCCGGCTCGACGAGGAACCCGCCGCACACGTGCCGACGCTCGACGTGTTCGGGGGGCCCGGCATGGCCACGGCGGAGCAGATCGTGGGAGGCGACCAGCGCACGCGCGTCGTCTTCGCGGGGTCACATCCGTTCTCGGCCATCGGCCGCTATCAGATCCGCTTCCGCGCCGAGGACTGTCCCCCGGAGCACCCACAGGGCTGCCAGCAGCAGTGCACCGGGACGCTGATCAGCGAGCACCACGTCGCGACCGCCGCCCACTGCATGTACGACCGGGGCGCCGACGCGTGGATTCGCGGGACGACCGGGCCGGTCCGCGGGGAAGTCTGCTTCCCGACCGCCGGCTGCATCGCGGTGACCAACCGCAAGTTCAGCTCGACCTGGATCGGTTCGGGCATCAATCGGGCACGGCACGACTACGCGATCCTGCGGCTCGCCTCGAGCCCTGGCGTGCTGCGCATGGGGATGAGCCAGATCACGAGCGACGCGAGCCTTCGCGCGCTGACCGCCCGAAACCACGGCTTCCCGACCGACCGCACCGGCCTGTGGGGGATGACGAGCTGCGCCCTCACCTCCGTCACGTCCGACCGCCTCACCCACAACTGCGACACGACCGAGGGGCACAGCGGCGGCCCGGTCTACTACCGGACCAGTGGCGGGAGCTTCTTCCTGCTCGGGATCCACTCGGGGGGGCGCGGGACGCTGAATGGAGCCGCGCGCGTCGCCGGGTCGAGCATCCGGAGCTGGTTGGTCACGCAGATGGGCCGGATCTGAGCGCCCTCACCGAGGTCGAACGAGTCATGTGACGCCTCGCCTCGCTACGCCCGAGGGCGAGCGAGGCGAGGTTCCCCATCGCGACGGCTGGCCGGTGTCTTGCTGCGTGCTCGCCTGAACACGGAGGAATACATGAACACCGAGTTGATGAGACGAGCGGGCGTCGCGCTCGGCGCCGGTCTTCTCCTCGCGTCCACGGGTTGCGGCGGGGCCGCGGTCCCGCACGGCGCGCAGGCGGAGGCGACGGCGGCGATGCGCAGCGCGCGCGAGGTGGGCGCCGAGGGGCAGCCCCAGGCTTCCTACTACCTCGAGCTCGCCGAAGAGCAGATGGCCAGCGCCGAGGCGCTGATCGACGAAGGGCAGATGCAACGCGCCGAGCGACTGCTGCGCCAGGCCGAGGCGGACGCGGAGCTCGCGATCGCCCTGACTCGCGAGGCGGCGGTCAGCCAGGACGCGTCGGAGACGCGCGACCGGATCCGCGACATGCGCGAGCGGCACCTCTGAGGACGGAAGGGAACGACATGAACATCATCCAGAAGATCACGATCCCGGCCGCGCTCCTCGCCACCACCGCGTGCGGCGCGAGCATCTCGCCGCAGCTCGAGCAGGCGCGGCAGACGATGAACGAAGCCGAGCAGAGCCTGGCCGCGCGTCTGGAGCCCGACGAGGTCCGGGAGGCCGAGCGGCTCCTCGCCCAGGCCGAGCGCGCCAGCGACGGCTCGGAGGACGAGCGTCACTACGCCTACCTCGCCGACCGTCAGGCGCGGCTCGCGATGGCGAACGCCCGCGCGGCCCACGTGCGGAGCCAGACCCAGGAGGCGCACGCCGAGTACGTCGACGAGCTGGAAGACGCGACCATCGCGCGCAACCGCGCGCTGGAGGTGCAGGGCGACGCCCTCGCCGACGTGCGCTCCGAGCTGGGCGACGTCCGGTCCGAGCTCGAGGAGCGCGGCGACACCCTCGATGCGCGGACCGAGGAGCTGCAGGCGCGCGAGCAGGAGCTGGCGCAGCGGGAGGCCGAGCTGGTCGCCGAGCGCGAGCGTCGCGCCGAAGCCGAGCGCCGGGCCGCCGACGCCATGAGCCGGCTGAGCGAGCTGGCGCAGGTCCGCGAGGAGCAGAACGAGACCATCATCACCCTCAGCGGTGAGGTGCTCTTCGAGTACGACCAGGCCGAGCTCCGCCCCAACGCGCGTCAGCGTCTCGAGGCGGTCGCGGCGGCGCTCCGTGCCCAGCCGGACCGCAGCATCCGGGTCGAGGGCCACACCGACTCGCGCGGCAGCGACGGATACAACGAGGACCTCTCGCGCCGGCGCGCGGAGGCGGTGCGCCGCTTCCTCGTCGAGCAGGGCGTGGAGGAGGGCCGCGTGAGCGCGGTGGGTCGCGGTGAGGCCGAGCCCGTCGCGCCGAACGGCTCGCCCGAGGGCCGCGCCAACAACCGCCGCGTCGAGATCGTGCTCGGCGCGTCCGAGCAGCGCGTGTCGCAGCGCTGACCTCGACGTCCCGGAGCGAAGCCCCGCCCCCCATCTCGGAGGGCGGGGCTTCGTCGTTCGTCGTGACGAGAGAGGTGGGACAAGTGGGCGCGGTGGGGCAGGAGCGCACGCAGCGGAGGGCCACGCGCCACGGCCTCGCGCGACGACGCACTGCGGCACGGCGAATGCTGCGGGACGGGACATGGGACATGACCGCCTTGGTCCGCCTCGGGCCGACCGCCCCGCGCTGCACGGGCGCGGCCCCTTCTTCGATCGGCCGATGGAGCGGACGGTGGGGGCGGGGCGGGTGGATCGTCGCTCGGCCCGGCTGTTCGCGCGGAGCCCGCATCCGGGGGAGCACCGCGTGCGGATCCGGTCTCTCGACGGTGACGCCGAGGCGCACGAGGCCACCGTCACGCCGACCAACCCGCTGCAGACCGACGGGACCTTCTCGCTGCTCTACCCGCAGGAGGTGCCCGGGGCTTGCGAGCTGACGCCGGGGACGCGCTACTCCTTCACCGTCACCCATCGGGACAGCGACGACCGGGTGGGGGAGGGCTTCTTTCGCACGGCGCCCGAGCCCGGCAGCGAGGAGGCGCGCCGGTTCACCTTCGGGGTCGCGAGCTGTCACAACCCCTTCAACCCCGACGGGCACCTCGAGACCACCGCGCTGCGCACGCTGTCGGTGGCTCCCGACGCGCTGGAGGAGGCGGGCGCCTCGCGACTGATGCTGATGGGCGACCAGGTGTACGGAGACCTGCCGGCGGCGCTCTCGCTCTTCGACCCGGAGTTCTTCCGCGAGGTCGCGCCGCCGAACCGGGAGACCATCCTCGACTGCACGCGGGAGGAGATCCGGCACCTCTACCAGGAGCGGCACCGCATCTTCTGGAAGACCGACCGGTTCACCGAGCTCATGCGGCGCTGGGCCACCCACCCGATCCTCGACGACCACGAGATCGTCGACAACTTCGGCTCCGCGCCCGAGCACGGCGAGCCGCGCTGGCAGGCGGTCAGGGACGGCGCGCTCGACGCCTTCCACGACTACCAGGCGCGGCGCGTGTTCGGCGAGCGTCGGCCGCCGTCGTTCCACCACGGCTTCCGACACGGAGACGCCGCCGTCTTCGTCATGGACCTCCGCAGTCAGCGCCACCTCGAGGGCGACAGCCTCTGGCTCTTCGAGCGCTCGCAGCTCGCGGACATGCGGCGATTCATGAGAGCGAACGGCGACGCGAAGGCCATGGTGCTCGTGCTCAGCGTGCCCATCCTCCACGTGCCCGACTGGATGGCGACGCTGGGCGGCGACCTGACGGGGGAGGGCAGCGACGCCTCCGACCGCTGGTCCCACGCCCGCGCGCACGGCAGCCGCGACGCCCTGCTCGAGCTGCTCGAGCGGCACCACGAGGCCCACCCCCATCAGCGCCTCGTGCTCGTGGGCGGGGACATCCACGTGGGTTGCGCCGTGCAGTTCAAGTGGAAGGAGAGCAGCGCCCGGGCCGTGCAGCTGGTCTCCAGCGCGATCTCGAACCACCAGGGCCTCGCCCACCGCCTCGCCGCCGAGTCCGCGCCCGCGATGCGCTCCGTCATGGGCAAGGGCCGCCGGCTCTACACCGAGGCCGCGCTGATCGAAGGGCGCGAGGGTCTGAACAAGAACCCCTTCGGCGGGCTGAACTTCGGCCTCGTGGACATCCAGACCGAGGGCACCGACACGACGGTGCGCCTCCGGCTGGTCACCGCGGACGACGGCGACATCCCCGCCCCGAAGACCGTGTTCGACAGCGGCCAGATGTAGATCGGGAACCGCTTCCCCTCGTCGTTTGGCTCTCGCGACCAGGTCCCGTAGTTCTTCCGGCTTCTCTCGTTAGCTCTCGCGACCAGGTCCCGTAGTTCTTCCGGCTTCTCTCGACCAGGTACTGCCTGAACTCCCGAGCGCACCCCACGCGATCAGGCCGATCCGCGGATGTTCCTCGGCTGATCGACCTGGCGAACCAACCGAACGAGCCGAAACGCGGCCATCACGTGCGCCAGGAGCGGAATCCTCTCTGGCGCGCCCAGCGGCGGACGCACCGATGCGCGGCTCGAGCCGTGATCGAGCCGCGCGAGAGCTCAATTGTCGGTGGCTGGGTCCGGGGGCTCGCCGTCCGTGCGCGCATCGCGCGGGGCGCTCGCGCGAGGGCGGACCTCGGCCCGTCCCTTCTCGCGGAGCGTGACGATCTTCTTAGACTTCCCGTCTTCGAGGGAGACCTTCGGGGAGTCCCGACGGTCGACGGTC
>JAYZQJ010000175.1:0-15556 GCA_036149055.1 Myxococcota bacterium | reverse complement strand
CAAAGCGCCAATGGGGCCCCCCTCCCGACTCCGTCGGCGCCTCGCGCTGCGCGCTCGCGCCGCGGGCCCCGCCACGGGGCGGGGGGGGGCCCAGGGGCGGCGGGGGGGGGGGGGGGGCGGGGGGGGGGGGGGGGGGGCCCGGGGGGGTGGCCCCACCGGGGGGGGTGGGTTGCCCCCAACCCCACAAATAAACTCAGAACCGGCGCTGGACCTGCATCTTCTGCTTGGGGGCGAGGCCGACCGACTTGAGGGCCTTCTGGGCCATCTTCTGGAGCTCCGGGCGCATGCCCTTGCCGAGGAAGGGCGCGAGCATGTTCGGGTCGGCCTTCGCGAGGGCGCGCATCGACTGCTGGGCGAGGCCGCGCTTCTTGTTGGCGAGGTGCGTGTAGACCTGCGCGCGGAGCAGCATCGAGCCGACCTCGCCGTACTCGGGGTCGTCGGCCGGGTAGGTCTCGATGAGCTTCGCCGCCTCGTCGGCCTTGCCGGTGCGCGCGAACGCCTCGGCCGCGACCGCGGCGTACATCGCCTTCGCCTTGGCGTTGGGCTGCCGGTCGAGCCGGAGGTCGTCGGCGAGCTTGCGGGCGTCCTTGGCGCGGCCGTTCATCAGGTACAGGAAGCCGAGGTTCGCGCGGACGTCGTCCTGCACGACGGCCGGCGCCTTGCCGAGGTCGATGGCCTCGAGGATCTTCATCGCCTCGGCCGGCTGCTCGCGAGCCACCAGCTGGGCGCGGGCGAGCGCGGCGAGCGCGTCCTTGCTGTCGGCCTGCTCGAGCTGCGCGAGGGCCCGCTTGCGGCCCTCCTCGTCGGTCGCCTGCGCGAGGATGTCGACGATGCCGCGCGACTTCTTCGTGAGCCGCCACACGTAGATGCCGAAGCCGATGGCCGCGAGGGTCAGGGCGCCGACCACGCCGATGACGACCCAGCCGAAGACGCCGTCCTCGTCGTAGCCCTGGATCATGAACGCGGTGACCCAGAGCACCACGAACGCCACGACGATGATCGCGATGGTCCGCCACTTCAGCGTCGGCTGCTCGATGTTCTCGAAAGCCTCGCCAGCGTCCTTCGGCTTGGGGAGCTTGCCTCGTTTCGCCACGGGACCGGGTTACCCCGGGGCCAGGGGGGCGGCAAGCGGGGTCAGCGTCTCCACCAACCAGCGGGCGTCCGGGCGCTGCCGCGGATCGGCCCGGAGACACGCCCCGACCAGCTCGTGCAGGGCCGCCGGCCCGTCCGCCGACACGTGCTCCAGGATCTCGCGCGTGGCCACCCCGAAGGCGTGCACGTCCATCGCCAGGCTCGCCGGCGCGCCCGCCTTCTGCTCGGGGGACATGTACTTCAGGGTGCCCTCGGCCCGCGCGCCCGGCGCGACGTAGCCGGGATCACACGCGACGCCGAAGTCGGTGAGCACCACCCGGTCGTCCGCGCGGAGCAGCATGTTGGAGGGCTTGAGGTCACGGTGCACCACGTCGGCCGCGTGCACGTGGGCGAGCGCCTCGGCGCAGGTGACCAGCCAGCGCACCACCCGCGCCGGGGGCAGACCGCCCTTGTCGATCTCGTGTCGCACCGAGCCGCCGAGCACCCGCTCCATCGCGATGGCCGCGAGCGTCTCGTCGATGTCGAACACCCGCACGATGCCGGGGTGCTCCAGCCGCGCCGGCGTGCGGGCCTCGACCAGCAGCCGGGTGCGCTCGGCCCGGCCCCGGCGGTGATAGACCTTGAGCGCGACCTTCCGACCGAGCGACAGATCGTCGGCCAGGAAGACCGTGCCCGCCCCACCCCGGCCGAGCTCGCGCTCCACGCGGTAGCGGCCGCGGGTCAGGGCGCCGTCGGCCATCAGGGTCGCGCCGACGTCGACCTTCTTCCGGTCGCCCTCGCGGAGGCGCCGCACCCGGGCGCGCGCCCGGGGGTAGTCGAGGTCACGGGCCACCACCCGCTCGTAGAGGGCGAGCGCGCGCACCGTGTCCCCGCGGCGCTCGGCGATCTCGGCGCCCAGCATCCAGAGCTCCAGCGGCGCGTCGGCGGCGTCCAGGAACGGCTCCAGCAGGCGCGCCGCCCCCTGGTCGTCGCCCCGGGAGGCGAGCAGCTCCGCGACCCGCTGGTGCACCGCGAGCGCGCCCGGGTGGTGCGCGAGGACGCGGCGCGCGAGGTCGATGGCGCGCGCCTCCCGGCCCTGCTGCCGCAGGCGCTCGAGCTGGGCGAGGGCGTGGGCGTCGTCGAGCTCCGCGTCCGGGTCGTCGCCGAGCCGCTCCAGGATCAGCTCCGGGTCATCGGGCGCCCGGAGCTCCGGCTCCTCCTCGGGCTCCGGCTCCGGCGCCTCCTCCGGCTCCGGCGCCTCCTCGCCCCGACCGAACAGGCGCCGCCAGAAGCTCACGCCAGCACCTCCACCGGCCGGCCGCCGACCACGAGCCGGTCCTCGACCAGGAGGTGGACCGGGAGCGCGCAGGTCTGCCCCTCCAGGGTGAGCTCCACTCCGCTCCGCGCGGCGAGCACCGCCCAGCCCTCCTCGAAGCGCACGTCCGCCTCGAGCCCCGCCCACGCGAGCGGCCCGGCCCCGAGCACGATGCGGTCGCCGCGATCGAAGCCGCTGAGCACCTCGATGAGCAGGCTCTCCGGCCCCAGCGGGCGGATCGCGAGCGACACGTCGTCACCGAGCCCGATCTCGGTCTCGCCGGTCAGCGCGATCGATCCCGAGATCGGCAGGCCGCGGATCAGGGTGCCGTTCCGGCTGTCGAGATCGCGGATCACGAGCGCTCCGTCCTCGACCGCGACCTGGGCGTGCTCCCGCGAGACGCTGGTGCCCCGGATCGGCACGTCGACCTCGCCGCGCCCGAGCACCGCCGGCAGGCGCCCCACGAACGCCACCCGCTTGCCCCCGACCTCCAGGCGCACCCGGGACGGCGGCGGCATGCGCGCCTCGAGCCGGCGGAGCAGCTCCGAGATCGAGCGCTCCTCGGGCGCCAGCCGCGTCGCCTCGCGCAGGGCGTCGCGCGCCTCGAGCCGGGCCCCGTAGCGCAGCGCCATCTCGTAGTCGCTCATCAGCCGGCGTAGGCGGCTCTCGGAGGCCTCGGCGCGGGCCGTCCGCTCGAGCAGCGCCTCGAGCTTCTCCACCTCGCCGGCCAGCTCGAGGCATCGGGCCTGATCCTCGTGCCGGCCGAGCAGCTCGAAGCACTCGGCGGCCTCGCGCGCCCGGTCGAGCAGCTCGAGCTGGGCGGCCGCCTCGAGCAGCCGACGCTTCTCCTCGCCGCTGGCGGCGCCGCGGGCCTTGGCGTCGGCGAGGATGGCGAGGGCGACGCGCCGCTCGACCTCCTCGCGGCGCTCCTCGTCCTCCTCCGGCAGCCAGCGCAGCGCGTCGTGCCAGGCCTCGAGGCGCTCCTCGAGATCCTTCGAGCGGTCGGCGAGGTGGAGGAGCGCCTCGGCGGCGCGGATGGGCTCCTCGGCCTCCGCCCAGAGCGCCGCCGCGCGACGCCACTGCCCCGCGCCCTCGGCCGCGAGGGCCCGGCGATGTCTGCCGTCGAAGATGCGCTTCAGCCAGCTCATGACCAGCGGGACCCGTTTTCTAGCGTCTTTTCGCCGCCTTGCCGACCCCACCGAGGCCGCTCTCGCCGCGCGGCCGCACTTGACGGCCGACCCCTGCATACTGAACGCTCAGGCGTCTTCGGAGGAATCATTCGATGAGCAACCGCATCGGCGAGCTTCTGGTCCGAGAGAAGCTCATCAGCCTGCAGCAGCTGCGCAGCGCCCAGGAGGAGTCGCGCAAGACGAACACCTCGCTGGGCTACCAGCTGGCGCGCATGGGCTTCATCTCCGACCAGGAGATCACCGACTTCCTGAGTCAGCAGTACCGCGTCCAGTCCATCGATCTGGCCGAGTTCCAGATCGACGAGGAGGTGCTGAAGCTGGTCAGCCAGGAGGTCTGCGAGCGCCACAAGATCATCCCGGTCTCGCGCGCGGGCTCGACGCTCATCGTGGCGATGGCCGACCCGTCGAACCTCCACGCCATCGACGACATCAAGTTCCTCACCGGCTACAACGTCGAGCCGGTCGTCGCCTCCGAGGCCG
The DNA here is from genome assembly GCA_036149055.1 of Myxococcota bacterium. GTDB lineage: Bacteria > Myxococcota_A > Polyangia > Polyangiales > Sandaracinaceae > JAVJQK01. The sequence goes on along the minus strand of JAYZQJ010000175.1, from coordinate 11,500 downwards.
CGATCCTCGCCGCGATCGAGCAGGCGTACGCGGGCCCCGAGATCTCCTACGACGAGATCATGGAGGGCTTCGACGAGGAGGAGATCGAGGTCGCCTCCGACGAGGACGACATGAACCTCATGGACCTCGAGCGCGCCTCCGAGGACGCGCCCGTGGTCCGGCTCTGCAACGCCATCCTCCTCAACGCGATCAAGAAGCGCGCGTCGGACATCCACGTCGAGCCCTACGAGCGGAAGCTGCGCGTCCGCTACCGCATCGACGGCGTGCTCCACGAGGAGATGACGCCGCCGATCAAGCTCAAGAACGCCATCGCCTCGCGCCTGAAGATCATGGCGTCCCTCGACATCGCCGAGCGGCGCCTCCCGCAGGACGGTCGCATCAAGCTCAAGCTCGGCAAGGGCCGCGAGATGGACTTCCGCGTGTCGAGCCTCCCCACCATCTGGGGCGAGAAGATCGTCATGCGTCTTCTCGACAAGTCGAACCTCCAGCTCGACATGACGAAGCTGGGCTTCGACACGAAGGCCCTCGAGAACTTCAAGTGGGCGATCAGCCAGCCCTACGGGATGGTCCTCGTCACCGGCCCCACCGGGTCCGGGAAGACGACCACCCTGTACTCCGCGCTCAGCGAGCTGAACAAGAGCGACACCAACATCTCCACCGCCGAGGATCCCGTCGAGTACAACTTGATGGGCATCAACCAGGTGCAGATGCACGAGGACATCGGCCTCAACTTCGCCGCCGCCCTCCGCTCCTTCCTCCGCCAGGACCCCGACATCATCATGGTCGGCGAGATCCGGGACTTCGAGACGGCCGAGATCGCGGTCAAGGCGGCGCTCACCGGCCACCTCGTGCTCTCGACCCTGCACACCAACGACGCGCCGAGCACCGTCTCGCGCCTGCTCAACATGGGCGTCGAGCCCTTCCTCGTCACCGCGTCGGTGAACCTCGTGCTCGCCCAGCGCCTCGCCCGGAAGATCTGCGAGGACTGCCGCACCGAGGTGACCGTCGACCAGTCGGTCCTCAAGGACATCGGCGTGCGGGACGGCGACCTCGCCGAGATGCGCGTCTTCCGCGGCAGCGGCTGCCGCAACTGCGGGGACACCGGCTACCGCGGCCGCATCGCGCTCTACGAGGTCATGCCCTTCACGGAGCGCCTCAAGGAGATGGTGCTCCAGGGCTGCTCGACCGCCGAGCTCAAGGACGAGATGATCGCCGGCGGCGTCGCCACGCTCCGGATGGCCGGGATCGAGAAGATCCGGGTGGGCGTGACGACCATCGACGAGGTCCTCCGCGTCACCGCCGCCGACCGCCTCTGAGCGTCGACGGCCGCGCTTGAAGGCGCCGCCCCGCCTCTGGTAAGAGCCGGGCCATGGACAAGGTCGTATCGAGCGCGGCGGAGGCCGTCGCCGACATTCCGGACGGGGCGCTGATCGTCGCCGGGGGCTTCGGCCTCTGCGGCATCCCCGAGCTCTGCATCGCGGCGCTGCGCGACAAGGGGGTCAAGGACCTGACCCTCGTGTCCAACAACTGCGGCGTCGACGACTTCGGGCTCGGGCTCCTGCTGGCGGGCAAGCAGATCAAGAAGATGGTCTCGAGCTACGTCGGCGAGAACAAGGAGTTCGAGCGGCAGTTCCTCTCCAAGGAGCTCGAGGTGGAGCTCTGCCCGCAGGGCACGCTCGCCGAGCGCCTCCGGGCGGGCGGCTCGGGCATCGCGGCCTTCTTCACCCGCGCCGGCGCGGGCACACAGATCGCCGAGGGCAAGGAGAGCCGCGACTTCGACGGGCACGAGTACATCATGGAGCGCGGCATCCGCGGCCAGTTCGCGCTGGTGAAGGCCTGGAAGGGCGACCGGCACGGCAACCTCGTCTTCCGGAAGACCGCGCGGAACTTCAACCCGCTCTGCGCGATGGCGGGCGACATCACCATCGCCGAGGTGGAGGAGCTGGTGGAGGTCGGCGAGCTCGACCCGGACCACGTCCACACCCCCGGCGTCTTCGTCCAGCGCGTCGTCGTCGGCGAGCACGAGAAGCGCATCGAGCGCCGCACCGTTCGAGAGAAGGAGTGAACCGATGCCGCTGAACCGCGACCAGATCGCCAAGGTGGCCGCGCGCGAGCTCCGCGACGGCTACTACGTCAACCTCGGCATCGGCATGCCGACGCTCGTGGCCAACTACATCCCCGAGGGGATGGAGGTCTACCTCCAGAGCGAGAACGGCCTGCTCGGCGTGGGCCCCTTCCCCTACGAGGGCGAGGAGGACGCCGACCTCATCAACGCGGGCAAGCAGACCGTGACCGCGATGCCGGGCGCGAGCTACTTCGACAGCTCCACCAGCTTCTCGATGATCCGCGGCGGCCACATCGACCTCGCCATCCTCGGCACGATGGAGGTCTCCCAGAAGGGCGACATCGCCAACTGGATGATCCCCGGCAAGATGATCAAGGGCATGGGCGGCGCGATGGACCTCGTCGTGGGCGCCAAGCGCGTGGTCGTGATCACGACCCACACGAGCAAGGACGGCTCCCCGAAGATCCTCGAGGAGTGCAAGCTCCCCCTCACCGGCCGCGGCGTGGTCGACCGGATCATCACCGACCTCGCCCTCATCGACGTGACCGACGACGGCCTCGTCCTCCGCGAGGTCGCCCCCGGCGTCAGCGCCAAGGAGGTCCAGGAGAAGACCGGCGCCGACCTCACCGTCGCCACTCCCCTCACCGAGCTCGACGTCTGAGGCACTCAGGGCGCGCAGGACGCGCGCACGTCGACCAGCTGCATGGTGCCTCGGCCGTTGCTCCGGCCGAGGCCGAAGTGCCAGAGCCCATCGTTCGTCCGCACGACCTGCGCCGAGAGCGGCAGGAACCCCAGGAGCGCCTCGTTCCGGGTCATCCTCGCCGGCAAGGGGGTGCGGCTCCAGATCCCCGTCGCCGGATCTCCGGCGTGGATCCATCCCCCCGTCGAGCTGCACGAGCTGGAGGCCACCTCGCGGCAGTGCGTGACGACGAAGACGGAGCAGCCGTCGGTGGTCATGCCGAAGTCGAAGCCGTCGCTCGCCCCGGGCGCCGTCAACTCGACGTGCGCCCCCACCGGCGCACCCACCGGGTCGAGGGCCAGGCACCAGGTGCGCTGTCCATCCGGGCAGCACGGCTGCGGTTGGTGCTCCCAGCACAGGACCATCTCGTCGGTCGTCAGGGCGACCAGACGGCGGTGCGTGCCCGCCGTCGCCGCAGGCCAGCCCGGCTGTCTCGGCAGGACGGCCACGTGGGCGCCCAGGGGCGCGTCTCCGCGGACCCGCGCGATGACCTGGTGGTTCAGGTCCCCTCGCGGGATCGCGGTCACCACGACGTCGGTCGCGCGGGTCACGACCTCGACGCGGCGCGACTGGACCTGGACCCCGGGCGCGACGTCCACCGCCGGCCCGAGCGGCGCGAGCGTGGAGGCGTCGAGGCGGCGCGAGTAGAGATGCACCTCGCGCGGCCCGGGATCGACGCGGCTGAAGCCGACGTAGATCTCGGACCCCAGCGCGGCGATCCCCGCGAAGCCGACGCCGTCCTCGGCCACGAGCGTCGGGCCGGCGACGATGCCGCCGTCGTAATCGAACCCCCGCGCCTCGAGTGCGCGCGCCTCGGTGCGGTGCGCGATCACGAAGCGCCCGGCCCCGCAGACCGCGCCTTCGGCGAGGAGGCCATCCGACAGCGAGTCACCGGGGAGCGACACTCCCAGCCGGCGGTCGACGGCGACGGCGCCCCCCGCGTCGAGCCTGACGAGGCGGTAGTCGCTTCCGTCGCGGTACACCGCCGCGACGCCCCCGCCGGGCACGGCGCAGACGGCGAGCGCCGCGTCCCCGGTGTGCGTGGTGTCCGTCACCGTCGGGCCGAGGGTGCGCCAGGCTCCCGAGGGCGTGCACGTCCCGACGCAGCCCGGCACCCCGGCGTCGCTCCCTCCGTCGGTCCCCGCGTCACCGCCGCCGCGGCAGCCGGGCTCGTCGACGTTCCCGTCGCAGTCGTCGTCGACGCCGTTGTCGCAGATCTCCGGGACGGGCTCGCACATGCAGAGGAGCGGATCGTCGACGACGCCGTCGCAGTCGTCGTCGACGTCGTTGCCACAGCGCTCCGCCGTCGGTCCCACCGCGCCCTCGCACGCCGACCACTCACCGGCCACGCAGACCTGCTCGCCGGCCCGACAGGCGCCCACCGGGTCACCGCCGCAGGACCGCCGGTCATCCGCGCTGCAGGGGCAGCCCTCGTCGACCGTGCCGTCGCAGTCTCGGTCCTGTCCGTCGCACGCCTCGATCCCGGGCACGACCGAGCCCTCACAGCTCGCCTCGCCCCAGTCGCCCCACTCGGCCGCCGACTCGCAGCGCTGCGCGCCACCCTCCGCGCACGCGCCGAGCCCGCGCATCGCGCCGCAGGCCTGGGTCTCTCCCGGCGCGCACGGACATCCCTCGTCGGTCCGGCCGTCGACGTCGTCGTCGAAGCCGTTGCCGCACTCGTCGCCGCCGACCCTCGGGCCGCGCCCGCCGTCGTCGTTGGCGCCGAGGTCGACGTCGGTCGAGCAGCCCAAGGTGAGCGCGAGGGCCGCGGAGAGGAGGAGGCGAAGCGTGTTCATGCCCCCCCTTTCCCGCGGCGTCGCGGTTTTCCCATTCGACGCTCGATTCATCGCTCGAGAAGCGTCCGGAGGTGCGCACGATGCGCCGATCGCGGCCAGCGTCGGGCGAACGCGTCGGCACGAGCCCGCGCCGCCTGCGTCCGCCCCAGGGCGGCGAGCGCGTCGATCGCGATGACCTCGCGCTCCTCGGTCAGCGCGCCGCGCGGGTGGAAGCGCGCGTGGTCGGCGGCGAGCGAGAGGGCCCGCCCCGGATCGTCGTCGAGGGCCGCGCGGGCCGCGCTCAGCAGCGACAGCTCGTCCGGAGGCTCCTCGATCGATGGGCTCGACCGTCGGGCGCGCCGCGCAGCCTGGGCGGGCGCGCGCTCGCTCGGGCTCGGCGCCGGGGCCGCCCGAGCGGGAGGGTCGGCCGGCTCGCGCGGCCCCTCTTCGATCGGAGCAGCCTCCATCGGAGCAGCCTCCATCGGAGCAGCCCGGGTCGGCGGAGCGGGCGGGGCCTCGGTGGGCGCCGTCGGCGCGGTCGACGGAGGCGCGCTCGGAGGCTCGTGCGGAGGCGCGAGCAGCAGCCAGGCCGCCAGCCCCGCGATCCCGGCGGCGCCCAGCCCCGCGCCGACGAGCGCGCCCCGCGCCAGACCGCCGGCGGGCGCACCCCCCGTGCCGCCGCCGCCGCCGCCGGCCACCACCGCTCGCTCCACCGCGTCGACCAGGGAGCTCACCTCGGCCTCGGTCGGCAGGTCGGCCTCCATGCCGCGCATCAGGGCCGCCAGGTCGTCGTTCGGCGCGTCTTCCGCCCACCGCTTCGGGTCGTCGGTCACAGCCACCCCCTCGCGCGCGCCGTGGCGTGAGCCGCCGCGACCGTCCTCCGCGCCGCCTCGAGCCGCGAGTACCCCGTCTTGAGCGGGCACCCGAGGATCTCGGCGACCTCCTTCATGCGCAGCCCCTCGATCTCGAAGAGCACGAAGACCGCGCGCTTGTCGTCGTCGAGCTGATCGAGGACCCAGCCGGCGAGCAGCCGCGCGTCGAGGCGCGCCTCGGTCGCGTCGGAGGCGCCGCGCTCCACCTCGACCGCGAGCTCCGGCCGCCTCGCGAGGGTGCGCCGGTGATGCTGCGCCTTGCGCACGCAAATCCCGTAGAGCCACGCCCGCACGGAGCCACGCGCTTCGGCCCAGTCGGCGCGTCGGCGGTGCAGGACGACGAAGACCTCCTGCGCCACGTCCTCCAGGTCGGCCGTCCGGACGCCCAGATGCCGGAGCGACCGCAGCACGTAGGGCGCGTGCTCACGGACGGCCGCCGCGACGTCCAGCCGCGCCTCGGTGCGTGCGAGCAGCATCTCCTCCACTTCGCCGGAGCCTCGCCGATTTCCCACTCAAAGTTCGAGATCGAGCCAGACGCCTCCGGTCGGCGCGACCGGCCACGGCTCGAACGCGACCACCGTCTCGTCGGCGGGTCGAATGGTCAGCCGGTCACGCACCGCCAGAGCCCGCCCGCCCAGCTCCACCCGGACCCCGAGAGGCCCCCAGAGCTGTCGCCGGACCCGCAGGGTGAGACCGAGCGCCGCCTGCGGACGAACCACGCCGCGGACCTGGCTGAGCCCCGCCGCGCGCGCGCTCGTGAAGCCGGCCGCCACCTCGGCGCAGACGCCGATGTCCCACTCGCCGGACAGCGGCAGGCCGCACGTCGACACCCCAGCGAGCCCCGCCCACGCGTGCACCGACGCGTCCCCGAGGCTCGCCGTCCCTTCGCTCAGCGCGGCCGCCCAGAGCTCGAGCGTCCAGGACCGCCACCGCACGCCGGCGCGCAGGTCCACGGTGGCCGCGGCGCCCGGCACCTGCTCGATGGCGACGCCGCCCCCGAGCGCCGCGGTGAGACGGGGCGCGTCCTCGACCGACGCCGGAGCGGGCAGCGGCGGCGTAGGCAGAGGCGCGGGCGAAGGCTCCTCGGTCGCCGCCCGGACCCGGATCCGGACCTCCTCGCGGGAGACGTCGAGCATCAACGACAGGACCAGCGCCAGCGGGCCGAGGGAGGCCTCACAGTCCGCCGCCTCCAGGTCGAGGACCCGGCGCCCGATGGAGACGCCCTCCCCCGACACCAGCTCCAGCTCCGCGCGCCAGTGGACCGGCTCCTCGTCGACCGGGCGCAGCGCCCCGCGGACCAGCAGCTCACCCTCCGGGGCGAAGGCCTCGCGTGACATCGCGGCGGCGACCGCGCGCGAGAGGCGCTCGGGGCCGGGACAGGAGGCCGGCGCGGACCACTCGAGGCGCGCGGTGACGTCCTCGGCGAGCGCTCCGGGAGGGGACGTCGCGACGCCCATCGCCACGACCAGCGCCGCGACGACGCTCCTCGACCGACTCAGCTCAAGCCTTCATCCGCTCGATGAAGCGGGAGAAGAGGTAGCGGGAGTCGTGGGGGCCGGCGCTGGCTTCGGGGTGGTACTGGACGCCGAAGCTGCCCGAGGCGGGGTGCTCGACGCCCTGGCAGGTGCCGTCGTTGAGGTGCACGTGGGTGACCTCGACGCCCGGGGGCAGCGCGTCGAGGTCGACCGCGAACCCGTGGTTCTGCGTCGTGATCTCGATCTTGCCGGTCGTCAGGTCCTTCACCGGGTGGTTGAGCCCGCGGTGGCCGAACTTGAGCTTGAAGGTCTTCGCCCCGAGCGCGAGCGAGAGCAGCTGGTGGCCGAGGCAGATGCCGAACACCGGCTTCTGGCCCACCAGGGCCTTCGCGGTCTCGATGCCGCTCGCCACCGCGGCCGGGTCGCCCGGGCCGTTGGAGAGGAAGACGCCGTCCGGCTGCTCGGCGAGCACGTCGTCGGCGCTGGCGCTCGCGGGGAGCACCGTGACCCTGCAGCCGAGGTCGACGAAGCAGCGCAAGATGTTCTGCTTGATGCCGTAGTCGATGGCGACCACGTGCAGGCCGGCCTCTCCGTCGTCGACCTGCCAGGCGCCCGAGCCCGCGTCCCAGGTGTAGCGGGCCTCCGCGGTGACGCGGCCGGTGAGGTCCTGCCCGCTCATCGGCGGGGCGTCCTTCGCCTTCCGGGTGAGCGCGGCGACGTCCTCGGTGCCGATGGCGGCCATCTGCGCGCCCGCGTCGCGGATGTGACGGGTGAGCGCCCGGGTGTCGACCCCCGCGATGCCCACCACGCCCTGGTCCTTCAGGTAGCGGTCGAGGGTCCGATCCGAGCGCCAGTTGCTCGCGATGGGCGACAGCTCGTGCACCACGAAGCCGGCGAGGTGCGGCTTCTCGGCCTCCTCGTCCTCCGACGTGGTGCCGGTGTTGCCCATCTGCGGCGCGGTCATCGTCACGATCTGGCCGCAGTACGAGGGGTCGGTGAGGACCTCCTGGTAGCCGGTCATGCCGGTCGTGAAGACCGCCTCGCCCACGGTGGTGCCCGGGGCGCCGATCGCGTGTCCCTCGAAGACGGTGCCGTCGGCCAGCACCAGGTGCGCGCGCTCTCCGCTCATTCGCTCGGCCTCTCGTAGACGAGCTCACCGCCCACGAATGTGTGGGTCACCGCGCCCGTCATCTGCTGCCCCAGCCAGGGCGTGTTGTGGGATTTGGACCGTAGCGTCTCCGGCGCGAGCGTCCACTCGAGCGACGGGTCCACGACGGCCACGTCCGCGACGTCTCCCTCTCCCAGGCTCCCGCCCTCGAGCCGCCCCACCTTGGCGGGCGACGCGGTGAGGGCCTCGACCAGGCGGGTCTCGCTCAGGGCGCCGCTCCGCACCAGCTCCATGAGCGTGGGCAGCGCCGGCTCGAGCCCGAGGATGCCGAAGGAGGCGGCGTCGAACTCGCAGTCCTTCTCGATGGGGCTGTGGGGCGCGTGATCGGTCGCGATGCAGTCGATGGTGCCGTCGCGCAGGCCCTCGCGCACCGCCTCCACGTCCTCCTCGGTGCGCAGCGGCGGGTTCACCTTGCAGAAGGTCTTGTAGCCGACCACCGCCTCGTCGGTGAGGAGCAGGTGGTGCGGCGTCACCTCCGCGGTGACCTGCAGGCCGCGCGACTTCGCCTCGCGCACCAGCCGGACGGCGCCCCCGCTCGAGAGGTGCGCGACGTGGTACCGCGCCCCCGTCATCTCCGCGAGGATGAGGTCGCGGGCGACGATGATGTCCTCCGCCTCCCGCGGCCAGCCGCGCAGCCCGAGGCGGGTGGAGACCCGACCCTCGTTCATCGCGCCGCCTTCGGTCATGTGGTGGTCCTCGCAGTGCTGCGAGACCAGCAGGTCGAAGGTCCGCGCGTACTCGAGCGCCCGGCGCATCACGGCGGCGTTCATCACGCAGACGCCGTCGTCGCTGACGCCGAACGCGCCCGCCTCGCGGAGGTCGCCCATCTCGGTGAGCGCCTCGCCCCGGCTGCCCATGGTCACGGCGCCGAAGATCTCGAGGCGCGCGCCGGCGCACTCCTTGGCCCGGGCCACCATCGACGCCGTGATCGCCCGGGTGTCGTTGACCGGGCGCGTGTTCGGCATCGCGCAGACGGTGGTGAAGCCCCCCGCGGCCGCGGCGGCGAGCCCCGAGGCGATGTCCTCCTTGTACTCCTGGCCAGGCTCGCGCAGGTGTACGTGCAGATCGAGGAACCCCGGGGTGACCCAGCGCCCGCTCACGTCGAGCCGGCGCACGCCCTCCCCTTCGAGGCCATCGCCCGCGCCGAGACCGACCCGCTTCACGACGCCGTCCTCGAGGACGACGTCGGCGACCTCGTCACGACCGTGCTTCGGGTCGATGACCCGCCCACCGCACAAGACCCACAGCATCGGGCCTGCGATTACGGCAGCGGGGCGCCGGAGTCAACGGCGACGGCGAGGTCAGCGCGCGAACGATCGCGTGCTGCAGGGGTGGATCGCGCCCGAAAACGGGGCACGATCGCCTCCCCGTGCCCTCAGCCGACGTTCTCGACCGTCTCGTCGTCGTCACCCGACGCGTCGACCACCTCGTCGACCGCGTCGATCTGCCCGACCGACGACTCCGCCGGCGGCTTCCGCTTGAGCGCCTTCTTGCGCTTCTGGTCCTCCACGCGGGTCTTCATCGAGACGACCTTGCGGCAGAGGGACGCGAAATCCTTGTTCCGCGTGGCCATCTGCGGGGAGCCGCCGCGCAGGAGGGTGCTGAGGATGAAGTCGAGAACCTGAATCTCGCCTTCCGAGAAGGAGTTGCTGATCCGCATGAGAGGCGATCTATCACCGGAACCTCGGCGCGACAATCCATGACGTGAGCTATAGGGTCACGTGAGGTCACTTCACCTCGGAGATCGCCGGCTAACCCCCGGGGATCAGGTCGTTAAACGCGGCCATCAAAAGATCCGATAGGCGGCGATCGCCCTGGTTTTCGGTGGCGATCTCGCTCGAAATCGATCCGCTCGTGCAGATGGCGATCGCCCTTCGCCGTGAAAAAAGTCGTGCCAACGTCCTGGAATGGCGGCGCGTGATGGGTCCCCCGCCGGACGGGTGGTTCGGGCTACTCTCGGCGCGATGGCCTGGAAGCTCGGCTCGGGTGTCACGGGAGCGATGGTGCTCCTGGGGGTGGTCGTCGCCTTCGTGTCGACCGCGGCCCTCGAGGACGAGGAGGTCCGCTGGTACGAGGACGTGACGCTGGCGGAGCGCACCGCGCCCGGCGCGTCGGCCGCGACCCTCACGTCGGTCCGGCTCCGGCGCGACCAACTCGTCGTCTTCGAGCTCTGCGCGGCCGATCCGATGGAGCCGGAGCGCTGGGCCGGGGCCCTCGCGGTGGCGGTCTCGCGCCCCGCGGCCCGCGAGGTCATGACCCGCTCGGTGCTGAGCGAGGAGATCCTGCGTCAGGTGCGCCGCGACGCGTCCAGCGGCTGCCTGGTGATCGGCCGCGGCACCATCGGCGTCGACGACGACTACGCCATCGAGGCCTCGTGGGACGAGCCGCCGACCGCCTTGACCGACATTCCTTTGCGCGTCCGGGTGCTCGGCCGCCGCCCGCTCGGCCTCCCGCAGGTGCTGGTCGTGCTCCTGACCTGGATCGGCTCGCTGGGACTCCTCGTCACCCTCGCGCTCCGCTCGGACGAAGAGGAGGACGAGGATCCCTGGGCCGACGAGATGGGGGCCGGGGAGCCCTCCTGGACCCTGCCCTGGTGGGCGCGCCTCGGGGGCGGCTTCGTCCTCGTGCTGGCGGGCTTCTTCGTCACCGGCTTCCTCCCGGGCGGGGCCGCGGCGGGCCTCGCCATCGGGGTGGGCCTCGCCACCTTCGAGGTCGCGGTGGCGCTCCTCCTCGTCCCGGGCCCGGGCTTCGCCGCGCGGCTCGACGGCCTCGGCCTCCGGCGCCCGCGTCGCTGGTGGGCCTGGTTCCCGGCCGCGCTGCTCGTCGGCGCCGTGCTCGTCGTCCTCGCGCAGCTCGCCACCGCGCTCGTCCCCTCGACCGGCGCGAGCGCGGTGCAGACCTTCGTCAGCTGGCCGAGCGGCATGCTCTCGTTCGCCGCGCTCGCCGTGGTGGCGCCGCTGGCCGAGGAGATCTTCTTCCGCGGCTTCGTCCAGGGCCTCATCGAGCCGAAGAGCCGCGCCCTCGCCTTCCTCGGAGGCTGGCTCCTCTTCGTGCTCGCGCACGTGCCGCAGGTCTACGGCCAGTGGGGCGCCCTGGTGGCGATCACGGTGACCGGGCTGGTGCTGACGAGCCTGCGCACGGCGTCCCGCAGCACCCTGGTCAGCGGGATGGCCCACCTCGTCTACAACGGCCTGCTCGCTCTCGACGCGCTGTGACTTTTGGGCAGGGGCGGGTCCGCCCCCGCCCCCCCGCTGCGCCGGCACAACGGCGCGCGCCTCCGGGCGCATCCGCGCCCTACGCACGCGCCGCTGCACCGGCTCCGCGGGGCCCCCCCTGCCCACTCCGGGACCTCGCTCCGCTCGGCCCCGACCCCAGCGCGGGGCGCTGGGTCCCCTGCGGCTCGCGC
>JAYZQJ010000174.1:0-15576 GCA_036149055.1 Myxococcota bacterium | reverse complement strand
GGGCCCCCCTCCGGACTCCGTCGGCGCGTCGCGCTGCGCGCTCGCGCCGCGACCCCAGCGACGGGGCGCTGGGGGCCCTGCGGCTCGCGCTCGCGCTGCGCGCGAGCTGGCCGCCCGCTGCCGCGGGATCGAACGACTCGTGGGTGGCGCGTGCGGCGACCTCGCTGCCCTCGTCGCCTGCCGTCGTCTCGGGTCGGTCGTCGTGGAAGCGGGCTCGTGCAGCCCCCGCGCAACCGTTTGCCACCTCTCGAGCGCTCGAGACCTTCAGCGGCGCTGGCCCCAGAGGGCGCCGGCGTCGTCCGCGCCCGCGCGCCAGCCGCCCGAGAGGGTGCGGAACGAGGGGCCGAAGGTGAGCGTGTAGCGCGCCAGCGAGAGCTCGGGGAGGCTCGCCGAGCGGGTGTCGAGCACCACCTGGCCCGCGTCGCAGTCGAGGGAGGCGGTGACCTGGCGCTCGCCGTTCGCGATGCCGCCGCCGGTGCTCACCAGCGAGGCGGAGTCCGCGTCGGGGTCGGCGGTCAGACGCCAGGTGAGCGCGGCTCCGCTCCGGGCCAGCGCCGCGCCGGTCCACTGGCCCCCGAGATCGCACCCGGGATCGTAGGCCAGCGCGAACATCGCGGAGAACGACGCGCCGTCCTTCTCGTCGCTGACGCGCAGGATCCGAGCCCCGACGTTCAGGGTGACCGCCGCGTCGGTGTCGACCGGGGAGGTGCCCTCGTCGATCGCGCCCACGATGGAGCCCCCCTCGACCTCGCAACGGTTGTAGCCGCTGCTGCCGGCGCCGTAGAGGAGCGTGTCGCCGCAGCGCACGACGAGCCGGCAGTTGAACACCTGATCGTTCGGGACCGGCTCGCCGAAGAGCTCGCACCGGGGCGCGCCGGGCGCCGGTCGCAGCCCCGAGGCCTGCGCCGCGCGGACCGCCGCGGGCGCGTCGCCTTCGATCGAGAGGGGGACCGCCAGCCGCCGGAGCGGACGCTGGACCGCGCCGCTGCGGCCTTCGTTCGCGGTCCAGAGCGGGTCCATCGCCCGCGCGCTCGAGAGATCGTCGACGTAGAGCTCGACGACCCCGCGCGGCCCGACCACCCGCGCGCGGTGCTCGGCGGTATGGCCCTCGAGGGTGACGCGGCCGGCGTTGGTCACCCGGACCGCCGACACGTCCGCGCGGTGGGCGAAGGAGACCCCGTCGAGCGGGACCTCCCAGAGCTCCTGCCGGACCACGTCGCCGTCGAACACCCGCTCGGCGTCGCAGTCGATCATCGCCCGCATGGCCTGAGGCCCGGCCAGCCGCCGCGCGACCCGCAGGGCCAGGGCGCACGGTGTGCCGGCGGCGAGGCGATCACCCCCGACGACCTCGGCGTTCCACACGAGGGTGACCTCTTCGTCGTGGCGCGGGGGCGCGGCCGGCGCGGGCTCGGCGGGGGACGGCGCGGCGGGAGCGGGCGTGAGCGGGGTGGTCGGCGGCGGCGTGAACGAATCCGCGACCGGCTGGGCCTCGGGGAGCTCCGGCAGCTGCTCGACGACGAACCCGCCCACGACCATCGCGACCCCTAGCGCCAAGAGCGCGTAGAGGCCCCAGTTCCCCCGGTCTCCCTTCATCGGCTCCCCCTCGAGCCGACTCTAGCAGAGTCGGTTGAGCCCGTTGAGCGCGGCCACGCGGTAGGCCTCGGCCATCGTGGGGTAGTTGAAGGTCGTGTCCACGAAGTATTCGATCGTGTTGGCCTCGCCCGGCTGGGCCATGATCGCCTGGCCGATGTGCACGATCTCGGCGGCCTGATCGCCGAAGCAGTGGATCCCGAGGATCTCGAGCGACTCGCGGTGGAAGAGGATCTTCAGCATGCCCACCGTGTTGCCGGTGATCTGCGCGCGCGCGAGGCTGCGGAACAGCGAGTGGCCGACCTCGTAGGGCACGCCCTCCGCGGTGAGCTCGCGCTCGGTGCGGCCGACGCTGCTGATCTCCGGCGCCGTGTAGATGCCGGTCGGGATGTCCTCGACGAGCCGCTTGCTCGAGGTCTCGTCCATGATGTGCGCGGCCGCGAAGCGGCCCTGGTCGTAGCTGGCGCTGGCGAGGCTGGGGTAGCCCACCACGTCGCCCACCGCGTAGATGTTCTCGGCGCCGGCGACCCGGAAGTGGTCGTCGATGTCGAGCTGCCCGCGCGAGTTGGGCGAGATGCCGAGCCGCTCTAGGTTCATCCCGTCGGTGTTGCCGGTGCGCCCCTGCGCCCAGAGCACGATGTCGCTCTTGATCTTCTTGCCGCTCTTGAGGTGGGTGATGACCCCGTCGCCCACCGGCTCGACCGCGTCGTACTCCTCGTTGTGCCGGATCACGACGCCCTGATCGCGCAGGTGATAGGCGAGGGCGTCGATGATCTCGTCGTCGAGGAAGCTCAGGAGCTTGTCGCGGCTGTTGATGAGGTTCACCTTCACGCCGAGGTTGCGGAAGATGGAGGCGTACTCGCAGCCGATGACGCCCGCGCCGTAGATCGTGATCGAGTCGGGCGTGTGGTCGAGCTTCAGGATCGTGTCGCTGTCGCGGATGCGCGGGTGCGCGAAGTCGACGTTCGGCGGGTGGTAGGGCCGCGCGCCGGTGGCGATCACGAAGTGCTTGCCGTGGATCTTGCGCTTCACGCCCTCGCCGGCGTCGACCTCGATGGTGCTCTCGTCGACGAAGCGGGCGAAGCCGTGCACCACCGAGACGTGGTTCCGGAGGTAGAAGTCGCGGCGCATCGCGACCTGCTTCCGGATCACGCGGTCGGCCGCGCGGAGGAGCTGCGGGAACGTGAAGCGCACGCGGTCGCTCACCTCGGCGAAGAGGCTGGAGCGACGGAATTCGGTGACGGTCTGCACGGAGTGCTTGAGGGCCTTGGACGGGATGGTCGCCCAGTGCGTGCAGCCGCCGCCGACCTGCGGGTGGCGCTCGACGATCACGACGGACTTGCCTTCCTTGGCGCTCCGCATCGCGGCGCCCTCGCCACCGGGGCCGCTCCCGATGATGACGACGTCGTGCTCCCGGTCGTACGGCAGAATCGAGATGCTCATGGGGGCCGGGAGCATAGCAGCCCGTCGGTGAGGGGCCCGAAAGACGGATCCGCGTGATCTCGCCCGACAAAGAGGCTAGGGTCCACGGCCGTTCGCTCGGGGCGCGACGCACGTCGCTGAGAAGCACCCGTGGAACCTGATCCGGACAATGCCGGCGTAGGGAAGCGAAGCTGTCCTGTTCCGCCGGGCAATCCAGAAACGAGGATTCGCCCATGACCGAGAAACTGCCGTACGCGCTGCCGCTCCGCGGCGCCCACAATCCGTCCACCCAGGCCGAGGGCACGAGCCCCGGCTCGTTCGCCAACCGGGCCGACGTCGGGGGGCCGCTGTCCTTCTCGTCGCCCGACACGCCCGGCATGCCGGCGCCGAGCGAGAAGACCGCCTGGGACTTCCTGCCCGACGACTGGACGCGCGACCCGGAGACCGGCTTCGCGATCGCGCCCGAGGGCTTCGAGCCGATCACCCAGCTCGAGCACGCCCGCCTCGGCGTCATCACGCCCGAGATGAGGCGCGTCGCCGAGAAGGAGAAGCACCTCACCGCCGAGCAGGTGCGGGACGAGATCGCCGCGGGTCGGCTGATCATCCCCGCCAACAAGGTGCACCTCGGCCATCAGCTCGACGCGATGGCGATCGGGCGGGCCAGCCTGACCAAGGTCAACGCCAACCTCGGCGCGTCCCCGGTCTCGAGCGGCACCGACGAGGAGGTCGAGAAGATGCGGTGGGCGACCCGCTGGGGCGCCGACACCATCATGGATCTCTCGACCGGCGGCGACCTCGACGCCTGCCGCGAGGCGATCATCCAGAACAGCACGGTGCCGATCGGCACGGTGCCGATCTACTCGATGATCATCGATCGCTCGATCGAGGCGCTCGACGAGGAGGTCATCCTCGAGACGCTCGAGCACCAGGCGAAGCAGGGCGTCGACTACTTCACCATTCACGCCGGCGTGCTCCGCGAGCACCTCCAGTTCGTGAAGAAGCGCCTGATCGGCATCGTCAGCCGCGGCGGCTCGCTCCTGGCCAAGTGGATGCTGGTCCACGGCAAGCAGAACCCGACCTACACCGCCTTCGATCGCATCTGCGACGTGATGCGGCGCTACGACGTGAGCTTTTCGCTCGGCGACGGGCTGCGTCCGGGCGGGCTCGCCGACGCCTCCGACCGCGCGCAGCTGGCGGAGCTGGCGGTCCTCGGTGAGCTGACCGAGCGCGCGTGGCGCAAGGGCTGTCAGGTCATGGTCGAGGGGCCGGGGCACGTCCCCTTCGATCAGATCGAGTTCAACATGAAGCTGCAGCGCCGCCTCTGTCACGGCGCGCCCTTCTACGTGCTCGGTCCGCTCGTGACCGACGTCTTCCCCGGCTACGACCACATCACCAGCTGCATCGGCGCGACCGCGGCCGCGTATCACGGCGCCTCGATGCTCTGCTACGTCACGCCCAAGGAGCACGTCGGCCTGCCCAAGCGGGACGACGTGAAGCAGGGCTGCGTCGCCTACAAGATCGCGGCCCACTCCGCCGACGTGGCGCTCGGCATCCCCGGCGCCCGCGACTGGGACGACGATCTCACCAAGGCGCGCGCCGCGCTCAACTGGGAGAAGCACTTCGAGCTGAGCTTCGACGGCGACTTCGCGCGGGCGATGCACGACGAGGACCTCGACGTCGACACCGACTTCTGCGCGATGTGCGGGCACGACTGGTGCTCCGTGCGGATCAGCAAGGAGATCATGGAGCTCGAGAGCGGCAAGGCCGAGGGCTTCCAGCGCGAGAAGGTGATGAAGAGCCCGGCGCTCACCCCCGAGCAGCGGGCCATCCTCGAGCAGCGCGGCAACCTCCCGCCCGAGGTCCTCCACAAGCTCGCGAGCAAGACCCGCGGGCGCATGGGCGCGAGCGTCGGCGCGAAGGCCGCCTGCCACAGCGACGCCGCCGCCCCCGACGAGGCCCAGCAGATGCAGGGCGAGCTGGTGCCCCTGCGACGCAAGGACGAGGCGCCCCCTCCGCCGGCCGAGTGACCGGCTGGGGCAACAAGCCCCGTAGCATCCTGGCCGTGTGACACCCCGGTCACGGACTACCACCGGTAACGTCGCGAGATCTGGACGATCTGTCCTACCGTCTCCCTCCTCCGCCCACACGTTGTGCGCATCCTTTGCACACAGCTTGTGCACAACCTGTGGGAATGGAGAAAGCGGAGCGATTTCGAGGCGTTCGTCGATTCCACACAAAAGTTATCGACATTCAGACATCGATCGTGGCGATCGGGCTCATCCGCGCTCTCCGACCGCGATCGAATGTCCCACTTCTGGGTCGTGGCGGGATGGACGTCGGCGTCACGTTCCGTTCACGGCGTCGTGAAAGAACGCGTCGATCTCGGGGGCCCGGGCGTGGGCGTCGTGGCGGCCGAGCTCGCTGAGGGCGGACGCGAAGCGGCCGTCGAAGAGGATGAAGCTGAGCAGGTCGGCGTCGAGGTCGGCGCCCAGATCGGCCAGCTGGCGCACCAGGAAGCTCGAGACGTCCCGGGCCGGCGCCTGGGCCGCGTGGTCGTGGGCCAGGCGGCCGATGTTCTGGGACGGGCGGAAGACGAGGGTCGACAGCTCGCGGTAGGGCACGCCCCGGGTCTGGGTCAGCACGTCGCGGACGCGCTCCATCTCGTGCGGCTCGAGCGCCTCCTGCAGGGTGTGCAGCAGGGTGTTGAGCCGCTCCAGCACCTGGAGGTCGTAGGCCACCGGGTCGAGCAGCAGGGCGTTGAGCACCTTGCCGAGCAGGAACACCGGGCTCGGGTAGGCGGCGACGTGAGCCTCGGCCTCGGGGCTGCCCGGCGGCGCGTGGCTCGCCATCGGGTAGAGGAGCGAGATCACCACCAGCTTGTCGGCGCCGCTGCGGATCGCCGGGGCGATCGGCGTGTTGAAGCGGACGCCGCCGTCGGCGTAGTAGCGGTCGCCGATCCGCCGTGACGGGAAGAGCAGCGGGATCGCGGCCGAGGCGAGCACGTGCCGCGCGTCGATCCGCGCCTCCCGCCCGATGCGTCGCGGGTCCTTGGAGGGCACGAAGCGCGCGTCCGGCGCGAGCTCGGCGAAGACGGTGGTCCGCGCGGTGCTGATCTCGAGCGCGGCGACCATCAGCGCGTGCACGTCGCCCCGGTCGACGTTGCGATGGAGGCGGTCGTAGGGCACCGCCCGCTCCACCAGCTCCTCGAGCGCCCGCGGGTCGAGCAGCGATCGCCCCCAGCGCTCGTCGCCCTCCCCACGCCACCGCGCCAGCCTCCGACCGAGCCGCGGCCCCGCGAGGAACCGCAGCGGGTCGAGCGACAGGTGTCGACCGAGGTCGAGCTCGCGCCAGTGCGCGAGCAGCCCCTCGACGTCCATGTCCGGCCGGTCCGCGTGCGCCGCGAGCCACGCCGCGTTGATCGCGCCGACGGAGGTGCCGGTGAAGATCGAGAAGGGCGCGCGGCGCGGCTTGCGCTCGGAGAGCACGTCGACGATCCCGGCCACGACGCCCGCCTCGTAGGCGCCGCGGGCGCCCCCGCCGCTCAGCACGATCGCGATGTCCGCGCTCACGCGCCGGATGCTATCGAAGCCCCGCCTTCGTGTCGCTCCCTTGGAGGGCTGCGGATGTTTCTGATGGGCTCTCGCCAAGGCGCGAAGGCGCAAAGATGTTCTGGGGCGACGGGATGGTGACCGGCCGCCGGGTGCCTGGCTGTCTTTCTTCTGGGGAGCTGCGGGAGGCAAGTTGTTTCTCGCAGAGGCGCAGAGGCGCAGAGGGGCGGCGGGATGGTGACCGGCCGCCAGGTGCCTGACTGTCCACCTGCGCGGTGTACTGGGGTGCAGCTCGTGTCGCTCCCTTGGAGGGCTGCGGATGCTGCTGATGGGCTCTCGCAAAGGCGCAAAGGCGCAAAGATGTTCTGGGGCCGCGGGATGGTGGCTGGCCGCCGGGTGCCTGGCTGTCTTTCTTCGGGTGGGCTGCGGGGGACAAATTGTTTCTCGCAGAGGCGCAGAGGCGCAGAGGGGCGGCGGGATGGGGTGACTGGCCGCCGGGTGCCTGACTGCCCAGCCGCGGGGTGTACGGCGGTGCAGCTCGTGTTGCTTCCTTGGAGGGCTGCGGATGCTGCTGATGGGCTCTCGCAAAGGCGCCAAGGCGCAAAGATGTTCTGGGGCCGCGGGATGGTGACTGGCCGCCGGGGGCCTCACTGCCCAGCCGCGCGGGGTACGGCGGTGCGGTGGCGGCGGGTGCTTCACGTTCGATGGCGGCCTGCGCGCGGGCAAGGGCACGGGCAGGGGCACGGGCACGGGCGAGTCCAAGGCGACGAGGGGGGAAGTGGCGGCGAGGTGGAGGGCCTCGGTGAGGACAGCGTGCACGCGCCGGCAGTCAGGACCCAGAGAGTCAAGTAGACGGTCGCCACGTCCGCCGGCAGACAGGTCCAAGCCGGCGAGCCCCCACCCCGCCGCCCCCAAACATCTTTGCGTCTTTGCGTCTTTGCGTGAGAAATAAAGACAGCCGCCACCCCGCCGGCAGTGAGGCCCGAGCCGGCGAGCCTCCACCCCGCCGCCCCGAACATCTTTGCGCCTTCGCGCCTTGGCGAGAGCCAAATAGACAGCCGCCCGCCCGCCAGCAGTCAGGACCCAGCCGGCGAGCCTCCACCCCGCTGCCAGTCCGACCTCTGCGCCTCCGCGTCTCTGCGAGAGCCAAATAGACAGCCGCCACCCCGTCGGCAGTGAGGCCCCGAGCCGGCGAGCCTCCACCCCGCCGCCCCGAACATCTTTGCGCCTTCGCGCCTTTGCGAGAGCCCAAAAAGACCGAAACCCACAAAAAAGAAGCGGGGCGTGCGCGCGCGCACAGGGAGGCGGGAAAGAGGAGGGCGGGGCGCGTCGGAGGCGGCGACGAGGGATGGCACGGGGGCTGAAACGGCGGAGCGCATGCGAACGCTCGGTTTCACGGTCATCTCGCTCGCGCTGCTCGGAGGCGGCCTGCTCGGCTGCGGCGGGGAGGCGCCCGCTTCCCCCGCGACAGTGGAGAGCAGCGATGGCGACGCGAAGCGCTCCCCGCTCGAGGCGGCGCGGGCGGCGTTCGAGGCGGCGCGGGGCGGGAAGACCTGTGAGGTCCCGCGCGAGGGCGAGACCCGCACCGATGGGCCCTACATCTACGCCGAGCCCGCGGGGAAGCGGCTGCACCTCGACCTGACGCGGCCCACCGGGCCGGGGCCGCACCCCGTCGCGGTGCTCTTTCACGGGGGCGCGTTCCAGGGCGGCGACGAGGACCACCTCGCGCGCCTCGG
Source organism: Myxococcota bacterium (assembly GCA_036149055.1). GTDB lineage: Bacteria > Myxococcota_A > Polyangia > Polyangiales > Sandaracinaceae > JAVJQK01. The sequence goes on along the minus strand of JAYZQJ010000174.1, from coordinate 7,280 downwards.
GCGGCGACTCGGCGCTGCGGGCTGGGCGGCGGCGCGGGTGGAGTATCGGCTCGCCGGACGCGAGGAGCCCGACTTCCCGGCGCCGGTGGCCGACGCGCGCTGCGCGGTGCGCTTCCTCCGCGCCGAGGCCGCCGACCTCGGGCTCGACCCCGACCGCGTCGTGGCCATCGGGTTCAGCGCCGGCGGGCACCTCGCGGCGGCGCTCGCGCTGCAGGCGGACGACGCGCGGCTGGACGGAGAGTGTGGCCACGGCGGCCGGCCCGACGTGAGAGGCGCCGTCGCGTTCTACCCGCCCCTGGACATTCGCCCCGAGGTGCCCTGGGACCCCAGCGCCGACGCGCTCTTCACGCGCTTCCTCGGCAAGCCGCGCGACGAGGCCCGGGAGCTCGCCACCCTCGCCAGCCCCGTCGCCGCCGCCGGCGAGGACGATCCGCCGCTGCTCGTCATCACCGCGGAGGACGACGCCATCGTGCCCCCGGAGGTGACCGAACACGCGCTCGCGTCGCTCGCGGACGCGCCGCACGCGCACCTCGAGCAGGCGGGCGTGGGGCACGGCTTCGGGGTGCTCGAGGAGGAGGATCCGCCGGAGAGCTCCTGCGCGGTGCTCGCCTACCTCGACGCGCTCTGAAGCAGGTCGAGGACGAGCGGCACGAAGCGCTCGGTGGAGCGGTCGTCGCCGAGCACTCGCTCCACGCGCCGCCGGACCGCCTCTCCGTCGCCGCCCGGACGGATCACGAGGAGCGGCACCTCCGAGTCGAGCGCGGTCGGGCTCCCGTGCCACGAGTGGTAGGGCCCCGAGAAGTAGGAGCGGGTCTCGATCGGGTCGGTCGGCGACAGGCGCGAGACGAGCAGCACGTCGCCCGCGAGGTGCCCGTGCGGACCCACCGCGAGATCGCGCATGCGCTCCTCGAAGCGCAGCCAGTCCGGGCGCGGGTGCGCGGCGAGCCAGCGCCGGATCGGCACGAGCTCTCCGCCGTCGAGCACCGAGAACGGCTCCGGGGTCTCGCCGACCGGCACCGGGCGCCGCGCGAGCACCAGCTCCAGCTTCCCCTCGAGCGCCGCCACCGGCCGGCCGTGTCGGCTCGAGGTGAGGAAGGCGTTCGCCACCGGCAAGACGTCCTCCTCGAAGCGCGGCGGCGCGCTCCAGTCGCAGCGATCGCCCGCCTCCGGGCAGGTGCTGCGGTCGGCGAGGTAGACGTAGGCGAAGGCGCCCTGGTAGGCGAGCACCGCCGAGTAGTCGTCGGTGTTCACCGTCAGCTGCGGCGGGCGCACCCGGAAGCCCACCTCGGTCAGCACGGCCGGCGGGTCGGTCTCGGGGTCGGTGCCGAGCGCGTGCTCGTCGTCGTGCTGCACCGGGGTGTGGCCGTGGTCGGCGACGACGATGATCCAGGTGTCCTCGAGGACCCCGGCGCGCGCGTAGGCGTCGAGGATCTGGGCGAGGCCCGGCGCGATGACCGTCTCGAGGTGATTCTGCTGCACCTCGAGGGGCGGGTTCGACGCGTGCGCGATCAGGTCGACGCCCGGGAAGTACGCGATCTGCAGATCGGGGATGCCGTGGTCCTCGAAGCCGTCGAGGATCTCGCCGACCGACTCCTCGTCCATCTCGATGTACGCCTCGCCGGTGAAGCCGTGGCTCGAGAAGATGCCCTCCGGGATGATGCTGAGGATCTGGAAGAGGTCGAGGCCGCTCGGGGTGGTCAGCAGGTCGGCGCCCCGGTGGATCGGCAGCAATGAGACGTGCGACCGTACGTTCGCGCGCTCGAAGAGGGTCGCGGTCTGCACCTGACGGCCGAGCCAGCCCTCGGTGAAGCTCTGCAGCACGTGGGTCGAGCCGGTCACCGACACCGGCGCCGGGGCGTGGAAGCGGCGCTCGGTGCGGTCGAACCACTCGTTGCCGGGCACCCCGGTCTCGGCCGGCGGCGCCCCGGTCACGACCGTCGCCCAGGCGGCCATCGTGGTCGAGGGGAGGGTGGTCAGCACGTGCGGCGCCGCGTAGCCGTGGGCGTGGGTGTGCTCGCCGATCTCCGGCCCGAGCCGCTCGCTCAGCGCCGGGAGCCGACCCGCGGCGAGCGCCGCCCGGAGGGCTCCGTCGCCGACCCCGTCGAGCGCGATCACCAGCACCCGCTCGCCGCCGCGCACCGGGCGCATCTGGGGACGCAGCTGCTCCTCGCCGCCCTGCGCGGCGAGCTCCGCCGCCTCCCCCAGCGGGACCGCGCATCCCAGCGCGGTGAGCGCGAGGAGCTGCGGCAGAACGCGACGCGCGAGGCGGGACGCCACCGTGGGGCTGTGTCGGGAATGCGAATGATCTCGCGCGCGAGGCGCGTCAGAGGGGCTCATGCGGTGCGGCTCTGCAATTCGAGCGCCGAGGCTTCTATGCTCCGACGACCATGTCCTCCGTCCGTCGCTCCACGGCCTACTTCGTCACCCTGATCGCCTTCGCGGTGGCCGCCGGCGTCGGCTGGTGGTGGTGGACCGGGCCGCGCGCCGAGGCGCTCGCCCGCGAGGCCGCCGCCGCCCACCTCGCCCGCTGGGAGGCGTGCCTGTTCGGCGAGCCCGGGCTCGAGGCCGACGCGGCGGTCGCGCGGGCGGAGGGCGCGGCGCTCCGGGAGCGCGTCGCGCCGAGCGAGTGGCCGGAGCGCTGCGACCCTCACCGCGCCTCCCTCGTGGAGCAGCTCCGGGCGGCCGGCCTCGGTGCCGACGACTTCGCCGCGAGCCCCGCCATCGCGTGGGGAGAGGACGCGTGGCGCGACGAGGTGAGCGGGCTGGTGACCGCGGCGCGGGCGCTGGAGCTCCCGGCGGCCGCCGCCTCCGAGGCGCCGGCCCTCCCGCCGGCGTTCGACGCGCCGCCGCCGGGCCTCGAGCTGATCGGCGCGGACGAGCGCGCCTTCGAGGACGCGCCCGGCGTCTCGCTCGTGCTCGGCGCGCCCGAGGGCGAGACCACCCGCGCTCAGGTCTGCGCGCTGCGGGCGGAGGGGCCCGACCTCGACTGCGGCGCGCCGTTCCTGGTGGAGGGGCGCGCGTCGCTCCGGCCGCTGCCGCGCGACGAGGGCGCGCCGGTCATCGTCTACGACTTCCTCTCCGCGGCCGGCGGCGAAGACCAGGGCACGCTGCGCGACGCGGCCGGAGAGTCGCTCGCCGAGACGGTGCGCCCCGCCTACGCGCGCGCCGACGGGGTGATCGGCTGGCGCCTCCAGCAGGAGGGCAAGCCGCTCCTCGCGATCCACCTGGCCGACGCCGAGGCCGAGACGCGCGAGCTCGAGGCGCCCTTCCTCGGCGCCGAGCCGGTCGACGCGCTCATGGCCCCCGGCTTCGCCGCCGTCCGCTGGGAGGAGCCGGGCAAGCGCGCGCTCCTGCACCTGCACCCGTGGACCGAGCGCTTCCCGTCGGATCCCGAGCCCCTCGAGGCGCACGGCCTGCTGCGCGCCGCCTGCGCCCTCGGCGGCGCCCGCGCGCTGGTCTGGGACGCGGACGGCGCCTTCGTCGTGTCCATCGACGACGCGGCCCACCGGGTGGAGCTCCGCGGCGTGCGCCCCCGCTGCCTCGCGGACGCCGTCTCCTTCCTCGACGAGGAGTCCGGCGCCCTCACCCGCTGCCGCGCCGACGGCTGCGCGAGCGCGCCCCTCGCGCCCACGCCGCCCTGGGACGCCGGCTGGCAGACCGCCTCCATCGACCTCGGCGACGACCTCCTCCACGTCTTCCACGGCGACGGGCTGCCGACCTTCGCCCGCCGCGGCGACGGCCCCCTCCACCTCGCGCGCCTCGGCCCGATGGCGCGCCCGCTGCTCCTCCCCCACCGCGGCGGCGCGCTGCTCGTCTTCCGCGACGCCGAGGTCACCCGGGCGCTCGTGCTCGCCCCCGACGGCGCTCCCCGCGCGCCCGCTCCGAGTGACGACTGACCGCGCTACTGCGTCGGCTACTGCGTCTTGCGGTAGGCGACGCGGAAGCGCAGGTCGCTCGGGAGGCGCGGGCTCTGCATCAGCACGTCGAGGTTGAGGTGCTGGCCGTCGGGCTGCGGGATGAGGAAGTTGTACTGCATCCCGTCGGTGGCGCGGAACTGCTGCTCGATGCCGCCGTCCGGGCGAAAGAGCTGCGTCATGCGGGCGCGCACGCCGCTCCGGCTGAAGACGTTCTGGGCCTGACCGGGCGGGGTCTCGAAGGTGCGGCCGCCCTCGCCGCGGTACTCGACCCGGATCTGGCTCGGCGCCGCCTGGATCGCGATCGCGGTCGGCACCTGCGTCGTCTCGGCGATGCGGGCCCGGGCCAGCCGCTGGATGTCCGGGGTGAGCGTCGCGATCGCCTGCTCGACGGTCTGCTGCACGCGCGCCTGGTTCTCCTGGAGCGTGCCCTCGAGCTGCCACGTCCCGTTCAGCGACGGGCTGGGCTGCGTGCCCTGGCCGGCGCTCGGGCTGACGAAGAGGATCGGCGCGAGGAGCGCGAGGGCGGCGAGGTGGGAGGCGTGTCGCATCATCCTGTCCGTCGAGGGTACGGCGGGGAGCGCCGGGAGGGTAGGGGGAACCCTCGGCGGACGGATGAGAACGGCCCGCGATTCAATCGTTGGAGGGCTGCCAGCGGAGGACGGGCTTGCGGGCCGCGCGGGTCTCGTCGAGCCGGCGGTGCCGGGTGACGTGCGGCGCGGTCTTGACCTTCTCGGCGTCGGAGAGCGCCTCGGCGCTGATCTCGCTCATCGCCTGCACGAAGCGGTCGAGCGTCTCCTTGGTCTCCGTCTCGGTCGGCTCGACCAGCATCGCGCCCTTCACCACCAGCGGGAAGTACACCGTCGGGGCGTGGAAGCCGTGGTCCAGCAGGCGCTTGGCGACGTCCATCGTGGTGACGCCGGTGTCCTTGAGGTGCTTGTCGCTGATGATCACCTCGTGCATGCAGACCTGGTCGTAGGCGACGTGCCAGGTCTGGCCGAGGAGCGCGCGGAGGTAGTTCGCGTTGAGCACGGCGAGCTCGGTCGCGCGCTGCAGGCCTTCGGCGCCCATCTCGCGGAGGTAGGCGTAGGCCCGCACCATCATGCCGAAGTTGCCGTAGAACGAGCGGAGCCGGCCGATCGACTCGGGGCGGTCGTGGTCCAGGTAGAAGGTGCCGTCCTCCTTGCGCTCGACCGTCGGGGCCGGCGCGAAGGGGGCGAGCGTCTTCTTGTAGGCCACCGGGCCGCACCCGGGGCCGCCGCCGCCGTGGGGCGTGGTGAAGGTCTTGTGCAGGTTGAACTGCATCACGTCGATGCCGAGGTCGCCCGGCCGCGCGCGCCCCATGAGCGCGTTGAGGTTCGCGCCGTCGCCGTAGACCAGGGCGCCCTTGTCGTGGAGCATCTGCGCGATCTGCGGCAGCTCCCGCTCGAACAGGCCGACCGTGTTCGGGTTGGTGAGCATGATGGCGGCGACGTCGTCGTCGACGTGCGAGGCCAGCTGCTCGGCGTGCACGACGCCGTCCTCGCCGGCCGGGAAGGGCACCGCCTTCAGGCCGTTGAGCGCGCACGACGCCGGGTTGGTCCCGTGCGCGGTCTCGGGCACGAGCACCTTCTTGGGGCTGCGGCCCTGCGCCTCGTGCCACTTCCGGATCATCATCAGCCCGGTCAGCTCGCCCTGGGCGCCGGCCGCCGGCTGGAGGGTCACGCGGTCGAGGCCGACGACCTCGGCGAGGCCGCGCTCGAGTCGGAACATCAGCTCGAGGGCCCCCTGCCACATCCGCTCGGGCGCGTAGGGGTGCAGCCGCGCGAAGCCGGGCAGGCGGGCGGCCCACTCGTTGACCTTCGGGTTGTACTTCATCGTGCACGACCCGAGCGGGTACATGACGTTGTCGATCGCGTAGTTCGACTGGCTCAGGCGCACGTAGTGGCGGAAGGCCTCCGGCTCGCTCACCTCGGGCAGGTGGGCGGCCTCGGTGCGGTGCAGGTCGCCGAAGAGGGCCGCGGGATCGGCCGCGGGGACGTCGAGGGACGGGCTCGAAGAGCCGTCGCGACCCGGCGTGCCGCGCTCGAAGATGAGCGGCTCGTCGAAGGCGAAACCCGGTGTGACGCTGCCCGGCATGCTCGTGACCTCCAGCTGGGACCCGTGGAAGTAGGGTCACCGCGGCGCGAACCGTAGGGGGCACCGCCCGGGGGCGCAAGGGAGGTCCGTGCGTGGGTCCGGTTGATTTGGGCGCCCCGGTCGGTACGCTCGGGCGCGCATGCAGAAGACGCTCCTCCTGGCCGCGATCGCCCTCCTCACCGCCTGCGGTGGCGGACGCTACGGATACGCCCGCACCTACACCACCCACGGGGACGAGGGCCCTTACTACGAGCGCGAGGCCGACCTCTCCTACGAGGACGTGCGCCGCTTCCCGGACCGGCACGCCGAGGACCTGCTCGGCTGGTTCGGCACCGTCGAGGAGATCGTCGAGCTCAACCGCGACAGCGGCGAGGCCCGCCTCCGGCTGCAGCTCCGGCCCCATCAGGAGCGACACCTCTGCGCCGACGAGACCGCCGGATCCTGCCGGGTCACGGTCTCCGAGCGCCCGGTCGGGCCCTTCGAGGTGCTGCTGACCCTGCGCGGGGAGGACCTCCAGGACGGGCCCGAGCGCCTCTGGGTCGGCTCGCTGGTGAAGGTCTACGGCCACGTCATGGACGCCGGCAACGAGGAGACCGGGCCGGTCATCCAGGCCGAGCACTACCGCCACTGGCCGCACGGCCACTTCGTGACCACCGCCGCCCGCGGCTCGATGCGCCGGTGACGCGCGGGCTCCTCGTCGCCGCGGCGTTGATGGTGGCCGCGGGCTGCGGCGCCAACGCGCCCACCTACGCCGGCTGCGGCGACGACCTCGACTGCGGTCGCGCCGAGGACCGCTGCACCCGGGTCCTCTTCACCCGCTCCGACGGGACCGAGGGCGACGGCGCCCTGTGCACGCCCGCCTGCGCGAGCGACGCCGACTGCCCCGAGGGCGGCGCCTGCGTCGCGCTCGAGGGCGACCCGACCGAGACCTTCTTCTGCGCCTCGCGCTGCGCCGCGTCGGCCGACTGCTACGCGGGCTTCGCCTGCACCGAGGTCGAGGGCGCCGACCGAACCATGCGCCTCTGCCTCCCGTAGCCTCTGCATGGCCGCGCCGACCTCGCTATTCTCCTCCTCGATGCGACGCTGGGGATGGACGGTGGCCCTCGCGCTCGTCGGCTGCACGGGCAGCCTGACGGTCGGGGGCCCGGACGAAGACGCGGGGGTCCAGGTCACGCTCGACGGCGACGCCCCCCGCCCCGACGCGGGCCCGACGCCCCGGCCCGACGCCGACGTCCCGCCCCCGCCCGA
>JAYZQJ010000173.1:0-33177 GCA_036149055.1 Myxococcota bacterium | reverse complement strand
GCGCTCGCGCTGCGCGCTCGCTGGCCGCCCGCTGCCGCGGGATCGAACGGGCGCGGGGTGGTTCGTGCGGCGACCTCGCTGCGCTCGTCGCCTGCCGTCGTCTCGGGACTGTCGTGGAAGCGGGCTCGGGCAGCCCCCGCGCAATTATTTGCCACCTCTCGAGCTGCTCTACCCGAGCATCCTACTCGGGCGTCTGGGCTCGCTTCGCGGCCACGAAGCGCGCGTCGATCTCCTCGGGCGACAGCTCCGAGAGGGCCACGCCGTCGGCGCGGGCCGCGCGCTCCATCTCGCCGACGCGTCCGGTGAAGCGATTCAGCGTGCCCCGCAGCGCCGCCTCGGGATCGTGGCCGCGGTGGCGCGCCCAGCTCGCGATCGCGAAGAGCAGGTCGCCGAGCTCCTCCGCCTCCGCGGTCGGATCGGGCGCCGCGTCGAGCTCCGCCAGCTCCTCGTCGATCTTCGCCCGGACGCCGCGCGCGTCCTCCCAGTCGAGGTTGATCTTGCGCGCCTTCTTGCCGAGCGCGACCGCGCGGGCCAGCGCCGGGAGCGCCACCGGCACGCCGTCGAGCGCGCCCCGGTCTCGCTTGCCCTGCTCGCGCGCCTTGATCGCCTCCCAGCTCTCGAGGACCTCGGCCGGCGTGCTCGCGTCGCCGTCCCCGAAGACGTGCGGGTGCCGCCGGATCATCTTGTCGCAGATGCCGCGCACCACGTCGTCCGGCCCGAACGACGCCGACATCTCGGTCAGGAACACGATCTGGAGCAGGAGATCACCCAGCTCCTCGCGCAGCTGCGGCTCCGAGCCCGCGTCGATCGCCTCGACGACCTCGAAGGCCTCCTCGATGACGAAGGGGCGCAGGGTCTCGGGGGACTGCGCGCGGTCCCAGGGGCAGCCGTCCGGGGCCAGCAGGCGCCTCATGATCGTGAACAGCTCTGCGACCGAGGCTCCCGACTGCGCTTCGCTCATGTGGTCGTGATTACCACGCCCATGCCACCATGGCTGGGCCTTGCCCTCCCCCCGCGCGCTCGCCCTCGCCTCGCTGCTGCTCTGTGCGGCCTGCGACGCGGCGCAGCTGTCGCCGATCGACGCCGGCGTCGGGCCCGAGCGCGCCGAGGTGCCGCTGCCGCCCCCCGCCGAGCTCGAGGGCCCGTCGTCCGAGCCGCAGGTCTTCGTGCTCCGTGACGTCGTCCTCCGGCAGGGCGGCGGCGCCTGGCGCGCCCTCGGCTACGACCTCGACGGCCGCTGCTCCTACCCGCCCGATGCCCTCGACGGCGGCGCCCCCGACGGCGGCGGGGCCTACCCCGGCTGGGACATCGAGTGCGCGCCGGTCAACTCCGGCGACCTGCCGAGCGGCGACGGCGCGCTCTGCCGCGACAACAACTATGGACAGTTCATCTCGCTGGGGTTCGAGCCGCTCGGCATCGACGTGCAGGCCGAGGCGCGCGAGCTGATGGAGACGGGCGAGTACGCCCTGATGCTGCGGCTGAGCGACTGGAACGGCGAGGAGGACGATCCGCGGGTGACGGTGGAGGTGGTCCAGACCGCGTTCGGTCAGCCGGCCGGCGGGCTCCGCGGCGACCCGCTCCGCTGGGACGGGACCGACACGTTCTTCCCCTCGGAGGCGGCGTTCGACGACTTCGGCGAGCCGGTCCTGCTCGACCGCACCGGCTACGTGGTGGGCGGCGTCGTCGTCATGCGCATCCCGCCGCGCTCCGACTTCGACTTCGCCGGCGGCGCGCGCTCGCTGAGCGTGCGGATCACGGACGCGACCCTGACCGGCCGGCTCGCGGGGGACCGCCTCGAGGACGTGGCCCTGAGCGGGCGCTGGCCGGTGAGCGACTTCCTGAACGAGCTCGACGACCTCGGCGTGTGCGAGGGCGAGACCCTGCGCGGCATCGTCGAGACCGCCATCCGCGGCTCGGCCGACGTGCTCGCCAACCCGGAGGCGACCCCCGGGACGCTCGTCCCCTGCGACGCGGTCAGCGTGGCGATCGGCTTCACCGGCTACCCGGGCCGCTGGGGCGCCGATCCCCAGCCGCCGCCCGCGCTGCCGGCGCCCTGCCCGCCGTGATCCTCACACCCGGAAGCCGAGGCCGGCCGCGACCTCGAGCAGGAGCCGCTCGCGCTCGCGGCAGTGCGGATCGTCGCTCGGCGTCCGGGCGCGCCACGCCGGGAGCAGCTCGGCCCACATGCGCCACACCGCGTTCTGCGCCTCGCGCGGATCGAGCTTCCACGGCGTCCGGGCGGTGAACCCGGCCAGGCCCGCCGCGAGCCGCCACGCCTCGAGATCCTCCGGCGCGCGGGCGAGCGCCGCGGTGACCGACTCCAGGCTGTCCTGGAGCGCGCGGCCGAGGGCCACCGGGTCGAGCGCGACCGAGGCCTCCTTCGCGTCCGAGAGGAGCCGCGAGACGGTCACCAGGTCGATCTCGGTGCCCGCCCCGACGGCGGCCCGGAGCCGGGCGCGGAGCGTGTACTCGGCCGCCATCACGAACACCGGCGGGGACGTCAGGTCCAGACTCTCGAGGAACCGGATCAGCGGCGCGGTCTGGTCGTAGAGCGCCTCGACGCGCTCCTCCATGCGGCGGGTGCGGTCGGCGAGCAGCTCCTTCAGGAGCGCCTCACGATCGTCGAGGAAGAGGTGCCGGAGCGAGAAGGTCTGCCCCTCGAAGAGGCGCTCGATCTGGCGCACCACCTCGGTGAGATCGGCGCGGCCGAAGGCGTGCGTCAGGGCGCCGTGCAGACCGACGTGCCGGGCCGCGTTGCCGAACGGGCGGATCCCGCCGAGCAGGTTGTGGTCGCCGAAGTGGAGGACCGCGTAGCTGAAGTCGCTCGCCTCGGTGGTGATGCGAGAGCGGACCCGGAGCCGACCGATCGCGAGGCGCGAGCCGCCGGTGCGCGACAGGTCGTGCTCGAGCAGCGTCCCCTCGTAGCCGCCGATGCGCACGCCCTCGGGCTCGACCTCGAACGCGGTCTGGGTGGCGAGGTGCGCGCCGACCTTCGCCAGATCGACCTTCGAGGGCTGCACGAAGTGGTCGTAGATCCGCTCGCCGTCCCCAAGCTCCGGCCGGTTGCTCGGCGCCGCGGCGAGGCGCTCCCGGAAGCCGAGCTCGAAGCGATCGCCGAAGAGCGACGTCGCGAGCTGCACCGCGCGGCCGGCGTACTGCAGGACCTGGAGGGTCGAGAGGTCGCTCAGCTCGTCGAAGAACCAGCCGCAGCTCGTGTACATGAGCATGGCGTGGCGCGACAGCTCCATGAGCTCGAGCGCTCGCCGCCGCTCGTCGGCGGACAGCGCCCGCTCGCACTGGGCGTCGAAGAAGCGCTCCCGGCTCTCCGACGAGCGGTCGAGCACGACCTCGATGTAGGCGTCCCGCGCCTCCCACACGTCGGCCAAAAGCCCCTCGGCGCCCTGCTCGAGGGCCGCGTCGAGCTCGGCGCGCAGCCAGTCGAGGGCCTCCCGCAGCGGCCGCCGCCAGCGCTGATGCCAGCCGGTCCCCGAGTTGCAGCCGCAGTCGGCCCGCCACCGCTCGATGCCGTGCGCGCAGCTCCAGCTCGTGCCCTCCGCGATCTCCGCCTCCCAGGTCGGCGGGTGCAGCGCGAGGAACTCGGCGTAGTTGGTGAGCCGCACGTCGGGATCGGCGTCGATGCGCTGAAGCGCGACCGCGAGCGCCATCTCGCCGTAGGCGTGGTGATGACCGTAGGTCTCGCCGTCGGTGGCGATGTGCACGAGCTGGGGCTCGTCGCGACCCGGCTCGAACGCCCCGAGCAGCCGCTCGGCGAACCGATAGCCGTCGTCGAGGAGCCGCTCGAACGCGACCGCGCGGGAGATGGGGCCGTCGTAGAAGAAGATCGAGATCTGCCGCCCGGAGGGGAGCTTGGCGACGTAGGCGCGCCGGGGGTCCACCCGCTGCCCGCTCACGTCGAGCCACTCGCCCCCGGGGCGCCGGACCCGCGCGCACTGGTGCGGGGCGAGCACGGTGAAGCGGATGCCCTCCTCGGCGAGCACCTCGAGGCTCTCCACGTCGCAGGCGGTCTCGGCGAGCCACATCCCGTCGGGCGCGCGGCCGTAGCGACGGACGAAGTCGGCCACGCCCCAGCGGACCTGCGTGACCTTGTCGCGGCGCGAGGCGAGCGGGAAGATCGTGTGATTGTAGACCTGCGCCATCGCGGCGCCGTGCCCATCGCGCAGCTCGCGGCTCTGGCGGTCGGCGTCGACCACCGCGTCGTGCACGTCCGGCCGCTCGGTCTCGAGCCAGCTCATCAGCGTGGGGCCGAGGTTGTAGGAGAGCCGGGCGTAGTTGTTGACGATGGCGGTGATGCGGCCCTGCGCGTCGAGGATGCGCGCGTGGGCGTTCGGCGCGTAGCACTCCTCGGTCACCCGGGCGTTCCAGTCGTGCGCCGGCCACGCGCTCTCCTGCCGCTCCACCTTCTCGAGCCACGGGTTCTCCCGCGGCGGCTGGTAGAAGTGCCCGTGGACGCAGATGTAACGGGGACCCTTCATCGGGGCGCCCGGAACCAGACCGCGGCGAGCGGCGGGAGGGTGACCGAGAGCGACAGGGGCTGCCCGTGCGCGGGCACGTCGTGGGCGACGACCTCGCCGAGGTTGCCCACCCCGCTGCCGCCGTAGGTCGCGGCGTCGGTGTTGAGGATCTCCTCCCAGGCCCCGCCGCGCGGCACGCCGACCCGGTAGTCGTAGCGGACGACCGGGGTGAAGTTGAGCACCACGAGCACCGGGGGCGCGCCGTCCCCCTGGCGCAGGTAGCTGAGCACGGAGCGCTCGGCGTCGCTGCCGTCGATCCAGGTGAAGCCGCCCGGCTCGCAGTCCCCGCGGTGCATCGCGCCCTCGGCCCGGTAGCTCCGGTTGAGGTCGCCGAGCAGGCGCATCACGCCGCCGTGCATCTCGTCCTCGGCCAGGTGCCAGTCGAGGCTCGCGTCGTGGTTCCACTCCCGCCACTGCGCGAGCTCGGAGCCCATGAAGAGCAGCTTCTTGCCGGGCTGCGACATCATGTAGGCGTAGAGCAGGCGGAGGTTCGCGAACTTCTGCCAGCGGTCGCCCGGCATCTTGTTCAGCAGCGCGCCCTTGCCGTGCACGACCTCGTCGTGGCTCAGCGGCAGCGTGAAGTTCTCGTTGAAGGCGTAGAGCGAGCGGAAGGTCAGCTCGTTGTGGTGGAAGCGGCGGTGGATCGGGTCGCGCTCGAGAAAGCGCAACGTGTCGTGCATCCAACCCATGTCCCACTTGAGCCCGAAGCCGAGCCCGCCGGCGAAGGTCGGCCGCGACACCATCGGCCAGGACGTCGACTCCTCGGCGATGGTCTGCACGTCCGGGAACTCGGCGTAGACCGCCTCGTTGAGCTGCCGGAGGAAGCCGATCGCCTCGAGGTTTTCGCGCCCCCCGTGCTCGTTCGGGATCCACTCGCCCTCCTCGCGCGAGTAGTCGCGGTAGAGCATCGAGGCGACGCCATCCACCCGCAGCCCGTCGACGTGGTAGCGGTCGAGCCAGAACATCGCGCTCGAGATCAGGAAGCTGCGAACCTCGTGCCGGCCGTAGTTGAAGATGTAGCTCTGCCAGTCCGGGTGGAAGCCCTGGCGCGGGTCGGCGTGCTCGAAGAGGTGGGTGCCGTCGAAGCGGCCGAGCCCGTGCGCGTCGGTCGGGAAGTGCGCCGGCACCCAGTCCAGGATCACCCCGATGCCGCTCTGGTGGAGCTGGTCGATCAGGTACATCAGGTCCTGCGGCGTGCCGTGGCGATGCGTCGGCGCGAAGTAGCCCGTCACCTGGTAGCCCCAGGACCCACCGAAGGGATGCTCCATCACCGGCATCAGCTCGACGTGGGTGAAGCCGAGCTCCTTCACGTGCGCGCAGAGCAGCGGGGCCAGCTCCCGGTAGGTGAGCGGCCGGTCGTCCTCCTCGGGCACCCGGCGCCAGGAGCCGAGGTGGACCTCGTAGACGCTCATCGGCGCGTCGAGCGCGTTGTGGCGCCCCCGCTCCGCCATCCACTCGGCGTCGCCCCAGGTGTAGTCGAGGTCCCAGACGATCGACGCCGTCTTCGGGGGCTCCTCGTGGAGGCGCCCGAAGGGATCGCTCTTGTACTCCTCGAAGCCGTCGGGCCCCTGGATGAGATACTTGTAGAGCGCGCCCCGGGAGACGCCGGGCACGAAGATCTCCCAGACGCCGCTCTCGGCGTTGGGGCGCATCGGGTGGGCGTCGCGGTCCCAGTCGCAGAAGTCGCCCACCACCGACACCGCGCGCGCGCCGGGCGCCCACACGGCGAAGATCACGCCCGCCCGGCCGTCCTCGTCGGTCGCGAGGTGCGCCCCGAGTCGCTCGTAGAGGCGCTGATGCGTGCCCTCGTTGAAGAGGTGCTTGTCCTGGTCGGTGAGGAGACTGACGGCCATCGCGCGCCCTTTTACCCCGGCCGCCTCCGTGGGGCACGCCGACCTTGCGGGCGATGGCGGCTTCTTCTAGGGTCCGCCCTTCCGGAGGACAGGATGCGACGGCTCTCGATGATCGTGGTTGCGCTGGGTCTCTTCGCCGTGGCCTGTGGCCCGGGCGAGGTGGGACAGAACTGCGCGGGCGGACCGGCGGAGAACGACTGCGTGGACGGTGCCATCTGCACGCCCGAGCGCTCCACGACCACGGAGCCGCCCGGCGCGCCGAACGAGAACAACTTCTTCTGCCGCGCGGTCTGCGAGATCCAGGCGGACTGCGACGAGGGCTTCCTCTGCCGCCGCGTCGAGGGCTCGATGGCGATGAGCTGCCAGCCCGACCCGGACTACGTCCCGCCCATGTCCATGGAGTGATCGGGCGCCGACTCCGATGCGCTACAAGAAGTCGGCGATCAGCGCGGCGCAGATCGTCGCGGCCGCCACGCGCGTCATCGCGCGGCAGGGCTACGCGCGCACCAGCCTGAACGACATCGCCAAGGAGGCGGGCATGTCGAAGGGCGCCGTCCACTACCACTTCCCGACCAAGGAGGCGCTGGTGGCCGAGGTGCTCGAGCGCGCCACCGACGCCGTCGCCGAGCGGACCATGGCCGCCTGGCAGTCGGGCGGACAGAACCCGCTCGACGCCCTGCGGAGCGCGGTCCGCGAGCTCTGGGCGGTCCGGGTCAGCCGATCGGACGAGGTGGCGGTGGTCGCCGATCTCCTCGCCCAGGCGCTGCACGACGAGGCCCTGCGGCCCCAGCTCGCCGGCTACTACCGCTTCGCCTCCGCCCAGACCGCCGAGCACCTCGTGGGCGTGCTCGCCTCGTTCGGCATCCAGCCCCGGGTCGACGCCGCGCTCATCCCGCGCCTCCTGCTCGGCCTGCTCGACGGGCTGGTCCTGCAGGTCTTCGTCGACCCCGACGTCATCGACGCCGACGAGCTGGTGAAGTCGGTGGAGCTCATCGCGGGCGCGCTCTTCGAGCTGCCGCCGGGGATCGTGGGCGCGTGAGCTTCGACGCGGTCCAGGCCCAGGCGGGCGCGGTCGGCATCCTCGAGCGCGCGGTCGAGACGGACCGGGTCGCGAGCGCCTACCTCTTCGAGGGCCCGAGCGGCGTGGGCAAGCACCTCGCGGCGCGCGCGCTCGCCGAGAAGGTCATCGGGGCCGACGAGAAGTCGCGGGCCCGGATCACCGCCGGCACGCACCCGGACGTGCGGGTCTTCGAGCCACGCACCGAGGGCAAGCGGAACATCCCGGTCGAGACCCTGCGCCAGGAGATCCTCCCGGTCGCCCAGTTCGCGCCCTTCGAGGCGAAGGCGGCCTTCCTGATCTTCCCCGAGGCCGACGTCTCGTTCCCGGAGCACCCGCCGGAGTCGGCCAACGCGCTGCTGAAGACCCTCGAGGAGCCGCGGCGCGGCGTGCACTTCATCCTGCTGAGCGAGCGGCCCGATCGGCTGCTCCCCACCATCCGCTCGCGCTGCCAGCGGGTCCGCTTCGGCCGCCTGCCCCCGCGGGTGCTCGACGCGATCCTCGCCGCGCACGAGCTCGACGAGGAGACCCGCGGCCCCGCGATCGCGCTCGCCGACGGCCGCGCCGATCGCGCGCTGGCCCTCGCCGAGGGGGGCGCGACCGAGCTGCTCGAGGCGGCGCTCGCCCTCGACGAGGTCTGCACGGTCGGCAAGCCCGGCGAGATGGTGCGCGCGTCGGAGCAGCTGGTGCGGGGCGAGGCCGAGCTGGCGGTGGTGCTCGAGGCCCTCATCACCTTCTATCGCGACGTCGCCGCGGCCGCGCTCGGCCTGGCCGACGAGAAGCTCGCCTTCCGCCACCGCGCCGAGGTGATCCGCGAGCGCGCGGCCCGGGTCGGCGCGCGGGAGGCGGCGGCGCGGGTCGAGCTGATCCAGGAGGCGCTGGTCGCCCTCGAGCGAAACGGAAACGCGCAGATCGTGGTCGACGCGCTGATCTACGGCGCGCGCGTGTGATGGCGCCTCTCTTCCCGCCGCTCCGCCCGAACTTCGACGCCGCGCTGCGCGACGTCGGCGCCAAGGACGCCTCCCTGCGCGCGGCCGCCGCCGAGCGGCTCGGCGATCCGCCGGGTGACCGGGTGGCCGAGGCGCGCGCGGCCCTGCACCCGCTGCTCGACGATCGGAGCGCGGCGGTCCGCGCCCAGGCGATGACCAGCCTCGCCCGCACCAAGGACGGCGCGGCGCTCGACCGCATCCTCGCCCGCTTCGAGGACGGCGACCCGACCGTGCGTCAGGTCGCCCTGATCGCCGCCGCCGAGCTGGGCGACCGCCGCGCCCTGCCGGCTCTGGTGGAGGCGCTGTCGAGCGAGCGGCCCGAGGTGCGCTTCCAGGCGGTCGCGTCGATCGCGCAGCTGGCCCCCGACGAGGCGGCGGCGCCGCTGGCCGCCCGCATCCACGACCCCGATCCCGAGGTCCGCGCTCACCTCGCCGACGCGCTCGGCGCGCTCGAGGACCCGCGGGCCGCCGGGGCCCTGACCGCGCTGCTCGACGACGCGGTCCCGGCGGTGGCGGAGGGGGCGGCGATCGGCCTGGCCCGGCTCGGCGACGGCGCGGGCGTCGCCCAGCTGGTGCGGGCCCTCGGGGATCGCGAGCGATGCATGGAGGCCGCGTGGGCGCTCGGCGAGGTCGGCGCGACCGAGGCGATCGAGCCGCTCGCCACCCTCGCCGCCTCGTTCCTCAAGCCGCTCGCCTTCAAGGCGGCCGCCGGCGCGGCCCTCGTCCGGCTCGGCGATCCGAGGGGCGTGCCCGCGCTCCGCGCCGTGCTGACCGCGCTCCGCTCGGACGCCCGCAGCTACGCGGTGGAGCTGGTGGGCGAGCTGCGCGAGGCGGCCCTGGCCCCCGAGCTGGCCCGGCTGGCGAAGCGGCCGCGGGGGGTCGACCCGGTGGTGCTCGCGGAGGCGCTCGCCCGGCTGGCCCCGGAGAGCGACGCCGCCTACGCGGGCCTCCGCACCCTGGCGATGCGCGACGACGAGGCCGGCGAGCGCGCGCGGGAGCTGCTCGATGAGGCGTAGGCGCTGGCTCGCCCTCCTCGCGGCGGCGGCGTGCGCGCCGGGCGCGATCGCGATGCGGGCGGAGGCGCAGCCGGCGGAGCTCGTCGGGACGCTCGCGGCGCTCGACACCCGCGCTCGCACCCTCTCTCTGACCGTGGCTGGTGGGGAGCGCCGGATCCGCTTCGACGATCTCACGCTCTTCGTGGTCGCCGGTCGGCCCGGCGCCGCGCGCGATCTGCGCCCCGGGCAGCGGCTCCGGGTCCAGCTGCAGGTCTCGGCGGGTGGCCGCGCCCGCGACGTCGCGCGCCGGGTGGTGGCGATCAGCGCGGCCGGACCCGGCTGATCCCGCCGTCGATCGCGATCGTCTGCCCGGTGACCCAGCTCGCCTCCTCCGAGAGGAGCCAGGCGGCGACCGCGGCCACCTCCTCCGGCTCGCCGAGCCGCCCCAGCGGGTGCATGGCGATCGACGCCTTCCGCGCCTCGTCCCGGGAGGTCAGGTGCTCGGCCAGCGGCGTCTTCACCAGGCCGGGGGCCACCGCGTTGAACCGGAGCCCGCGCGACGCGTAGGTGGCGGCGGCCGAGCGGACGAGCCCGTCGATGCCCGCCTTCGCGGCCGCGATCGCCTCGTGGTTCGGCAGCCCGACCTGGGCGGCGGTGGTCGAGAAGAGCACCACCGAGCCGCCCTCCTTCGCCATCCGCTTGCCGGCCGCCCGCACCACCCGGAACGCCGCGGTGAGGTTCAGCGCGAGGGTCTCGTCCCACTCGGCGTCGCGCACGAGGTGGGCCGGCTTGAGCAGGATGGAGCCGACGCAGAGCGCCACTCCGTCGAGCCCGCCGAGGGCCTCGTGGGCCTCCTTCGCCACCCTCTCGACCTCGCCGGCCGCGGTGACGTCGGCCTCGAAGAAGGGCGCGTCGAGCTCGGAGGCCAGGGCCTCGCCCCGCTCGGCGCCGCGGGCGGAGAGCGCCAGCCGGTCGCCCCGGGCTCGCAGCCGCCGGGAGAGCGCGCCGCCGATGCCGCCGGTGGCGCCGAAGACCAGGATTCGTTTCGCTTCCATGCCCCTCGCTAGGTCCACGGTGGCACCGGTCGCAACGGGCCGACCCCAGGGTTGCGTTTGCCGCTTGCGCCTGGGGGGCGGTCGCGTCATGGTGCGCGTCCCGCTGCGACCGGCGCAATCGCCGACGTCGCGCGCGACCCGTGCTCGGCTGCCGCCGGGGCGGGTCCTTGACGCAGGAGGCTGCGTCTCTATCCTTCGGCGTCTTTCTCGGCAGTGAGCACAGGTACCCCCATGAACACGCATCCCGGCCTCATCGGCAAGAAGCTCGGAAACACTCAGCTCTTCAACGAAGACGGCGACGTCGTCCGCGTGACGGTGCTCAAGGTCGGCGGCTGCACCGTGCTCGGAAAGCGCACCCTCGAGAAGGACGGCTACTCGGCCCTCATCCTCGGCTTCGAGGACAAGCGCGAGAAGCTCGTCAACAAGCCCGAGAAGGGCTTCTTCGAGAAGTCGGGCGTGGCGCCCAAGAAGGTCGTCCGCGAGTTCCGCCTCTCCGAGGAGGACGTGGCGGGCTTCGAGATCGGCCAGGCGCTCAAGCCCAGCGAGCTCTTCTCCGAGGGCCAGCTGGTCGACGTCTCCGGCCGCACCAAGGGCCGCGGCTTCACCGGCGTCATGAAGCGCTGGAACTTCGCCGGCGCCGGCACCGTCGGTCACGGCACCCACGAGTACAAGCGCCACGGCGGCTCGATCGGCGCCAACATGACCCCCGGCCGCGTCCTCCCGGGCGTGAAGATGCCCGGCCAGTACGGCGACGAGCGGGTCACCATCCTGAACCTCCCGATCGCCCGCGTGATGGACGACGAGGGCCTGCTCCTCGTCGAGGGCGGCGTGCCCGGCCCGCGCAACGGCTACGTGACCGTGCGTGGCGCGGTCAAGAAGCGCGGCGGCAAGAAGGCCGCGCAGGCCTGAGATCGCAGTGGCGCGTTCCCGCAGGAACCGCCGCCACCAGGACTCCTACGGGCGGCGGGCCAAACGCGAGGGCTACGCCGCCCGAAGCGTTTACAAGCTCGAGGAGATCGACGCGAAGGCGGGCATCCTCCGCCGCGGCGCGCGGGTGCTCGACCTCGGCGCGTTCCCGGGATCCTGGACGAGCTACGCGGCGGAGAAGGTCCAGCGCGAGGGCAAGGTCCTCGGGGTGGACCTGCAGCCGTTCCGGGGCGCGCTCCCGGAGAACGCGGAGATCATCCAGGGCGATCTGCTCGAGATGAGCGCCGAGGACTTCGGCGGCGCGGCGAGCTGGGACGTCGTGATGAGCGACATGGCGCCGTCGACGACGGGTCACCGCTTCACCGACCAGGCGCGGAGCCACGAGCTGTTCATGCAGGCGCTCGAGGTCGCGGTCGGTGTGCTCGCGCCCGGAGGATCGTTCGTGGCCAAGATCTTCCAGGGCGGAGACTTCGAGGAAGCGCGCGCCGCGGTCGCGCAGCGCTTCGAGAAGGTGAAGGTCGTCAAGCCGAAGGCGACGCGGAACGAGAGCTACGAGATCTTCATCTGCGGGCTCGGGTTCCGCGGCGCCCCGGACGGCGACCCGGACGATCAGGCCGCGGCCGGGGCGTAGTCCGCGAACGCGACGCGCAGCTTCTCGCGGGCCTGGACCTCGAGCTGGCGGACGCGCTCACGGCAGACGCCCAGCTCCTTGCCGAGCTCGCGCAGGGTGCACGGGTCCTCGGAGAGCATGCGGGCCTGCACGATCCGGCGCTCGCGCTCGGTCAGCGACGCCAGCACCTCGGGCAGCATCGCGCGCACGCGGTTGATGCGGGTCTCGCGCGCGACGTCGTCTTCGGGCGTGGAGTCGTCACCGCTCAGGCGCTCCACCGCCGGGGTGCCGTCGGGCCGGCTCGCGTCGAGCGCGACCTCACCCGCGGTCAGCAGCGGCCAGAGCTTCTTGGCGCGCTTGAGCGGCATGCCGCTCACCTCGGCGAGCTGCTCCGGGCCCTCGACGCCGGTGCGGCGGTAGGCGCGGATGGCGCGGCGCTCGGTGGCGGTCGCCCCGAGGCGCACGATCCGGTAGGAGCGGACGACGTAGTCGCGGATCTCTGCCCGGATCCAGTAGCTCGCGTAGGTGATGAGCCGGCAGTCCTTGCTCGGGTCGAACTTCTTGGCCGCCTTGAGGAGGCCGAGGTTGCCCTGCTGGATGAGGTCCTCGAGCGGGATGCCCCAGCGGCGGTAGCCCTTGGCCACCCGAATGACGAACGGCAGGCTGGCCTCGATGAGGCGGCTCCCCGCGAGCTCGTCGCCTTCGATCCACCGGCGCGCGAGCTCTCGCTCCTCCTCGGGCTCGAGCGGCGGGCGCTCGCCGAGCGAACGGATGTAGTGGCCTACGGACGAAAGCTGGTCGGTCTTGGTGGTCATGGTTCTCTCTGCTCCCCGAGCGGTCTGCTTGGTCGACTTACGAGTATCATGTGCCCGCTTTGGACGGTTTGCCAAGTCCCCAAGCCATCAAAACGACCGAAACCAACCCTCGAAGGCCCGCTTTGGCCAACGATTGCGCGCCGTTGGGTCAGTGTGAGAAAACGTCAAAGGACGTTTTGGACGGGTCGATTTCCGTCGCTGGACCGCGAATCGGCCGGATGTCACGCTCCGGGCGTGCGTCTCTCACCCCTGCTCGGCCGGCTCGGAGTGGTCGTTTTCGCCCTCGCCTCCCCGTCGATGGTCGTTTTCGGATGCGCGACGCCCGAGGTCGTGCACTGCGAGGACGGTCGCTTCGCCCGGGTCGAGGGCGAGCCGTGGTGCCTCTACGACCGCCGCCAGGCCTCGATGACCCGCTGCCCGGCCGAGCTGCCCGAGGATCACCGCCTCCCCTGGGGCGGCCTCGGCTGCGCCAAGACTCGCTTCGACCCGCTCCCGCCCGGCCTCTGCGAGCCGGTCGACGAGTGCTCGCCCCCCGACGGAGGCCCCTGATGCGCCCCGCCCTCCTCTTCACCGCGCTGCTCCTCCTCGCCCCCGCCGGAGCGGCGGCCCAGTCCGACGCCGAACCGTCCACCCCACCGAGCGAATCGCCCACCGCGCCAGCCGCGGAGACGGAGACGGAGACGGAGACGGAGACGGACACCGCCCCGGACCCGGAACCGGACTCGGACCCGGACTCGGACCCGGACCCGGACTCGGACTCGGACTCGGCAGCGGGCTCGGACTCGGCAGCGGACTCGGAGGCGGAACCCGAAGAAGAGCTGACCCACGACGAGCGCCTCTTCGGCATCGGGCAGGGCTCTGCTCTCTCCTCGGCCCTCGGCGTCTCCACCCTGGTCGCCACCGTCGGCGCCCTCGCCGGCGTCATCGTGCTGGTCACCGCCCAGGATCAGCTGGACGGCTGCGACGCGCTCGAGGCGAGCGAGCCGCTCGAGTTCGGCTGCGTCAACCGCCCGGAGATCGCGGAGCAGCGGGACGTCGGCCTCGGCGTCACCCTGGCGCTCGGCGCGGTCGCCCTCGGCCTCGGCGTCGCCTGGCTCGTGGTCGCGCTCGGCGAAGGCGACGAGCCCGAGGCCCCGCGCGCGGGGTGCGCCCCCGGCCTGCTCGGCGTCGCCTGCGCCGGTCGCTTCTGACCCTACTGGCGGCGGACGAAGGCGAGGCGGCCGCGGGCCTGCTCGGCGTGCTCGCCCTCGGGGGCGGCGCGGAGGTAGGCCTGGTAGTGCCGGCCGGCGTCGCGCCAGGCCGCGCGGGCCGCCAGCATGTTCGCGAGCAGATAGTGCGCGGTCGCGTAGCCGCTCTCGTCGCGCAGGAGCGCCTCGAGCTCGGCCTCGGCCTCGGGGCGGTGGTCGGCGGCGAAGAGCGCGAGGGCGAGCTCGGCGCGGACCGCGGCCGGCGCGGGGCTCTCCTCGGCCTCGATCGACTCCCGCAGCACCCGCACCGCCATCGAGGCGTCGCCGGCGCGCCGCAGACCGCTCCCGAGCGCCGAGAGGGTCGCCCGATCGCCGGCGGCCGGCTGGACCGCGCGCCGCAGCGTGATGAGGGCCTGATCGCGGTCGCCGGTCGCGAGCTGGAGGAGGCCGAGCTGCACCCGCGCGGTGGGCTCGCGCGGCGCGAGCTCGATGACCCGCCGGTAGCTCGCCATCGCCGCCTCGACGTCCCCCTGCTCCTCGAGGGCGAGGGCCAGGTTCAGCTGCGCGGAGGCGAAGCCCGGGCGAACGCGGACGGCCTCCCGCAGGGTCCGGACCGCCTCGTCGGTGCGCTCGGTGTCGCGGAGCAGCACCCCGAGGTTGTTGAGCGCCTCGGCGAAGGTGGGATCCGCCGTGACCGCGGCCCGGTAGGCCTGCTCGGCTTCGGGCAGGCGCTCCTGCATCTCGAGGGCGAGGCCGAGGTCGAGGTGGGCGCGCGCGTCGTCGGGATCCGCCTCGAGGGCCGCGCGAAAGGCGGCCTCGGCGCCGGCCGCGTCTCCGGCGGCGAGCAGGGACTCGCCGCGGCTGACCTCGGGGGACGCCTCGGGCGCGGCGGCGGCTTCGCGCTCGTCCTCGAACATCACCACGTCGCCGCCCGCCGAGTCGGCCGGGCGAGCGCTCCGGGTGGGCCCGCAGCCCAGCACGAGCAGGCAGCCCAGGAGGAGAGGCCAGCGAGGCCTCACGACTCCGTGCCCTCGATGGCGGCCTTGAGGATCGCCGGCAGCCGCGAGAGCCGCTCGCGGTCCTGGACCTTCTGGCCGTCGGCGCCGACCACGTAGAAGACGTCGGCGGCGCGCTCGCCTTCGGTGTTCACCTTCGAGATGCCGATGCTCAGGCCCTGCTCGTGCAGGGTGCGCGCGATGGCGTGGAGGAGCGCGGCGCGGTCCCGGGTGAACACGTCGATGACCGTGAAGCGGGGCGACGCGTCGTTGTCGACCTGGACCTCGGTCGGCACCTCGGGGCTGTGGCGCTTGGCCCAGGAGGGCGTGCGGAGCTTGCGGGCGAGCAGCTCGGTCGCGGTGGTCTCGCCGCTCCAGAGCGCGCGCAGATCGGTGCGGACCCGGCCGAGCTTCACGTCGTCCATCGGCTCGCCTTCGGCGCCCGGGCTCGCGCGGCGGACGTGGAAGACGTCGAACGCCTCGGACGGCGCGCCCTCCCGGGTCTCGCGCGTGTAGACCTGCGCGGCGACGATGGAGAGGCGCTGGGCCGCGAGCGCCGCGGCCACGTCGGCGAGGAGCCCGGGGCGGTCGTCGGTGACCACGACGAGCTCGGCGACGTCGGGGCTCGGCCCGGGCTCGATGGAGAGGTGCACGTCGGCGCCGTCGCGGTCGCGGGCGATCCGGGCGTGGGTGCGGATCGCGTCGACCGGGTTGGCGAGGAGGTAGCGGTCGGGCATCTCCTCGAGGAAGCGCTCCAGCTCCGCCTGCTTGGCGTCGCCGACGAAGCCCACCCGGACCTCCTCCCGGATCGCGTCCGCGCGGCGGGCGGCGCCGCGAGGGGCCGCGCCCTCGAGCTCGGTGACCACCGCGAGGTAGAGGTCCTCGAGCATGCGCGCCTTCCAGGAGGTCATCGCGTTCGGGTTGGTGGTCGAGAGATCGGCCACCGTCAGCAGGTAGAGATCGCGCAGTCGGTCGACGCTGCCGACCTGGTTGGCGACCTCGCGGATCACCTCGGGGTCCGACGTGTCGCGGCGCGTCGCCCAGTGATAGAGGCTCAGGTGCTCCTCGACGAGCCACACCACGTGGGCCACGTCGACCGCGCTCAGGCCCAGGCGCTCGGCGATCGGCTTGGCCATGATCGCGCCCTTGCGCGAGTGGTCCTTGCCGTGCGCCTTGCCGATGTCGTGGAGCAGCAGACCCAGGAAGAGCGGGGCCGGCCGGGGCAGCTCGGCCGCGAGCCGCGACGCCATCGGCTGCGCCGACGCGTAGTCGCCGCGCTTGATGGCGCGGAGTCGATCCACCGCCGCCACCGAGTGAACGTCCACGGTGTAGACGTGATAGACGTCGTGCTGCACGCGGCCGGTGACCGGCTCGAACTCGGGCACCATGCCGAGCATCAGGCCGACCTCGTGCAGCTCCGCGAGGATCGAGCTCCGCTTCACCGGCGCCTTGGCCGCGCAGCTGAGCGCCTCGAGGAAGAGCTGATTCGCCTCCGGCGACGCGCGCAGGCGCTCGGTCCACGCCGGCTCGGCGGCGGCGCGCGCGATCGCGTCGCGGGCGAAGGGGTACGGCGGCGCGCTGCGCTTGGCGACCTCCGCGTAGAGCCGCAGGGCCAGCACCGGATCGGACTCGAGCGCGTCGGTGTCGGCGAGGGTCACGTGCCCATCGAAGAGCATCAGCCCGCCGCCGAGGTCCTCGCGCTGGGCGGGCGAGGTGCGCACCGTCTGCCGCGCCCGGGCGAGCATGCGCTCGGTGGTCTGCTCCACCACGCGGGCGTGGCGGTAGTAGGCCTGCATGAACTGCTCGACCGCGAGGGTCACGCCGTGCACGAAGCCGAGCTCGGTGGCGATCTCCTCCTGATCCTCGAAGGTCAGGCGGTCCTGGCGTCGCCCGGCGCGGAGGTGGAGCAGGTTGCGCACCCGCCACAGCATCTCCTCGGCCGTCTGCAGCTCCTCGACCTCGCGCTGGAGCAGCGCCCCGTGGCGGACGAGATCGGCGGTGCTCTCGGCGCCCCAGCGGGCCTTCGCGGCCCACACGGCCACGTCGAGATCGCGCAGGCCGCCGCAGCCGAGCTTCACCTCGGGCTCGAGCAGGAAGAGCGAGCCGCCGAAGCGACCGTGCCGCTCCTCGACGTCGTCGGCGAGCTGGGCGAGGAAGCGATCGAGCCCCTCGTTGAAGAGCCCGCGGCGGGCCCGGCCCACCAGCTCGTCCAGGATGGTCTTGTCGCCGGCGACCCGCCGCATGTCGAGCAGGGTCGTCGCCGTGCGGAGGTCCTCGCGCGACAGCTCCAGGGTCTCGTCGACGCCGCGCACCGCGTGCCCGATGTCGAGGCCGATGTCCCAGAGCGGGTAGAGCAGGCCCTCGGCGAGCGCGCCGACGTGGCGGTCGCTCGGATCGTCGCAGAGGAAGAGGACGTCGACGTCGGAGCACAGCCCCACGCTCTCGCGGCCGTAGCCGCCGACCGCGACCAGCGCGACCCGCCCCTTCGGCTCGTGCCCCTCGGCCCGGGCCGCCGCGTCGGCCGCGCAGTAGAGCGCGCCGAGCAGCCCGTCGAGGATGCGGGCGTGCATCTCCACCACCGCCACGCCCCCGTCGCCGCGACGGACGGCCTGCGCGAGGCGGTCGCGGTAGGAGCCGCAGTAGTCTCCGCAGGTGCTCTGGAGGTCCGGCGCCAGGCGCCCGAGGTCGATCGCAGGTCTCGCGGAGGGGTCGCCCATGAAAGCGTGCGGAGTATTCGGCGGGGGGACGGCCGACGCAAATTGAGACGGTCACGAGGCCCAGCGCGCGATCCCCTCGGCGATGCCCTCGGCCAGCGACTGGCGGTAGCCGACGGTGCGCAGGAGGTCCGCCTCCTGCTCCCGGCTCAGGAACGACGCCTCGAGCAGCACCGCCGGCATGCGCGCCCCCACGAGCACGTAGAAGAGCGCGCTCTTCACGCCTCGATCGTGGAGCGACGGGAGGTGCCGCCGCCCGGCGCTCAGGGTCGCGCGGTGCACCTGCTCGGCCAGATCGCGCGAGGCCGAGACCTGATCGGCCCGGTGCAGCTGGGCGAGGAGCTGCGCGAGCGAGTCGACCTCGTCGACGCTGGTCCCGTTCTCGCGGGCCGCGAGCCGGAGCGCCTGCCGGTCGTCGCTGGTGTCCAGGACGAAGGTCGTCACCCCGCCCCGCTGCACCTCGTCGTCGGCCGCGTTGAGGTGGATCGAGAGGAAGAGGTCGGCGCCGATGCTGTTGGCGATCGCGGCGCGCTGCTCGAGCGAGATGAAGGTGTCGTTCTCGCGGGTGAGCACCACCCGCGCCTCCGGGAGCTGGCGCGCGAGCAGGGTCCGCACCCGGCGCGCGAGATCCAGGGTCAGGTCCGACTCCCTCAGCCCGAAGGCCCGCGCGCCGAAGTCGTCGCCGCCGTGCCCCGGGTCGAGCACGATGGTGCGGACCGGCCCCTCGGCCCGGGGCCCGCCCTCCTCGACGTCGAGCACGACGCGGAAGGGGTCGGGCAGCACGAAGGCGTGGAAGCGGGCCTCGGGCTCGAGGTCGAAGGTGACGCGCGCGCCGCCGCCCGGCCGCTCGGTGGCCCGGACCCGCCGCAGACCGGCCGCGTCGACCTCGAGCGCGTCGGCGACGCCTTCGCCGAAGCGCACCCCCGCGAGCTCGAACCAGGTGCGCCGGGGGATCGCCCCCTCCGCCGCCGCCTCCCCGTGCTCGAAGGCCGCCACCCGGTCGAAGCGCAGGACCGCTCGCACCGAGCGCGCGGCGTCGCCGTCGCCGTGCCCGTACACGCTGAGCGAGCGGAGGGTCGCCGGGGCGCCCGCCTCGGCCCGCGCCGCGGCCCAGGCGGCCAGGTCCGGGGCCGGCGAGGCGGGCTCGGGCGGATCCTCCCCGTCGAGCCCCGCGGTGGGGTCCCCGTCGTCGGGATCGGCGTCGATCCGGGCGAGCTGGGCCGCGCTCGGACGCCACCCCTCGAGCACGGCCATGACCCGCGCCGCCTCGGCCACGCAGGCCGCGTCCTGGCGCCGGTCGCCGAAGCGGGCCGCGGTCCGGTAGGCGACCAGGTAGGCCGCCTCGGGATCCGCCGCGTCCCGGGCCTCGAGGGCCGCCAGCTCGAGCGCCGCCTCGCAGGCGCCCGGCAAGGTCTTCCTGCGACTCGCCTCCACCAGCCAGGCCCGGCCTCGCTCGATCCACGGGCCCTCGGGGTCGCGGATGGACAGCACCCGGGCCAGCCCCGCCGCGCGCCGGGCCCGGGCCACCCCCTCGGGGCTGCCCTCGGCGCGCATCGCCGACTCCCCGAGGGCGACCGTGCCGTCGCGGAGCGCCCCGAGGTCCAGCGCCCAAGCGCGCTCCAGGGTCGGCTCGGGCGGCGGCGCCGGCGCGGGGGGCGGCGCCGGGCTCTCCTCTCCGCAGGCGACCCCACCGCCAGCGAGCAGGAGCGTGACGAAGAGCGCCGCCACGCGACGAACCCGCCGCGGAGGGGCGACCCTGAGGTACGATGGCCGCGCGGAGCCCATGCGGTGAGGGGTACCAGACAGGGAGAGCAGCATGGAAGGTGATCCCATCTACGAGGATCGCACCCTCGGGCGCACGTACCGAGACGCGAACGACATGGTGAACGACTACCTGAAGCGCTTCGGCGAGTCGGTGGGCGTCGCCCTCGATCCGCTCGACGAGGACGGATACACCGACGTCCGGCGCGGGTCGGCCACGGTAGGCATCAACGTGCTCGAGGAGCACGGGATCCTGCTGTTCCTCTCTCGCATCATGGACGTCCCGAAGGATGGGCAGGCGGCCTTCTACCGCCGCCTCCTCGAGCTCAACTTCCTGGTGACGAGCGACGCCGCGTTCGCGATCGACAAGGACAAGGACGCCGTCTACCTGCGCGCCCTGCGGCGCCTGAGCGGGCTCGACTTCGAGGAGTTCGAGGATCTCCTGCACACGATGGCGACCGTCGCCGACGAGTGGGACGATCGGCTCGCGGAGCTCTTCCCGGACGAGTAGAACGCGTCTCCCGTGGGTGATACGCTCCCCCTCGGCCATGAGCACGAAACCGAAGCCGGCCGAGGACGAGAGCGCCTCCGAGGAGGGGTTCTGGAGCGCCGCGGGCGACCTCGACGACGCCGTCGCCGAGGAGCACGCCTCGAAGATCTTCGCCCTGTGGGAGCTGGGCGGCGAGTTCGAGAAGATGAAGCCGGCCGAGGACGGCGACGCCGCCTCCGAGGACGACGCGGGCGCGTGGTCGGCGGAGCCGGCGGCGAGCGCGCCGACCGAAGAGGAGGCGCCGCCGACCGAGCCCGACATGGGCCCCGACGCGGCCGAGCCGGAGGCGCCGGTGGCCGTGGCGTCCGCGCCCGAGGAGCCCGTCGCGGCGGCGTCGGCCCCCGCCACGTCCACCTCCGCCACGTCCACCCCCGCAGCCGAGCCGGCGCCGTCGGAGCCGCCGCCGCCCGCGCGGATCGAGTCCGAGCCTCCGCCGGCGAAGGCCCCGGCGAGCGCGACCCCGGTCGTCGCCGCCGCGCCCGAGCCGATGGCGGTGCAGATGGGCGCCGAGGAGGAGGTGACCCTGCCGACCTCCTCCGGCACGAAGCTGTTCCTGATCGCGGGGGTGGCCCTGCTGCTGCTCGGGGTGACCGGGGTGGTGATCGCGTTCTCGGGGGACGACGCGGCCATCGAGAGCGAGGGGACCCCCGCGTCGGCGACCGGGCCCGCGGCGGCGGAGTCGGAGACCGCGCCGGCGATCGCGGTCGCCGAAGCCGAGGCCGAAGCCGCGTCCGAGACCGAAGCCGCGTCCGAGGCCGAAGCCGCGTCCGAGGCCGAAGCCGCGTCCGAGGCCGAGGCCGGGTCCGCAGCCGAGGCCGTCGCCGAGCCCGAGCCCGAGCCCGAGCCCGAGGTGGTCGCGGCGGCCGAGCCGGCGCCCGAGCCGGAGGCGCCGGCGGTTCACGTGCTGACCGTGCGCACCAACCCGCCGGACGCCCAGCTGGAGCTGGACGGCGACGCGGTGCCGAACCCCTACCGCGGGGAGCTCGAGGCCGGCTCGCGCCACCGGCTCGCCGCGAGCGCCGACGGGCACCGCGACGCGAGCCAGACCGTGCGCATGAGCGGCGACCGCGAGGTCGTGCTCCGGCTCCGCGCGCGGCCCGCGCCCCGCCTCTCGGCGACGGTCGGCGGACGCCGCGGGGGCAGCAGCGCGCGCCGCGGCTCCGAGGCGACCGGCTCGAGCCGACGCTCGGGCGCGTCGCGCTCCGGCGGTCGCAGCGGCGGCGGATCGCGCGGCGCCGGCTTCACCACCGACAACCCTTACTAGAGGCGCGGCCTGCCCGGGTCGCCCCGATCGCCCTACCCTACGGGGACAGGAGCCACGCATGAGTGACGAGAGCAAGAGGCCGGGTCTGCCCGAGGTGGACCTCCACGAGTACGGCGGCAAGAAGGACGGCGAGCGCCAGAAGATGGACGAGCGCCTGTTCATGCAGCTGCTCGTCTTCGACACCCCGCCCGAGGTCGATCCCGAAGAGGCGGCGACGGCGCTGATCGACGGCTGCGCGAAGGCGAAGCTCGCCGGCGTCGTCTACGAGGACGCCAACGCGCCGTTCGGGCTGGGGCTGCTGACGTGGAGCGCGGATCCCACGCACTTCGTGACGAACGTGCGGCCGGTCTTCCGCGCCCCGGAGCTGCGTCGGCTGGTGCCGCGCGGCGACTACACGATGCTCGGGCGCACCTACGCGAGCGGCTACGAGCCGGACCTGCGCTACTGGCTGCTGCAGCGCTCGATCGACAACGTGACCGATCCGGAGGCCCGCTGGGCGGTGTGGTACCCGCTGCGCCGGACGGGGGCCTTCGCCAAGCTCGACCGGGCCGAGCAGGCCTCGATCCTGCGCGAGCACGCCGGCATCGGCATGGCCTACGGCAAGCGCGATCTCGCGCACGACGTGCGCCTGGCCTGCCACGGCCTCGACGCCAAGGACAACGAGTTCCTCATCGGGCTGCTCGGCAAGGATCTCCACCCGCTCTCGCACGTGGTGCAGTCGATGCGGAGCACCCGTCAGACCGCCGAGTACATCGCGCAGATGGGCCCGTTCTTCGTCGGCCACGCGCGCTGGCAGTCGAAGGGGGAGTGAGATGGCGACGATCTTCGACAAGATCCTCGACGGCGAGATCCCCTGCCACCGGGTCTACGAGGACGAGCACGTGCTCGCCTTCCTCGACATCAACCCGCTGTCGAAGGGCCACACGCTGATCATCCCGAAGGAGCGCAAGGCGTTCCTCCACGAGCTGTCCGACGCGCAGGCGGCGGCGATCGGCAAGGTCCTGCCGCGCGTCGCGCGCGCGGTGATGAAGGTGACCGGCGCCGAGAGCTACAACGTGCTCCAGAACAACGGGGCGGCGGCGCACCAGGCGGTCTTCCACGTCCACTTCCACATCATCCCGAAGACCGCCGAGGGCGGGCTGGGGATCGGCTGGAAGAGCGGCTCGCTCGACGACGGCGAGGCGCTGGCGGCGGAGATCGCGCAGGCCCTCACCTGAGCCCTACTCGGCCGCCAGCCCGCCGGTGAGCCGGGCGAGCCAGAGATCGGACATCTTCTCGGCCACCGAGCTCTGACGCAGCCGCTGCCGCAGGTGGGCGAAGTCGACCCGGTCGAGCGGCTGGTCCTGGTCGAAGCAGCTGTAGACGATGTGCTCCTCGCCGGTGATCGGGTCGACGTGGCGCTGGAGGCACTGGGCGCAGACCTCCTTGAGCATGCACTGCATCGGGGAGTTGATGCTCCCGATCGCCTTGTGATCCGGCTTCAGGTGCGGCGCGAGCACCGTGCGACGGGCCGTGGCCACCGCGTTCATCATGCCGTCGCTGCCGATGGCCAGGATGCGATCGACGCCGGAGAGCGGCACCCGCACCTCGCCGAGCTCCCCGCGGGCGTAGGCCAGCATCGCCTCGACGATGTTGCCGCGGAAGTGCGCGTCCTGCGCCCGGGCCGGAGCGATCGGCGCGCCGGCGTCGGTGGCCCAGACGACCTGGTCGGTGGCCGCCTCGATCTCCTCGCGCTTGAAGAGCATCGCGCTGTCGCGATAGCCGGCGAAGTAGAGCACCCGTGAGCCCGCCTCGCGGAAGGCGCGCGCGATGCTGAAGAGCACCGCGTTGCCGAGCCCGCCGCCAATCAGGACCACCGACTCGTCCGGCGCGATCTCGCTCGGCCGCCCGGTCGGGCCCATCAGGACCACCGGGTCTCCGGGCGACAGGTGCGCGCAGAGCTTGGAGCTCGCGCCCATCTCGAGCACGATGGTGGAGAGCAACCCCTCCTGCAGGTCGGTCGAGGCGCCGGTGAGGGCCAGCCCCTCCATCACCAGCGGCGTGCCGTCGATCGACGGCGCGTGCCGCTCGTAGCTCTGGAGCCGGTAGAACTGCCCGGGCTCGAAGCCGCGGGCGGCGCGGGGCGCGTGCACGACCACCTCGACGATGCTCGGCGCGAGCCGCCGGACCTCGTGCACCCGCGCGACGAGCTCGCCGTCCAGCCGCGCCGCGAGGGCTCGCCACTCCGCCTCGCGCTCGGCGAGCGGCGCGTCGGACACCGGGACGATGGCGGCGACCGCCCGGTGGCCGTCCTTCGCGCTCGCCATCGCCTTGACCACGCTGCCCGCGTACGCCGGGTGGTTGTCGCCGTAGAAGCTGACGAGCCGGCCGCCCGGGCCGACGTGGCTGGTGAAGAAGCCCGCGCCCGGCGCGAGGGTCACGGCGCCCCCCTCGCGCCGCGCCTCGTGCGCGCGGAAATAGCCGCGGTCGTCGAGCTCGAAGGTCCCCGCGTGCTCGCGCTCGTAGGTCACGTTGGGCTTGGTCCCGGCGGCCACGAAGACCGAGCGGGCGGGGATCCGGAGCGCCTCACCGGTGGCCCGGAGCTTCCCGTCCTCGATGACGTTGCGCTCGAAGGTCACCGCCTCGGCCGCCCCGTGCGCGTCGACGTGCACCTCGCGCGGCGACGCCAGCTCCACGTAGCGCACGCCCTCCTCGAGGCTCTTGGTCACCTCCTCGTGGTTGAGGCGGTAGGCGGGCGAGTCGACCAGCCGGCGGCGGTAGACGACCCGCACGCCGCCCCACGCGTCGAGGAGCGGGTGGAAGTCGGGCTCGCGGCCCTCGCGCGCCGCCGCGTCGCGCTCGTCTCGGAGCGCGCGGGCGTGGGCGAGCTGCTCCTCGAGCACCTCGCGCTCCTCGTCGTCGAAGCGTGCGCGCACCGCCTCCTCGCCGTGCGCGTCGGCGAGCGCCTCGAAGCGCGCCAGCGCCTTCTCGACCTGCACCACGTAGTAGGCGAGCGCCTCGGTCGCGGTGTCGATCGCGGTGAGGCCGCTGCCGATCACGATCGCGGGCAAGCGGACCTGCAGGTTGGCGAGCGAGTCGCGGCGGTAGGCGCCCGAGAGCTGCAGCGCCATCAGGAAGTCGCTGGCCTGGCGCACGCCGCGCGCGAGCCCGTTCTTCATCGAGACGAGCGTGGGTCGCCCCGCGCCGGCGGCGATGGCCACGTGATCGAAGCCGAGCGCCCACGCGTCCTCGAGGGTCAGCGTGCCGCCGAAGCGCACGCCGCCGTAGGCGCGGAAGGTCTGGCGCCGGGCGAGGTTGAGGTAGAGCAAGGTCAGGAAGCTCTTGTCCCAGCGCACGGTGATCCCGTACTCGCTGACGCCGCCGAAGCCGAGCACGACCCGGCGGTCGAGCGGCTCCTTCAGCGCCTCGACGTCCCGCACCGGCTGCGAGAGCCAGGCTTCGGGCAGGGGCTCGATCTTCAGCCCGTCCACCGCCACCACGCCGAAGCCCTCGTTCACCAGGTAGTGCGCGAGCGTGTAGCCGGCGGGGCCGAGCCCGACGACCAGCGCCTTGCGGCCGGTGTTCTCGCGCGGGACCGGCCGGCGCAGGCTCAGCGGGTGGAAGCGGGTGAGCAGCGACCAGATCTCGAAGCCCCACGGCAGCGCGAGCACGTCGTCGAGGATCGCGGTCTCGACGCGGGGCACGTTCACCGGCTCCTGCTTCTGGAAGACGCACGACTTCATGCAGTCGTTGCAGATGCGGTGGCCGGTGCCCGGGCAGAGCGGGTTGTCGAGGGTGACCGCCACGAGCGCGCCGATCACGTCGCCCGCGCGGCGGAGCGCCTGGGCCTCGCCGATCTTCTCGTCGAGCGGGCAGCCCGCGAGCTCGATGCCGAGCGGGTTCTGCTGCACCTCGCCCTGCTTGTCGCGGAGGCCGCGGCGGCAGGAGTCCTTGCCGCGGTCGTGGCAGTAGAGGCAGGCGTCGATCTGGGCCGCGACCTCGCGCTCGCCCTCCCGCGCGTCGGTCAAAGCGAAGGGCTCGGCCCGCCCCCGCCGGGCGACGTCGCCGACGTGGTCGAGCCCGCGAGCGCGCAGCGGCACCAGAGCGCCGAAGTCCTGCCGCACGACCGGGTGGAGCGACGGCCAGTGGCGGGCGGCGTCCCCGGGGGTGCGGGCGCGGGCGACGAGGTGCGCCTCGACCGCGGCCACCGCCCGCCCGGTGAGCGCCTCGTCGTCCTCCGACCCGCCCTCGAGCGCGGCCCGGAGGGCGTCGAGCTGGCCCCGCAGCGCGTCCGTCCAGCTCGCGCCGCCGGCTCGCGCCACCTTGCGAGCCGTCTCGTGCAGCTCCAGCAGGCGCGCGGTGGCGACGGCGACGAAGCGCTCCTCGTCTTCGGTCCGGACCGCGACCGCCTCCCAGGCCGCGGTCGCCACCGCGGCGGCGTCACCGTCGAAGCCCTCCCCCGCGCCCTTCTTGAAGAGCCGCTTCTTCACGAAGTGCTTACGGAAGTGGAAGACCGGCTCGTGGGCGAGGACCCGCTCGCGGGTCGCCTCGACCTCGGCTTCGACCCCGAAGAGGCGCGCGAGGAAGGCGCCGACGTGCGGCGAGAGGCGCACGACGAGGGCCGACACCTCGGCCTCCGAGAGCGCGTCCGGGTCCTCGCGGCCCGCCTCGAGCAGCGCGAGCCCGGTCGGATCGCGCTCGGCGAGGAAGGCCTCGAAGCGCGCCAGGAGGCGGGCGAGCCCGCGCGGCGTGTGCAGGTCGTCCCAGGTGAAGCCCTCGACGCCGAGGCGGAGGGGCGCGGTGGTCGCGGTGCTCGCCATCTACGGTTTACCCATCGGGTTGGTCGGGTACGAGTCTGAGGCCAGCCGGTCGGGCGGTCAACCGCTCGCGTGGGACGGGCGACCGCGCTAGCGTGCGCCCGCCGTGACCAAGGGCCTGACCTACGAAGACGCCGGCGTGGACATCGAGGCCGGCGAGCGCCTCGTCGACCGGATCAAGCCGATGGCGAAGCGCACCCTGATCCCCGAGGTGCTGGGCGGGCTCGGCGGCTTCGCCGGCCTCTGCCGGGTGCCCGAGGGCCTCTCGGAGCCGGTGCTCGTCTCCGGCACCGACGGCGTGGGCACCAAGCTCCGGGTCGCCTTCCTCGCCGGCAAGCACGACACGGTCGGCGTCGACCTCGTCGCGATGTGCGTCAACGACGTGCTGACGGTGGGCGCGCGGCCGCTGTTCTTCCTCGACTACTTCGCGACCGGGAAGCTCGACGTGGACGTGGCCGAGGCCGTGATCTCGGGCATCGCGCGGGGCTGCGAGCTCGCCGGGTGCGCGCTGCTCGGGGGCGAGACGGCCGAGATGCCGGGCAGCTACCCCGCCGGCGAGTACGACCTGGCCGGCTTCTCGGTCGGCGTGGTCGAGCGCGCGAAGATCCTCGACGGCGCCCGGGTGCGCGCGGGCGACGTGCTCGTCGGCGTGCCCTCGAGCGGCCTCCACTCCAACGGCTTCTCCCTCGCGCGCAAGGTGCTGCTCGAGCACGCCGGTCACCCGATCGACGCCCAGCTCGACGGGCTCGACGCGCCGCTCGGCGAGGCCCTGCTGACGCCGACCCGGATCTACGCCGACGCGGTGCGCGCCGCCCTCGAGGCGGTCGACGTGCGCGCGCTCTGCCACGTCACCGGCGGCGGCCTCCCCGGCAACCTCCCGCGCGTGCTGCCCGACGGGCTCGGCGCCGAGGTCGATCCGGGCGCGCCTCCGAGCCACGCCATCTTCGAGCGCATCCGCGAGGCCGGCGCGGTGGCCGACGCCGACATGCGGCGCACCTTCAACCTCGGCACCGGCCTGGTCGTCGCGGCGCCCCCGAGCGACGAGGCGAAACTCCGGGCGGCCCTCGAGGCGGCGGGCGAGGAGCCCTTCCTGCTCGGCCACGTGGTCGAGATGCCGGGCGCCGAGGGCGAGGACCGCGTCCGCTACGCTGAAGCGGGATGACCACCCGCGCGTACGACGTCGTCTGCGTGGGCGCGCAGCTGCCGACGCTGCTCGCCGGCGCCCTGCTGGCGAAGCGCGGCTTCCGCGTGCTGCTCGTATCGCAAGACGAGCTGCCCCCGACCTACGAGGCGGCGCCGGGCGTGGTGTTCCCGCGCGAGCCCTTCACCTTCACCGCCTCGCAGTCGCCGGTGGCGCGCCGCGTCCTGGCGGAGCTCGCGGTGCACCAGCTCTTCCGGCGGCGGGCGGTGGCGGTGGACCCGGCGTTCCAGGTCTGCGGACCCCGGCACCGGCTCGAGCTGACCCGCGAGGACGCGCTCCTCGAGCGGGAGATCGAGCGCGAGCTGCCCGAGGTGAAGCGCCCGGTGGAGGAGTTCCTCACCGCCACGGACCGCTACGACGCCCTGCTCGACCGCGTGGTCGACCGTGACCTCATGTGGCCGCCGCAGACCTTCTTCGAGCGCCGCGAGGTCGCGCGCGCCACCGCGGAGCATCCCTTCGGCAAGGACGGCAGCGGCGTCGATCCGCTGGCCGAGCTCGCCGAGGATCACCCGTTTCGATGGATGGTCGACCTGCCGGCCCGGTTCGCCGACGGGATGGACCCCGACCACTCCACCGGGCTGCGGACCACCCGGCTCTTCTCGGCCTGGCGCCGGGGGGCGGCGGTGCTCGACGGCGGCTACGCGGCGCTCCGCGACATGCTGGTCGAGAGCATCCGCACCCACGGCGGCGAGGTGCGCGACCCGGAGAAGATCGACGGCATCCAGGTCAAGCGCGGCGCCGCCCAGAGCGTGCGCATCGCGGCGAGCGGCGAGGAGATCGGCGCGAGCTGGATCGTGGTCGGCGCGCCCCTCGCGTCGCTGGTGCGGCTGGTGCCCGACCGCGCGCCCTTCGAGGAGCTCTTCGAGCGCATCGGGGAGCCCGTCGTCCGCTACTACCGCTACACCCTCAACCTCCGGGTCGCCGCCGCCGGCGTGCCGGAGGGCATGAGCCGGGACGTGTTCTTCCTCCGCGACCCCGACCGCCCGCGCATGGCCGCCAACGCGCTGCGCATCCAGGTCGATCCGGTCGACGAGGAGGGGCGGCGGCAGCTCTGCGTGGAGGCCCTGATCCCCCGCCGCGGGGTGGAGGACCTGCCCGACTACGTGCAGGGGCTGCGCGAGCGCCTCGTCGCCAGCCTCGGCGAGCTCGTCCCGTTCCTCGGCGACCACGTGGAGGTCATGGACTCGCCGCACGACCTCCGCGGGGTGCAGGACCTCCGCGCGGGCCTCGACCTCACCGCGCCCGAGCCCTGGAACCGCGGCCCGCACACCATGCGCGCGCTCTACGGCTACCCCGTGACCACCTCGCTCGGCGTGTGCAGCCTCCCGGTGCGCTCGCCGATCAAGCGCCTCGTGATCTGCAACGATCAGGTGGTGCCCGGCCTCGGCCTGGAGGGCCGCTTCCTGGCCGCCTGGTCCGCCGCCCGGGTCATCAGCCGCACCGACAAGAAGAAGGAGTGGATGCGCCGCGGGCGCTGGGGAAAGCTGGAGTTGTGAGCGCGCCTTCGCGGTAGACTGATCCCCATGGACGGTCAGCCGCGGTTCACGATCCACCAGCTCCTGAAGGTCATGATCGACCGCGGAGGCTCCGACCTCCACATCACCACCGGCTCGCCGCCGCAGCTCCGCATCGACGGCTCGCTCGTCCCGCTGAAGACGCCGCCGCTCGATCCGGTCGAGACCAAGCAGCTCTGCTACTCGGTGATCAGCGAGGAGCAGACGGTCCGGTTCGAGAAGACGAACGAGCTCGACTTCTCCTTCGGCGTGCGCGGGCTGAGCCGGTTCCGCGCGAACCTCTTCATGCAGCGCGGCGCGGTCGCGGGCGCCTTCCGCGCCATCCCGTTCAAGGTCCTGACCTTCGAGGAGCTCGGCCTGCCGGCGGTGGTCGCCAACCTCTCGAACCTCCCGCGCGGGCTCGTCCTCGTCACCGGGCCCACCGGCTCCGGCAAGTCGACGACGCTCGCGGCGATGATCGACAAGATCAACCGCGAGAAGCGCCACCACATCCTCACCATCGAGGACCCGATCGAGTACCTCCACCCGAACAAGCTCTGCGTGGTGAACCAGCGCGAGATCGGGTCGGACACCAAGTCGTTCAAGGACGCGCTGAAGTACGTGCTCCGCCAGGATCCCGACGTGGTGCTCGTCGGCGAGATGCGCGACCTCGAGACCATCGAGGCGGCGCTGACGATCAGCGAGACCGGCCACCTGGTCTTCGCGACGCTGCACACCAACGGCGCCATCCAGTCGATCAACCGCATCATCGACGTCTTCCCGGCCCACCAGCAGTCGCAGATCCGAGCCCAGCTCTCCTTCGTGCTGCAGGGCGTGCTCTGCCAGAACCTCATCGCGCGCGCGGACGGGCCCGGCCGGGCGCTCGCCCTGGAGGTGATGGTCCCGGACGCCGCCATCCGGAACCTCATCCGCGAGGACAAGGTCCACCAGATCTACTCGTCGATGCAGACCGGCCAGGCCACGAGCGGCATGCAGACGATGAACCAGTCGCTCTACGCGCTGCTCCAGCGGCGCATCATCGGGCTCGAGGAGGCGCTGGGCCGCTCCACCGACCCGGGGGAGCTGCGGAACATGATCGCGCACGGCCAGGCCCAGATGCAGAACCGGCGGCCGAGCCGATGATCCGCTCGTGGCAGCCGTTTTTGACCACCGAGGAGCGCCCCCGCTAAGCTTTGGCGGCGAAGATTTCTAGATGGCCGAATTCGTTTACGAAGCCAAAGCTCGGACCGGCGAGACCCGCAAGGGGATCATGGAGGCCGAGAGCGTCGAGGCGGTGCAGAACCGCCTCAAGGCGCAGAACCTCAACCCGGTCAAGGTCAAGAAGAAGCCCAAAGAGATCACCATCCAGATCGGCTCGCCCGTCAGCGAGAAGGAGCTGGTGGTCTTCGTCCGGCAGTTCGCGACGATGATCGACGCCGGTCTGCCGCTCGTGCAGTGCCTCGAGATCCTCGCCGCGCAGGGTGAGAACAAGCAGTTCAACAACATCCTCAAGGACATCAAGAACTACGTCGAGCAGGGCGGCACCTTCTCCGACGCGCTGAAGCGCCACCCCAAGGTCTTCGACGAGCTCTTCGTGAACCTCGTCGCCGCCGGCGAGCTCGGCGGCATCCTCGACACCATCCTCCAGCGCCTCGCGGTCTACATCGAGAAGCGCGTGAAGCTGAAGCGCCAGGTCCGCGGCGCGCTCGTCTACCCGAGCATCATCGCGTTCGTGGCCAGCCTCGTGCTCTTCGTCCTGCTGACCTGGGTCATCCCCTCGTTCCAGGCGATGTTCATGGACTTCGGCGGCGAGGACGCCCTCCCCGGGATCACCAAGTTCGTGATCGACGTGAGCGAGGGCTTCGTCGGGAACCTCATCTGGATCATCCCGATGTTCATCGCGATCGCGGTCGGCATCGTGGCGAGCTACCGGACCAAGGGCGGCAAGGAATTCTGGCACCGGCTGCTGCTGACCATGCCGGTCCTCGGCCCGGTGATGCGCAAGATCGCGGTCGCGCGCTTCACCCGCACCCTGGGCACCCTGCTCTCCTCCGGCGTGCCCATCCTCGACGCGATGAACGTGGTCGCGAAGTCGGCCGGCAACGTCATCGTCGAGAAGGCGATCATCGTCACCGCGGAGAAGATCCGCGAGGGCCGCACGATGGCCGAGCCGCTGATGGAGACCAAGGTCTTCCCGCCGATGGTCGTGCAGATGATCGGCGTCGGTGAGCAGACCGGCGCCCTCGATCAGATGCTCAACAAGATCGCCGACTTCTACGAGGACGAGGTCGACGTGGCCGTCGCCGCCCTGACCTCGATGCTCGAGCCCATCATGCTCGTCGTCGTGGGCGGCATGGTCGGCTTCATCCTCGTCGCGATGTACCTGCCGATCTTCAGCATCGCGGGGAACATCCAAGCGGAGTAGCGGTGCCCGGCCCGGAGGCCCCCCGCCCCGCCATCGCCCGGCAGCTGCTCCTCCTCGGGGGGCGGCTGCTGGCGCTGCTCATCCTGCTCGGCGGCAGCGTCGTGCTCGCCGACGAGACCGGCGGCGGCGCGTTCGTCGGCGACGCGCTGACCCTCTCCGTCGTCGCGACGTTCGCGATGTCGCTCGCGGTCGCCATCGTCCTGCAGCGCACGCGGCGCCCGGCCCTGCTGGCCCGCATCCAGGTGGCGTGGGACCTCGGGCTCGTCACGACCCTCGTCTACCTCTTCGGCGGCGGCTCGAGCGGCTTCAGCTTCCTCTACGGCGTGGTGATCCTCGCGGCGGCGCTGACCCTCGGCTCACGCGCCGCCCAGGTCACGACGGCGTCCGCGCTGATCCTCTACGTGGGCGTCGCCTTCGGGCTCGCCGGCGACTGGCTGCCCCACGCCGACGATCCGCACCCGCCGCCGCTCGACGAGGTGGCGCTGGCGGTGCTGCGCAACCTGATCGGCTTCGTGCTCGTCGGCCTGCTCGCGGGCACGCTCGCCGAGCGGCTCCGGCGCACCGGCGGACAGCTCGAGGAGGCGGTGCAGAGCGCGGCCGGCTACGCGCGGCTGAACGAGGACATCCTCCGCTCGCTCATCTCGGGCCTGCTGACGACCGACCCCGAGGGCGTGGTGACGCGCATCAACCCCGCGGGCGCCGCGCTGCTCGGGGGGACCCGCGAGGACTTCGAGGGGGCGGCCATCGACCGCCACCTGCCCCTCGATCCGCCGCGGGTCTCGATGATCGACCGGGGCGAAGGCGAGGCGACGCGGGTCGACGGGACGACCTTCCCGGTCGGCTTCAGCTGCTCGCCGCTCCGCGACGCCGAGGGCGAGGTGCGCGGCAGCCTGGTGCTCTTCCAGGACCTCACCGAGCTCAGCCAGCTGCGGGAGAAGGCCGAGCGCGCCGAGCGCCTCGCGGCTCTCGGGCGCCTCGCCGCCGGCCTGGCCCACGAGATCCGGAACCCCCTGAGCTCGATCAGCGGCTCGGTCGAGATGGTCCGCGAGGCGCCGCAGCTGGTCCCGGAGGATCGCAAGCTGCTCTCCCTGGTGCTCGGCGAGGTCGACCGCCTGAACGACCTGGTGACGACGATGCTCGAGGTCGGTCGGCCGCGGACCCCGGACCCCATCGGCGTCGACCTCGGCGCGCTCGCCAGCGAGGTGACGCGGGTGGCGCGGCCGGGGGTGTCGGGGCGCGTGGAGGTGACCACGCCGGACGACCCGGTGCGGGTCCACGCCGACCCCGACCAGCTCCGCCAGGTGCTCTGGAACCTGGTGAAGAACGCGCTCCAGTTCTCCCCCTCGGACGGTCTGGTGCACGTGGAGGTCGGCTGGGACGACGAGGCGCGGCCGTGCCTCTCGGTGCGCGACGAGGGCCCCGGCATCTCCGACGAGGACCGCGCGCACCTCTTCGACATGTTCTACAGCCGCCGTCAGCACGGCGTGGGGCTCGGGCTCGCGCTCGTGCACCAGATCGTCGAGGCCCACGGCGGCGCGATCACGGTCGAGAGCCGCCCCGGCGAGGGGGCCACCTTCCGCGTGCACCTCCCGGCCGAGCCGCCGGCCGCTCGAGGCGCAGCCCTCGACGCGGGGTGAGGTCCCGCTCCGGAGGGGCAGGAGGATCGCCGCCAGGACCCGACCCGCGCCCGCCACCGCCGCCGCCCGGTCATCACTCGCGGGAAGCGAGGACGGTCGGAATCTCGGAGACGAGGACGGGCAGGGAGAGGGGAGGCGGGAGGCGAGGAGGAGGTGTCGCTGCGCGACACGGGGACGGGGGCATGGGGCAGCGGGCTGGAGGATCGCCGCCGGGCCCCGGCCCGCGCCCGCCACCGCCGCCGCCGCTCGGTCATCACTCGCGGGACGCGAGGAAGGTCGGAATCTCGGAGACGAGGACGGGCAGGGAGAGGGGAGGCGGGA
>JAYZQJ010000172.1:0-20054 GCA_036149055.1 Myxococcota bacterium | reverse complement strand
GGCCAGGGCTTCGAGCTGAAGATGCGGCAAATATTGCCGCAGCTTCCACGCGCGTGAGCGCGTGGGATGGGGTGGGAGCCCGAGCCGGCTTTGCCGGTCGGGCGGGAGGGGGCGCATGCCCCCTCCGAAAACTGGGTCGCCGGCTGCTGGCACGCCGCGCCGAGCACGACGCCGAGCGCGATGACCATCCCCCTCACGGGGGGAGCTCAGCACCGAGGCGTGTGGCCCTGCTTCACGGGCCGCCATGTCAACGTGCGCCACACTTGCTGCAGGCCCCGAAAAGCCGAGGTCGCGGGCCCTGGCACGACCTCTGAAACACCCGGGAGCGCTTTCTTTCTTCGCTCCCCGGAGGTGTGACCATGAGATCGACCCTGGCGCTGGCGGGCGCCGCGTTCACCTGCGCGCTCGCCCTGTTCACCCCACGAGCCTCCGCCTGCGGCGGCTTCTTCTGCTCGTCGTCCCCCATCGACCAGGCCGGCGAGACCATCGTCTACGGCATCGAGGCGGACGGCACCCTGACGATGGCGGTACAGATCCGCTACTCCGGCGACGACGACGACTTCGCCTGGATCCTCCCGGTCCCGGCGGTGCCCGAGATCACCACCGGCACCGACCGCCTCTTCACCGAGCTGCGGCGCGCGACCGAGCCCGCCTTCATCCGCCACTACCGCACCTCCGGACGGTGCCGGGTCCCGCCGCGGTGCGTCGAGCCCGACGATTGTGGACCCACGTACGAGACCAGCGGCTGCGGCTTCGACGAGAGCTACGATCCGCCCGACGACCCCGACCCGCGCTGGAGCGGCGGGCACGTCGACGCGAGCGCGAGGGTGGACGCCGCGGCGCCGCCGGTCGCGGACGGAGGAGTCACCGACGGGGGCGCGGTCACCGTCCTGTCCCGTGGTGACGTCGGCCCCTACGAGATCGTCGTGCTCGGCGCTCTGAACGCCAGGGAGATGCTCGAGTGGCTCCACGAGCACGGCTACGACATCCCCGACGCGTCGGAGCCGCTGCTCGAGAGCTACGCCGCCAGCGGCCAGTCATTCGTCGCCGTGCGGCTCTCCAGCGACGCGGACACTCGCATGATCCAGCCCCTCGTCCTCCGCATGCCCACCGACGAGGCGTGCCTGCCGATCCGGCTCACGGCGATCGCCACCGTGCCCGACCTGCCCATCACCACGTTCTTCCTCGGCGACGCCCGCGCCGCGCCGGTGAACTACTCGCTCATCGAGGACGCGGCCGACGAGCGGTCGCTCTGGACCGCCGGACGAAGCTGGACGGAGCACGTCTCACGGCGCGTCGACGAGATGGACGGGCGCGCCTTCGTGACCGAGTACGCGGGCCCCACTCCCGCGCTGTCGCTGCGCCTGAGCAGCGTCGAGGGCATGGAGCGCATCAGCGACCCGGCGTCGTATCTCCGAGAGCTGTTGGCGCGCGGGTACGCCGGCACCGCCGAGCTCCTCCGGCTCGTGCGCCGTCACCTGGAGCCGCCGCCCGGGGAGGCCGCGGCCGCGTACGCCAACTGCCTGATGCGGCAGAGCGTCGAGCGGTGTGGCGCTCCCACGTCGTTCGACCCGGTGGGTCTCACCGAAGCCATCGACGCGGAGATCACCCAGGCCAGCGCCGAGGCCGAGGCGCTCGTCCGAAGGCACGGTTACCTGACGCGCCTGTTCACGACGATGAGCGCCGCCGACATGACGGTCGACCCCGTGTTCCACCTCGACTCTGGCCTGAGCGACGTGCCGAACGTGCGCGTGATGACCCAGGTGCGGGAGTGCGACGGCGATCACTTCCGCGAAGGCGCCCCCCTCTACGACGTGCTCCCGAGCGGGGAGCGCGTGCTCGTCTCGGCGGGGCAGCCGGCGCCCACCGACGAGGCCTACTGCGCGACGCGCGGCAGAATCCCCTCGGACGCCCCGCGAAGCTGCGCGGAGGAGGAGCCGCCTCCCCGGAGCAGCGGCTGCGGCTTCTGCACCGTGGCCGGCATGGCGCCGGTGCAGGGCGGCGCGCTCGGCGGGCTCCTCTTCATGTGGCTGGCGCGCCGGTTCCGCCGCGTCAGCCGCCGCAGGTGAGGCCGGCCGGCACGCAGACCGCGTCGTAGACCGCGCGCGTCGAGCGGCTCGCCACGTCGCGGCAGAGGTAGCCCTCGCCGCAGCCCGCGTCGGTGGTGCAGCTCGGCGCGCACGCCCGCGCGCCGCCGTCCATGCCGACGCAGCGGTTGCCGGCGCCGCCGCAGTCGGCGTCGGACTCGCAGGCGAGGCAGGCGTTCTCGACCTCGGCCCACGGGTGCAGCTGCGGGTTGTCGTCGATGCCGTGCACGCCGTACATCGTGTGGAACCAGTAGCTGTTCGAGTCGAGGTCACGGAGCAGCGCGCGGATGGGCTGCGGGTCGTGCTCGGCGGCCGCGTTCTCGCGGGTGAGCTGGGCGATGACGTCCTGGACGGCCGCGCTGGTGGAGGCGTTGGAGGGCGCGGTCGTGGTGACGATGTCCACGTAGCGGCCGCCGGGCTTGGCGGGGTTGTTCCGGAACGCCTCGCCGATCTGGTAGGTGTCGCAGCCCTCGGCGACGATGAGCTGGTAGCGCTCGGCCGGCATCTCCACGGTGCGCATCTCGCTGTCGTCGAGGTCTCCCTCGGCGGTCGTGCGCCAGTTGCCGAGCGCGAACCCGTAGAAGGGCCCGCTGTGGCCCGAGTACATGATGACGTCGCGGCTCGCGAGGCTGGCGCGCATGTCGTCCTCGAGCACGCGCCCGCCGGCGTCGGTGTCGGGGTCGGTCTCGCCGCCCTCGTGACCGTAGAAGAGGCGGACCTCGACCTGCACCTCGCGCCCGCCGACGAGCACGGTGCGGGTGAAGGGGCCGCTGGTGCGGTCGAGCTCGGCGAAGGTCTCCACCGGCTTGGCGAAGCCCTCGCGCTCCAGCCAGCCGAAGAGCGCCTCGGCGTGCCGCACGTGGTAGGCGTCGTGGTAGTCCCAGCCGAAGTGCACGTCGATGTCGAGGACGCCGTCCTCCATCATCGCCGCGAAGTCGAACCACGCGTCCTCGCTCTCGACCTCGGGGCGAATCGCGAGGCGCAGATCGGTCTTGCGCTCCGGGTCGACGGTCGCCGGGTTCCACGGGCTCCACGGCGCGCTGCGGTACCACTCGTGGTTGGTCTCGAGCCGGGCCAGCTCCTCGTTGCTCGGCGTGCCGATCTCGAGGGTGAAGACGCGCTCCCCGTCCTCGCCGCGCTCGGTCTCGAGCTGCGAGATCAGGTCACGGCGGCCGGCGACGAGCTGCTCGAAGTAGAAGCTGTAGGTCTCGCCGTCCTCGGTCTCGAAGGCGAGGGAGTCGTAGGTGTTCGCGCGCGCCATGGCCCCGAAGCCGCCGTACTCCTCGTTGGCGTCCCCGTCGTGCTTGTCGACCAGGTACTGGTTGAGGAACCAGCTGATCGCGACCTGCTGATAGCCGGCCAGCTCCCGCAGCCGCGCGAGGCGGGTCTCCTCGTCGGCCTCGGCGTACTCGGCCTCGAGCCGCACGGTGGCCCGGCCGCTCACCACGAACTCGGAGGCCGAGAGGCTGAGGAAGTCGTCCTCCTTGCCGTTCGGCACGACGACGCCGTCGGCCACGTCGGCGGGCGCCGGGGCGACGGCGCAGCCGGTGAGAGCCGCGGGGGCGGCGAGGGCGAGG
Organism: Myxococcota bacterium; assembly: GCA_036149055.1. Classification (GTDB taxonomy): domain Bacteria; phylum Myxococcota_A; class Polyangia; order Polyangiales; family Sandaracinaceae; genus JAVJQK01. The sequence goes on along the minus strand of JAYZQJ010000172.1, from coordinate 16,390 downwards.
CAGGCGAGCACGGTGAGGGCGCGTCGGGTCATGTCTCCCCCGACCGCAAGGCCCGCGCCAACGCGCCTCGCGGGCTCCCGCGCGCCCAGGCGGCCACTCCACCGCCACCTGTGGGGTCGCGGGGAATCCTGCAAGCGCCACCCACCCCGGGTACGATGCGCAGCGATGAGAGCCGAGCAGCTGATCGCGCAGATCGAGCGGCGCCTGGCGGGGGAGCCGGTCTCCGTGGAGCCCTTCGCCCGCCTCGCCTCCCCGCCCGCGTTCGACGCGAAGGGCCTCGCGCGCCTCACGCGCTTCGCGCACCGAGAGGTCGACGGGCTGCTCGGGCTGCTCGACGCGTCGGACGACGGGGTCCGCCACGCGGCCGCCTACCTGCTGGGCCGCGCCGCCGACCCACGCGCGGTCGACCCGCTCTTCGCCCTGACCGTCGCCCCCCGCGACTGGCTCGACGCCGACTACGCCCTCGAGGCCCTCGGCGCGCTCGGCGACGTCGCGCTGCCGGGCCTGCTGACCCGCGCGCTGATCGGCTCGGACGCGGAGGCCGCGCTCGCGGTGCGCGCGATGGGCTGCTCCCGCGGGGACGCCCTCGCCTGCCTCGAGCGAGTCCGCGCCGAGCGCCGCCCGCTGCCCGAGGGGCTCTTCCTCGCGTACGAGACCCTCGGCGACCCCCTCGGTCTCCCCGCCGCGATGCACGGCGTAGCCGACGTCGAGACCCGGGACGAGGCGCTCGGCGCGGCCGAGGAGCTGCTGGTGTCGGGGGCGGCGGCGCGCTTCGACCGGGCCCAGCGCGAGGCGTGGGCGACGGAGCTGGCCGGGCTGCTCGGCGCCGGCGACGTCAACGACCGCGCCCGGGCGCTCGTCTGCCTCGGGCGGCTCGGGGCCTCGGAGCGCTGGGACGCCATCGCCGCCTGCCTCGACGCCGACGACGAGGACGTGGCCGCCGCCGCCGCGAGCGCGCTGGTGTCGCTGGACCGCGCCCGCGCGACCGAGACCCTGGTGCGGGCCCTCGACGAGCGGCGCCTCGCCCACCGCGCGATCTTCGCCGCGACCCTGCTCGACCGGGAGCTGGTCCGCGGCCCGCGGCGCCGGCGGGCGGCCGAGGTGATCGCCACCGCCGCCTGCAGCCTCCCCGACGGCTGGGCACACGAGCGCTCGGTCCTCGTGATGGAGCGGCAGCGCGCGGCCCGGGCGGCGATGCTCGAGGCCCTCCCCCGGCTCCCGAAGCAGAAGCAGGCGGCCGGCGCGGAGGCGCTGGTGGCGGTCGCCCGGCTGCGGAAGCGGCCGAGCTCGAGCTACGCGCGCATGCGGGACAAGCTCGACGGCGAGGCCCGCGCCGCGCTCGAGCGCGCCTGGGCGCGGGCGCTGGAGGAGGAGGCGCAGCTCGAGCGTCAGCTCGCCGCGATGCGCGAGCGCGGGCCGAGCGCGCCGCCCGGAGATCGGCCGTGAGGCTCGCGCTCGTGGCCTTCCTGCTCCTGGCGGGCTGCGAGGCGGGCCCGGCGGTGCTGGTCGATCTGCGCACGGACCTCGTGCCGGGGGCCGAGTTCCAGGAGGTCGAGGTCCGCCTCGAGCGGCGCGAGGGCAGCGCGGGCACCGAGGTCGACCGGGCGAGACGCGGCGTCGGCGCGGACGAGCGCTTCCTCGAGGGGGGCCGCGTCGCGGAGCTGAGCGCGCCCTCGGCCGGCACCTACCACGTCCGCGTGCGGCTCTTCGCCGCCGGCGGCCGGCTCGCGGAGGGGGCCACGCTGGTGCGCGTCCGCGAGGACGCCGTGGTCTCGGTGCGCGTGGAGCGCGCCTGCGCCTACGCGGGCTGCGCCGAGGGCCAGCTCTGCGAGCAGGGCGAGTGCGTCGACGAGGAGTGCGCGCTCAGCACCCCGGGCGCCTGCGGCGAGACGCCGCCCTGCGAGACCGTGGAGGACTGCCCGGCCCGCGCCGACTGCGCGGACGCGCGCTGCGACGAGGGCTACTGCTTCTTCGCCATGCGCGAGGGCGCGTGCCCACCGACCGACTACTGCGATCCCCAGCGCGGCTGCCTGCGCTTCCCCGAGCAGGCCGACGCGGGCGCCCCGACGTGCGACGACCGCCTCGTCGACTGCGACGGCCGACCCGAGGACTGCGAGGTCAACGTCGAGGTCGATCCGAACCACTGCGGCGGCTGCGGGCTGCGCTGCGAGATCGACAACGCGACCGCGCTCTGCGCGAGCGGCGTCTGCTCGCTGCTGATCTGCGACCCCGGCTACGGCGACTGCGACCTCGACGAGGCGAGCGGCTGCGAGACGCCGGTGAACACGGTCGATCAGTGTGGCGACTGCGGCGTCACCTGCGCGGCGCTCGAGACGTGCACGAGCGTGGGGCAGTGCCGATGCGGCCCGCGCTTCGGCACCATCGGCGGCGGCCCCGCGTGCGGGGCGGACGAGACCTGCTGCGGCGACGGCTGCTTCGACCTCGACGACACGGAGAGCCGCTGCGGCGCCTGCGACGCGAGCTGCGCGCCGGGCGAGCGCTGCCAGGGCGGCCGGTGCGCGTGCGGCTCGAGCCTCGGCGCCCCGGGCGGCGGCGCGGTGTGCGACGGCGCCTGCTGCGACGGCGCGTGCGTCGACACCGCGCGCGACGTCACGAACTGCGGCGCGTGCGGCGTGACCTGCGGGGTGGGCGAGATCTGCCAGGCCGGGGAGTGCCGGTGCGGGAGCCGCCGCGGCGCGACCGGCCAGCCCGCCTGCTCGCCGTCGCAGGCCTGCTGCGCGGACGCCTGCCGGGATCTCCCCTCGGACCCGGACCACTGCGGCGCGTGCGGCGTGACCTGTGGACCCGGCGAGGCCTGCACGAGCGGCGCGTGTCGCTGCGCCGCCGACGCGGGCGAGGTGGGCGCGGGCCCGGCCTGCGGCGCGGCCGAGACCTGCTGCCCGAGCGTCGGGGGGTGCCGGACGCTCGACTCCGATCCCACGAGCTGCGGCGCCTGCGCCGAGCGGTGTGGCGGGGGCGAGACCTGCGCCGGCGGCGCCTGCACCTGCGGCGCGGTCAGCGCCGCGGTGGGCGACGGCGCGGTCTGCTCGGTCACCGAGCCGTGCTGCGTGAGCGGCGGAGCTCTTCGCTGCGTGAGCCCGCCCGCCTGCGATTGACCGTCACACGTGCTCGGGGAAGCAGAAGCGGGCCACCGCGTCCCACATCTGCTCGAACTGCGGCCGCGCGAAGCCGCTCTTGGTGCGCAGCCAGTCGACGTGGATCGGGGCGTGCGCCGGGTCGTGGAAGTGGCCGATCACGTCGAGGTGATCGGCCCACGCGGCGTGGAGCACGTCCCCCCAGACCTGCGAGAGCAGCGGCACCATCGCGTCGTTCGCGCGCGCCGTGGGCAGCCGCCCGTAGGCGGCGATGAGGCGGTCTCGCTGCGCCTGGGTCAGCTCGGGCAAGAGGTGCTCGCCCAGGGTCGAGGCGAGCTGATACAGCGCGCGGAAGAGGCCGTAGTTCGCCTGGTGCACGGGATCGAGGCCGACCTCCAGGTTGCGCCCGAGCGCCGGCGGCTTCGCCTGCGCCACCACGCAGCCGCGCCGCACCCCCTCGCGCTCCGTCGCCATGGCGTTGAAGAGATCGAGGCCCTCCGGCGTGAGCTGCACCAGGAGCGTCTGGTCGTGGATCACGTAGCCGAAGTACTCCTGCAGCGTCGTCCGGCGCTCCGCGTCGAAGTCCTTGAGCACCTGCTGGAAGACCTGATCGAGCACGCCGCCGCTGATCGAGCGGAGCGCTCCGGTCGACCCGAGCGCACCCGCGAGCACGACGAGCGCCGGCATCGGGATCGACCCGAGGCGGATGGCGTGCACGGTGGTCAGCGAGAGCAGCGCGAGGAGGCGCTGGCCGAGCAGGCTGGTGAAGAACGCGGCCGTCGGGGCGCCGAAGTGGGGGGCGGTGACCGCGACCACCGAGCGCACGCGCTGGGCGAACGGCTCGTGGTCGACCGAGGTGAGGAGCGACGCCCGCGGCGCCACCGCGAGGCGCGCGTCGAGGCCGCCGGTCGAGTGGCCGATGAGGTGGATGGGGCCGTCGTCGTCCTTGGCGGTCTCGGCGACGATCTCCATCACCCGGCCGGCCCGCCGCCGGAGGGACGCGGTGGGGAAGCTCGGCGCGTAGTGGATCGCGGCGTTGACCCCGCGCGCGTCGAGCCACTCGCGCAGGTGCTCGCGGACGTGCGCGAAGTACTTGAAGTCCCCGAAGTTCGCGAAGCCGAAGAAGCCGGGGATCAGGTAGACGTGATGACGCACCCTCAGGGTGTAGCAGATGCCGCGTCCATCACCTGCCCCACCGCGTCGAGCAGCACCCGCGGCGTGTAGGGCTTCGAGAGCAGGCGGTGCCGCTCGGCGAGATCCCCGAAGCCGCCCGCGTGGTAGCCGGTCGAGAACAGGATCCGGGTGTTCGGTCGGAGCGCGAGGATGCGCTCGGTCGCCTGACGGCCGTCCATGCGCGGCATGATCGCGTCGACGATGACGAGATCGATCTGGTCGGCGTGGGCCTCGAACGCGGCCACGCCCTCGACGCCGTCGCACGCCTCGAGCACGTCGTAGCCGCCCCGGGTGAGCGTCCGGCAGATCAGCCGGCGCACGTGCGACTCGTCCTCGATGACCAGCACCGTGCCGCGCCCGACCGCCGCGTCCGTGCCCGGCGGAGACGCCGTCCGTCCCGCGCCGGCCGAGGGCGGGAAGCACATCACCACCCGCGTGCCGCGGCCCTCTTCGCTGTCGAGGAGCAGCTCCCCGCCGTGCTGGGTGACGATGCCGTAGACCATCGCGAGGCCGAGGCCGGTGCCGCCCTGGGGCTCCTTGGTGGTGAAGAAGGGCTCGAGGGCCCGGCGGCGCGTCTCCGGGCTCATCCCGGCCCCGTCGTCCCGCACCGTCAGCTCGGCCATTCCGTCTCGAGCGCGCGTCTCGACCCGCACCAGCCCGTCGCCCTCGATCGCGTCACGCGCGTTGACGCAGAGGTTCAGCAGTACCTGCTCCAGCTGGCCGACGTCGGCGTCGACGCGCGGCGCCTCGGGGTCCAGATCGAGCTCGATCGCGATCCGCCCCGGCAGCGCCCGCTCGAGCATCTGACCGACCCCCTCGACCACCTCGTTGAGGGAGATCGAGGCCTTCTCGAGGCTCCGCTGCCGGCTGAAGGTCAGGAGCCGGCGCGTGAGGCTCGAGGCGCGCTCGGCCGCGGCGCGCGTCTCCACCAGATCGGCGGCGTCCACCCCGGCGGCCTCGACGTCCTCGATCGCCATCTCGAGGTTGCCGAGGATCACCGTCAGCAGGTTGTTGAAGTCGTGCGCGATGCCGCCCGCGAGCTGCCCGACGCTCTCCATCTTCTGGGCCTGGACCAGCTGCGCCTGGAGCTCCCGCTGCTTCTCCTCCGCGTCGACCTCCTCGCTGACGTCCTGGATGGTGCCGAGCATCTGCACCGCCCGGCCCTCCGGGTCGCGGCGCATCACGCGCCCTCGCGCGAGCACCCAGCGCCACTCGCCCGACCGGTGCCGGAGCCGGTAGCGGCTCTCGTAGTCCGGCGTCTCCCCCCGGGAGTGAGCCCGCAGGCTGTCGAGCGTGGGCTCGAGGTCGTCCGGGTGCAGTCGGCTGGTCAGCGCCTCGATGGTGGGCTCGACGTCCTCGAGCCGCTCGCCCACGATGGCCGCGGTCCGCTCGCTCATCATCAGCTGGCCCGTCAGCGGGTTCCACTCCCAGAGCCCCAGCTCCGCGGCGCGGAGCGTCATGTCGAGCCGGTGCTCGCTCTCCGCGAGCGCGTCCGCGGCGCGCTTCCGCTCCGTGATGTCCTGGGTGGTGCCGACGACCCTTCGCGGTCGCCCCTCGTCGTCCCACTCGACGACGCAGCCGTGGTCGAGCACCCAGCGCCACTCCCCGTCCCGCCGGAAGCGGTGCTGACTCTCGTAGTAGTCCCGCTCTCCGCTCAAATGACGCTTGAAGCGGTCGCGCACGGCCTCGTGGTCGTCGGGATGGAGGCGCCGGGTGAGCTCCGCGAAGCTCGTCTCGAAGTCGCGCTCGGCGCCCAGGATCTTCGCCGCCTGCGGGTTGACGACCAGGCGATCGGGGGCCGCCTCCCAGACCCAGAGGCCCACCCCGGTCGCCTCGAGGGCGATCTCCAGCCGGCGCTCGCTCTCGGCGAGGGCGGCCTCGGCCTCCTTTCGGGCCGCGGCGTCCATCGAGAGGCGGGCCACGCCCGAGGTGCCGCCGGCGGCGGGCTCCACCGCCAGCTCCCAGAAGGCGCCCTCCAGCTCGACCTCGAGGAGCGCGGGCGTGCCACGGAGGGCGTCACGCACCGCCCTCGACAGGCGCGCTCGCAGCGGGCCGGGCACCAGCGCCTCCACCAGGCGCCCCCACCGAGGCGTCGCCCACCCACGGCGCGCCGGGCCCCGAGACGTGCACGAGGTTGCCCTCCCCGTCCGTGACCCAGATCAGCGCCGGGCGTCCATCGGGAGCCCGCGCCCACTCGCCGGACTCCGGAGCCTGGAGCCGTGGCCGCACCCTCTCCACGGTCATACTGAAGAAAACGACGCGGACCGCGATCTGTACAGGGGAGATCCGGACTTTCTCTGGCTGAGCGAACAGTCCACATCCTGGGACGCACTGTTCACGGGAAGTCGTCCAGCAGGGCGCGGGTGAGGACCTCGCCCCAGCGCAGGTAGCCCTCTCGGCTCAGGTGCTGTCGGTCGGGCCGCATGTAGGGCGGGTCGTGGGCGAGCCAGGCGACGCCGCCGCCGAGGCCCCCCTGGAACGCGAGGGTGTCGAAGAACGCGCAGTCGAGGTCGGCGGCCACCCGGCGCTGCATCTCGCTCAGCTCGCCCACCACCTCGCGCGCGGCCAGCGACCCGTCGTCGGCGATCCGCGGCCGATCGGTCGGGCCGATCAGCAGGCAGGACGCCTCCGGCGCGGCCCGCTGGATGCGCGCCATCACCTCCCGGAGGTGGCCCTCGTGCTCGGCGATCGAGAGGTGGGTGTCGGTCGTCTCGTTGTTGCCGTAGGCGAGCGCGACGAGGTCCGGGCGCCGGGTCTCGAACAGCGCGCGCCAGAGCCTCGGCTCCCAGAGCAGCTGGTGCCGGGCCTTCGAGCCGACCAGCCCGAGGTTCTCGACGAGCACGCCCGGCGCGTCGCGCTCCATGACCACGCCGAAGACCGTGACCGGGCCGTCTCCGACCGCGCGCACCTCCAGCCGGTGGGTGTTGTCGCTCACCGGGTAGACGGCCCGACCGGCCGCCGGCGCGTCGCTCGCCGTGCTCAGGGTCTCGACGTGTCGGCCGTCGATCCAGACCTCGAGGCTCCCCGCCCCCGGCCGGCGATCGTAGAGCAGCTCCAGCCGGGAGGCGTCGCGGCCGTTGCCCCACGTGTCGGCCTCGACCGCCGCGAACGCGCCCGCCTCGTCGGTGACGTAGGCGGCGCCGGCGAGCCCGTAGCGGCCGACGTCCCGGTGCTTGAAGCCGACCGTCTCCATGCCCCAGCCCTCGGCCTCGTCGACGCGCATGCCCCACGCCCAGTGGTGGTCGACCCACGGCACCAGGGGGAGGAAGCCGTGGCCGGCGTCGCCGAAGCGGCTCTGCAGCGCCTCTCGCATGCGCCCGACGTAGAGGTCGCCGGCGGTGTGACTGCCGCCATAGACGAGCACGCGTGCTTGCCCCTGTCCGGCTGCGGCCCGGCGGAGCGCGGCGTGAAAGCCGGCGAGCGCTTCGGGTCGCTCGAGGGCGACGTCCTCGCCGAGCTCACCCTCCGCGCGGCGCAGGTCGGAGAGATCGAGGCCGGGCTCGGCGGGAGGCGCCGCGGCCCGGGGCACGGCCGGCTCCTCGGGCGGCGCCGCCGAGAGCGCGGACCACGCCAGGCCCGCGATGGCGAGCACCGCGGCGAGGCCGAGGACGTGCGCGGGGCGGAGGCGCATCCCGCCATCCTGACGCGCCCGGCGGCCTCGCGCAGCCCCGGGCCGTGACGGCGCTCGCGGGGCAGACCGTGACGGTGTGCCCGCACGCCCCAGCGCTACTCCCGGTCGAGGTCGATCCCGTGGACCGCGCGCCAGCGCAGCCAGTGATCGGCGAGGGTCAGGGCGACCATCGCCTCGGCCATCGGCACGAAGCGCGGCAGCAGACACGGATCGTGCCGGCCGGTGGTGCGGATCTCGGCCGCCTCTCCCGCCCGGTTCACCGTCGGCTGCGGGGTGGGAATGGAGCTGGTCGGCTTCACCACCGCGCGCATCACGATCGGCATGCCGCTCGAGATCCCGCCGAGCATTCCGCCGTGCCGGTTCGTCGCCGTCCGCAGCGCAGCGGGATCCCCGGGCTGGTAGAGGTCGTTGTTCTCCGAGCCGCGCAGCGTCGCCGCGCGGAAGCCGTTCCCGTACTCGACCCCGAGCACCGCCGGCAGCGAGAAGAGCGCCTTGGCGAGGTCGGCCTTGAGCTTGTCGAACACCGGCTCTCCGAGGCCGGCCGGCACGCCGCGGGCGACGATCTCGGCCACCCCGCCGATCGAGTCCTGGTCCCTCCGCACCGCGTCGATGAGCGAGATCATCTCGGCCGCGCGCGCCGGGTCCGGGCAGCGCACCGGGGTCGCCTCCACCTGCTCGAGGGTGACCGCGCCCGGATCGACGTCGGCGACGATCCCACCCACCTGCCGCACATAGGCGAGCACCTCGACGCCGCAGGCCTCCCGGAGGAGCTTCTTCGCGATGGCCGCGGCCGCGACCCGGGCGACGGTCTCGCGCGCGCTCGCGCGGCCTCCACCTCGGTGGTCACGGAAGCCGAACTTCGCGTCCCAGGTGTGATCGGCGTGCCCGGGCCGGTAGAGGTCCTGGATGGCGGAGTAGTCGCGGCTGCGCTGGTCGGCGTTGCGGATCAGGATCGCGATCGGGGTCCCGGTGGTGCGCCCCTCGAACACGCCGCTGAGGATCTCCGGCGCGTCCGGCTCCTTGCGCTGGGTGACGATCTTGGACTGCCCCGGCCGGCGCCGCTGCAGATCGGGCACGAGGTCGTCGACGCCGAGGGCGAGCCCCGCGGGGCATCCGTCCACGATCACCACGTTGCCGGGCCCGTGCGACTCACCGGCCGTGGTGACGCGGAAGAGGGTGCCTAGAGTACTTCCGGCCATGCGCCGCATCATGGCGAAGCCCGCCCCCACGAGCCAGCGCCCCGTCCACGAACGCGGTCGGGGGTGTGGCCGCGCGCAGAACCGCTACCTTGATCGCATGACTTGGCATCGGAGAGCGCCCATCGCGGGGGCGCTCGCGCTCCTCCTCCTGGCGATGGCCGCGCCCGCGAGCGCCACCCCGAGCTTCGGCTCCCACGACGTCCGGACGGTCTTCCACATCGCGAAGAGCGACGACCGCAACCGCGTCGACTACGGAATCCACCTGGACGCCCGCTGCCAGCCGGTGGGCGACGAGCCGGTCTACGCCTACTGGCACCGCTTCGAGCCCGGCTACCCGCGCTTCGGCGACCTGGGCTTCATGGACAGCCGCGTCTACGGCATCAGCTCGCAGTCCGTCCGCACCCGCTCGGACAACGGCACCTGGGTCGAGATGCACCTCGCGGCGTTCCCGGACCTGCGCATCCTCGTCCTGGTCCAGCGTCACGACGGCCGCTGCGTGGCTCGCGCCCAGATCCCGGTCCGCGGCCAGCCGGCCTTCGTCGACCGCGTCTTCGTGCAGCTCCGTCAGCCCCTCGGCGTCGAGTACGTCCGCTTCCGCGGCGTGGACGTTCAGACCGGCCAGCCGGTCAGCGAGCGCCGCCGCCCGCCCTCGAGCTGGTAGCGTCGCGGCGTCAGGCACGATTTGTTGGCCAGAGCCCGCCGTTCGATGATCCTGCGGCGGCGGTGGATGACTTGACGACAGGGGATCGGGAGGCGGCGGTGTCGTTGCTGACCGAAGCGTTCGACGCCGATCCGTACTTCCGCTTCCTAGCGCCCGACGACGGAGAGCGGGCGGCGCTGCTGAGCGAGGTCATGCGAGGCAACGTGGAGCTCGCGCGAGCCGCGGGGATGGCGTTCGGGCTGAAGGAGGGCGGGCGCGTCGACGGCGTGTGCCTCTGGTACGGCCCGGGCACCTACCCCGCGCCGCTCTGGCAGGCGGCCACGGTTCGCGGGGGCTCCGTGGCGCGCACGGTCGCGGGCTGGGCGCGTACCCCGAGCCGCGCGCGGCCGGGCGTCATCGCGAGCGCGCTCCGGATCCAGACCCTGCTCGAGGAGGCCCACCCTCCGGGGGCCTTCTGGTACCTGATGATCCTCGGCGTCGACGCGGCCCGTCGGGGGCGCGGTCTCGGGAGCCGCATGCTTCGCGACGCGCTCGCGATGGCGGATCGCGACGGCGTCCCCAGCGTGCTCGAGACCAGCAAGCCCGAGAACCTGCCGCTCTATCGCCGCCACGGGTTCCGCGTCACGCGCGCGACCCACCTCGACGGCAGCCCTCCGGTGTGGTCGATGCAGCGGGCGCCCGGCGGCCATCCGTAGTAAACGGCCGCCATGCGGATCGAAGTCTTCCTCGACCAGCTGGCCCAGCAGGCGATCCAGGACGCGCTCGACGTCGAAGCGCCCGCCATCTTGCGCCCCACGCAGGACCCGAAGCACGGCGACTACCAGGTCAACGGCGTGATGGGCCTCGCCAAGCGACTGAAGAAGAACCCGCGCGAGCTCGCCGGAGGGGTGGCCGAGAGGCTCGCGGCGCACGAGGCGATCGCGGAGGCCACCGTGGCCGGCCCCGGCTTCGTCAACGTCCGCCTCGAGGACGGCTGGCTGGCCGCGCAGCTCGACGCGGCGCACGCGGATCGCGACCGCGACGGCGTCGATCCGGTGGACGAGAGGAAGACGATCGTCGTCGACTTCTCCAGCCCCAACATCGCCAAGCAGATGCACGTCGGCCACCTCCGCTCGACCATCATCGGCGACGCGATCGTGCGGCTGCTGCGCTTCGCCGGCCACGAGGTGATCGGCGACAACCACCTCGGCGACTGGGGCACGCAGTTCGGCCTGCTCATCGTCGGCATGCGCGAGTGGGGCGACGAGGCGAAGCTCGAGGGCGACCCGATCCCGGAGCTCGAGCGCGTCTACAAGCTCGCGAGCAAGCGGGCCAAGGAGGACGACGCCTTCGCCGAGAGCGCCCGGGCCGAGCTGGCCAAGCTCCAGCGGGGCGACGCCGACAACCGCGCGCTCTGGGAGACCTTCGTGGCCGCCTCGAAGCGGTCGCTGAACGAGCTCTACGCGCGGCTCGACGTCGAGTTCGACGAGTGGCTCGGCGAGAGCGCCTACGACGACATGCTGCCCGGCGTGGTGGAGACGCTGCTCGAGAAGGGCATCGCCCGCGAGGACCAGGGAGCCGTCTGCGTCTTCTTCAACGAGCTCGAGGGCGTGAAGGGCAAGCTCGCCAAGCAGGAGGTGCCCTTCATCGTGCGCAAGGGCGACGGCGCCTTCCTCTACTCGACCTCCGACATCGCCACCGTGCTCTACCGCAAGGAGCGCTGGGACGCGGACGCGAGCCTCTACGTGGTCGGCCAGCCGCAGAAGCAGCACTTCGAGCAGCTCTTCGAGGTCGTCCGCCAGCTGGGCGTCGAGATGGAGCTCGAGCACATCGAGTTCGGCAGCGTGCTCGACGGCCAGGGCAAGCTCATCCGCACCCGCTCGGCGGACGGAAAGCCGATCACCCTGGCGATGCTGCTCGACGAGGCCGAGGAGCGCGCCGAGCAGAAGATGATCGACGAGCTCGAGCTCGACCCCGCGCTCGCCGCGAGCCTCAAGAAGACGGTGGGCATCGGCGCGGTGAAGTACGCCGACCTCAAGCAGAACCGCTCCAGCGACTACAAGTTCGACTTCGACAAGATGGTCGCGCTCGAGGGCAACGCGGGGCCGTACCTCCAGTTCCAGCACGCCCGCTGCTGCTCGATCCTGCGCAAGGGCGAGATCGACCCGAAGGCGCTCGACGGCGCGATCGCGCTCGAGCACGACGACGAGAAGGCGCTCGGCCGCCGGCTCGCGAAGTTCCCCGACGTGGTGCACGCGGCGGCGGCGCAGTCGATGCCCCACTACATCACCGACCACCTCTACGCGCTCGCCCGCGACTACAGCGCGTTCTTCACGAACTGCCCGGTGCTCAAAAGCGAAGGCGCGGTGCGCCAGAGCCGGCTCGCGCTCGTGAACCTGACCCGCCGCCAGATGGCGCGTGGCCTCGGCCTCCTCGGCATCGAGGCGCCCGAGCGCATGTAGCGCTTCATCGGGGACGGTGTTTCCTTGTTGCCGAATCGGCGACGAGATCCCGTGTGACCGCGGGCGCATAGCCCCGGGAAGGTGTTTCCTTGTTGCCGAGTCGGAGTGCGGCAAGTCCGCTCGATCCAGGCGCGTGGGGGCGTGCCCTCCGGCGTTGGGCAACAAGGAAACTCCGTCCCCATGTCCGCGGATCAGGGCGTGCCCATCTCCGGGGACATGGCGTCGATCCACTCGACCAGGCAGCGGCGGCCCTCGAGGGGGAGCTCGCCTTCGGCGGGCATCGGGTCGCCGCACATGCCCTCGAGGGCCAGCACCTTGTCGAGCATGAAGCTGGCGCGCGCGTTCCCGGGCCGCACCAGGATGCGGTCCCCACACCCCTCGAGGATCGAGGGCCGATCCCGGATCCGCTCCGTCACCCCGGGGCTGACCAGATCGAGCCCGGCCTCGGGATCGTCGGCGTCGTGGCAGTCGGCGTCCGCGCAGTGCCGCTCGAACACCCGCGCCCGCACGCCCTCCTCCTCGAGGCACGAGAGCGAGGAGAGATCCGCGTCCCGCGCCCCCGCGTCGGGGCGGAGCGGGGCGACGTCGGAGCCGCAGGCGACGAGCAGCAGCGCCAGCGACGCCCGCGTCATGGCGACGCGCCTCATGGCGCAGAGAAGGTGCACCGGGTGATCGGCTGGGCGATGTCTCGCATCACGGCGAGGTAGTAGGTGCGGCCGCTCTCGAGCGCGGGCGGAGCGCTCCCGTCGGCCGGCACGCGCTGGACGGCGCCGCTCGGGAGCTCGCCGTAGCCCATGCCGCAGCCGAGGGCGTCGCCGTCGAAGTCGGCGCGGATCGCCCAGATCGTCCCGTCGGGCAGATCCCAGTTGGGCGGCACGCCCGGCGAGGTCGAGCCCTCCTCGAGGATCCACACGTAGCGCGCGCCGCCGCCCGTCCAGCGCACCAGCCCGTCACCGTCGACGCCGAGCCCGTCGGGGCACGGCTCCGGCTCGTGCTCGACGAGCTCGCGGAAGAACGGCGCGAAGGGCGGCAGCTCGCGCGCCTCGTCGACGGTGAGCCCGCGCCGCGCCAGCTCCTGCTCGGCGAACGCGCGGAGCCGGGGCACGTCGGTGGTCGGCAGGCCGGTGGTGGAGCGATCGAAGCCGTTGCTCTCCTCGACCGGGAAGAAGCCGAAGGCCGCCGAGTCGGTGAAGCCCGCGAACATGGCGAGCGCCTCGTCGCTGACGGTGTCGATCCACAGGGCGCCGGCCTCCGTGTCCCACGCCGCCGCGCCGCTCGGGGTGGCGCTGGCGGAGTGACAGCAGGTGCAGGCGGAGGACTCGGCCTGGGCGCGGACCCAGTCGACCTCGGCCATGTAGTCGGCGTCGGCGAGGCGCGGGTCCGAGGGATCCTCCTCGTAGGGCGCGGGCATCGCGTAGTACGGCCGCTGGGTGCGGACCACGTCGCAGTCGGCGTACTGGTCGTAGCGCCGGCCCGGCTCGGTCGAGCCGCTGATCATCGTCGGCGTGCACACCTGCCCGCCCTCCGACGCGCCGGCCGGCTCGCCCGGCAGCGGGTCCCGGCAGTCGGGGTCCGCGGGCACGATGGCGCCGGGCCCCTCGTCGCCGGTCGCCGCGCAGCCGTCGCACGACTCGGCCGCCTCGAACGTCCCGCCCGCGAACGTCTCGCAGCCGGTCTGGGCCGCGCCGCAGGCCGACGGGTCGCCCGAGCTGACGATCAGGTAGCCGCCCGCCGCGAGGTCGCCGACCGTGCAGCGCCCGATCTCGTCGTCGAAGGCGCAGGGCTCGTCGAGCGTCAGCTCGCCCGAGTTGTTGAGGAACACCCGCGCGCAGTCCCGGGCCACCGTCTCCGCGTCCCAGCCGGGCCCGCGGTACTCGCGGCACTCGGGGGCCATCGCGAAGGTGTTCTCGTACACGCACGAGGCCACGAAGGAAGGATCGCCGCTGGCGTCGAGGCCCCCGTCCGCGCCATCGGGGGTCCCGCCGTCACAGGCGACGAGGAGGAGGGCCATCGCGGCCAGTCGGGTGGTCATGAAAGTAGCAAGTAGGACTATCAGCGCCGGGTGTCCAACCTGCCGCGTCGAATTCGTCAGCGCTGCTTCGTGGGGACCCAGGCGGTCGTGCGGCCGGCGACCTCGATGAACTCGACGACGTGGCCGTCGGCGGTGCGAGCGTCGGGGTCCTTGCCCCAGCGCCGATGGAAGAGCCACTCCGCTGGGAAGCGCTCGGCGCGCGCGTCGGCCTCGACCGCCAGCCGCACGACGTCTCGCAGCGCCGCGTGGAGCCGCTCGATCTCTGGCCCCTTCAGCCCGTCGATCCGGCGGCGTGGATCGATGCCGCTCTGGAAGAGCACCTCGTCGGCGACCCAGTTCCCGACGCCGGCCGCGAACTTCTGGTTCAGCAGCAGCCCCTTGAGGAGGCCGCGGCGCCTCTCGAGCAGCCCCCGGAAGCGCTCGAGGCTCGGCATGTCCGTCCACGGATCGAATCCGAGCGCGCCGATCGGGGCGTCGGTCGCCGGCGCGTCCCGGAGCAGCACCCGCCCGAGCCGGCGCTTGTTGGTGTAGACGAGCTCGCCGCTCGACATCACCAGGCGCACCTTCGTGAAGCGGGGCGGCCAGGTCCGGTCGACCTCCTTGGCGCTCGACGCGAGCTTCAGCGGCTCGTCGCCGCGCCGCCGGAGCGCGCCGGTCATGCCGAGGTGGAAGATCGGGTGCGGGCCCTCGTCGAGCTCGAGCCAGAGGTACTTCCCGCGCCGCCGCGCCTCGCGCACCTCGCGGCCCCGGAGGCGCAGGAGGGCCGCCCGGTCTTCGATGACGATGTCGTCGGCGTCCACCTCGATCGCCTCGATCCGCTCGCCCACGCAGGCCGCCTCGAGGATGCGGCGCGCGTGCTCCACCTCGGCGAGCTCAGGCACGCTCGGGGACCTCCAGCACGACCTTGCCCTTCGCGCGCTTGGTCTCGAGGTAGCGGTGCGCCTCCGCCGCCTCCGGCATCGGCCAGACCCGATCGATCACCTGCGCGAGCTCTCCCGCGTCGATCCAGCGCGCGAGCTGCGCCAGGTCGCGGCGGCGGCTCCGCACGACCACCAGTCGCGCCGGCCGGGAGGTGAAGCGCGTCAGCACGTCTCTCGCCGCGTTCTGCGCGTTCGGGATCGTCGTCACGTACCGCCCCCGCTCGGTCAGCAGGTGCTTCACGCGCGGATGGGGCGCGGTCCCGAAGATGTCGAACACCGCGTCGAAGGTCTCGGAGGCCTCGGCCAGCGGGCGCTCGTCGTAGGGCAGCACCCGGTCGGCGCCGAGCGCCCTCACCCACTCGGCGTTGCGCGCGCTGCACACCGCCGTGGTGTCCGCGCCGAGGATCCGCGCGATCTGCACCGCGAACACCCCGACCCCACCCGAGGCGCCGTTGAGCGCCACCCGCTGCCCGCGCCGGATCCGGAGCAGATCCCGCAGCGCCTGCAGCGCGGTGAGCGCGGCCAGCGGCACCCCGGCGGCCTCGGTCATCGAGATGGACGACGGCTTGGGCGCCAGCTGCCCCTCGGGCACGACGGCGAGCTCCGCGCAGGCCCCCGCGCGCCAGCTCTGGATCATCGCGAAGACCGGCTCCCCCAGCCGCAGCGAGCGCACCCCCGGGCCGAGCGCGTCCACCTCCCCCGCCAGGTCGTACCCCGAGCCCTGCGGGAACCGGCCGTGGGTGAAGAGCCGCAGCTTCCCCTTCCGGACCAGCACGTCCTTCGGGTTCAGCCCCGCCGCCCGCACCCTCACCCGCACCTCGCCCCGGCGCGGCGTCGGGTCCGGCGCCTCCTCCCAGCGCAGCACGTCCGCCGGGCCATAGCGATGGAACCGAATCGCCCTCACGCCCGGGACCATGGGTCGCCCACCGCCCCCGCGCCACCTCTCGATCGCCCAGCTCGCCCAGCGCCTCATCGCTGCGCGCTTCGGTGGCCATTGGGCTCTCGCAAAGCCGCGAAGCCGCCAAGGGACCGAGCTGGCAGCGGGATGGACACTCGCCACCGCGCAGCGTGCCTGACCGGCGCACCGTACACCGCAACGGTGCTCCCCCGTGGGGAAGATCGGGAGACAACTAATTTCACGCAAAGACGCAAAGACGCAAAGAGGCGGGCCGAGGAGGGCGGGCCCAGGAGGAGGGCGGGCCCAGGAGGAGGGCGGGCCCAGGAGGAGGGCGGGCCCA
>JAYZQJ010000171.1:0-14643 GCA_036149055.1 Myxococcota bacterium | reverse complement strand
CGCCGGGGCGCTCTCGGCGGCGGGCGGGGGCTCGACCGGGGCGGGCTCCTGGACGCGAGGCGTGGGGCGGCGCACGCGGCCTCGGCCGGTTCGCGGGCGACGCGGGCGATCGGCGGCCTCGGCGGCGTCATCTTCCGCCGACGGGGGCTCCTCCTCGACCGCCGCCTCCTCGTCTTCCGCGCCCTCGGGCGCCTCGTCGGTGGCCGGGGGGAGGGCGGTCGGCGCGACCTGGGCGGCCGCCTCGACCTCGACGCGCTCCGCCGCCGACTCGGGGGCGTCGGCCTGCATCGCGAGCACGCCCACGGTCAGGCCCACGCCGAGCCCGAGGACCGCGACGAGGCTGGCGATCACGAGGGGCGCGCGGCTCGGGGCGGGCTGGGCCGCGGTCGGCGCGCGCGGGGTGGCCGGCATCGGGCCCTCGTCCTCGGGGCGCATCACGATGCCGCTGGAGATCTCGGTCTTCTCGGCCTCGAAGTCGTCGATGGTCGGGAGGCCGGGGCTGCTCAGGCTGATCTTGAGCTGCTCCTGGACCCGCTCGAGGCCGTCGCCGCCGTACTGCTGGCAGAGCTCGCCCACCCGCTTGCGGTCGGCGATGCCCGAGGCCTCGCGCGCCGCGGCGCGGAGCGCCGACGCGAACTCGGCCGCGGTGGAGAAGCGCTCGTCCCGGTCCCGCTCGAGCGCCGTCTGGACGACCGCGGCCACCGACGCCGGCACCTCCGGCCGGACCGAGTGGGCCGACGGGATGGGCATGCGCGTGACCCGCTCGAGCACCGCCAGCGGGTTCTCCGCGTGGAACAAGCGCCGGGTGGTCAGGGTCTCCCAGGCCACGACGCCGAGCGAGAAGACGTCGCTCCGGCGGTCGAGATCCTTGTCCGCGCACTGCTCGGGCGAGAAGTAGCTGAGCTTGCCCTTGAACTCGCCGGTGCTCGTCTTGGTGCGCCGGAGCACGGCCCGGGCGACGCCGAAGTCGGTGATCCGCACCCGGCCGTCGACGCCGACCAGGATGTTCTGCGGCGAGACGTCGCGGTGCACCAGCTGGAGCGGGGCGCCGAACGGGGTGCGCGCCTCGTGGGCGTCGTGCAGGCCCTGGGCCGCCTGCGCGAGCATCTCGACGGCCACGTCGATCGGGACCGAGTCGCCGTCCTTGGCCGCGTTGCGGAGGAGCGAGCTGAGCGTCGCGCCCACCACCAGCTCCATCACGAGGTAGAGGGAGCCGTCGTCGGCCCGGCCCAGGTCCATCGTGCTGACCACGTTCGGGCTGTCGATGTTCGCGGCGAGGCGACCCTCGTCCATGAACATGTTCACGAACCGCTCGTCGTCGGTCAGGTGGGGCAGCATGCGCTTGAGCGCCACCAGCTTCTGGAAGCCGGCCTCCCCGCGCTGCCGCGCCGCATACACCTCCGCCATACCGCCGGCGGCGATGCGGAAGAGCGTCTCGTAGCGGCCGTAAATGGCGGGCGCCGTCGATGGACGGGCGTGCCCCATCTCGGACAGCATAGCAGCACCCGCGACCCGGTTGCCACGTTCCGGCGTGGCGAACGGGAAACACCCCTGCGCGAATTTTCAGCTCGCTGGAGGCGCGCTGTGGCTCAATCCAGCTCGACGGTGAGCGGGCTGAGGGGGCGCAGCTGGGCCTCGTCCTGGAGCACCACCCCGAGCGCGATGCCGCCGCCGATCAGCGCCGCCGCGCCGACCGCCAGGAGCACGATGGCCACCGTGTCGTCGCCGGTGGGGATGGGCCGGAAGATCACCTGCACGGTCTCCCGCTGACCGTCGGCCAGGGTGCCCTCCCACACGAACGGCTGGTGGGCCTCGAGGCGGGCGACCAGGGAGTGGGAGCCGGCGTCGGTCTCGACGAGCACCGGGCGCTGGCCCTCGTCCGGGATGGCGCGGCCGTCGAAGGAGATCTCCGGTCGGACGTCCGGATCGATGTCGATCAGCTCGAGCACCGCGACCCGGCTCGCCTCCTCGCGCCGGAACTGCTGCGCGTTGGTGCGCAGGTCGGGGTTGAGGTCGGGGTGCAGGGTCATCAGCCGATCGAACGCGTCGCGCGCGTCGCGGTGACGGCCGAGGGCCCGGAACGCCATCGCGAGGTTGTAGAGCGCGGACGGCGCGCAGGAGAGCGCGTAGGCGCGCTCGTAGCTGTCGATCGCGTCCGCCCACCGGCCCGCCTCCACCGCGGCCGATCCGGCGATGAACAGCGCCCGCGCCTCCTCCATCTGGGTGGCCGAGAGCTCCCCGCAGCGGCTCTCCTGGGCGCCGGCGACCGCGGGCGCGAGGAGCAGCAGGGTGACGATGGCGAGGGCGGCCCTCATTCGCTCAGCTCGCATTCGTAGGAGAGGGGCTCGGCGTCGAGGCGCTCGCAGAAGTGGCTCCCGTCGTCGGCGCAGAAGTTGTCGGTGGCGCCGGTGATGCAGCCCTCGACGTCGCAGCGGCCGACGCGGTCGACGCAGCCGCCCGCGAGGCACACCGCGTCCTCCGCCGTGCAGTCGGCGTCGCCGCTGCAGCCGCAGCGTCCGCTCGTGCACCGCCCGAAGCCGCCGCAGTCCGCGTCCTCGACGCACTCGGGCACCCGGAGGATGCGCCGCCGCACGAAGGTCCGGCGGCCGATGTAGAGGGGATCCTGCACGAAGATCCGGCTCTCGGGCGCGTTGCCGTCGGCGACGTCGAGGCAGCGCTCCTCCTGGCAGAATCGCACCCGGGCGTTCACGTCGACCTCGGGGCTCGCGCCCACGACGCTGACGCAGGTCCACTGGCTGCTGTCGGTGAGCGGCACGGTGAAGCCCTCGTCGCCCCAGTCGACCCCGAAGTCGAAGCCGCTGTTCGGCGAGGCCACCTGCACGTAGGCGAAGCGGGCGGAGGACCCGGCCGGCGCCGGCGGCAGCTCGATCTGGAGCTCCAGGATGGCGTTCTGGGCGCATCCGCCGGCGAGCAGCGCGCTCACGAGGGCGAGCGGCAGCCGACTGCGCGCGAAGGAAGTCATGCGGCCGAGTATCGCCGACCGCTCCCTCATCTCAAAGCTTCAGGTGGGCCAGGCGGCGAGCAGCGCGTCGGTCTCGGCGGGCGTGCCGACCGTGATCCGGAGGTGGTGGGCGAGCCGCGGGTCCCCGGCGAAGCGGCGCACCTGCACCCCGTTCGCGAGCAGGTGCGCGTGCACGGCGGCCGCGTCGTCGACCCGCGCGAGCACGAAGTTCGCCTCGCTCGGAGACACGGCGACCCCGCGCCCCTCGAGCGCGCCCTGGAGCCGGTCTCGCTCGGCGACGATGCGCGCCACCTGCGCGTCGAGCGCGTCGGGCATCTCTCGCAGCAGGGTGGTCGCCGCGACCTGCGCGTAGGCGTTGAGGTTGTAGGGCGGGCGAGCCTTCTCCGCCTCGTCGACCAGGGCGGGGTGCATCCGGATCCAGCCCACCCGGAGCCCCGCGAGCCCCACCTTGGAGAGCGTGCCCATCACGCCGACGTTCGGGTAGCGCTCGACCCACGGGCCCAGGCTCTCGCCGGCGAACGCCACGTAGGCCTCGTCGATCACGACCAGGCTCTCCGGCGCCGCCCGGACGACGGCCTCGAGCGCGTCCGGGGCGAAGCGGTTCCCGGTGGGGTTGTTGGGCGTGGCCAGGAAGATCAGGTTCGGGCGCGCCTCGGCGATCGCCACCTTCATCGCGTCGACGTCGAGCGACCAGTCGTCCGCGAGCGGGACCTCGACCGGCTCGAGCCCGCTCACCCGCGCGGTGATCGGGTACATCACGAAGCTCGGCGCGGGGTAGAGCACCCGGCCGGGCGCGCGCCCGAAGGCGCTCATGAGCACGCCGATGACCTCGTCCGAGCCGACGCCGAGCACGAGCTGCTCGGTCTTCGCGCCGAGGCGCTCCGCGAGGGCCGCCTTGAGGTCGCGCGCGAGCAGATCCGGGTAGCGGTGGAGCGGCACCTCGGCGAGCACCTCGGCGAGGCGTCGGCGGGCCGCGTCCGGGAGCGCCCAGGGGCTCTCGTTGGCGTCGAGCTTCACCGGCGCGGGGTCCGGCTTGGTCCGGTAGGGCGACAGGAGCGCGAGGGGCGCGGAGGCGAGGTGGGTCGGCGGGCCGCTCATCGGGGCGCGTCCTCTCGGAGGTAGTGCGGGAGGTCTTCGTCGTCGTCGTCGCCGTCGCTGGCCGCGGCGCCGTCGTACTCGGCTTCTTCCTGGCTCTCGTCGACCGCCTCGCCCTCGCGCTCGCCGGCCGACGCGGTCCCCTCGCGGGCGCGCCCGTGCTCGTCGAGGTCGCTCGGGAAGACGCCCATGTAGGCGCTGACCACGTTCTCCGGCACGTCGTCCACCGCGTCCGAGGCGCCGACCTTGACCACGTGCGCGCCGCTCACCCAGAGCGCCCAGCGATCGCCCGGGCCCGCGTCGAGGTACCAGACGTGGCCGCCGCCGAGGCCGCGCACCGAGGCCTCGTAGCTCCCGAGCGCGCGCACCTGCCGCCGGACCTCGGCCGCCAGGCCCTGCGGCTGCTCGTAGACGGAGACGAAGACGTTGGCGTAGGGCACCGAGCGCCCGGTCCGCGAGGCGCGGCGCACGTAGGTGGCGGTGTGGCCCACCGCGGCGTTGCCCGGCATCGCGATCTCGACGTCGAGCACGCGCTGGTAGCGGCGGTACGACCAGTCGTCGATGTCGCGCTCGATGACGAAGCGCGAGGGGATGCCGGGCCCGCATCCGAGCGCGCCGAACGCGATCGCGGTCAGAGCCGCCAGTCCCCCGAGATGGCGCATGGCCGGCAGAGACTATCAGCTCGGTCCGTACCCGCCACCGTCCTGGGCACGCGCGAGGGCGGCGCGGACCTCGGCCGCGTCCTTGGCCGTCTTGCCCTCCTTCAGGAGGTAGCGGGCCAGATCCTCTCGCGCCTGGGCGTGGGCGCCGAGCGCCAGGGCGTGAAGGCCTCGGTCGCGCACGAACGAGAGCTCGTCGGTGAGGTCCACCAGGCGATCGCACACCACCATCGAGCGGGCGTGGTCGCGCTGCCGCTCGTGGGCGTGCTTCAGGTTCACCAGCATGCGCACCACGAGCGAGCGCAGCCCTACCGGCGCGAGGTGATGCTCGCTGAGCCGCGACGCGTTGCCGAGCATGCGCGCGGCCAGCCGGGACAGCGCCGCGTCGTCGAGCACCCGCCCGCCGAAGAAGGGGTCGACGTAGACCCCGTCCTCGCCGCCGACCCGGGCGAGGAAGTGCCCGGGGAAGCCGATGCCCTCGACCTGCAGGCCGGCCCGCCGGCCGACCGCCATCAGGACCAGCGCGAGCGTGATCGGGATGCCGGTGCGCCGCCGGACGACGTCGTCCAGGTAGCTGTTGCGAGGATCGTAGTAGTCCTCTTCGTTGCCGTGGAAGCCGAGCCCCTCGTAGAGGTGAGCGGCCAGCATGTGGGCCTGCTCCTCGGGCGGGCAGGCCGGGTCGAGGTCGCCCAGCGGCTCCGCGAGCGCGTCGATGCCCTTCAGCTCGGCCTCGACGTCGAGGTCCGGCTTCACGTCACGCGCGAGGAGCAAGGCGGCGGCCTCCGGGGAGGCTCGCTCCTCCAGGACCGCCGCCACGAGATCGAGGACGCGGGGCTCTCTCTTCGCGCTCACAGGCGCGGGCCGGCGCCGCGGATCGCTTCGCTCGCCTGGTCCTCGTACTTCTCGAAGTTCTTCTTGAAGAGGCTGGCGAGCTTCTTCGCCGTCTGGTCGAACTTGGCCTGGTCCTTCCAGGTCTTCTTCGGGTCCAGCACGTCGCTCGGCACGCCCTCGACCGCCTTCGGCACGTGCACGCCGAAGATGGGGTCGGCGACGGTCTCGGCCTTGGCCAGCTCGCCCGAGTTGATCGCGTCGATGATCGCGCGGGTGTGCTTGAGGCTCATCCGCTTGCCCTCACCGTAGGGGCCGCCGGTCCAGCCGGTGTTGACCAGCCAGGTGGTCGCGCCGTGCTTCTTGAGCTTCTCGGCGAGCATCTCGGCGTACTTGGTCGGGTGCCAGACGAGGAAGGGCGCGCCGAAGCACGCGCTGAAGGTCGCCTCCGGCTCGGTGACGCCCATCTCGGTGCCGGCCACCTTGGCGGTGTAGCCGCTGATGAAGTGGTACATCGCCTGCTCGGGGGTGAGCTTGCTGACCGGCGGGAGCACGCCGAAGGCGTCGCAGGTCAGGAGCACCACCTGGTCCGGGTGCTTGGTGACGCAGGGGATCTTCGCGTTCGGGATGTACTCGACCGGGTAGCTGCAGCGGGTGTTCTGCGTGATCGAGGTGTCGGTGAAGTCGACCTCGCGGCGCTCGCGGTCGAAGACCACGTTCTCGAGCACCGAGCCGAAGCGGATGGCGTTGTAGATCTCGGGCTCGTCCTCGGCCGAGAGGTTGATGGCCTTCGCGTAGCAGCCGCCCTCGATGTTGAAGACGCCGTCGTCGCTCCAGCAGTGCTCGTCGTCGCCGATGAGCTTGCGCTTGGGGTCGGCGCTGAGGGTGGTCTTGCCGGTGCCGCTCAGCCCGAAGAAGATCGAGACGTTCCCGTCGTCACCCTCGTTCGCCGAGCAGTGCATCGAGAGCACGTTCTTCTTCGGCATGAGGTAGTGCATGATCGTGAAGACGCCCTTCTTCATCTCGCCGGCGTACTCGGTGCCGAGGATGACGAACTCGTGGCGCCCGAAGTGGAGGGCGACCGACGTCTTGCTGGTCATGCCGGACGTGTAGCGGTTCGCGGGGAACGCGCCGGCGTTGTAGATGACGTAGTCGGGCTCGCCGAAGTCCTTCAGCTCCTCGGCCGTGGGGCGGATGAGCATGTTGCGCATGAAGAGCGCGTGGTAGGCGCGCGAGCAGATGATGCGGACCTTGATGCGGTACTTCGGGTCCCAGCCGGCGAAGCCGTCGACGACGTAGAGGTGCGGGCGGGTGTTCAGGTAGTCGAGCGCGCGCTCGCGGTTGATCATGAACACCTGCTCGTCCATGGCGATGTTCACGGGACCCCACCAGACGTCGTCCTTCGAGCCGTCCTCCTCGACGATCCGCTTGTCGCTCGGGCTGCGGCCCGTCTTCTCACCGCTGAGCGCGATCAGCGCGCCGCTCGACGCGATGGCGGTGCCCGCCTCGTTCCGGAGGCCATGCTCGTACAGGCGGGACGGGGGCGCGTTGCGGATGATGTTCGCGACGTGGATGTCGTACTGCTCGAGGTCGAAGTCCTGTCCCATGTCCGGTGCCTTTCGGAGCGAGCGTGTGAGTCCTCTGGACCCTGGAAGATAGGCCCCGGGGCCCCACCCGAGAAGGGGGTCCCCAGGAAGCAGCCGGAGCCTACGAGGTTTTTCGCCTCGCGCCACCGCGCCTCCGGGTCACCATCTCGTGACAAAGTGACCCCGCTCACGCCCTCTTGGAGGCCGCCGCGGGCTCCAGGAAGCGCAGCACGCCGCGCGTCGCGTCGAGGTGGACCGGCGCGCCCAGCGGGAGCTCGCGATCGTCGGGCGCGTGGCCCGCGCCGATCCCGGCCGCCACCGGCACGCCGAGGTCCGCGAGGCGATCGCGCAGGACGGCCTCCACCGTGCGGCCGTCGGCCCTCGGATCGCAGGCGGTGAACGACCCGAGCGCCACCCCCCGCACCCGGCCGAGCCAGCCCGCCTGCCTCAGCGTGGTGAGCATGCGGTCGACGCGGTAGGGCGCCTCGCCCACGTCCTCGAGGAAGAGCACCGCGCCTTCGAGCGGCGGGGCGTGCGGCGTGCCGGCGAGGGCCGCGAGCACCGCGAGGTTGCCGCCGACGATCGCGCCCTCCGCCTCGCCGGGCGCGATCGTCTCGAGGTCGGTGGCCGCGGCGAGGGGGCCGCCCTCCACCGCCGCGATCCAGCGCTCCACCCAGCTCGGCTCCGCCCGGCCGAGCGCGGCCACCATCGGCCCGTGGATCGAGCGCAGCCCGGCGCGCGCCCAGAGGGCGTGGAGGGCGGTGACGTCGCTGAAGCCGACCAGGAGCTTCGGCGCCGCCCGCACCTCCTCCGGGCGGAGCGACTCGAGGAGCCGCGTCGCGCCGTACCCTCCGCGGGCGGCGACGATCGCGTCGACGTCGGGATCGGCGAGCGCGTCCCGCAGCTCCGCGAGCCGCCGCGCGTCGTCTCCGGCCAGGAAGCCGTGGGTCTCGAAGAGGTCGTGGCCGAAGCTCACCCGGTAGCGCTCCCGGAGGCGGGCCACGCCGCGTTCGAAGTCCTCGCGAGGGAAGGGCGAGCTCGGCGCGATCACGCGGATGTGGCCGCCGGGGCGGAGCGCGGCTACGACGTCGAAGGGGGAGGGCACGCGGGCCACTATGGAAGAGCTGCTCGACTGGCTCCAGCAGACCGAAGGCCCGCTCGCCTACCTGGTGATCGGGCTGGCGAGCCTGGTCGAGTACGTCTTCCCGCCGTTCCCGGGCGACACCGTCTCGCTCTTCGCGGTGTTCCTGGCGGCGACCGCGGGCTACTCGGTGCTGTGGGTGTACCTGTCGCTGAACCTCGGCGCGGTGGCGGGCGGCATGGGGGCCTACTACGCCGGCCGCTGGATCGGCCGTCGCCGGGTCGAGCGCCGCCCGCGCTTCCTCCGGAGCCAGCAGGCCCGCAAGGCGATCGACACCGTGCTGGCGCGCTTCGACCGCCACGGCGCCGCCTACCTCGCGCTCAACCGCTTCGTGCCCGCGCTGCGCGCCTTCTTCTTCCTCGCCGCCGGCATGGTCGGCATGCCCGCCTGGAAGGTCGCGCTCTGGGGTGGGGTCAGCGCGTGCGCCTGGAACGGGGTCCTGCTCGGCGTCGGCTGGTTCCTGGGCGCGAACTTCGAGCAGCTCGAGGCGTGGGTCGAGACCTACAGCGCGGTGGCCATCGGGGTGGTCGTGCTGGTCTCCGTCGTCGCCGTCTGGCGCTGGCGGCGCGCGTCGGCCGCCGAGACCCCCGACGCGCAAGACTGAAAAGGGAGACCGATGGGGTGGTACGACTTCTTCTCGCACTTCTACGACGGCTCCCTCGAGCCGCTCTACGCCGACGCGCGCCGTGAGGCCGCGGCGGCCTTGCGGCTCGAGCCCGGGCAGCGGGTGCTCGATCTCCCGGTGGGCACCGGGCAGAGCCTCGGCGTGCTGGCCTCGCCGGTGAAGCCGGGCGGCCGGGTGGTCGGCGTGGATCTCAGCGCCGGCATGCTGAAGAAGGCGCGGGCCCGGGTGGAGGCGGAGGCGCTGGGCGAGGTCGTCGAGCTGGTCCAGGCGAGCGTGCACGACGCGCCGCTCGATGCTGCGCCTTTCGATCGCCTCCACGTGTTCCTCGGTCTCACCGCCTTCCCCGAGTGGGAGGCGGCGTTCGAGCGCCTCTGGGCGCAGCTCGCGCCGGGCGGCCGCGCGGTGGTGGTCGACGTCTACGCGGAGAAGCCCGGCTTCCAGGGTCACATGGTGAACCTGGTCGCGCGGGCCGACATCCGGAGGCGCGCCTGGGAGCCGCTCGAGCGGGTCGCCGAGCGCTTCGAGCGGCGCGCGCTGCCGGAGAAGAAGGAGTACGGGGGCGAGCTCTGGCTCGCGACGGGCGTCAAGCCCGCCTGACGGGCGTCAGGCGAACTTGCCGTCCTTGCCGGTGATGGTCGCGATGAGCATGTCGCGGTTCATCTTGGCGATCCAGTCGGTGCTGATGCCCTTCGGGCAGGCGGCCTCGCACTCCTTGTGGTTGGTGCAGCCGCCGAACCCGGCCTCGTCGTGCGCCGAGACCATCTGCCGGGTGCGCTTGTAGCGCTCGGGCTGGCCCTGCGGCAGCAGGTTGAGGTGGGCGATCTTGGCGCTGAGGAAGAGGCTCGCCGAGGCGTTCGGGCACGCGGCCACGCAGGCGCCGCAGCCGATGCAGGTCGCGGCGTCGAAGGCGCCGTCCGAGACCTCCTTCGGCACCGGGATCTCGTTGGCGTCCGGCGCGCTGCCGGTGCGGATCGAGATGAAGCCGCCGGCCTGGATGATGGTGTCGAACTTCCCGCGGTCGACCATCAGGTCCTTGATGATCGGGAAGGCGCCCGCGCGGAAGGGCTCGACCCAGATCTCGTCGCCGTTCTTGAACTGTCGCATGTGCAGCTGACAGGTCGTGGTCAGCTTCTGCGGGCCGTGGGGCACGCCGTTGATGACGGCGCCGCACGAGCCACAGATGCCCTCGCGGCAGTCGTGGTCGAAGACGATGGGGCGGATGCCGTCCTCGGCGAGCCGCTCGTTCACCACGTCGAGCATCTCGAGGAAGGAGGCGTGGGTGCTGATGCCCTCGGCGTACTTCGAGTAGTCCTCGAACTTGCCGGTGGCGCCGCGGCTCTCCTGCCGCCAGACGTGGAGCTTCAGGTTGATGTCCGACATCTCTCTATCTCACTTGTAGGAGCGCTGCGTGAGCTTGACGTACTCGAAGTCGAGCTCCTCTTTGTGGAGCTTCGGCTTCTCTCCCACCCCGGTGAACTCCCAGGCGGCCACGTAGGCGTAGTTCTCGTCGTCCCGCTTGGCCTCGCCGTCCTCGCGGACGTGCTCCTCGCGGAAGTGGGCGCCGCAGCTCTCGTCGCGGTCGAGGGCGTCGACGTGCATCAGCTCGGCGAGCTCGAGGAAGTCGGAGACGCGCCCGGCCTTCTCGAGCATGCTGTTCAGCTCGCCGCCCGAGCCCAGGATCTTCACCTTGTCGTGGAACTCCTCGCGGAGGTTGCGGACCTCCTCGAGGCCTTCCTTCAGCCCGGCCTCGTTCCGGCTCATGCCGCACTTGTCGTACATGATGTGGCCGAGGCGGCGGTGGAAGTGGTCGGGGGTGTGGGTGCCCTTGGCGCCCTTGTCGATCATCCCCTGGATGCGGGTCTCGACGTCCTTGACGGTGCTCTTCACCGGCGCGGACTCTTCCTTCATCGGGTTGTTCCCGGCGCGGGCGAGGTAGTTGCCCATCGTGTACGGGATGACGAAGTAGCCGTCCGCGAGGCCCTGCATCAGCGCGCTCGCGCCGAGGCGGTTGGCGCCGTGGTCGGAGAAGTTCGCCTCGCCGAGCACGAAGAGGCCGTCGATGGTGCTCATCAGGTTGTAGTCCACCCAGACGCCGCCCATCGTGTAGTGGGTGGCGGGGTAGATGCGCATCGGCGTCTCACACGGGTCGTCGCCGGTGATGCGCTCGTACATCTCGAAGAGGTTGCCGTACTTCTCCATGATGCGCGGCTCGCCCTCGCGCTTGATGGCGTCGGCGAAGTCGAGGTAGACGCCGCGGCGCTTGTCGCCGACGTACGGGCCCACGCCCTTGCCCTCGTCGCACATCTTCTTGGCGGCGCGGCTCGCGATGTCGCGGGGGACGAGGTTGCCGAACGACGGGTAGATGCGCTCGAGGTAGTAGTCGCGCTCGCTCTCCGGGATGGAGCTCGGCTTCTTCTCGGCGTTGGACGGATCCTTCGGGACCCAGACGCGGCCGTCGTTCCGGAGCGACTCGCTCATCAGCGTGAGCTTCGACTGGTAGTCGCCGCTCGGCGGGATGCAGGTCGGGTGGATCTGGGTGAAGCACGGGTTCGCGAAGAGCGCGCCCTTCTTGTGTGCCCGCCAGCTCGCGGTGACGTTGCAGCCCTTGGCGTTCGTCGAGAGGTAGAAGACGTTGCCGTAGCCGCCGGTGCAGAGGCAGACCGCGTCGGCGGTGTGCGCCTCGACTTTGCCGGTGTCGAGGTTGCGGACCACGATGCCCCGCGCCCGGTTGTCCTCGACGATCAGGTCGAGCATCTCGTGGCGCGAGTACATCTTGACCTTGTTCGCCGCGATCATCTTGCTGAGCGCCGAGTAGGCGCCGAGCAGGAGCTGCTGGCCGGTCTGGCCGCGGGCGTAGAAGGTCCGGCTGACCTGCGCGCCGCCGAACGAGCGGTTGTCGAGCAGGCCGCCGTACTCGCGGGCGAAGGGCACGCCCTGGGCGACCGCCTGGTCGATGATGTTCACGCTGACCTGCGCGAGGCGGTAGACGTTGCTCTCGCGGGAGCGGAAGTCGCCGCCCTTCACCGTGTCGTAGAAGAGGCGGTAAACGCTGTCGCCGTCGTTCTGGTAGTTCTTGGCGGCGTTGATGCCGCCCTGCGCGGCGATGCTGTGGGCGCGGCGGGGGCTGTCCTGGTAGCAGAACGCCTTGATGTTGTAGCCGAGCTCCGCGAGGGTCGCGGCGGCCGAGGCGCCGGCGAGGCCGGTGCCGACGACGATGACGTCGAACTTTCGCTTGTTGGCCGGGTTCACCAGCTTCATCTCGAAGCGGTGCTGGTCCCAGCGCTTTTCGATGTCCCCGGTGGGGGCGTGGCTCTCGAGCTTCATGAGATGTGCTTTCCCTTCCGCCTCATTCGGTCGGCATCGGCGGGTCTTGGGGCTCCGGCGCGCCCAGGGGGTGGAGGTCGCTCGCCGCGACCTGCTCGTCGGTGCCGACGAGGCGCGTGAGGACCGCGACCGGGATGAAGATGTTGCCGCCCGCGACGGCGAGCGCGAAGCCGACGGCCAGGCGCTTGCGCAGCGGGTTGTACTTGGGGTGGTTGGCCCCGAGGCTCTGCAGCGCGCTCCACGCGCCGTGGAACAGGTGCAGGCCGAGCAGGATGTTCGCGAAGATGTAGATCCCCGCGACCCACGGCACCCGGAAGCCCCGGACGACGTTCCCGTAGACGTTGACGACGTCGTGCTCGCCGCCCAGGTCCAGCCCCGGCACCGTGAAGTGGGCGAGGTGGAAGAGGATGTAGGCGAAGAGCAGGGGCCCGCTGAGGACCATCGTGCGCGCCGCGTAGGTCGTGATCTGATCCTGCCGCGCCTTCTTGTAGCCGGTGGGCCGCGCCGAGGAGTTGCGGCCCGCGAGCTTCATGGTCAGCGCGATGTGGGTCACGACGCTGGCCAGCAGCACCGTCCGCACGCCCCACAGCAGGGCCGGGTTCGCCTTCAGGCTGGCCGCGTAGCCGTTGAACGTCTCGTAGCCGGCGAAGAGCAGGGTGTTGCCCGCCAGGTGGCCGATGACGAAGCCGAAGAGGATGAGGCCGGTGACGGCGACCAGCGCCTTCATGCCGACGGTCGAACGGGTGAGCGTGAGCGCTCTCTGCATGGGTCTTCCGGGGTCTCCGAGGATTCCTGGGACGCCCCCACCGACTCCACCCTGGGGCCATTTCGCGGCGCGGACAGGGAGAAATCGAGCCGGAGGCGGTGCGCGCGGAGGCGGCGCGCGCGAGTCATACACCCATGCCGGGACTTTTCAAAGCGGGCCCGACGCCCCGGCTCACCCCGGCGGATCGAGGTAGTCGACCTCCCGCCCCCGGAAGGTGCGGAAGCGGGTCACGCCCGGGCCGCGCGAGACGACCCAGTCCGGGCCGTGAGGCACTTTCCCGTGGCCGCCCGGGGTGTCGACGATGAGCTTCGGGAGCGCGATCCCGCTCAGCCGCCCCTGCAGCCGGGCCATGATCTGCTCGCCGACGGCGATCGGGGTGCGCAGGTGCCCGGTGCCGCGGACCGGGTCGGCCTGGAGCAGGTAATAAGGTCGCGCCCGGCGTCGGACGAGGCCGCGGAACAGCGCCTCGAGGGTCTCGGCGTCGTCGTTGATCCCGCGGAGCAGCACCGTCTGGTTCATGACCGGGAGCCCGTGATCGACCAGCCGGGCGATCGCGGCGGAGGAGGCGTCGGTCAGCTCCTTCGGGTGGTTGAAGTGCGTCATCACCCAGGTGGAGGGGAAGCGCCGCAGCGCCTCGCAGAGGGCGTCGTCGATCCGCATCGGCAAGGTCACCGGGGCCCGGGTGGCGATCCGGACGGTGTCGAGCGAGGGGATCGTCGCGAGCCGCTCGAGGATGGCCGCGATCCGGCCGGTGGTGGCGACGAGCGGGTCGCCTCCGCTGACGATCACCTCGCGGATCTCGGGGTGCGCCTCGAGGTGGGCGAAGGCGCCGCCGAGCGCGTCCATCGAGCGCGCCCCGCCGCCCTGGCCGACCATGCGGCTGCGCGTGCAGAAGCGGCAGTACACGCTGCAGCGATCGCTCACCAGCAGGAGCGCGCGGTCCGGGTAGCGCTGCACCAGATGCGGCGCGACCTCGTGGGACTCCTCGCCGAGGGGATCCCGCAGATCGCCGGGCACCTCGATCGCCTCCTCGGCGCGGGGCACGCACTGCCTCCGGATCGGGCAGCTCGGGTCGCGCGGATCGCAGAGCGACAGATAGTAGGGGGTGATCGAGATCGGGAAGCCGCCCTCGAGCGCGCGCCGGGCGCCCTCGCGCTCCGCGTCGGTCAGGACGAGCGCGCGCTCCAGCCCGTCCAGGTCGCTGACGGCGTTTCGCGCCTGCCAGCGCCAGTCGTCCTCGCGCGCTTCACGGACGACGGGGAGAGGCATCGCCCGGCTCTATAGCGCGGCCCGCGCGAGCCCGCCGTCCCTCGAGGCGAGCCGGGGAAGGCCGCGCTGTCCGCGTGAGACGGCTCGGGCAAAGGCGCAGAGCCGCCTAAGGGGTGAGCTGGCGGCGGGATCGGGGCTGGCCGCCGGGCACTCGGATGCGCGCTTGGCGGCGGGTCATGCGGCTGAACTGGCTCGCGCAAAGCCGCAAAGCCGCAAAGCCGCCTAGGGGGTGGGGGTGGGGTGGCCGCGGGAGGGGGGCTGGCCGCCGGGCACTCGGCTGCGCGCTTGGCGGCGACTCCTGCCGGGGAAATGGGCTCTCGCAAAGGCGAAATGCCGCCAAGGGGGTGGGGTGGCGGCGGGATGGGGG